>JAWKIN010000059.1:0-1620 GCA_041394345.1 Acidimicrobiales bacterium | reverse complement strand
GCTCGGGTCATTTCTGATGTTGTCGGCCCGAGCGTCACGCTGATTTCATCGGCCGACGAGACGGCCTTTGCCCTCGCATCGCAGCTGCAGGCGCTCGGACTCAATCACCCCGACGAGCATCGCCAAGGGACTCACCAGTTCATCTCGTCTGGCGATGTTCGGGCGTTCGCGTCGCTCGGCTCCAAACTGCTTGGACCCGAATTGGTCGATGCGCGCCGATGGCACACCGACCCGTCCTATGGTGGCTGGTCGACAACAAGAAACCCAGATCGGAACCCCCACATGCGCCCAGACGGCCGTCAAAACAACGAACTTCGCCCCCTCTCCTTCGAGCGCGACTTCACCACGATGTCCGCTGGCTCGGTCCTGGTCACCTTCGGCCGGACGAGGGTGCTGTGTACGGCGTCGGTCGACGAAAGTGTCCCCCGTTGGATGCAGGGCACCGGCAAGGGATGGGTGACCGCCGAATACTCGATGCTTCCTGGTTCTAGCCCAGAGCGCATTCGCCGTCGGGTGTCGGGTCGCGACCAAGAGATCCAGCGCTTGATCGGCCGATCCCTGCGGGCGGTCGTCGACATGAAAGCGCTGGGCGAGCGTCAAATCACGGTCGACTGCGACGTGCTCCAGGCCGATGGCGGCACGCGAACGGCGTCGATTTGCGGCGGCTACGTCGCCCTCCACGATGCGATTACCCGGCTCGGTCTCGCCACCAAGCCGCTGATCGACAACTGTGCCGCCATTAGCGTTGGCATCATCGATGGCGAAGCTCGTCTCGACCTTCCGTACATCGAAGACTCGACGGCCGAGGTCGACATGAATGTCGTCATGACCGGATCGGGCGACTTCATCGAGGTGCAGGGCACGGCCGAAGGCGCGGCGTTTGGGCGCGAGATGCTCAACCAATTGCTCGATGTGGCCGGTGAAGGCATTGCCCAAATCGTGGCCGCGCAAAATGCGGCCCTGGCGACGCCACCTCCGGCTCGCAGCTGATGAAGCCAACACTGGTCATTGCGTCGGCCAATCCTGACAAGGTGGCCGAACTCCGTGAGTTGCTGGGAGACCGCTTCGACGTTGTCGCTCGGCCCGACGACGCCCCAGACACGATCGAGGACCAGCCGACACTTCTCGGCAATGCCACCAAGAAGGCCGTTGAGATCATGCAGTTCACCGGTCTGGCGGCACTGGCCGACGACACAGGTTTGTTTGTCGATGCGCTGGATGGGCGACCAGGAGTCTTTACCGCTCGCTATGCCGGTGAGAACGCCACCTACGCCGAGAACGTGGCCAAGCTGTTGCACGAACTCGATGGCGTGACGAATCGGCGGGCCGAGTTTCGGACGTGTGTCGTGGTCGCGTACCCCGATGGTCGTGTTGTCGATGCCCTCGGGGTTGTCGTCGGCGATATCGCCACGGCCGAGACCGGTGATGGCGGGTTTGGTTACGATCCCGTGTTCGTGCCCCACGAATCAGACGGCCGCTCGTTTGCCGAGATGGACGCGTCCGAAAAGCATCAGATCAGCCATCGGTCGCGGGCCCTCGCCAACCTCCCCTAAAACCAGCGAACTGGACGGTGTACACACCCCCCTAATGGGGTGTTTACACCGTCCAGTTCGCAGATGG
>JAWKIN010000058.1:0-1853 GCA_041394345.1 Acidimicrobiales bacterium | reverse complement strand
GCGCCAAGGGCACCACGCCGATCAGCCAGACCAGGCTCATCTCCGTGCTCGCGCCGGCCAGCGTCTGATCGCCGATGAGTCTGGAAGCGATCGGCGTCACGAGAATGCCGCCTACGGAGAGCCCCGTCGATGCAATCGACAACGCAATCGAACGCTTGACCTCGAACCACCGAGCAACAAGCGTGGTCGAAGGCACCAAACCGGCCAGCGCGAACCCAACGCCAAACACCGCGAAGAAGACGTAGTAGGTAAAAACGGAGTCGACGGCGCGGAGCCCAAATAGGGCGAGCGAGCCAATCAGACCACCCGAAAGGTAGAACCAACGGATGTCGGCGACCGCCATGCGTTTGGACAGGACAAACCCGGTCATCCCGCTAATGCCAAAGAAGAGCGCCGGGCCAAGCGACACCGTCTGGACCGAGACTCCGAGCTCGTCTTTGGCCGCCGACAAGATGACCGAAGCGTTGTAAAAGCCCAGTCCAGCGGTGATCATTAGGACAAGAAACACGGCGGCCACAACGGCCCAGCCATAGAAGAACGGGAGTCGACGAGTCATTGGCCCCGACGCTAGGCGCGAAAGGGTGCCGGAACGAACTGGGCACCCGCTAGTATTTGCGCCGCTGGGGCTGTAGCTCAGTTGGCTAGAGCACCTGCTTTGCAAGCAGGGGGTCGGGGGTTCGATTCCCCCCAGCTCCACAAATTCATACGTAAACGTTTCCCGGGATCCGCCATTGTGCGGGTCCCGACTCGTTTGTCTGGAGCCACGTTCGCCTGGCTTCGACTTCGGGCGTGATTTCATGCGGGTGTTATGTGGCGAGTCGTCGTTGCTTGCACGTGAGATCTCGATGCCGTTGATCTCGAGGGAGGCGTGGGTGAAGTCCGACGGAGCGAAGCCGCCACACACCGGAGTCAGCTAGTACTTCACGAGTTCGTCGACTCGTGCGTCGTGACGCCCCCGGTTGACCCGCGATGACGGACCGTGGGGTCGGCCGTCGACGCGCGTGCCGGGGCAGACGTCATAGATGGTGTGGCCGTCCTGGCGTTCACCTTGTCATTCCGGGTGCGAGCTATCGAGCGCGAAGGCTGTGCGCAGCTCCAGCCGTGAAGGGCAGGATCGGCTCGAGCCGGTCGAGGAGGCGCTGGCTCGACTCGGCAACCGATGCGGTTCCGCCCATCATCGCCCAGTACTGCATCATCGCGTCGATCGCCCCGAGGTAGGCCCCGGCGACGATGCGTGCCGTCTCGTCGTCAATGCCCGCAGTCGTGCCATCGCTCGGCCCAACCCGAGCCTGGAGCAGACGGACGAACCGTTCGAGCCACGCGGTCGTCGCCACCCCCGCTTGTTGGAGGCTGGGCGCGGTGTCGAGAATCGAGTACGCCGCGCGCGCCGTGACGTGGTGCTCGTCGATGTGCCGTGCGACTGCGAGCGTCGCCGCGGTGACCGCGGTCGTCAGCGACGCGCCGTCGTCGAGATCGGCAACCGCCGCGTCAAAGGCACCCAGCCAGCGGCGAGGCACTTCGAGCACGATGTCGTCCTTGGTCGCGAAGCGGCGGTAGACGGTCGAGCGTGAGACCCCGGCGGCGTGAGCCACCTCCTCCATCGTGACGTTGCCGTACCCCCGCTCGGCGAACAGCCCGAACGCGACATCAACGAGTAACTCTTTCGTCTCCCGGTGCCGACGTTCACGCAGTCCAGCCATGCGTCCAGCCTACCGTGCCAAATGACACCTTGACCCAACATGAAACAATGTGTCAGATTGAAGACATGGACACCCCCACGGTTCCACCGTTCGATGACATCCTGAAAGCAGCACCCTTTCGGGAACTCCACCGCCGCATCGTGTCGGCACCGA
>JAWKIN010000057.1:0-3195 GCA_041394345.1 Acidimicrobiales bacterium | reverse complement strand
GACATCAATCGCGTTGGGAGAGCCGGTTTTCGTCGAACTCCCGCAACTCCCAGTGGGCCTCCACACGGTACACGTTCGTGCACGCGCTGCTGCGGAAGCGGAGGCGGAGGCTCTCGGTGACCTCGATGTAGTCATGCGGATCCGAGAGGCCCGGCCTTGGCCGGCAGGTGCAGCCCCCTACGGACCCCTTCTCGTTCATGTGGATCCGCTGGCGCCGACCCTGGAGCAGCTATGGGACGGACAAGTGGACATCGAGGCTCGTGGCCCAGCGGGGCGTAGCATGAGATGCGCCGTGTTGCTCTTCGAAAACGCTGACGGCAAGGCAACGGTGACGGAGGCACTCCCTCCGCTGGCTTTTCCGTTGACGCCAGAGCGTTGGAGGGCCCACTTCGAAAAGCACTTTCGCGAACTCAAGAAGGCGCAGAGCCACTACGACACCGCGCACCTGTGCCGGCTCCAGTTCACCGCTGAAGAACTGGGGGCCTTCACGATCGAGTGTGAGCGGGAGTTCGCACCGTTACGGTGGGCGCTCCGCCAGCCCGGACGCGGTCCAGTGGCGCGCCTCATCGACGACAGCGGCGCTCCTGATCTGGCGGAGGTATCACATTTCACGTTTGAGAGGCCCACAGTCGCCGTGCAGCTATTGTCGGCAACGGAACACCCCGTAGACGCGCCCGGTGGCCTCTATGTCGCCCGACAGGGCGACTTCGTCGCGGGCCTGATCGCTCTACCTCGCATCCGGACTTTAGCGGACCTCGCTGGCACAGTGAACATCGACGGCACTTCGCGCTCTGCCGAAGCGGTCCTAGAGGCGATCAAGATTGGGGAGCTATGGGGCTCGGCGAGGTCGTCGGGTGATATCCTCTCGTGGAGTAAGCGCCAGCAAGTCCTGTCCGCCATCGTGCGTCACGTCCTTCAATTGGTCGGAGGTGAGCGCTGGGCAGCTGCGGAGCGGGAAGCCGAGGTGGGCGCTGACAGCGATCTTGCAGCTCTAAAACGCGCGGTCTGGCAGCGCCGTGATCAGGCTGGCATTGCCGCAGCCCTCGCCTTGGAAGTGGCTGATCTGGCTGAAGTCGACTTGGACGCTCGGGTCACCCGCCTCGCGGAACTGGCCGGTGGCTTTCTGCTGCTTGCGCCAGACGGCTCTGGCCAGGGGCTGACAGACCTGTGGCTCGCGGAGTTCGCGCTTCGGCTCGCAAGCAGCCCCAAGGATGCCGCGACCTGGGCAGGACCTGAATTGAGGCTGGCCACGACAAGGCTCTTGGAAATTCCGACGCTGGCCAGAGCGGCCAGGTTCCTTGTCATCGCGACGGATCGCCGACTGGGGTCTCAGGTGCGGCCTGGCGAAGTCTACGCAGGCTGGAGCTGGTCGTGAGAAGGCTAAGCGCTGCCGAGGTGCACGCGGACAAGGTGGAGGACTTGGGACTCGATCCGGATGCACTCGATCTCACGTCCGTCGAGGCGATCGCTTGTGCCCTGCGGAGGGCAGCGAGTTTCCTGTGCCCATGTACCGCACCGATGTTGGTGCGCGGAGTAGTCCGTCCGCTGCGGGGTCTCGTGGAGACCCTTGACGATACCAAGCGCCTCGTGGAAGACACTCTCGAGGCGATAATTGCCCACGGTGATATCCTCGAGCATCGGGACATCCAGGCCGAGCCGGAGCACGGGGCCGCTGCGCTCCTTTACGCCGCGCCGGCGAGTTTCATCGCCCGGGAGAGCGGCGTCGTGATCCTACGCGGCATTACGTCTGACCAGCTGTCCGCTCTGCCCGATGATCTTGAGGCGCGCGTCGAGTATGTGAACCATGTTCGACGTTTGAGTCCGGTTCCGGGTGAAGATCTGCCATCCGACCTCCTCGATCTGGGCCTCGGCCAGACTTCGTTCACCGATTGGCAGAGAGCACCTCCGCTCGGCACACCAGCGCAGCACCTGGCTCGTTTCGACGAGCTACTGGACGCGGCGCAGCCTTCTCGAGATGTACCAGGGCTGTCGCTCTTGGATGCAGCAAGTCCCGTGCGGTACTACAGGGGACGGTGGGTTGAGCTTCATGCCCAATCCGGCCGCTTCGTGGCGCGTCGAGCCCAGGCTTATGGGGCCGATCTCTGGTGCTATGTCGAAGTACGTGATGGCAGCCCGGAGCGCCTCATCGATCTCCCGGTCGTCGGAGGCCGGTGGCGGGGCTGCGACGACGCTTGGCGGCTCCAACTGGCGATCGATGCGCAGCGAGGCGAGCCGCAGCAACTTAGAATCCGTCCCGGCCCCGCGGGGACTCGCGTGATGGAGATCTTCTCACCGCTCCCGATGTGGGCCCGTCGCAGATGGGACGCTGTCGGTGAGCCGGTGTCGGCATCGGGCTGTTTGTTTGCTTATCGGTTCGAGGAAGCCGAGTGCGCCGAGGAGCTGCGGTTTGCTCGCGAGATGCTCTGGTTGAGTGAATGGAGTTAGTCGGGATGACAACGGTGGCTGATTCCACGTTCCTGAGGGCGGCACTGGCAGCGGAAGGAGATCCCGGAGCCAGGCTCGGACTGATCGAACAGACCCTCCGTCCTCCCGAGCCACAGCTCTTGGATACATCGGTGCTCCAGAACCTCGACTGGGTTGATCGCCTTCTGGAGACAAGGGGGAGCATCATCTGGGATGACGGAGCAGTTGATGATCTTGCGCAGAGGTATGGGCCTCACCTGGCAAATGACCTTGTCGACCTGGGCATCCTGTACAAGGAGTTCGAGAATCGTTCGGGCTACCCGTGGCTGGTGTCCCGAACAGTCCAATGGGAAGTTGAGCAGGCCGGTGGGATCAAGGGTGACAGACTTAGGTCACTGCTGCAGTTCTTTCGCGGCCATCAGGACGACATCTCCATCGACGCATATCCGGGGATCGCACAGGGATTGCTATTTCGGGTGCCCTCTGCGCGAGTGTCGCCACTGCTCTTGCGAGGGTTGGGCGTGAGTTCCGTCGACGAGGTCCATTCGGAGAGCGGGCCGTTGAGGTTTCTTCGTGATCGAGGCGATAGAACGATTGCTGGCGAAGCCTTGGTGTCGAACATCCCCGTACTATTAACCACCGACCGCGCAACGTTTTGGAGGCACCGCGGCCAACTGGAAGACATGGGGTTGGCAGTCATGCGCCCAACTGAGCTGCTCAAGCTGTACGAGCCATACTGGGAGGCCCTTGATGAGGAATTCAGGCGTCGAC
>JAWKIN010000056.1:0-3710 GCA_041394345.1 Acidimicrobiales bacterium | reverse complement strand
TTTTCGGTCTGAGCGTTGGCAACCTCCTGATGCTCCAACCCTTGCTCGTCGCCGAAGCGTTCGGCGTGAAGGAGTACTCCCGGGTCTACTCGCTCACCCAGCTCATCGGCACTCTCGGGGTCGCGGGTGGACCATTCCTGCTTGGAGCAATCCACGACCAGAGCGACTACCGCACAGCGTTCATCACCGTCGCCATCGGCAACGTCATTGGGTTTGGCGTTTTCCTCGCCGCTGGCTCAATCGCCACGGCCCGGCGGAGTTGGGAAGAGCCGCTACTCGTTGCCTAGGTCGGCCAACGCATAGAACGTCCCGTTGCGACTGCCGACAAAGATACGCCCGTCCCACACGGCAGGCGTCGACTCGATGCAGCCGCCGAGCTCGATAGTCCAGAGTTCGGTTGGCGTCGTGGTGGTGTCTTGTACGTCGAATGCGTGGAGGAAGCCGTCACAGTCACCCTGGATGAGCACGTCATCGACCACGACGGGGCTTTGCCAAAGCGGTCCCGGTAGGTCGAGGAGCCAGCGCTCGGCCCCCGTCGCCCGGTCGAGGCCATAGACCTCACCCGTATCGGTCGGCACGATCACAATGTCGTTGTAGAGCGCGGGCGTGGCCCACACACCGGTGTCGAGTCCGCGGTTGGCCTCGACCGACCACACGAGCGGGTCATCGGGCTTCGTCGGATCGAGCTTCATGATCTGGCCGAGCTCCTGACCCCGAGCATTTCCTCGCTCGTACTCGGATGCGACGTAGAGCATGCCTTCCGCGTCGATTACGACCGAGGCGTCAGTGTCTTCGCCAGTCCAGAACCGGAACGTTCTCGTTGGGTCGACGCCGTCGGCGAGGCCGCTGACATCCCAGCCCTGCACGAGTCCTCCAGAGTTGGCGAAGTAGACCGTGTCGCCGCTGATGCACACTGTTCTCGATCGACATCTGGCCAACGGCATCAAGCAACTCCTGATCCCAACCTTCGGTCGAGAACGCTATACTGATCGACTGGCACCTTGCTACCGCGCTCAGCCCATCGAGCTTCAACGTACAAGGGAGTTCTCGCCGCCCCCAAAGAGGTAGTCGTCGATGATGAGACCGGAACTGTCCCAGTCGTTGTTCCAAAGTGTCGGCTTGACTGCCTCGGACGACAGCTTCCAGAGCGCCTCGCCTGGGCCGGTCGAGGGCAACAACGTGGTAATAGCTGTCGCGGCTGCCGGTGTAAAGAAGGGGGGTAGCCGTCGGGATCGATGGTGACGGAGCCCCTGATGATGTCGTCGGTGGCGTAGAGGCGTAGGCAACCGCACCGGTGTCAGGGTCGAGAAAGTTGATTGTTGTGGTTGTACCCACCGAACGCAACCCACCAGGCGTCCGGGTTGACCGGGCGGATGAAACACCGACGGCTGCCCGGTCCAGCCGATCCGCACCAATTTTTGGCTCGCCACCAACAGTCGAGTTTGAGCAACCGATCTCGTAGGTCCAGATGACCGACGAACGGGGACAGGACCTCGGCCATAGAACGTCCGTCGGGTTTCCCCGAAAGGTGAGGAGACCTCGACGGCGCCCAGTTCAGACCACGGAAGACCAGATGACGCCGGGTTCACCCACCCGTCAAACGGGAAGTGTTGTCGTCGTTGTCGCTGGCACGGTCGGGACGACACCTCATCGAGGCTCACCGCGCAGGCCGCCTGCCGTCGTGGTCGCCGCTGGGTCCTCGGCATCGGCGGTGTCGGCCCCGGTGGCGCTCGACGAAACGTCCGCGCCGGCCTGCTGATTTGCGACGTAGACCAACCCGAAGCCGACAAGGCAGAGGGAGTGGTAACGATGGAGGCGACTTTGGATGTGGGGCGCTTTCGCTTGTTCAGCAGCGCTTTTCGCATTGCCGCAGTCTCGCGGAGGGATCAGCGGTGGTGGTACATGGCCCGCGAACTAGTTTCCGTCGATTTGGGCCGAGCGGCAAGCACAACGTGAAGACCGCCCCGCCTGAATCAGCCGGGCCGTCAGCGATCCGCCGCTTTGGTGAGCGAAACCGTGAATCATGGCGAGGCCGAGGCCGCTTCCGCCGGTCTCGCGTCGAGTCGTGAAGAACGGTTCAAAGATTCGAGGCAAGGCCGCCTCGGCGATGCCGGGACCAGTGTCGCTCACACGGAGGGTCGCCATGCCCTCGTCGTGATCGGCAATGAACTGCACGGTGATGGTGCCATCGCCAGCGGTGGCGAGTACGGCGTTGTCGAGCAGGTTTTGGATTGAGCGATCGAATTGGATGCGGTCGACGTAGAGCGGGCAGGTGGCCGGACCATCAAGCCGAACAGCGAGCGTGGCAGGCGTACTGAGCCGCACCGCTTGCACGATCATCTCGAGGTTTGGGCGAGCGTCGAACGCCTCGGCCTGGAGGCCAGCGTCGAGCGAGGCAAACGAGAGGAGCTTGGAGGCGATGTCTCGCCCCCGTTCGCAGCTATCGAGCGCGGAGCTGAGGAGGCTGGTCGTTTCCTCGTCGCCGCGGGTGTTGAGCGCGACCAGCCCCAGCGAGGACATCGTCGTCGCGAGAATGTTGTTGAAGTCGTGGGCGATGCTGCCGGTTGTTCGAACGATTGCGTCGTAGCGAGCCTTCGATTGGGTGGCCGCCGTGACTTGCTGGGTTGCGGTGATGTCGGAACCGATGCCGCGATACCCAATGAGCGTGCCGCGCTCGTCGAGTGTCGGTTTCCCCGATACGGCCCACCAGGTGTCCTCGGTTCCGGCGGCGATCTTGACTGGCACACGCGAGAAGGCTTGACCGTTGGTCATGGCTGCGCCAATACGTTTCGCACCCACGTCGGTCGCCACGAAGCACGACTGAAGAGAACGGCCCAGGAGGGGCGGCGCCGAATTGGGCAGGGCAGCCGACATACGTGCGGGCACGTAGCTGAGCTCGTGCGAACTAGTGGTCTCCCACAGCCAATCTTGGGAGCCCTCTTCGAACTGGAGCAGTGCGAGGTCGATCACCTCAGCCTGATTTCGGATTCTGAACTCGTTCAAAAGCGCCGACAAGACTGTCGTGCTGAGAATGAGCGTGAGACAAGCCAAGCTCAGTAGGTAGACGACGGCATAGGCGACGATGATGCGGGTCGAGGTGCTCTGCATACGGATCTCGCCAACGGCGACCGTGACCGTCAGCGTGATTGCGTATAGGTGGCCGCTGAGCCACTGCCCAAAGAGCCAGAAATAGCTCAGCACCGGAATAACGATGGCGACCGTCAGGGCGAGGTAGCGAAAGCCGGGCTCGTCGGGGCCGATCGTGTAGGGCAGCGCGCCCCACAGCAGTCCGCCGGCGATCGCCAGAGGTCGCAGCGTCCAAACCACCTGCCGGGGGGTCAGGCGGTTGGTGATCGAGCGGCTCAGCAGAAACCGAATTGTGGTGCCAATCCACACATAGGTCAGGAGGTGCAGGGTGATCCACCACACGGCGGCGGTCTTCGAGCGGCCGGGCATGACGGCGATAGTGGTGAGCGTGCCGAGAAACGCGAGGAACGAGAGATAGCTGAAGGCCCGGACGCTGAGTTCGGTGGTGCGATTGAGGAGTCGCGACACCTGGATCCGAGGTAGGTGATGTAGTTCGAGTTGTAGCCAGTAGCGGACCGAGTCCGACCCCGACACCTCGGGCATCAGCGCGAGGTCAGGAAATCCGACTGGTATCTTTCGTTTGGCCGCCACCCCTACCCCTGCCTAAAGGCCGCCCTCGGCGA
>JAWKIN010000055.1:0-4083 GCA_041394345.1 Acidimicrobiales bacterium | reverse complement strand
AGATAGTGGCCCCAGGGGCGTGGCCGATGTCGCTGGGATCGATGAAATCGAAGTAGACGTGACCCGGCTTGGTTCGTCGGATTCCCGAGACGGCTCCCGTCACCCAGATCTCGTCGGGGAAGCACGTGGCAATCGCGAAGTCAATCGCTGCACATAGTTCCCCCACGCTCACACTGTCTGCCACGCCAATGACGCTACCCGAGAACCCCCGGGCCGCGGGTTCTGCGACCATCCAACCTGTCACGCTGCGTGGTGAGTAGTCTCGACAGATCTTCAGCGGGCTCGCGTCCGTTGTCTGCCCCTGCCCGTTGTACTGAGGTTCTGCTTCGTGCCCGATCTATCTACGGCCACTGAAAATGAGCTGCCCTTCGATCCGCCTCTCCCGCCGGGTTTGTTGAGCACTCCATTATTTTCCGGGCCACGGAATCGCCGATCAGACTCAGCCATCGATGGCTTGGCCGTGTCGACGATCAACCCCAAAAGCGGCCGCGCTCACCTCATGTATGTCAGCGAAAACCTTGCTTCCATGCTGGGTGCGGAGCCCTATCAATTGCTGGGGCAGAGCCCCGACGTGCTCTTCATCGACTCGACCCCTACGCCGCAACTTGAAGCCGTTGCCCAACTCGTCGACCAAGGCCAACAGGCAGTTGTTCAACTCGATCTCGCTCATTTCGACGGGTCCTCGGTGCCGGTACAGGCGAGCTTCCTTTCGATCCCGTCGCACGCCGATGGGTGGCCCTACTTCCTCGCCCTCTACCGCGACCTTTCGGTACGGCCGAGCCCCGAGAAACTCCTCGCTGACCAGGCCGATGTGCTCGACTCGCTGGCGCGTGGCCACGACCTACCCGAGCTGCTCCAGATCGTGGCCAGCCGGGTCAAACTCCAGGTGCCCTCGGCTGAATGCTGGATTTCCGTCAGCGATAGTCGTGGCGCCGAGTCGGTCCACGTCAGCGGCGACCACCCCGCTGACTTGGTGGCCGAGGTTGCCGACTACCTCACGCAGAGTGGCGACTCGTCCACCCATCGTTGTGTCCGGGTGGAAGACTTGCCGGGGTCAGCGCGGGCGAATCTCATCGACCGGGGCATAAACGCGTTGTGGATTTTTCCCGTTGCCGGCCCCAATCGCAAACGTCGAGCGACCCTCACCGTTGCCCATCCGGAGCGGCTCCAACCCCATCCGAGCGAGCGCCACTCGATCGAACACCTGGCTCGTGTCGTCGCCGTCGCCGTTGAGCGAAGCGAGACCGAGGCGTCGCTTGCCCACCAGGCCCTCCATGACCCGTTAACCCAGCTACCAAACCGGGCGCTGATTGTCGATCGACTCGAGCAGGCCGTGGCCCGCCTCGGTCGGGACCAGACGAAGTTGGCGGCCCTTCTTGTCGATATCGATCGCTTCAAAGAGATCAATGACGTGCACGGAGCCGACGTCGGCGACGAAGTGCTACTCGAGGTCTCTCGCCGGCTCCGAGCCATGGTGCGCCTTGGCGATACGGTCGGCCGCATCGGCGGCGACCAGTTCCTCGTGCTTTGTGTCGCCATGAACGATGAGGCTGACGCGGCCTCCATGGCCGACCGGGTTATCGACGCGCTGACCAGCGCCGTCGACGTTGGCAACGGCACCCTTCTCCAAGTCAGCGCGTCCATCGGCGTTGTGCTCATCGATCGCCCTGGCGGCTCGCCGGCCGCCATCATCTCAAACGCGGAGTCAGCGCTCGACCGGGCCATCAAGAACGGCCGGGCCGGCTATGCGATGTTCGAAGAAGGGCTGCAGCGCCGTGTCGTTGTCCGACACGAAGTCGAGCAAGCGCTTCAGGTCGCCATCACCGAAGACGAACTCGTCGTCCACTACCAGCCCCTGGTCGACATCCAGACCGGGATGATGATCGGCGCTGAGGCGCTCATCCGTTGGGACCGACCGGGCCACGGCCTGCTGCCGCCCGGCGACTTCATCGACATCGCCGAAGAGACCGGCATCATCATCCAGCTTGGGGCCTGGGTAATCGACAAGGTCTGCGCCAACATCAACACCTGGCCATTGCGCAATGGCTCGGTGGGGCCGATGATCACCGTCAACCTCTCAGCTCGTCAGCTAAGTGACCCAAGCCTGGTGAGCACGATCATCACCTCGATGGACCGCCACGCGGTCAATGCCCGAAACATCGGTTTCGAGGTCACCGAATCGATGGGGGTAGAAGACCTCGAGCAAGCAAGTCTCGCCCTTCGCCGCCTCGCTGCCCTTGGCTGCAAGCTGGCCATCGACGATTTCGGCATCGGCTACGCCACCCTCGACTACCTGCGCCGCTTCTCGATGGCCGAGACCATCAAGATCGATCGGTCGTTTGTCTCCGGACTCGGCACTCTCGCGAAGACTCCGCCATCGTCTCGGCGTCGGTAGCGCTTGCTGACTCGCTCGGGCTGTCCGTTGTGGCCGAAGGCGTCGAGACCTACGACCAATACCGGGCGCTCGCGAAGCTTGGCTGCCAGCTCGCCCAGGGCTACGCACTCAGCCCACCGGTGCCGCTCGAACGAGCCCACGAGCTCTGGACCGCCGGCTACCTAATCGACCTCACCGCACTCGACTAACGGCCCTCGACTAACGGCCCTCGACTAGATGGGCCAGCCTGGTGTGCCCTCTTCGAGGGGACGCCAAAGGTGTTGAGGAACCCCGAAACCAGGCGGTAGAAGCCAGCCACAATCACGAGTTCGATCAGGGCTTGGTTGTCCCAACGTTCGCTGAGGGCGGCAAAGGTTGGGTCGCTGACACAGTCGTCGGTGCAGAGTTCGTCGGCCATTGAAGGAGCACGGCGTCGTCGTCTGACCAGACGTGGTCGGCTCCAGCGATACCGCGATTTCTTCGTCGGTGAGGCCACACGCCTTCCTGATCACGGTGTGTTGGCCAAATTCGTACTCGGCCGTGGCGTTGGCGCCAACTCGAAGGATGACGATTTCGCGTTCACGGGCGGGCACGACGCCCTTGTTGAGGAGGAATCCGCCGAGGAGATTGAACCGTTTGAGCAGTTTGGGATGGTGACCGAGCATGCCAAAAATGTTGAGTGGCGTGCCGTCGTTGGTTAGCGTTGGCCAGCACGCGGTGAGCTCGTCGTCTGGTTCGGTGATGAGGGAAGGCGTGGTTCGGAGGGTCGTACGGCCATGGTTCCTAGCTTTGAGTAGTCGGATAAGACCTTCTTGGGCCACGGTGGCGACGAGGAGGCCGTCGGCGGTGTGGACCGTACCGTGGGCTACGCCGCGAGAACTTCGCAGCGACTGCAAGTGCATGTCGAAAGGAGCCACTCGTCCTCGCTCGCGCTGGCGCATGAAACCAGACGGATGATCGAGACTGGCACCCATGAGTTGCTCCCAGTCGGTGTCGCCGGGACGTCCGGATCGAATGGCGTCCATGGGGATGCTGTCGCTGGAGTAGGCAACGGCATTGGCATGGATCCAGCGATCATCGGGTAGTCGCGCTGGCTGCGCAAGACGGATCCAGGCGGTTGCTCGGCCTGGTGCCTGGTCGGGGATCGGGCGAACGTCCGACACGAGGTCCCACTCGTCAGCCACGAGGTCGTCTGGAGACGGGAGGTTGTCGGTTGTGAGCGAAACGGCGTACTCGACGTCGGGTTCGTCGCGGTGAAAGGACGTCGACATCGAGAAGATGGCACCCCCACTCTGGCGCGCGGTTACGGTTCTCGTGCTGAACGAACGGCCATCACGGGTGCGATCGACGTCGTAGACAATCGGCCGGGTTTCGTCGCCTGGTCGAATGAAGTAGCTATGCAATGAATGCACGTGATGGGCGTGATCGTCGAGCGTGCGCCGAGCGGCCTCGAGCGCCTGGGCGACGACCTGCCCGCCGTACACCCTGGTTCGGCCTTTCTGAGGGCTGAGCCCGACGAAGAGGTCTCCGGCGATCTCGTCGAGATCGAGGAGTCCGAGAAAATCGGGGTCAGGGTGCATATGGCGGTGGCCTCAGTTTTCTTGGACGAGTTCGATGAGCGTACCGAAGCTTCCCTTTGGATGAACGAAGGCGACCGTTGTTCCACGCGAACCGGGTCGAGGCGCGGCGTCGATCGGCGTCGCACCAGC
>JAWKIN010000054.1:0-4108 GCA_041394345.1 Acidimicrobiales bacterium | reverse complement strand
CGCTCGAAGCCTGGCCGGCGACGCCGAACGGGCGGAAGCGCTTGGTCTGGCGTCGGCGCTCGAGCTCCGAGCCCAAGGCATCAATGTGGTGTTCGCTCCCGTCGCCGACATTACCGGCGGTGACGCAGGGGTCATCGGCAACCGGAGCTATTCCGACGACCCGACCGTCGTCGCCAACATGGTGGTCGCCACCATCAACGGCTTGCAGCGAGGTGGGGTTGCGGCCACGGTTAAGCACTGGCCCGGCCACGGCGACACAACCGTCGACAGTCATAGCTCGCTGCCGGTCATCGACGTTTCCCCCGACATCTGGTCCGGGCGTGAGCGCGTGCCGTTTGCGGCCGCTGTCGAGGCGGGCGTCGAGATGGTCATGGTTGGCCATCTGGCGATGCCCCAACTCGACCCCAGCGGTGTCTCGGCCACACAGAGCCCGCTGCTCGTCGACGGTCTGCTGCGCAGTGGTCTCGGGTATGACGGGGTGATCGTCTCGGACGCTCTCGATATGGGCGCACTCGATGGCGAGGATCGGGGAGAAGTGGCGGTCGAGTCTATTGAGGCGGGGATCGACCTCCTGCTCGCGCCACCCGACATCATTATCGTGCAATCGTCGATCCTGGCCGCGCTCGAATCGGGCCGTCTGACCGACGAGCGGCTTGATGAGTCGGTGCGCCGAATCCTGACGTTGAAACTCCGGTTGGGTTTGCTTGGAGCCGAGCCGTAGAACTGGTGTTGTCTTTTGCCTTGTCGCGCCGATTGATGGCAGGGTGCGGGGAAATCCTTCCCGCTTGGAGACACCGTGACCCCACAAGAATTGATGGACGCAACCGCCCCGAAAGTCGGCGCGCTCGGCGGATCGTTCTATTTCGCCCCAGCGACCTTGGCCGTCGGCAAGGAGCACGGCCTTGATGGCATGCGCTTCTACATCCTTGGTCGGGGCGGCGTACTTGGCGACGTCGCTCCCGCCGTTGTGACGAGTGCCTTCGGCTATTTCCACCCAGCCGCCATCGCCAAGCTCTGGGACTCCGCCAAGGAGATCGTTGCCCCCCGAACCGCCGCCGATCTCTACAACGAATGCTGCGCCGACTTCGGTCGGCAGAAGCTGGCCGACGTCGATGGGCTCGCCGAGTTCTGCGATGCGGCCGAGACTCTCGTCGCCGCCTGCCCGTTGGGCGCCCTTTCGCTCTATGCCGGCTGGACGGCTCAGCCGCTGGCTGATGACCTCCCCGCACGCGCGATGCAGTTGATCGCCTTGCTTCGAGAGCAACGAGGCAGTGCCCACCTTGCCGCCATCGTTGCGTCTGGTCTCCGGCCCGAGGTTGCGCATGCCATGAAGCGGCCCGACATGGTTTCTACGTTCGGATGGGACCCCGCCCCGGCGTTCGACGACTCACACTCCGCTCTTGCGTCGAGGGCCGAAGCGCTGACCGACGACGCCTTGCGAGACATCTTCGGCGTCCTGAGCGACGCGCAGGCTGCCGCCTACCTGGCTGGCGTAGACGCGGCCGCGGCAGCAGCGGCGGCGTAAGCCTGTTTATGCTGGGACGTTCCCGGCCGATAGGCGTTCATGTCGACTGACCAGCAAGCGGCAGATTTCCGCAAAGGAGTGCTCGGCGCGCTCCTGGTCATCATGCTCACTGGTCTGTTGTGGTCGACACGGGCGACGATCCCGGCCGAGGCGGCTGATCGCAGCGGCGCGGTGCCAGAGGCACTGGCACTCGTCGAGCTACCCACCACGACCACGACGCCTCGCCAGGCCGCAACGGCGCTGGCCCCGAGTACGACAACGACCGAGCCTCCGCTCGACTTCAGCGGCACCGGTAGCTATGTGGCGCGTGCCCTCGTCGAAGAGGGGATTGTCGAGGTCTGGAGCGAACCCAATCCGGACGCAGCGCCTGCGTGGGACCTCGCCGTGCCAACGGCAGTTTTTGGTCCTCGCTACTTCCAGGTCATCGGCGAGCAGGGCGACTGGTTCGAAGTCGCCGTGCCCGTTCGGCCAAATGGCACCACCGGATGGATCCCCAAGGATGCGGTGACGGTCGCGCCATCGATACCCGGTGACCGTCGATCTCAGCGACCGGACCCTGACGGTGCTCCGCAGCGGTGAGGTCGTGGCCGAAACAATTGTCTCGATCGGTAGGGCGGGCACGCCAACCCCAACCGGGAGCTACTACCTGCGCGACGAATTGCCCTGGGACGAAACATCGGTCTACGGACCTTTGTGCTCGCGCTGTCGGCCTGCTCCGAGTCGATCGAGCAGATCAATGGCGGCGACGCGGTGGTGGCAATTCACGGCACCATCCGCCCTGACCTGCTGGGGCAAGCGACCCCTCACTCGGTTGCGTTCGTAGCCAACGATGTCCTGCGCACGGTCGCAGACCTCATCGAGCCGGGGACTCCAGTCGACATTGTCGACTGACTTTCTTCGTGTGACGAAGGGCACTAGGGTCTCCGCCAGCCGAACAAAGGGGACCCTGTGGTCAAGGACTGGATTGTCAAAACGTCGTTGAGCGAGCAGTTGTTCTATACCCGAGCCAACGTCGGAGAAGTCTTCCCCGACCCGGTGGCTCCGCTGACCTTCTCGTTCGGTTTCCAAAATGACGACGGCCTCGGTGGGTCCGAGATTGGCTTCGCGAGGCCTACTACCGCATCGGGGTCATGACCCGCGACGAACTCCCCGAAGACGAATGCGTCTTCCTCGGTGTGACCGGCGGCTATGCCTATCTCAATGCGTCGGCCCTACGGATGCTGGGCGCCCGGGGGCCGGGCATGACGGCGCAAGACATCGACGACTCGTTCTTCGGTGACGCCCCCGGTGTCCCGCCGATCGTCGACGAACCATGGCATCACCGGCCCGAACTCACCGAGAAAATTGGCGAAACCTTTGGCTGGACCCTGACAACACCGAACTTGCCCGAGGTGTTGCAGGACGAAATCACGATGAACGAGCTCCGGGCGAACCGGCCCGACTACTCGACGATGACCGATCGCGAGATTCTCGATCGCAGCTGGGCGCTGATGGAGGAGCATTTCGCTCATCTCTTCGGCCAACACATCTACATCAGCTTCCTCGCCACCCTGCCCATTGGCATCATCACCAAGGTGTGTGCGGCGGTCGGTGAGCCTGAGTCGACGCTGAAGCTTCTGGCTGGACTTGGCGACGTCGAATCGGCGATGCCCTCGATGCTCATGTGGACGCTCGGTCGACAGGTGGCCGCCTCGCCCACACTCGCCGCCATTTTCGACGAGGGCAACGCCGGACTCAACGATCGGCTTCGGGCGGCCTCCGGCGACGACGTCGAGGCCTTTGTGGCGGCGTTCGATGACTTTGTGTTCCGCTACGGTGCCCGCGGGCCAAATGAATGGGAGGCTCGCTCGCCGACCTGGGAGACCGACCCCAACCTGGCCCTGGCGGCCATCGACCGGATGCGGTTGTCGCCTGCGTCGTCGGCGCCCCAAGATCACAACGACGACCGGGCGGCCGAGCGATTGGCTATCGGCGAACGCATCACGGCGATGCTCGCAGGCGACCCCGAGACGCAGGGCCAGTTCATGGCGGCCCTGTCGTCGGCGACTGTGTTCATGCCAGGTCGCGAGCGGACGAAAACCAACTGCATCAAGCTCGTCCACGAGCTCCGGGTTGCGGCCCGAGAGTGGGGACGGCGCTGCGTCGAGGCGGGGACGATGCCCGCAATCGAGTCGTTCGGCATGCTGACCAAGTCTGAGCAATACGAGTTCTTGGACGATCCGGCGCCGTTCTACGACGTCATCGTCGAACGCGAGGCCCACTACGCCGAGGTTGCAGCGTTGCAGGAGCCGTTCTTGTTCGATGGACCGCCACCTCCCATGTCGAGCTACCCCCGACGTGACGCGGTCGTGATCGACCTTGTCACCGTCGGTGAGGTGCTGAGTGGTGTCTCGGGTTGCCCGGGTATCGAGCGCGGCATCGCCCGAGTCGTGACCGATTCACACGATCCGACTGCGCTTGAGCCAGGCGACATCCTCGTCGCCCCAATTACCGACCCGTCATGGACGCCATTGTTCGTGCCCGCGAGTGCGGTCGTCGTCGACGTCGGTGCACCGCTCAGTCACGCCATCATCGTGAGCCGAG
>JAWKIN010000053.1:0-5143 GCA_041394345.1 Acidimicrobiales bacterium | reverse complement strand
ACGTCGCTTCAGCAATGCCCATCTGGCGGCAGACATCCCCGACTGGCGTGTCGCTCTCGGCCAGCCGCAGTGCGTAGGCCACCTGCTCCTCGGTGTACCGGGACTTCTTCATCGCTTCTCCCTCCTGCATCCGGAGGCGTCGGAAGCGACCCTACTCCATTTATCAGCCGTCTTGAAATCTTGGGACTACGTCAGCGCTTGCCGCCGTCAACAGCGACAACGAGCGGTACTTCTTCTACGACGGCAGTAGCCAGCCGGAGAGCATGGTCAAGAGCTGGGATCGGGTGTTCAAGACGCTCGGCCAGACGGCCGATCCGCCGGTCGCCAACTGTCGTCCCCACCGGTTCCGCGACACGTTCGCCGTCTCTCTCCTTCTCAAGGGGGTCTCGCTCGACAGCGTCTCGAAGCTTCTCGGCCACGCATCGATCAAGGTCACGGAGCGGCACTACGCTCCTTGGGTTAAGGCGAGGCAGGACCAGTTGGAGGCCGAAGCGCGCCGGATCTGGGCCTGAACTCCTACTGGCCGCTTTCCCGCTCGCACGGGCGGTGAGGTCCTTGAGCCGGTACAATGTACGGGAGCTCTGCGCGGTCCAGCGGCCACCGTCAGCTCCGGCTAAGACACATGCCAACCTCGGAGGACGACAGCGAACGTGCCTGCATCAACGGAAACACGAACGTTTAGGACGCTACTCCAGCGATTGGCGAAGGCGGGCTTCAACAGGGACTTCGTCCAAGCCGCGCTACTGCCGGACTGGTGGGACGACACCTGCGCAGAAGACCCGACGCTCGTCCAAGACTTCGAGTTCAGAGTCGCGCGCTTCCTGGGCAGTTCACTCGAGACGGTATCCGCTCCCGGCGCGCAACTGGCAGCGCCGCTGTACCCGGCGGCGCAGTTGAGGCGGGTTAGAGACATCAGCCGCGACCGGCTGTCGGCGGCGATTCATGTCGCGATTCAGGTCGCATCCGCAGCGGTTCGCTCGCTTCGGAACGCCCCTCCTCCCGAGGTGCTACCCGTAGACGGCCTGGCATGGCGAGAGACAATCGAGCGCACACGAACTGCGATCCAGCTCGGTGACGTCCTTCGCGATCTCTGGACGCGTGGCATTCCGGTGATTCCATTGGACATGCTGCCATCTCCTTCGTTCCAAGGGATGGCTTGTATCGTGGAGGGGCGGCCAGCGATTGTCGTCGGCTACAAGCACGACGAGCCAGGACGTGTGGCCTTCTTGATCGCGCATGAGGCGGCGCACATCGCTGCTGGTGATTGCGCTCCAGGCCAGCCCGTCGTTGATGAAGAGGATGAAATCAGCGATGGGTCTGACATGGAGAGCCGCGCTGACACCTATGCCACACGGGTCCTCGTGGGCAGCGCCGAAGCACCTCACGTCAACGCCTCCGCGTCCAGAGACTTCAAAGATCTGGCGCGCCAAGCAGCACAGATCGAGCGCGAGAGTGGCGCCGACGCAAGCACCCTCATCTTTGCGTGGGCGAGGCAGACCGGCCACTACCCGACCGCCACGCTGGCCGTCAAGGCGCTGTATCGCAACGTCGGTGCCCGTCGCCAACTTCGGGAGCACTTCGCGCAAGGCGTCAACATCGCAGACGCAAACGAGACGGATCGAGCCTTGCTGCTGCTATGCGGCCCTGCTCCGCGGACGGTCGATGAAGGTTCTCGTTGATACTGACGCGTTCTGCAAGCTCGGACTGGCTGGCTTGCTCACAGATGCGCTGGCCATCTTCGGCGTCTCGTTCGCGGATTGCGGCAGGCTGCCTGCCCTGCCTCACATGCTGCGCCGTGGCAGCGTGCCGCGGCGCTTCGGCAAAGAACGTTGCGAGGCCCTGATCGAGATCGCCGAGGGGATCCCCGCCCTCCCGGGATCGGCAAGTTCGGGGCTCGAGCGTTTTTTGCCCGTGCCTGACGTCGACCCTGGTGAGGCCCAGTTGTTCGCGGCTGCGGCCGACAAGAAGTTCCTTGTGCTCTCAGGCGACAAGCGAGCGCTTCGCGCGGTTTGCAAGGTTGAAGGCGCGGCTGATGCGCTTGCAGGGCTCGTCATCCCTCTTGAGTCAGCACTGATTGCGCTCCATGCTTCCATCGGGGCCGACGCCTTGCGGTCCCGCGTGGCGCCCCTTCGCTCCCTCGATACGACGGTGCGGATCTGTTTTTCTGAGCGCAATGCTGACCCGCTCTCAGCCTCTGGTCTAAATGCACCACAACAACCTCGCTGCTGAAGTCGCGCCGCTCGCACTGTGGCAACCTCCATCGAGCACAACATGACATTTGGCGCCAACCACTACGTGCCAATTCTGAAGGCGAAGCAGGGTGAGAAGACGCCTATCTCGCGTGCAGCTGGCGGCTCGTCTCTCGAATCACTCCGCTGCTCGAGATCGTCGAGCGCCAAGATGGCGAGGCATCGACTCACATATCCAGACGGCATTAAGGGCTGGACGAAGGCCGCTCGCCTTATCTCGCTGCTTCATCGACACCCGTGAGATCGCAACGGGCAAGCGAGCGCAGCACTGGCGGTCTTCGCCCGAGCCAAGGCTGACGGCATCGTTTTCACGCCGGTGACAGGCGTCACCCGATCCGTCGACGTCACGCCGGCCCTGGGCCATCGTGATCACGGATTAGCGTTGCGCCTGACGGGAGGAGTTCGAGGCCGGTTCGCTACCACGTCGGCGATTCCGAACTTCCTCGGCACTCACGGTCTGTCCCTGCGGAAGTGGACCTCATCGTCGACCTGGGCCCCGTTGAAGAGATGGTAGTCGGCGGAATCTCGGCACTCACCATGGCCTTCATGGCGGACGTGCCGGATCACCTTGCGTGGCGCACCTTCACCGTGTCCGCGTCGGCTTTTCCGGTCAGCATGGGTGGAGTCGACAGACACTCCCACGATCTCGTCGAGCGTGCCGACTGGATCGCGTGGCGGGATCATCTCTACGCGGCTCGGCACGTGCTGACTAGGCTTCCCAGCTACAGCGATTACGCGATTCAACACCCACTAGGCGTCGAAGGCTTCGACTTCAGGTTCATGCAGGTGTCGGCGGCAATTCGCTACACCAAGGCTGAGCACTGGCTCTTGGTGAAGGGCGAGAGCACACGTTCGGTGGCACCGAGCTCACAGTTCCCGGCGCTGGCGACTCGTCTCGTGTACGGGCATCTTCAGCAGCACTTCGCTGGCACGGGCCACTGTCGAGGCTGTCTATCGATGAAGGCCGCGGCGGATGGTGTTGGCGGACTTGGCTCCGCGGGAGTATGGCGACAACTCGGTACCATTCACCATCTCTCGACCGTCATGGATGGACTTCAGAGTCTGGCGTGGCCTTGAGCCGTTGACGAACAGCTGCTGCGATCTCATCGACGGAGAAGCACTCGCAGAGGCGGTCCCAGAGAACTCGCCTCGGCTTGCCGCGCATCCCTCGCGCTGCTCCTCGACGCTCCAAGAGCGCCAGAACCTGATCTGACCATAGGAGCTCAGCAAGCACGCGCGGGTTCCGATGCCGATTCAACTTGGACCTGCGCAGCATCGTAAAGCGCGGCCCGCTCGCCGTCCGGGTTACCTTCACAACTCCCCACCAGGCTGGCACCAGAGACGTGGCAAGCGGAGCGAAACGGTCTCCCACGACGAGCGTCGCGCGGTCCAGCACCTGACCGTAGAGATCGACCTGAACACCGAGCCGCCTCAGACTGTCCCGGTCCGACTTGATCTCGTATCCGTGCAACGAGCCGTTCACGACGGCGAGGTCAACGCGGACGCGACCTCGGAGCAGGCCGAGTTCCTCCACCAGGACCGTGTCGGTGTCGTGGCCGTGACACCGCCACAAGTACTCCCGCAGTGCGGGCCTGATGTCGGCGTCAGCCATTCCCGGCTCACGGGTCGCCCTTGAAGCCTTGCTGGCATCCTCGTCGGCGGCAGTCTTGACAGCTCTCGACATGCAGTCTTCGGGATGGTAGTTCAGACATGGCAGGTCGTCCAAACCAGCCGGGCGGTCACCCATGGCGTCGCGCCCCCCGAGGAGATCCGCGACGCCTCGCTGCTCCAGAACTTCGCTGGTCCCAGGTGCCAGAGGCTGTTTGGGCAGCAGCATCTTCGGCCTTGCCACGCGCTCGGTCGTAAAGCCGTTCCGCGACGGACTGTGGCACGCGCAGGACCCTATAGCGTCGCCGACCCGGCCGCTGCCGAACCCACTCTGTGACGCCGGGCTCGCCCTGGGCGACCTGCCGGACGAACTCCCGCGACAGGTTCCACATCCAGCCAGTTCCGGCACAGTGAAGTGGCGCTCCTCGAAGGGTTCACGTTGCTCGGTTCCTTGCATCATCGCCCTCGCAGGCGGCCGAGCGGTGTCAAGACGATAGGCGCGATGAACGGGTCCCGGGGGTCACGGAACGTGCGTCATCGGACCTTGACTGGCAGGATTCGTCAGAGATTCGCCCGGGCCACAGCCACCTTTGCCGCCAGAGACTTTGGGCTTCTCTTCGAGGACGGTCTTGGCGGACAATCCCCGTCCACAGCGAGGTCGATAGACACGATGGCGCCACAAGATCAATCGGTCCGTGAAAGCGAAGACCCGATGGCGGTGCTCGGTCGCTGCCACGATGCGCTCCGCGAGGGCGGCTTCAACCGGCAGCTTCTGACGACGATCAAACAGCACCGGGATGCCTGGCTAGCTGCGAAGGAGCCCGACGTTCTCCAGGGCGCAGTAGTAACCGCTGAAGTGCTTGACTACTACGGCAAATATCGTCAGGCGGAGACTAGCCTGAGCAAGTTCGGCTATCCACTGCCGGAGCTGAAGCACCAACTACGTCGGATCGTTTCATCAAGGAAGGCCAGTCCGACATTCAAGCGAGAACTCTGGGTTGTGCTGGCCCATGCCCAGGGCATGTACCGCGACGAGGAGTACAAGGAGGTGCGGGACGTTCTCCGCCTCTGCTCAGAAGCGTTGGGGGCATTGGACCCTGAGCAGAGAGAGTTCCTTGGAACACGAGGACGGCTGGCGTACCTCGAGGGTCAGGTCCACCGTCAGCTAGGCGAATACGACGCTGGTCTCCGCCGGTTTGGTGAGAGCATCGAGTTCTCGTGGCGCCGTCTTCGTCAGAAGACACCGTTCGTCGAGTTCGTGGCACCCGACCAGCTAGCGCAGGATT
>JAWKIN010000052.1:0-5359 GCA_041394345.1 Acidimicrobiales bacterium | reverse complement strand
CGATCGCCGAACCGGCGGCCATGCCGCCACCCACGGTCGCTCCAATGGCTGCGAGCCCGGAGGTGATGCCCGCCGCGCTCAGCCCTGCAACCGAGCCAGCCGCGCTGACAGCCACAACACCAGCGAGGCTGCCACCTGCCGCTCCGGCCACCGATGCCGCTCTGCCTGCCTTGCGAGCGGAGCGCTCTTCCTTCGGGAGGGCTGCGTCATCTCGCAGTGCCACGTTCATCACGGCAGCACTCAACACCGCAGGTGCCGCACCAAGTACGACCAGCCCGCCAACAGCTCCCGCGCCCACCGTCCCACCCGCCGTCGCCAGGCCGGACATGATCCCGGCGCCGCTGAGGCCGGCGACTTCGCCAGCGGCCGCAACGACGCCGATACCCCCGGCAGCTGCAGCTGTGGTCGTCGCTACAACGCCGCCGGTGGCGTTGACGGCATTCACCTGACTGCTCTTGTGATGTCCCGTCACACACCAACGGGCGAAGTGCTCGCAGTTGTTGGCGTAGAGGTTGTAGCCGGACTGTCCAAGCTTCGATTCGGCGCGCTGAACTACCTCGTCCGGTTCAAGCCGTTGCTCGTAGCGTCGGATTTGCACGACTCCGCCGCATCGGAACACGTCGATCGGTTCCAGCCTGATTGCCGCGCCGCGCTTGTTTCCTGGGGTACCGGTGAAGTGGACCACCATGCCGCCGTCCGCTTCGACACCGTGGTGCGTGTAGCCGACGCGCTTGACGAACACATGGTCACCGACCGCCATCGTCGACCACCATCCCGACCTGGTTGATGTTCCTCATCACATTGACCACCGATCGCTGTCTGGTCCGGGCCAGATGGCGTCGACTTGTTGAGCCAGCCACGCACTTCGGTCAGCGATTCGGTCATCGTTCCAATCGTCATGCTCGACGAGCAGGGCGTTCAGCTGAAGCTTGGAGTGCTTTCGCAACTCGGCTCGCTTCGCTTCCCAAGGATCGTTGCTCAGGGAGGAGTTGAGGGGGCCGGTTGCGAGAGTCAGGTTGCCGATGCGGTGAACCTGGCGTTCCCGTGCCTGTTCCGCCACTTGTTGGGCAACAGGGTCGTCCATCACGACAGGCCAATACTGCCTCCATCCGCGTGGGATGACGTGCTCGACCTGAAGGCCGCTGTAGTCGATTGTTATCGACTCGGTCTTCTTCGCCAATGTCTGGAGTCTCTCGTCCACAGCGCCGAGAACGAGGCGAAGGCGTTCTTGGTTGATGCCGCCTGGGCCGTAGTACCGGCTCGTTGCGAACGACTCGGCAATGTCATCGAAGCTCGTCCAGGCGTAGCCATGGGGCGCCGAGCGCAGAGTCTCGATCACGGCGAGTGCCGGTCTGGCCGCCTTCTGCATCGCCTTGAGCACTTCGACGAATACCTGTCCGTACGCACGCGTCTGGTCCTTCGCGAGCATCCGTCTGATGACGAACGACTCGATGGCCAGTACTGCCGTCTCCCTTTCTGCCGCAGAGACCAGACCGGGGGGCGCGACGAACAAGCTGAGGAGAACGGGCGAGGCGACTGTGATGTTGAGAGTGTCGATGCGCGAGTACGCGGTCAGTTCCCGCCGGCTCGCTCCGGGCTTGCGGCCGTTCAGGACCTCGAATGCGTTGGCGAAGCCCGCAAGCGTGGAGAGCGCGTCGAACGGCTTGGTTCCGCTGTCGTCGAGCCAACGCCGAAACTCGCCATAGAGCCGACCCACGCTGATCGTTCGGCCGAGCTGAGCGATCAACCAGTCGCCGAGTAGCCAGTCCTGTCTCGCTCGCTGCGCATGACCAGTTCCGACCTGCGCCATCCACCAGTCAGAGTCATCGTCGAAGCGCCGCCAGTGCGTCTCGTAGAGGGCGCCAGTGTCGAGATGCTGGGTCTCGGCCCGCAGGAAGAGAAGGTTCTTGACGAGATCAGTCGCCGAGAGTGGTGTTCCCCTGGCATTTAGAGATTCAAAGATGATCTGGGCGTCGTCGGCATCCTCGAGATCGATCACCACGAGCTTCACGAGGCCAAGCAGCGTCGCGACGAGAAGTGCAGCCCGGCCCTCTTCGGGAGAGCCGTCGGTGTACGGGTCGGATGGGATGTCATCATCCTCGAGGAAGGCCCGAGCCACTTCAGCGAAGAACGACCGTGCAGCTGCGAACTTCGACGTCTCAGGTGGCGGGCACTCTTGAGCCATGGCACCCTCGAAGTGCGCCAACTCGGCCTGGCGCGGCGAAATCTTCAGCAGTTGTGTCTCATGAACCACATCGGCATCGTTCACGATCGCCTTGCGGATTCGAGCTCTCGATTTCGGATTAGTTTGCAGCTCGTCGAGCGAATCGAGAACTCCCCGCAGCAGGAGTTGAACGGTAGTCAGACGCTGTTGGCCGTCGACGACCAAGCGTGTATCGACGTCGCCAGTCATCACCGGTCGGTCCTCGATCACGATCGCGCCGAGGAAGTGTGGAGCCGCGCCTTGATCGGCCATCGCGGCCTCGGCTCCCTTGTCGAAGGCTGTCGCTCGAGCCTCGCCAAGCCGGATGGCCGTTGCCTCGATGTCATTCCACAGCGGTTCCCACTGCTTCTCCTGCTCCCAGACGTAGGGACGCTGGTACACGGGCACGACGAAGCGTCGATCCCCGTGGAGGACACCCTGCAGCGTTCGTGTCTCAGCCTTCATCAGACTTCCCCTCATGTCGTGGACAACGGCCGATCGCAAGGCTTACAGCGGTGCGGCCCGCAGCAACGTGTCACTTCCGCCGTCGAGTGCGGCAGAGCCTCTACCCGAGCCGTCCCGAGCTTACGGGTTGAGTGCGTCCCGTCGTCGGTGCGGCCAGGTTCAGCTGATGGACGGGTCGACGGAGGCCACGAGGTGGTACATGCCGGATGATGGGTTGTTGTCCGGGAACTTGGTGCCGTTTCCTTCGTGTCGTGTGTCGAGTGCCCGGGCGCGACGTACGGCGTCGGCCCGTTTCGGCATGTAGGTGGCGCTGTTGAGTCTCTTGTCGTCGTGGCCGTCGAGCCGGCGTCGCGTCCGCCGGGCTTCATTGTTGTCGCACCAGCTGGAGTGGTCTGCGAGGTGCAGAGTAAGCCAGATCTCGAAGCAGGGGTTGGAGATGGCCAGCTTGACGCCATGGTCGTTGGCCATCTGGATGGCGCGGTCGAGGTCTGGGTGGTTCCGGGGCCACTCGACATCGAAGACACACCAGAACTCGTCGACCTCGCCCTTCTCGTGTTCGGCTCGCCGCTTCGCGTCGACTGCTGCGCTGACGAGGGTCATCGGCACTGCTCCGCCGTTCTCGTGCTGAATGTGGATGTCGACGGCGGCGGTCTCGCGTACCTCGGGAAGCCGCTTGAGCGCATCGAGGTACTCAGGCTCGGTGACAACGCCTTCGCAGAAGACCATGAGCGTCTTCCTTGGCGTCCGAAAGCCAGTGCGCCGCTGGAGCGGCTTCGAAGGCGGCCGGCGTCTGGACACCGTCAGCTCCCGCCATCGGCCTGCGGGCTTGCGTCCAGGAGGCCCATCGCCTCGCGGACAAGCGACTTCTCGAGTTCGGGAACTCCGCCGAAGCGGCCCTGGAGGTACGCGCGCTCAAGGTTGAGTGAACGCCGAACCTTGTCACCTCCGAAGTCGGCGAGCGCGGTGAGGCTTGTGGAGCCAGCGTCTGCCTTCTCGGTGAGCCACACCTCGTCGCGGTTGAGGTGATTGAGCAGGCTGGTGTCGTGCGACGTGAAGACGAGTTGGGCACGGTGAGGGTTGGTCTGAGGGTCCTTGAAGAGCTCGATCAGCTTCGCCGACAGACGTGGGTGAAGGCTCGCGTCGATCTCATCGACCACGAGCACCTGGCCGGACCGTAGGGCCTGAAGGGTTGGTCCGATGAGCGTGAACCATGTCCGCGTTCCGACGGATTCGTCGGCGAGGTCGAACGACAGGTGCTGGCCAAGGCCACGATGAATCAGACGGAGCTGCCGGAGCTTGCGCGGACGCACGGTATCGGAAGCGAGGTTGTCGACCACTTCGGTGATCTCCACGTCGTCGATTCCCAAGTCTGCGAGGCGCAGCATCGCGAGCGCAGACGCTCGCCCATCTGCCGGGAAGTTCTCTGCGCCGTCGAAGAGCGTCATCTGTCGATCTTCGAACCACCAGCGAGTTGAGGAGGAGTCGAAGAAGCTCGACCTACCAAGGGTGCGTCGGTCCAGCCCAACGGTCTGCATCCCTGCGATTGCGGTGGCGACGCGGCCAAGTTCGGGCTCGACGAAGCGCAGAGCTACCGAGAGCGTGAGCGATGTAGGCGTGAGCAGTTCCCGAATCGCGGCGGCCCGTGTGAGGCCTCGACGGAAGCGAAGGTCGGATCCCTCCCGCTCGAACAGGACTCGCCGCCTCCGCTCCGGATAGCTGAAGAGCGCTTCGTAGAGCACTTCGGTGTCGTCAACTTCGAGACGGTAGGTGTAGCGCGTGCCTTCGACGACCAGGTCGACTTCAAACTCTGTCGGCCGGGTGGGCCCATCGCCAAACCGAAACGGCACCCGGGGAATCGTCTGGTCCCAGGATCGCAGTGAGCGACGCACGGCGCTTGAGAGCCACCCCAGCGCTTCGACCACGTTTGATTTGCCCGACGCGTTGGCGCCATAGATGCCAGCGGTGGCAAGGACGCTCTGGGCGAGGCCGGCCACTTCCCACGCCGCTGCACGGTCAGTGTCGATCGCAATCAGCGACAGTGACACGGGATCGCTGATGGATCGGTAGTTAGCGACCTCGAATCTCAGCAGCACGTTCATCCCTCCGAGCGCAGAGTAGCAGCACATAGAAACTCTCCTGCGTCAGCTTCGGACGAAATCGAGCCTCAGTGGGTAGGGGACAACCATTTGCCGTCGTTGACGGCGAGTTCTGAGATCCTCTCGAACTCAGCATCCGGCGACGTTCGCTGGCGACGCGGCTCCACGCCGTGGGGGCTCGTGTTACTGGAGAGGCGACGGTGAGCAAAGAGGCGCGGACGGCTGAGCTTGGGAAGCCGATCTGGCGGATCGCCAATGATCTGCGTGGCTGCGTCGACGGGTTGGGACATCAAAGACGTACGTGCTTGGCTTGCTCTTCTCTAGCGGTTCATCTCGGAGAAGTTGGCCGCCTACATCAACGAGGGTGAGCGGCGGGCCGGCGACGCGACTGAATCGCCCTGGGTCTGGTGGAGGCTCGGGTTATTGGTTTCCAACCCCGAGTGGGGTGGGCTGTTGGGCAGCATAGAACGCTGCTTCGAACTCTGCGGGCGGGATGTCGCCGCAGTGGCTGTGGAGGCGGTCCTCGTTGAACCAGTGGACCCAGCTGAGGGTGGCGAGTTCGAGTTCATCGACATCGTCCCATGGCCTGGGGGCG
>JAWKIN010000051.1:0-9630 GCA_041394345.1 Acidimicrobiales bacterium | reverse complement strand
GATCAACTCGGGCAGCGATGAGCAGTTCGACCGCTATATGACGGGCATCCTTTCGGGCGACACCATCGTGTCGATTGGCGTGACCGAACCCGATGCCGGTTCCGACGTGGCCGGTATTCGATCATCGGCAGTGAAGGACGGCGACGGCTGGCGCATCAACGGCACCAAGATGTTCATTACGAACGCGGTCTACGGCGACCTCACCATCGTGGCGGCCCGGACTGATCCAGACAACAAGTACGGCATTTCGATGTTCTTGGTCGACAAGGGCACCGAGGGCTTCTCCGTCGCGAAGAAGCTCAACAAGCACGGTTGGTTGTGTTCTGACACGGCCGAGTTGGTACTCGATAATGTCTGGGTACCCGACTCACAGCTCCTGGGTGAGGTGCACCGGGGCTTCTACGCCACGATGCAAAACTTCCAGAATGAGCGGATGGTGTTGGTCGGCATGGGCGTTGGTGCCGCCCAGCGGGCGATCGACATGACCCTCGAACACACCCAGAATCGGGCGGCGTTCGGCAAGACCCTGTACGACCTCGGGGCTATCCGCCAGCGGATGGCCGCCAACCAGGCCAAGATCGACGCCGCTCGGGCCTCGATGTACCACGCCGCCTGGCTCGGTGAGACGGGGCAGGACAACGTCAAGGCGATGTCGGCGGCGAAGGCGTTCGGTGCCGAGGTTGTCAACCAGGTGATGTACGACTGTGTGCAGTTCCACGGAGGCATGGGCTACATGCGAGAGTCTGCGGTCGAGCGCATGAGTCGCGACGCTCGTATCTTGCCTATCGGCGGGGGAGCGACCGAGGTCATGCTCGAAGAAGTCGCCAAGCGCGCCTACATCGGATAGATCAAACCATGACGATTACCAAACTCCGTTCGCTGCTCTTCATGCCCGCGGTGCGGCCCGAGATGGTGGCGAAGGGACCCCGTTCCGGGGCCGACGGCATGGTCATCGACTGTGAAGACGCGACCCCGGCCAACGCCAAGGCAGAGGGGCGTCGGCTCGCGCTCGAACTCGCACCTGGCCTGTCTGGCGAACCAATCTTGGTCTTTGTGCGGGTCAACGCCGTGCCGACCGAATGGTTTGCCGACGACATCGCCCATGGGCTCGATGCCAGCCTGGATGGGGTTGTCGTCCCCGTGGTCGAGACCACGGCGCAACTCGACGAAGCTGCCGCCGCTCTGGCGGCGGCGGGTCTGAGCCATCTCGGCATCATCGCCGGTATCGAGACGGCCTTGGGCGTCGCTGATTGTCGAGAACTGCTCGCTCATCGGGCCGTTGTCGGGGGCTACTTCGGGGCCGAAGACTTCATCGCCGACATGGGCGGGATTCGCACCGAGAGCAATGTCGAGGTCGCCTACGCTCGGGGCCGCGTCGCGCTCGCTGGTCGGCTCGCCGGTGTGCCCGTACTCGATCAGATCGTGGCCAATTTCAAGGACGACGATCGCTTGCACCGCGAAAACGCCGAAGCGCGGGCCATGGGCTACGCCGGCAAGCTTTGTATTCACCCGCAGCAAGTCGCCATCGCCAATGCCGACTTCATGCCGTCGGCGGCCGAAGTCGACCGGGCAACCCGCCTGCTGGCGGCCTACGACGACGCAACGGCGGCGGGCATTGCGGCGATTGCGTTCGAAGGCCAGATGGTCGACGAGCCGCTCGCCGCCCAAGCCCGCCAAATCATCGCGTCGGCCCGCTAACGCCGCCGACTAGATGGTTGGCGTGCTAGGTGGCTGGGGCACAGAGCATCAACGCATCGCGTGTGGCCCGGCACACCAGCACGTCGTTTTGGTTGTAGGCCCGATGCTCGAACGTGGTCACGCCTTGCGTGGGACGTGACTTCGACAACCTCGAGGCCATGACCTCGGTCTCCACCCGCACCGTGTCACCATGGAACGGCGGCGGGGAACACGATCGACTGAAAGCCAGGTTGGCCACGGTGGTGCCGAGTGTCGTTTCGTGGACCGAATCCCAACGACCAACGCCATGGTGTACATCGAATTGACCAGGGGCTTGCCAAATTCTGTCTCGTTGGCACAGTAGTCGTAGTCGAGGTGGACCCACGCCGGGTTCATGGTCATCGTCGTGAACATGATGTTGTCGGTCTCGGTGATCGTGCGACGGATCGCATGATGGATGACCAACCCCGGCGTGAGCTCCTCAAACCATTTCCCCGTATGGGGACAGGGACTCATATCAGCCTGGTCCGGAGAACAGACCCTCGCTTGAGGTACCCACCATCGGGGCCATCGGGTCATAGGCCGACACTTCGATCTCGTCGCTGCCATACCGGTTGATCTCGTGACGACCAACGACAAAGTGATGGACCTCATCAGGGCCATCGGCGAGGCGCAACATGCGCTGGCTCGTGTACATCTGGGCGAGCGGCGTCCACTGGGAGATACCGGTGGCTCCATGCACCTGAATCGCCTGGTCGATAATGGTGCACACCTTCTCGGGCACCATGGCCTTCACCGCCGAGATCCACACGGGCCTCAGCGTTGCCCATCGTGTCCATTGCCTTGGCGGCACGAAGCACCATCAGGCGGCACTTCAGGCTCGATGCGGGCTCGCGAGACGACCTCGGCGTTCTTGCCGAGATAGATGATTTTCTTACCAAAGGCGTCACGGGCCAGGCCACGAGTGATCATCAGGTCGAGCGCCCGCTCGCCTGCGCCGATCGCACGCATGCAGTGATGGATACGGCCGGGGCCAAGGCGGAGCTGGAGATCTCGAAGCCACGGCCTTCGCCGAGCAGCATGTTGGTCGCTGGCGCGGACATCAGTGAAGCGGATGTGCATATGGCCGTGTGGGGCGTCGTCTTGTCCGAACACGTGCATGGGGCCGAGGATCTCGACTCCTGGTGTGTCGGCCGGGACCAGGATCTGCGATTGCTGCTTGTGCGGCGGCGTCTTCGTTGGTGCGAACCATCGTGATGTAGATCTTGCATCGAGGGCACCGGCGCCGGAGATGTAGTACTTCTCGCCGTTGATGACCCACTCTTCGCATCGAGGTAGGCGTTGCACTGGATTGCCTTCGCATCCGACGGCACGACGCCTGGCTCCGTCATGGCGTAGGCCGAACGGATCTCGCCTGCGAGGCGGCTTGAGCCACTTCTCCTTCTGCTCGGGCGTTCCGACCCGCTCCAAGAACCTCCATATTGCCCGTATCGGGAGCGGAGCAGTTGAAGCACTCCAGGCAATGGAGTTCTTGCCCAGCTCGTTGGCGATGTAGAGCATAGTCGGGTTTGACAGACCTTCGCCTGTCTCTGCGTCGGGCAGGAAGAAGTTCAAAGCCCGGCAGCCTTTGCTGTCTTTGACCCCTTGCAGCAATTCGAGCTGACCGTCACCGTACGCCCAGCGATCGGCTCGACCCTCGCCTAGTCGGTGATATTCCTCGGTGATGGGGTTGATCTCTTCTTCGATGAACTTCTTGACAGCGTCGTAGAGCGGCCCGGCCCTTGGCCGACATCGCCAAATTCATCGATGTCCACTGCTGGGGTCTTGAACGTGCAGACCTGGTCCGGGCATGCGGGATCCTTTGCAATCGGGAGTACGTGGTTCGCAGCCTACGGCATGACCTCCGTCGACACCGAATTGACCGCCGCAGGCAGGTCAAGGCGAATCTGCCCCTCAAGTTCTTGCGCTGCGGCGATGATACCAAGCACGTGCCGAGTTCGTTCCAAGACATCGACCATCTGCTGCGCCGCGCTGGTTTCGCCGCATCCAGGGCCACGATTGAGGCACTCACGCCGCTCGATTGGTCGGCAGCGGTCGATCGGGTGCTTGACCAGTCACGAGTACCGGCAGCCACCGTGGGAACGCCGAATCTCGACCCAGCTCGCGGTCATTGGGAGCGCTACGTCGATATGACACGATTCTGGATCGAGCGCTCGCGCACGATCGAGATCCCCTTGGCCGAGAAGATGGTGCTCTTCTGGAGCGGCCATTTCTGTTCGAGCATGTCCAAGGTGGGCAACCACCAGCTGATGTTTGCGCAAAACCAGTTGTTCCGCACCGCTGGGCTCGGCAGCTTTCGATCGCTGTTACACCAGATCAGCCTCGATCCGGCCATGCTGATCTATCTGGACAACGAGCAAAACCGGGTCGGTAAGGCGAACGAGAACTTTGCCCGCGAGCTCATGGAACTGTTCACCCTCGGGGTCGGCAATTACAGCGAAGACGACGTCCGTGAATCGGCACGAGCGTGGACCGGCTACGGCCTCAACGACGCCCAGCAGTACGTCTTTTCGCCCAGTCGCCATGACAACGGCGACAAGACGTTCTTCGGGACAACCCGCAACTGGACCGGCCCCGAAATCATCGACCACCTCCTTGACGGGCCGAAACGGGAGCTGGTGGCCAAGTTCATCGCCACCCTGGTGTTCGAGTTCTTTGCGCATCCCGCGCCCTCCGACGCGACGGTCGCGACGCTCGCCAACGCCTTCATCGCCTCGGACTGGAACATTGCTGCGCTCGTCCGGGCGGTCTTCATGCACGCCGACTTCCGCAGCCCAACGGCCCGCAACGGCCTGCTCCGCAGCCCCTTCGAGTTTGTGGTTGCGGCGCTCCGTCATAGTGGCCTGACCTCGGCCCAGGTCAACCCGGAATGGCAGCTTCGGGTGATGGGCCAAGAGGCGTACGGGCCGCCGAACGTCGCGGGCTGGGGCCAGAACGACTACTGGCTGACCTCGGCGTCAACATGGGCAAAGACGTACTTCGCCTCAGCGATCCGGTGGCAGTCGTATTCGGCCGAGACGTTCTCGACGATCCGCAATCTTTCGGCCGCCGCAGCTACCACGTACGCGCTGGAGTTCTTCGGTATCTACAACCCGTCGGCCAAGACGCTCGACGCCATCTATCAGGCCGTCCGCCAAGAGCGTGAGCTCGTGCCCTACAGCAGCTGGACAGAACGGGCCGCCCTCCTGTTTCTGCCGCTCTCGACGCCGGAGTTTCAACTCGCATGACCGACCTTGCCTTTCCCGTCGAGCGCGACAACCCCGATGCCGCGATGATCGTGCGCCGGCGTCGCTTCCTGCAGGGCATTGCCGCCGTTGGCGGCGCCGCCATGGTTCCTGTGTGGGCCAAGGGCATCGCCGAGGCGGCCGTCCCGCTTGGGTCAAACGACGGTGTCATCGTGCACATCATGATGGAGGGAGGCAACGACCCCCTCAACACACTCGTGCCCGTGACCAACAGTGCCTACTACGCCAAACGCGGCGGACTGGGGCTCAATGCGGCAGCGACACTCCCGGTGACGCCTGAGCGATCGCTCCACCCGGCATTGACCAGAACCAAGGCGCTCTATGACCGGGGCCAGGTTGCGTTCATCGAGGGAGTCGGGATCGAAAACGGCAGCCTCAGCCACTTTGACTCGGCGGCCAGGGTGGAATCAGCCCAGCCAGGCGCCGCCTACGGCAAGACGGGCTGGCTCGGTCGATACGTCGACCAGCTTCCGGTCGCCGACTTGTTCTCGTCGGTGAGCATCGGATCCACGGTGCCGCTGGTCGCAACCGGTGCCGTTCGATCGGCAACCGCGATTCCGCTCAACATGCCGGGGGCAGTTCGCCAGCGCGACGTCGAGGCCAACTACCGGCGAGAGTTCACCACAATGCGATCCCTCGCGTCGGGTTCCTTCGGCCGGGGCGATCTCGCCGACCAGGTAGGCCAGACGGTCGGCCGGTCGCTCGACGTTGCTGGCCTCGTCGAGTCGCTTTATTCCGAAGACGGCGATTCGGACTCGCTCGCTGCGCAGCTCACGATGGTCGCCCGGCTTATTAATGCTGACCTGGGCATTCGCGTGTTCACCGTGACCTTCGGTGATTTCGACACGCACGCCTCGCAGCTCACAAGGCACCACGAGGCGCTTGCGGAGTTCGATGCCGGTATCGGCGCGTTCTATTCGGTGTTGTCCAGCCGATTTGCCGGCAGGACCTTGCTGTTCGCCATGAGCGAGTTCGGGAGGCGAGTTCCCGCTAACGGCTCGGGCGGTACCGATCACGGCACCGCCGGCCTCGCCATCGCGATCGGCCAGCGAGTTCGGGGCGGGATCTACGGCGCGTTGCCGTCCCTGACCGACCTCGACTGGGCCCGGCAACATGAAACCGACAACGGACTTTCGCCATGTCTACGGCACGATCCTTCGAGACGTGGCTGAGGGCAATGCTGCGGCAATCCTCGAAACGGCGCACACCGACCTAGGTTTCTTGGCGAGTCCCACCTCGGATGCTGGTCCGCCGCCGACGCTGGCTGCGGCCACCGAAACGAACTTCCGGCGAATCTACGACGAGGTCGTGTCCCTCTACCTGGCCTACTTCAACCGACTGCCTGACGAGGCTGGCTTCGAGCACTGGCTTCGCGTCGCCAACAGCGGGATCTCGCTCAACGAAATCTCAAACGCATTTGCCCAATCAAGCGAGTTCGCCAGCACCTACAGGCCACTTTCAACGCGGCGTTCGTCGACCTTGTCTATAAGAACGTGCTCGGGAAGCGCCCCTGATGCCGACGGAAAGCGGTACTGGCAGGGCGTCCTCGAGTCTGGTTCATCACGCGGTGCGGTGATGATTGGCTTCTCCGGTTCACCGGAGTTTCGAGCCAAAACCGAGGCGCTCCGAGACCGTTTCGACCGCCGGGGCCCGATTGGCCGACTCTACCTCGCGTACTTCACGCGTGAGGCCGACGCTGATGGCCTTCACCATTGGATCAGCACTGGCCTTCCGGCCGCAGTCGTGTCGCAGGAGTTCTCTCGCTCCGATGAGTTTGCCCAACGCTACGGATCACTCTCGAACACCGGTTTCGTCGATCTGATCTACCAGAACGTCCTCGGCCGCTCGCCGGACGTCGATGGTGGCCGCTACTGGGTAGCCCGACTGGTGTCTGGCCTTTCCCGCGGCGAAGTGATGCTCGCATTCTCCGACAGCCCCGAGTTCGTTTCCAAGGTCGCTGCGTCTTAGGTCGCTGGTTCGTAGGTCGCTGGTTCGTAGGTCGCTGCGTCATAGTGCGCAAGCCATGCGAGTAGGTACTCGGGTGGTGCCAGATTCGACGGATGGTGCGAGGCCCGCAGCGAGAAAAGCATGTCGGGGATCAGGTCGCAGAGGAACGTGAGTGTCCACCACGCCAGGCGGAGATGGGCCACCGGATGGAACAGTCGTCGAGCATCGAAGAGCAGGACGATCGTGAGGGGCACCACAAAAAGCGCCAGTACGAGTGCTGACACGGCCATGGCAAACCCATAGCGATACCGCCCGATACCCAGCGCCTTCATGACATCAAACGCAGCGCTTCGGTGTTCGGCTTCCTCGGCGAGGTGCCAGAGGAAGAGGGCGGCTGGCACCTCGTCGGCGCCGATAAACAAATCGTTGGCTCGTTTATCGACCCAACGAGCAGCAGCAAAGGCGACGGTTTCAAAGCCAGCCGCGAATGCAACATTGAACGACGAGTCACGCTGGTCGAGCCAGCGGTAGACCCACGCCGCGGCGGCCGTTACCCGTCGGAGTCCGCGGACCTGATCGGTCACAATCGCGTTGAAGCGTTGGTGTTCGCGGTGGTGCGCCGTTTCCTGTCGCACGTAGTCTCGGGCAGTTTCTGCCAAGCTTGGCGGAAGGTCGTCGCGAACCCGGGTGACCGACCGGGCCACATACGGTTCGGCGTAGGGCATGAGCAACGACACCGCATTCGCCACACAGGCCAGCTCGGGTAGTCGCCGTACCCAAACCGGGTCGAAGTCGTCGGGATACCGGAAATCGGTTGGCCGTGACGGCAGATTGTGTGGCACCTAGTTCTATCGGCACAGGCCCGATGGTCTAAAGTGCTCGCATGACTGCCATCGAGGGACGACCAACATTCAAAACATTCGCCGACTCAACAGCCGAGGACTGGGCCAAGATCATTCCTTGCCTCGATGACACGCAGGCCAAGGTCGCCGACCATGTTATTGGCCTCCTGCGTTCGCTCGGCGACGACCAGGGCGGATTCCCGGTTGATCGGCTTGAGCACTCCCTCCAGACGGCCACACGGGCCGAGCGCGATGGCCGCGATGAGGAATACATCGTCTGTGCCCTCCTGCACGACATTGGCGACACGTTGGCACCGTTCAACCACCCCGACATCGCCGCCGCCATCGTCAAGACCCGCGTTAGCGAGGCCAATCATTTCATGGTCGCCAAGCACGGAATCTTCCAGGGGTACTACTTCTGGGATTACATCGGGCTTGACGGATCGGCTCGAGAGCAATTCCGTGACTCGCCCTACTTCGACTACACCGAAGAGTTCTGTGCCAAGTACGACCAGACGGCGTTCGATTCCGACTACAAGAGCGAGCCGCTCGAACACTACGAGCCGCTGCTCCGGCACTTCTTCTCCAAAGCCTGGACGCCCAACAAGTCCTGACGTCGTCGCCTAGTCGCCAATCGGCGATGGCAGCCCGGTGAGGGCCTCCCCAGCAGCGAGGTTGAGTCGGCCAGCCATAAACGGCTTGCCGAGCAGCTCCTCAATCGCGTCGGCCGCCATCGGTCGAGCGAGCAAGTAGCCCTGAACACGACGACAACCGCGCTTGGCGAGCTCCAGCACGTGCTCTTCGGTCTCGACGCCTTCAGCGACGACGTCGAGTTGGAACGCCTCGGCAAGGCGGATCATCGCATCAACAATGGCTTGGTCGTGGACGTCCGTCGGTAGGTCGGTCACAAAGGCCCGGTCGATCTTGAGCGTGTCGACGGGAAGTCGCTTGAGCTGGGACATCGAGCTGTAGCCGGTGCCGAAGTCGTCGATTGCCAGCTCGACACCGAGCGTTCGCAGACGATGCAGGATCTCCATGCCTTGGCCCTTGTGGTCCATCACCACGTGTTCGGTTACCTCGATGCAGATTCTCGACGCCGCAAGGCTGTTCTCGTACAGCGCGTATCCGACCTCAGTGACGAAATCGGGTCCAACCAATTGGGCCGGCGACGCATTGATTCGCATCTTTAGATCGAGCTCGGGGTGGGCCTTCAACCACTTGGCCAGCTGGGCTGTCGCTTGCTTGAGAACGATGCGCCCGAGCGGCACCACCAGGCCGCAGGCTTCGGCGGTCTCGATAAATGCACCCGCCGCGAGGATGCCGCGCTCGGGGTGATTCCATCGAACGAGGGCTTCGACGCCGAGAAGCTCGCCCGTGAGGATGTCGATCTCGGGCTGATAGTGGACCACGATCTCGCCCTCGGTCTCGATGGCGTGGCGAAGGCTCATCTCCTGTTCAAAGCGCTGAAGGACCTGGGCTTGCAGGGATTCATCGAAGAAGCGAACGGCGTTTTTGCCCGCGGCCTTGGCCGCATACATCGCGGCGTCGGCCTCAGAAAGCAGTCCATCGGGGGTCGATTCGCCCGACCGACCGACGGTGACGCCAATGGAGACCGTACGGCTCAGCTTCTTGGGTCCGACATCGATTGGTCGTGAGAGCACAGAGCTGATGCGATCGGCCACGAGCAGGGCGACCTGTTCGGATGCCGCCTCGTGAATGATCACGATGAACTCGTCGCCGTTCATCCTGCCTACGAAGTCGTCGGCCCGCGCCAAGCCGGCCAGGTCGTGGCCCATCATCTTGAGCAGTTGATCGCCCGTCTCGTGGCCCAGCGCGTCGTTGATCACCTTGAGATCGTC
>JAWKIN010000050.1:0-11174 GCA_041394345.1 Acidimicrobiales bacterium | reverse complement strand
TGTCGCGACACTCGAAACCATTCGAGCGCCACCGACTCCATTGCGCATCGGCGGCAATGTGATGGACGAAGTGCTGGCCGCCATACGTCTTGCCCCGCTTGGGCTGACCGTTGGGCAACGGCATCGTGCGATCGGCCAGCGTGATGTGTTCGGCCGGGCATCCGATCTCGATTACCTCGAAGCGATCAGAACACTCAAGTACCTGGTGGCGAATCTCAGGTGGCTGCAAGACGCAGTCGCCTGCGTTGAGCCGGAACGGCTCGCCCTGGTCTTCGTACACGAGTTTGGCCCAACCACGTCGACAGAAGATCATCTGAAACTTGACCTGGTGGTAGTGCACGTAGTCGGGCACCGGGCCAGCCTCAGGAATGGAGATGTGGCTGGCGATGTAACGCCCGCCGTGGCGACCCGGAATCAGGTCGCGGTAGCGCATACCGGCTCGGCCAACGCCCCAGTCGGCGTCGTCGTGGCGCGAGATCACCAGGTCGTCCGTGCGTTCGGGAACCTCGAGTGGGGCATGGAGCGCAGCAAACTCGATGATCGTGCCGTTTGGTGCGACCAGTGGCGCGCCCGTCGGGGAGTAGCGCTCGGGCTCTGCGAGCACGAGTCGCAGGACGGGAGGCGGGGCAGTGACTTCGCTCGAAAGAAGCAGATTGATGCCGTGGGCCGAAAGACCAGCAACACGGGGGCTGTCGGCCGGATAGATCGAATCGACCTTGAAACCAAGCGTTGTGGTGAAGAACGCAAGCGTCTCGGCCAGATCGTCACAGGGGAGCACCACTTCGGTGCGTTGGTAGGTCATGGGCCGACTCTAAGCCGTCGTCTTCCACTTGGGCACGTTCGCCCGCGCAAACATCGGCGATCGTGCCCAATCGGGTCAGGCGTTGCTTCGATCCGGCGCAGTGTGGGCGGCCAACAAAAGGAAGCCGATCGCCGGAAGGCCAAGCGCCGCCGAACCGATGAACGCCCAACTGGAATGCGAGGCCATGAGCGGTGTCCACGCCACCGGGCCGAGGCCATGGCCAAGGAAGCGGAACGACAGCGTGGCGGAGATCGCACCGCCCCGATTGCCGGGCACGGCTTTGGCACTAAGTCCCTGGAACACGACGGCAATCGTGATTGCGAGCGACGCAACCACGATCCACGCAACCGTCGCCGCAGCCGTTTGATGAATCCAGGCCAGCCAAAGCACTGCGGCGCTGACACCAAGTCCAGCACCGACGGCCACGCGGCGAACGCCGATCGAATCGATCAGCCGTCCAGCAACGGGGCTGATGACCATGGCGGCCGCACTCCCGGCGACAAACACGTAGCCCGTCTGGTTGCCTGCCAGCTCGAGCTCGTCGCGAAGCTTGAGCCCAACGATGACCCCCGCTCCGATTGGACCGAATGCCATAAGGAACGACCCGACTCCCAGGAACCCCATGGAACGGGTTGCGAGCGACGCAAACGACGGTCGATCGGCGGCCGAGCTGGCCTCGCCTTCTGGGGCCGCCATGATCATGCCCAGCGAAACAATGCCAACGGCAAAGAAGGCATAACGCCAATTGATATCCGCTGCGATGCCGCCGAACAGTGGGGCCAAGAGGCCACCGAGTGCTTGGAATGCTCCGTAGGTCCCAACAACTTTCCCAAAGTCATCCTCGTTCTCTTGTTCGACGAGGCCGGCGAGCAAGAGGGGCGTGATGAAAGCGTTGGCCGCCCCTTGGAACAGCCGCCCGCCGAGCATGACGGTGAGCGTTGGGGCCGCCGCGCACGCGAGCGACGCCAGGCCGTACACCCCGAAGGCCAACTGGAGCGCTCGATGACGGCCGAAGCGTTCGCCCAGCGTCCCCGAAATCACCAGAAGGGCGGCGAAAGGGAAGAAGTAGAGCGAGTACGAAAGCGCGGCCGCTTCGGTCCCGACACCAAACTCGGTCCGGAGTTCGGGCAGCATCGGAATCACGACCCCGGTCCCAAACGGGCCGATCAGGCCGCCTAGATACGGGATCAGGCTGCGACGACGCTTCACGCAGCGATCCTATTGGGCGTCTAGACCGGCGATGCCTGATCGGTTAGATTCGCTCGATGGCCACATACGAACGCATCTCCGTAGCCCGCGACGAAGACGTCATCACGATTACGCTCACCAATCCGGCGAAGCGCAACACACTCGCCCGAGAGACCATGCTCGAGCTGATCGACGCACTCACGCAGGCCGGGCAGAGCGACGCTACTGGTGTGATGATCGCCGCCGAGGGATCGGTCTTCTCCGCGGGCCACGACTTCACCGATATGTCGGGCATCGGTTTTGCCGAGGCGAAAGCACTCCTCGATATCTGTACCGAAATGATGACGCTCGTGCAGCGGATTCCCCAGGTCGTCTTGGCCAAGGTCCATGCCCTGGCAACAGCGGCTGGCTGCCAGCTCGTTGCCTCGTGCGACCTGGCAATCGCGGCCGACACCGCTGGTTTTGCTGCCCCAGGAGGCAAGGGTGGACTGTTCTGTCACACCCCGATGGTGGCCATATCTCGTGCCGTCGGCCGCAAGAAGGGTCTCGAGATGGCCTTGACGGGCGACGTGATCGACGCCGAGACGGCGTGCCAGTGGGGCCTTGTCAACCGGGTCGTGCCGGCCGATGAGCTCGACGAAGCGTGCGCCGATCTGCTCAAGCGAGCTACTCGAGGGAGCGCATTCTCGAAGGCGATGGGAAAGCACAACTACTACGTGCAGTTCGACCTCGACCAAAAGGCCGCCTACGAACACGCCTCGAATGTGATGGCAGCCGGTGTGACAACAAATGATGGTCAGGAAGGCATCAACTCGTTCATCGAGAAGCGCCGCCCAACCTGGACCAACAGCTAGTGCTTCGACCGCACCCGGTCGAGCATCTTTCGGATGCGTTTCTCGCTTACCGTCCCTGCCGTACCAAGGCGCTCAGCGAACAAACCCACCCGAAACTCCTCGATGGCCCATCCGATCTGGTCGAGCTCGGTGGTTAGGCCGATGGCGTCAACAAGCTCGTAATAGCCAGCTTCCAATGAGGCGAGCTGTTCAGAGGCGAGCGCATCCTGCCGCACGCGATCGGCGGCCCGCTCGAGCCTGATCAGCGAGGCCTCGACGTAGACCGGCAGCCGATCGAGGTGAGCGGAACCGATGGCGCTGATAAAGCCGGGATAGATGAGTCCATCGAGGTGGTTTTGGATCTCGACTGCGGCTGCGGCCTGGGCCAGTCCGGTGGCCTCCTCGAGCGCCGCCAACAGCTCGTTGTACAACGAAAGGGTACGAAGGCCGATCTCGACGACCCAGGCAAGGTCGTCGGCGACCGTTGCCCGAACATCGGCCTGGAGTCGGGTGAATGCAACCTCGTCCCATACGGGCGCATTCGTGCGTTCCATGGACCGATCGAACGCTGCGTCGATGCAGTCGCTGAGGAATGCGGCCTCAGATCCGTGCGGCGAAACGCTGAGGGCGAGGCGGTCGGTGTTTGACAGTCCGCGTGCCACATTCTTCAACCCACTTGGCACCGTGAGCCGAAGTAAACGTCGTGTGCCAGTCCACATCGACTGCGCCTGCTCGCCGGTTGTGGCAAAGAGTCTGACACCAACGCTCGAGGTCTCGTCGACAAGCCCAGGGTAGACCTCGACACGATGCCCGATTGCCTCCGTCTCGGTTGTCCGCGGAATCGTTCCAAACGTCCACGAGGTCGCTCCCGTAGCCTCGAGGTCGTGGCCGTCCCTGCGAATAGTGGAACGGACCTCTTGGCTGACCAAGGCCCGGATCGCAGCCAGGTCGGTGCCGGAGGCCAGCACGTGGGAGTCGCCATCGACCACCTCGAAGAACATACGAAGGTGCGCCGGTCGCTCCGCGTTGTCGAACTGCTGACCGGTGATCGGCAGGCCGGTTCGACTCACGAGTTCCCGGGCCAACACCGTGCCGATCGAGCCACTCTCGGGGCGCAAATGAGGAAGCACCTCGGCGACCGTCTGGGGAATCGGAACGAAGGCCTTCCGGAGGTCTTTCGGCAACGACCGGATAAGGACCTCGACGAGTTCGGCTCGAAAACCTGGCACCAGCCAATCGAATGGCTCTGGGTCAAGCGTTCGGAGGTCTTCGACCGGAATCTCGGCAATGATGCCATCGGTATGGTCTTCGGCTAGTTCATAGGCCAGCGCGTAGGTACGCCCGTTTACCGTCAACGACTCGGGGAAAGCCGCCTTGTCGTCGGTCGAAAGCTCGCGGCGCAGGACGTCATCGAGCGACAGGTTGAGCCTCTCGGGCTCCCGCGGTCGCCGCTTCTTCCACCATTTGTCGAACGCCCGCCCCGAGACGATCGAGTCGGGGAGCCGTGAGGCATACCACGCCTCAAGCTCGTCGGGGGTCACGACGAGGTCGCCGGCCCGCACCCGAGCTTCAAGCTGGCGAGCTTGGTCGAGGATGTCGTCGTTGTACGAGCGAAACACATGCGGTGAGTCCCACTCGCCCAGTACCAGCGCGTGGTAGACGAAGAGCTCACGAGCAATTGACGGCGAGACTCGCTCGAAGTTGATTCGGCGTTTCGCCACCAGCGGGAGGCCAAAGATCGAGATCCGTTCTTCGGCCATCGCCGCCGCTCGCTCTCGTTCCCACCACGGATCGCTATACGCGTGCACCAGCTGATCAGCGCAAACAGCCTCAATCCACTCGGGCAGAACCTTCGCTACGACCCTGGCATAGAGCCGGTTTGTTTCAACGAGCTCGGCGGCAACAACCCACTTCGGCCCCTTTTTGTAGAGGGCCGACCCGGGGGCGATGACGAAGTTGGCATTGCGGGCGCCGCGATACGTGTCGTCCTTGGTCGATTTGAGACCGATATTGCTCTTCAGCCCTGTGAGAATCGCCCGGTGAATCGCCGTGGGGTCAGCCCCGTTCTGGTTCGCCCGCAACCCAATCTGTCGGCTCGTGCGCTTGAGCTGAGCGTGGACGTCTTGCCACTCACGGACCCGCAGATAGTTGAGAAACTCAGCCCGACACATCCGGCGAAACTGGTTGCCTGACCGGCTCTTTCGCTCGGTCTCCAAGTGGTTCCAGAGGTTGATAAACGACAAGAAGTCGCTGTCAGGGGCACGAAAGCGAGCGTGTGACTCGTTGGCCTGTTGTTCCTTGCCCGTCGGGCGCTCCCGCGGATCGATAATGGCCAACCCGAGGTGATGATCATCATCTCGGCCAGACAGCCATGATCGGCGCCCGCGAGCAGCATGCGGCCAGGCGCGGGTCAAGCGGCAGGCGGGCGAGATCTCGGCCTTTTCGTCAACCACTTTCGGGTGCCCTCATAGTCAGGATCGAGCGCTTCGAGTTCCTCGAGGAGTCGAATGCCGTCACGAATCTGGCGGCTCTCCGGCGGATCGACGAACGGGAACTCTTCAATATCGCCGAAACCGAGCGACGCCATCTGCAGAATGACCGACGACAGCCCCGTCCGCAGGATCTCGGGTTCGGTGAACTCAGCGCGTGACTCGTAGTCGTCCTCGTCGTACAGGCGAATGCAGATGCCATCGGCCACCCGTCCACATCGACCGGCCCGCTGGTTGGCCGATGCCTGCGATACTCGCTCGATCGGGAGCCGCTGCACCTTCGTCCGATTCGAGTAGCGACTCACTCGTGCGGTGCCAGGGTCGACCACATAGCGAATACCGGGGACGGTGAGCGACGTCTCGGCGACGTTGGTGGCGAGCACCACGCGACGCCCCGCATGGGACTCGAACACCCGATGCTGCTCGGCCGCCGAAAGTCGGCCGTAGAGCGGTAGTACATCGGTGTTGCGAAGTTTTAGGTCGGCCAGCGCATCAGCCGCGTCACGGATCTCTCGTTCGCCCGAGAAAAACACCAAGATGTCGCCTGGTCCTTCGAGCGACAGCTCCCGCACCGCGTCACAGACGCCGTCGACCTGGCTCGTGTCCTCATCGAGGGGGCGGTAGCGGACTTCGACCGGAAACGTTCGCCCCGTGACCTCGATGACGGGCGCATCACCAAAGTGTTCGGAGAAACGCTGGGTGTCGATGGTGGCCGAGGTGATGATGACCAGCAGGTCGGGTCGCCGGGGAGGAGTTGCTTGAGATAGCCGAGCAGGAAGTCGATATTGAGGCTCCGCTCATGGGCCTCGTCAATGATGATCGTGTCGTACGTGCACTCAGCCTTCGATCTCGTTGGATCTCCGCCAGCAAGATGCCGTCGGTCATGGTGCTTGATCTCGGTCGAGGGGGACACCTGGTCGTGGAACCGAACGGCGTAGCTAATCGCCCGTTTACCTGGGTGCCCATCTCCCTGCGATCCGCTCCGCCACGCTTCGCCGCGATCCGCCGTTGCGTGGCCAATGAGTCCGCCGTCCCCCTGACCAGCTCGAAGACAGATTTTTCGCGGTAGCTGCGTGCCTTGCCCGAGCCCGTCTCGTCAAGTGATGACAAGAACCTGCTCGGTGGCGATGAGCTCAACGATTCGATCGGCGGCGTCGTAGATGGGAAGGTCGAGCGGAGACATGCGCTGACCAGGATGCCAGAAGCTACACCCGATTGTGGCCCTATTCTGCGGACGTACAGATCCTGGTCGGCGGTGCGAAGGGCCATGTCAAGGTCGACCGCCGTCGGCAGGAAGGCATGACCAACCGTCGCCGCGACTCGACACCCCCGATTTCGAAGCGAGAGGCGTCCGAAATCGCTTCGGTGAGGCGGCCTGCCGACCGACGAGGCAAGCAGCAATGAGGGCGAACTCGTCCCCACCCAGCCGACCAACGACGCCGCGTCCCACGACGGCCGCAGCGAGGTTCGAGGCCAACTTCGTGAGCACCTTGTCGCCAATGTGATGACCGAACGAGTCGTTAATGAGCTTGAACTCATCGACATCGATCATCGCCACGTAGATGTGGTGGTCCGCCGGGGCATCGGAAACGACCTGCTGACCAGCTTCGAAGAACCTGCGGCGGTTGAAGACGTCGGTGAGATCGTCGGGCTGCCTGATACGCAAGCTCGGCTCGCCGTATCGATCGTGTCGAGCAGGCGCCCAAACAGCAAAACTGCGGCCGACGCAATGAATGCACTCATGAAGAAGGCCGTAATCGTCGCTTGGGTGAGTGTCTCGGGCGAGGTTGGCAGCACGGTCGCAACGACCAGCAGTTCGGAAACGACAACACACACGGCGGTTATGCGAATGACGAGACCACGCGTCTCCGGCCTGGCGATGCGTGCGGAGCAACGAGCGCTCAGCGATGCGTGAAATCTCGCGGAACTGCATTCCTTGTCATCGGTGCCCGTGCACCCGAACTTGAGCCGAGATTGCCCTTGTGGAACGGGCAATGCCCCTAATCGAGCAGCCGAATTGTCTCGGTCAGACACCGGACTACGCTCAGCCGTATGTCGCAACGCTTGAACCGTGCCGACCTACTCGGCTGCAGCTAGCCGCCTGGGCGACCAGGTTGTCTCACACACCCATCGCCACGCGTCGCGGACCTTGTCGGCCCTGGTTGGGGTCGGTGACGCCGCAGTTGCGCCTGGAGCCGAGCTGGCGAAGTTCGAGAATTTCCAGTTCACCGGCTCCTTCAAGGACCGAGGCTCGCTCAATCGCCTGCTCGACGTCGATCCGATGTCGTCGGGGAATGGCAGTCATCGCGATGTCGGCTGGCAACCATGCCCAGGGGGTGGCATACCACGGTGAACGGCTTGGCTTGCCGACCACCATTGTGATGCCAGAAGCGCACCCCGTTTCAGAAGGTGGCGCACTCGGGCCTTCTTCGGGGGCGAAAGTGCTACTCGCAGGATCGTCGGTCGAAGAAGCGCCGACCGGGCGCTTCAGATTGATTCGGCCGAAGGACTCGACTTCATCCACCCGTACGACGATCCACTCGTTATCGCCGGACAAGGGACCGTTGGCCTCGAGATGCAGGCGGCGCGACCCGATCTCGATGTGGTGGTCGCTCCCGTCGGCGGCGGCGGCCTCGTGGCTGGCCTGGCCCTGGCTTACGAAGACACATCGGTAGAGGTTGTGGGGGTACAAACCGAGCGCTTTGCGGCCATGAAAGCCAAGCTCGATGCCGGTGTTACCTTTACCCCGTCGGCCCACTGACCATCGCCGATGGGATTGCCGTCACCGCATGGTTGACTGACCGCCGATGTGCTGCAGGGCCACGGCGTGCAGGTCCTGACCGTAAGTGAGGCAGCAATCGAGCAGTCGATCGCCCTGCTCCGAGGTCGAGAAGACCGTCGTCGAAGGTGCTGGTGCCGCTGGCCTGGCTGCCGTGCTCGAGCACGGCGAGCTCTTCGCCGGGGAGGCGTGCCGGCATTGTGCTCTCTGGGGGCAACATCGATCCCCGCACACTCTCGGTTGTGATGCTGCGCGGTCTTGGCCGCCAGAACCGTCTGGTGCGCTTGCGAGTCGAGATCGACGACCGACCTGGGGCCCTCGCTCGTGTGACGACGCGCATCGCCGAGCTCGGCGCCAATGTTGTCGAAGTTGATCACGAACGCATGGGGGCGAGTGGATGCCCGATCGAGCGCGGTGGTGTTCCTTCTCGACACGATTGACCAAGCGCACGTCACCCAAGTCGTCGACGAGCTTGACGCTATGACGCTTCGCGCGACAAGACTGACATGGTGAACGCAACGAATTGGCTAGAAGGACTACGTGTCTCCGACTTCACTCGCCATTCTCCGGGCCAGCGTGCACTCGACTCTTAGCTGAGATGGGGGCCGAGGCCGTCAAGGTCGAGCCTCCTCCCTATGGTGACCTGATGCGAGCGGGGGAGCTTCCTGTTAACGCCGCTCGGGCGCGCCTCGTCCAGCAGAACCGACTCCAAGAAGTCGCTTTGCCCGACATCGGATCCGACGCTGGCCGGCGAGTCATCCTTCGATCTTCTCCCGACCATCGATGTCGTTGTCGAGAACTTCAGCCCTGGGGTCATGGCACGACTAGGACTCGGCTACGACGACCTCAAAGCGGCCAACCCCGCCGTGATCATGGCGTCGATCAGCGGATTCAAGGCAGGCCACCAGCGAGCTGCCGAGCTACGACTTTGTGACCCAGGCGCATGGCGGGTGATGCACATGACCGGCGACCTGATGGACCACCAACGTTTGCTGGCTTCGGATTTGCCGACACCAACGCAGGCGTCCACGCCTTTGCCGGTATCGGCTACGCGCCGTTGCAGCGGAGAACGCACCGGTGAAGGCACGCACCTCGATGTGTCGATGCTCGACGCCGTCTTCCACATGCACGAATACGGGGTGCAAGGACCGTCCATCACCAAGGGCGAGTGGCAGCCAATGCGAGCAGGCCGGCACTATCAAGCCCTTTCGCCGGGAGGCACATTCAAGGCACCGGGCGGCTGGGTCGTCATCTTCTGTGCCCAGGCCCAGGTGGCAAAGTTTTTCGCGGCGATTACGGGCCAGCCCGAGCTGATCAACGACGATCGGTTTGCGACCAATCCGGGACGGCTCGAACATCGTGAGTTGCCATAACGGACCTGATCGAGACCTGGCTGGCGACATTCGATTCGGTCGCCGATGCCCTTGTCGTGCTCGAAGCCCATCGGGTACCAGCCGGGCCAGTGCTCAGCCCGGGCGACGCCATCGACCACCCAGCATTCATCGAACGGGGTACGGTCCGAACGATCGACGATGAGTTTGTGGGATCACCGGCTGTTCCTGAGTTTTTCCGTTTCGCTACGACGGCGAGCCGATCGCCCGAGACGGCCTGGCGCCCCGGCTCGGCCAACACAACGACGAGATTCTGTTGGGCGTTGGGCGCACCGCCGCCGACCAGGAACAGCTCCGGGCCGACGGCGTCGTGTTCAGCAAAGACCGCTAGTCAAACATGATGACCGAGCGGGCGTGGTCGCCGGTCTTCATTCGGGCGTAGCCCTCATTGACCTGATCGAGGCCAATGCGTTCGGAGATCAGCTCGTCGAGGAGGAGGCGTCCCCGCTGGTATTGGTCGACCAGCTTCGGAAAGTCGGCGGCGATATTGCCTGATCCCATGCGGACTCCGTGCAGTCGCTTGCCCTGCATGGCAAACGGAAGTCCATGCACCTCGACGTTGTGGCCGACGGGCATGACGCCGATGAGGTACGCCGCACCACCGACTCCGGCCATAGAGAGCGCCTGCTCGGTGGTGACCTTGAGTCCGATGGCTTCAAAGGCGTGATCGACGCCGAGGCCTCCCGTCAACGCCTTGACGGCCTCGACCGGATCGCCGTCTGCGGGGTTCACGACATCGGTTGCTCCGAAGCGCTGGGCCAGCTCGAGTTTGGACGCCGAGAGGTCGACCGCAATGATTCGACCGGCGCCAGCCATAGCGGCTCCCTGGACCACGTTGAGTCCGATGCCGCCACAACCAATGACGACGCACGTTTCGCCGGGGCGCACGCGGGCCTCGTTGACCGCGGCCCCAACGCCGGTGATGACACCGCAGCCAATGAGCGCGGCGCGGTCAAGCGGCATCTCTGGGTCGATTGCTACGAGCGCGCTGTTGTGGACGGTCATCATCTCGGCAAAGGCGCCAAGGCCGCCGAAGGCAACGATCGGGTTGCCATCGGCGTCGCTGATGGTCGGGCCAGCGGCGGCACGCTGAGCGCTGAGTGAGCCTCGGTTGAGACACAGATAGGTCTTGCCGGCGACGCACGCGTTGCAGCGGCCACAGTAGGCACTGAGGCACGAGATCACGTGATCGCCAACCTTGAGGTGGCTCACGTTCTCGCCCACGGCCGTCACGATCCCGGCCGCTTCGTGGCCGAGTACCGACGGCAGAGGCGACGGGATCATCTTTTCCATCACGTGGAGGTCGCTGTGACACAGGCCGGACGCGACGACCTTCACTTGCACCTCGTCGGCCACCGGCGCATCGAGAACCACCTCTTCGATGATCAGATCGCCCGGGGCGTCACGCAGAACAGCGGCTTTCATTGTGGTCATTGGTTGGCTCCATCGAGTCTCGTCGTGGCGAAAAGCTACCCCAGCACCGCCCCGGCCCTCCAACTGGGTCCGGGAAAGCGGTGTTTTGCTGCGCTTGTGCTGCCTGCTTGGCGCGAGTGAGAAACCGGGTCGACACGTTCTGACCCGTTGACTTGCCTACCTAACGTTCGTTAGGTAGGGTCATCGGCATGTCCTCACCATCCGCAGTCGCCGAGCGCGCTGAAACCTCCGGCCGTGAACGCATTCTGACGCACGCCG
>JAWKIN010000049.1:0-12040 GCA_041394345.1 Acidimicrobiales bacterium | reverse complement strand
GTCGCCATGCTCCACGCGCTTGCGGACGGCCTGACGATTGCCGCCAGCGGGGTAGCCGTTGGCATGACTATCCCCGATGATCGGCAGGCTGGCGCGCAAGGCGTGCTGGGCGCCGCCCAAGCCCTCATGGCCGGCATCACGGCCGTCGCCACCGGAACGCTCTACCAGACGGCCGGCCGGGGCGTGGCCTATTCGGCCGCCGCAGGCGCCATGGTGGTGCTCGTAATCATCGGGATGGCCTTCGCCCGCCAGACGTGGCGTCAGCCGCTGGCCGAGCGACCGTCGATTCGCTAGAGCTGGCGACCAACCAGGGCCTGGACCTTGGCCGGAACCTCGATCCCATCGGCCAGGAGGCTGTCGTTGATCGGCGATCCAAACACCGTTGCTACTGGCACCACACCCGCCCAGACGTTGGTCGCGTAGTCTTCGTCGTCGTCGACGGGACCACCCGCTCGCACCTTGGCGGACGCCTTCGCGAGCGAGACCCTCAGCACCGACGTGCCCTGGATCTCTTTGGCCGTCGTGGGACGAAGCTCGGCCTGGCGCCCCGCCATCAGACGCTCGACAAACAACTCGAGTGCCGCTTCCTTCTCGGCCGGGTCCGAGACTGCTTCGGCCTGTCCCAAAACGACCACCGACCGATAGTTGATCGAGTGGTGAAAGGCCGAGCGAGCGAGAACGAGGCCGTCGACAATCGTCATCTCGACGCAGACGTCGATGCCAGTTTGGCCACGGCGGACCGTGCCCGCGGCGGGTGCGCCGTGCAACAAGAGCGAATCGCCATCACGAACACAGAACATGGGGATCACCACCGGCAAGCCGTCGCGCACCGTACCGACATGGGCGACGATGGCGTTGTCGACGATGGCGTTGATGACGGCCGTTTCGTAGCTGGCTCGCTCACTAACCCGGTGCACCTCGACGTCGGGCGACGGCGGTGGCGACGACAAGGATGATTGTGTTGGTACATTCTCTTCCATAACTGGTACAATAGCGACATGACCCCGTCATCGGCAACTGCTATTGCCGCAACGATTGAACGCGAGATCATCGACGGCACCCGTCGCGCTGGCGACCAGCTCACCCCCGTTCGAGCCCTTGCGTCCGAACTCCGCGTCTCGCCCACCACAATCGCCGCCGCCTACCGGCGCCTCCGCGAACGGGGCCTGGTTATCGGCCACGGTCGCCAGGGCACCATTGTCGCGCCCCGCTCGAGTCCGACCGCCCAGGGCACGGCAACTGCACCGCCGGGCACGATCGATGCCCTCACCGGAAACCCAGACCCCTCACTGCTGCCCGACCTCCGTGATGCCCTGATCGGTCACCTCGAACTCCCCATGCGCTCGTATGGTCATGCCCTCGTCGACCCCGCCTTCCACGACATCGCCACAACCGATTTTTCAGCCGACGGCATCAACCCGACCCATGTGACGGTGACCAACGGTTCGATGGATGCCATTGCCCGCATTCTCGACGCCCAAGATTTTCGAGCCGGTGACCGAATCGCCGTCGAAGACCCTGGCCATGTTCCCGTGTTCCAACTGGCCCGCACCAAGGGCCTCGTACCCGTGCCGTTCGCAGTCGACCAACATGGGCCGGTCGCACACAGCTTTGAAGCCGCGCTTGCGTCCGGGGTTCGGGCCGTCGTCATCACCCCCCGAGCTCAGAACCCCACCGGTGCTGCGCTCACGCCAGACCGAGCGGAGGCGCTGCGACGCACCCTTGCATCCCACCCCCAGGTCATGCTCATCGTCGACGATCACGCCGGCCCGATCAGCGGCGCACCCTACGCCGATCATCGCGCCCGGCACCCGGAACCGCCTGATGGGCAAATCACTTGGTCCCAACTTCCGCGGCAATTGTGGCTGGCGACGAACAGCATCGGCCGCGCCGCCACCGCGGCCGATGGACCTGCCGGGTGAGCCACCTACCGCAACGCACGGCGGCCTCGCTACTGCGCGACCCGGCCATCCGCCGACACCTCGACGTCGCCGCCGCCTCATACGCCGAACGCCGCCTCAGACTCGTCGGCCAGCTGGCCGAGCGTGGCGTGGTCGCCTACGGGTCATCGGGATTCAACGTCTACGTTCCAGTCAGGACGAGCAAGCTGCGGTTGAGGCGGCCCGGCAAGGTGGGTCAGCCGTTCGTGGTGCTGGCGACGTATCGCATTGCGTCTCCACCGGCGATCCGAATCACGATCTCGTCACTCAGCCCGGCCCAGATCGACGAGATTGCCACCGTTCTCGCCGACCACCTGAGGCCACGGCGACCATCGCCGGGCGCTACTGCTCCGGCGATGAGGAAGGTGCCTGGCCGGCGCTGCGATGAGTGCAGTTCCGGAGCCGCCTACCGTTCACACAAGCGGACAGGGATTCACCGGCGCAGGCGTCAACGTCGTCGCCAACCAGCTTGTCGCCGCCAAGCCGTCACCGACCAGTACGCTCGAACGCTCCCGCCGAAGATCGTGTCGTCGCTGGTTGCCGTAGAGACCATCGTCGCCGTCGTCACCGATGAGGCGGTCGTTGGCCGCCGCCGCCGGCCAGTTGGTCGGCGCCGTCGCCGCCCCGGATCTCGTCATTACCCGAGCCGCCATCGAGGTGTCCCGTCCTGCGTAACCCAGAATCGTGTCGTTGCCCGACTCACCCTGATGGTGTCGGAACTGACCGAGCCGAGTATCTGGTCGTCGCCCAAGCTGCCGTAGATCACGTCATTGCCGCCGTTGCCGTTGATCACGTCGTCACCGCCGAGGCCGCAGATCACGTCGTCGCCAGCCGTCCCTTGAATGGTCTCACCTTGTTCAGTACCAAGAATCGTGCACTCGACAAGCACACCCTCTTCGTTGAGGTAGCTGGACGAACTAGCGTTCACGGGTATGGAGTTGTCGAGGTCGCTGTCTGCCCATCGGCACCAGAGCCGAAAAGCGCTCGACGTTGGCGCCGCTGGTCGTGTCGTAGGTCAGCCGCCGATCGATATCGGCTCCGTTGTCCCATACGTGGGACCCGAAGCCGGAGCGCGGTGTAATCGATCTCCGAGACGGAAAGTTCATCGTCCCAGTAGGTCGATGAATGCTCCCCGGTGTTCGTCGGATACGACACTTCGACACCATGGTTCGCCACTGCCGTGACCTGGACGCTGCATTCATCGCCAGCCCTGTCCAGGTTAACGTCACCCAGGTCGAGGCGTACCGGGCCGGAAACTTCTGCGGGATCGTCGAGATCAGCACGATGTCGGCGTCCGCTGCCATCGACCTGTGAAAAAGCACAGGGTGACGGGATAGGAGGCTGCCGCCAAAAGACAGCAGCGGCGGCGATGGATCGCATGCTGAGCTGTCGGCGGCCGACGCCGAATCCTTGAGGCCCAAACTGTACCGGGCAGATCCACCTACGGGGCCAGCTTGCTGCTTTTAGAGGCAGAGGCGCATAACCAGCCTGATGACCCTCGTCGGCAAAAGCCTCAGGATCGATTGCCTCACCCAGGATCCCCTCGACGATGCATCAGTACACCAAGCACAGAATCGCGACGTACTCGACCCAGGGGGCCATCGCCGCAGGCGGCAACAATACAGCGTGAGATACTGGCGACGGCCGGGTCGACCACGTTGTCACGCAGCGCGGCTTCGATGATCGGATGATCACGAACGGCGGCGATGAAGCCCGCCATGAATTCGCCCTGCCACACATCTCGGTGGCGAGTGCGACCGCACTGAGCGCAGGTCAACGAGCGGGTCGCCCGTTACCGCAATGTGGCCGATCTGCTGATGACTGAGTACGGCCGCCACGAGATCATCGGGCTTCGCGGGCCATCGGCGGTAGATGGTGGCCAGACCCGCTCCGGGCCCGCTCGGCGACGTCTTGCATGTGGAGATTGTCGTAGCCGCCTTCCCGCAACAGTTCGGCGGCAACGACGAGAATGGTTTCCGTTCGATCGTTCGAGCGGGGTCGGCCCCGGTGCAACAGCGCTCGTCATCGACGGCATCATATACGAGAACAGGTAAATTCCTGAATGCGTTGCTCGAGAAGCATCACTACTATCGACCCATGATGCCAACCCCGGCAGTACTTCTCGGAACCGTGGCGATCGAGCCGGCAAGTGCTGGGCGCACCTCCGACCCGCAACGAATGGGTCGGACACGGAGACAGCGCTGGTTCGCGTCTCCGACCACATCGCCGCCATCACTGAGGCAGGATTCGATGGCATTGAGCTCTGGGAGCGCCACCTCAGCGATGCGGGGCCCGTCGAGTCGGCCGCCCTCCTCGCGACGCCACTCCCCCGTTCGGTCTACAACTCCTACACCTCGCTCGACGACCCCGATCCAGCCGCTCGGCGTCTGGTTGGGTCCTTGGCCGAGCGGGCCGGCAGTGGCGCAATCAAGTTCAACGTTGGCAATGTCCTCGCCGACCAGCACCACTACGCGGAGCGCATTGCCGAGTGGCTTGATGCTCTGCCACCGACGATGCGCTTGTTGTGCGAGTGCCATCACGGCATTTCGATCGCCGAAGACCCCGCAGTCGCCGCCGCCATCTTCGACGCCGCTGGGCCTGCGACCCGCCTCCAAGCAATCGTCCATACCCATGAGTCAGACGATCACCTACGCACCCGCTTCGATGCGTACGGCGACCGAATCTCCCACGTGCACGTCAACTTTCTCAACTTCACGACAATGCGGGCGCCGCGCCTGATCGACATCCAAGACGAGGTCGAGGCAAAGGTGGCGCTCCTTCACGGGCTTGGGTTCCAGGGGTCGTGGACGATCGAGTTCACTGAGGGCGTCCTCACCGCCAACGACAACCCGGACTACCTCCTGGCTCGAGCCGCCGACGACCTTGCCGTCCTTCGTGGTGTGTTGGCAAAGGCGGCGACACGTTCGACCCCAACATTGTCATCGCTCACCGGCCTCGACTCGATTCCCGGGCCCGACGACATCGCCAAACTCAACGAGATCGGCTGGCGGCGTCCTCAACCACGAGCCACTCGGCCTATGGGATGACCCACGGACGCCGATGCTGCTGGCCGAGGCCGATGTCATACTCGGCCACTGGGGCTGCTCCGCCGCTCGCGGCCGAGGTACTCGACCTGGCGCCGAAGCTCGGCCATTTCGCCTATGCCGCCGGGAGAAGAACGTCGCTGCTACCGACGCGCCAGGGCGCGACATTCAAGTCACCACCAGCAGCGCCAACGCAGCGCCGGTCGCCGAATTCACGCTGGCGGCCATCTTGTTCGCCAACAAGGGCGTTTTTGGCGACGAGGCGCCGCCGAAGCAGGCGGTATGGCGGCGTCACTGAAGCGAAGCGGCAGCGGAGTCGTTGGCAACTACCACAAGTCGATTGGCATAGTTGGCGCCTCACTCATCGGACGTCTGGTACTCGGACCACCTTCCGCCACTTCCCCGCACTAACCGCCTACCTCATGACCCGTATGTCACCGCATCGGAGGCCGAACAACTGGGGCGCAGAAAGTCGAACTCGACGAACTGTGCGCCACCTGCGATGTTGTGTCACTCCATGCGCCACCGCTTCCGGCAACCCACCACATGATTACAGGTGCTGCGCAACTCGCGCTTCTCCGAGACGGCGCAACCCTGATCAACACGGGTCGAGGTCCGCTCGTCGACCACGATGCTCTCATCGCCGAGCTCGAGGCCAAACGAATCTACGCCGTCCTCGATGTGACCGACCCCGAACCGCTCCCCGATGCGAGTCCGCTTCATCACACACCAGTGTTCCTTACGCCTCATCTCGCCGGCTCGGGCACCGAACTCAAACTGAATGCTGGAGTTGCGATCGACGATTCGCCGCTGGTCAGCAGGACAACCCGCCTGAACGAGGTCTCACAACACCAGCTCGACCGCTTGGCTTAAGCCCGACGCCACCCTTGAGGGTGAGCGTCGTGCCACGGTCAACGGGCCGTTCTCGACGACGCCAACAGCCTTGTGCGATCGACCGTTCAGCCAGACCCGAGCATCGTCGCTCGCTTCGAGGTTTTGGCCCACTGGGACCCCTGGACCGAACCGTCGACATGACCGCCTTGTCGCCGATGCGGTCCGAGCAGCGGCACTTCCTGGCGAACAGCTCCCGACGTACGACCGGTCGTTTCGAGCATCACGATGCCGCCACCAACGTACGGAAGCGGCGATCCCAGGCCGGCTTTCACCAGGGAACCACTGCCTTGTTCACGAAAGCCCTTGCGTGCCACCTCAGACTGGAGTTTTCGCCAATCGGTCTTCTGTTTCGAGCGTGGTGATGGCATCGCCGTATCTTGCCACGACCACGACCGCCTGCCGGCCGGGGATTATCTGACATTTCATGTCGAGATATACGTCAGTCCAGTGACTTGGCGAAGGAATTGAATGGATTCATTGCCACCGTGCTGGGCACGCCACCGGGCCAGGTCACTCAGCCAGTTCTCGCCGAGCTCCACGACGTACCCCCGGCCTACCTCACCAAACAGCTGCAACGGCTCCGCACCGCAGGCATCGTCGAGTCCCAGCCAGGGCGAGCAGGTGGGTACCGCCTCGCCAGGCCGACGGCCGACATCACGGTCCTCGATGTGGTTCTCGCTACTGAGGGACCCGAGCGAGCGTTCCGCTGCACCGAGATCCGCCAGAAAGGACCATCGGCCTGGCACCGAATCGGTACCCCGTCCGTGTGGCATCGCCGCCGCCATGGGACGCTCGAAGACGTCGACGTTTCGAGCCCAGCCAGGTGTCGATAGCCGATCTCGTGGCAGAACTCGAAACAACACTCGATCCCGAACAGGCAGAGAAGGCACTTCTCTGGTTTATCACCGATGCTCGCCTGATCACGAGATCGCGTCAAGGAGCCGCATGACCGAAAATATTCCTCACAGGAGCCACTGGCGTCCTCGGCCGTCGGGTTGTTCACCAGTTCATCGCTGGTGCACACTGTCACCGGCATTGCCAGGAGCGAGGCCAAGGCCGCTGACCTACCAGAGTGCCGCTGGGCGCGATGCCCTCACGGCCGACGTGTTCTCGGTCGACGAACCCCGGCTCATGATCAACGGACACGACGTCGTCATGCACCTTCGGGCCACCAACATCCCGACTGGCGCAAATGCCGCGCTGAAGTCGGGCTGGGCCACGAATGATCGCCTCCGTCGAGACGTGCACGGTTGCGATCGCCACGGCAGCAATCGAGGCCGGCGTCGGCCGCTGGCATCGGCGAATCGATAACGCCTACACCGACGGCGGTGATGAGTGATCGATGAGTCTCACGAGCGCTCGTACTTGGGGCAACGAGACAACCGTTGACGCCGAGCGATCCGCCGCACGAGTCACGGAGTCGGGCGGGATCGGTGTCAGCCTTCGATTCTCGCTCTTCCATGCCCCCGACAGCGCCCACACTCGGACCTATCTCGCAGCTGCCCGAAAGGGACTACTCGGCCTTACCGGCAACCTCGACGCGATCATCTCGCTGATCGCCGTGGACGACGCAGCACGTGCGGTCGTTGCCGCGCTCCAGGCTCCAGCTGGCGTCTACAACGTGTCGGAGGCCCATCCCCAGACTCGCCAAGCGCATGCTGATGCACTCGCCGCCGCCGCCAGGCTTCAGCGGCGGATCCACGCCGTGCCAGCCGTGGCAACCAAAGTTGTGGGGGGCCTGGCGCTGCCAGTCTCAGCCGGGCCCAACATCGCATCTCGCCGGCCGCATTCAGCAACGCAACCCAGTGGGAGCCGCGCCGCTCCCCCATCGATGACTGGCCTGCGCCCTCATGACTTCACCGCCTCGTCGCCCGCATCGGGCTCGCCTATCTTTTGTCCTCTTGCGGTCGTTATGTGTGGCCCAGTTCGCCCCCGGTCGTTCTACGACAGCTTTCCGGGCCTGGGCCGAACCTAGTCGCCGTCGACGGGCCATACAACGAGCATCTCAGCAGATGTCGGTGGTTCCCAATCTCGCCCTCAGCATCGTGCTCGCGGCCGCAGTGATCACTGGCTCGGTCTCGATGATCCGGGTCGCGTACATGCGGCGCCACTACGGCGTACCTCACTGGCTCTATCACCTCACGGCGCGCAACAACCTCGCAACGAGTGACCTGATCGCCGTCATCGGCTCGCTGACGCTCTCGGCCGCACTGCCCCTGCTCATTCTGTGGGCGGCGGCCAACCGCGACGCTAGTTGACCGAAGAGCGGGCGCCCCTTGACCGAAGAGCGGGCGCCTCACGATCGAACGCCCGCCGTTTGGATACTGGCTGGCGGTAGTGCGGTCACGGCTTCGGTGATCGTTGGCGATTGGCACTCCGAGCCTCGTCCATTCCGGTCACGCGAGTAGGTTCTACGTCTGAGAAACGGCGTCTGACCACTCGCGCAGGAGGAAGCCAGAATGCCGCACCGCCCAAACGATTCGAGCGCTTCATGAACAACCAATCCAATCCTGATCCGCTCACGTGGCACAAGATCCTGGCCAGCGACGAACTCCCCGATGGACGGGTCAAGACGGTTACCGCAGGCAATCACAACCTTGCCGTGAGTCGCGTTGGCGACGCCTACGGGGCCCTCGACAACCGCTGCCCCCACCAAGGAGGGCCGCTGGGCGAAGGCACCATTGAAGTGCCTGGTTGCGTTGCCCGTGGCACGGGTACGACTACGACCCGCTCACGGGGCAGCCGCCGAGCGGTTTAGCGATGCGCCTCCGTGCTTTCCGACCGAGGTCCGAGACGATGCCGGTGTCTTCGTCGCCCTTCCCGCAGCACGTCCGGTCGAACGCACCGGCGACGTTGCTGAGACCCCGACCAACTGGGGCCTCCGCCGCGTCTTCGGCATGGTTGGTCACTCCTCCACCTTGGGCTCGCCGACGCCTTGGTGGAAGGCAGGAAGAACGGGGTGAGCTGACTACATCGGTATCCGACACGAGTGGGGCTGCCGCGCTTAAGCCGCCTCGGCATACGGCAAGCTCACCGGCACGCCAGCAGCATGCCCGCCATAGCCGGTCCCGGATCGACCAACCTACTGACCGGACTCTACGACGCCAAGGAAGACCGGGCGCCCGTCTGCACTCGGGCCAGGTGCCGTCAAGAAGCCGAGGCTGCGGTGCCTTCCAAGACACCAACCTCGAAGCGGCCTTCGCGGGGTCGCTCGACTTAGCGAAACGCTGTCGGCAGGATCAAACCACGCCGAATTGGCGACCCTGGCCATGAAAACTGCCATCGTCGAACGTGACGTCGCGCACCTCATCTTCCCCGACGAAGTCCAAGACCTCGCGGCCCCGGCCACCGAGGCAGGTGGACCACGAGGGCGCACCGGCTCGCGACGAATCGCTCCGCCAGCCGACGCCCTGCTCCACGCCGTCGAACGCATCAGCGAAGCGACTCGACCAATCATCGTTGTCGGCAATGGCGCGAAGGGATCGATGGACACCATCATTCGACTGGCAGCCAAGCTCGGCGCCCCGATCGCCACGACGTTCAAGGCGAAGGGACTCGTGAGCGAGCGGCATCCACTGAGCTGTGGCGTGCTTGGCCGGTCGGGTACACCCGTGGCGAGCTGGATGATGAACGAATCAGACCTTGTGATTGTTTTCGGTGCCAGCTTCGCCAATCACACCGGAATTGCCGACTACAAGCCAATTGTTCAGGTCGACTACGACCCGATGGCTCTCGGCCGATTCCATCCAGTCGAGGTTGCCGTGCAGGGCGACATCGGCGAAACCAGTGCGCTGCTCCTCGACCATGTCGATGCGGTCGCCGACCGCGCCGATCGAACGAAAGACGAGGTCAGTCAGCGACGCCAGCTTTGGACTGCCGAGAAGGCCAGCCGGTCGAGCGACCGTGGCGACGGACTCAGCTCGGCGCTCGTCATGGACAGTCTCACCCGACTTGTTGCCGCTGATGCCGTGCTCACCGTCGATGTCGGGAACAACGCGTATTCATTCGGTCGCTACTTCGAGTCATCGGGTCGCCAAGACCTTTTGATGTCTGGGTACCTTGGCTCCATCGGCTTTGCCTTTCCTGCTGCGATGGGAGCATGGGCGGCTACCGACGGAAGGCGCCAGATTGTGAGCATCAGTGGCGATGGCGGGTTCGGTCAGTATGCGATGGAGCTGACAACAGCCGCCAAATACGACATGGCGATCACCCACGTGCTGCTCAATAACTCAGAGCTGGGCAAGATCTCAAAGGAACAACTTGCGGCCGAACATCAGGTATGGCAGACCAGCCTCGTCAACCCAGACTTCGCCGAATTCGCACTACTGTGCGGGGCGCACGGCCAGCGCGTCACCGCCGCCGGCCAACTCGACGCAGCTATCCGAGACGCGCTGGCCCACCCAGGCCCGTCGCTCGTCGAAATCATCACCGACCCGCTCCTTGTCTGAAAGCACGCATGACCGACCAAACTGCATTCACTGACCCCACCATTAGCGTCGAACCAGCCAGGAACGCTCGAGCCGAAGCTCAAGAGGTCGTGGGCCAAAGCCACGACCCTCGTGTCCTCGAGCCATCGCCGCCAGCGGTGGCAGAGCCGCCATACTTCGCCGATGATCCCCTCGCCGAGGGCGAGGTTCGTGACAAGGCCAAGCTGCTCACCCAGCTTCCCACCGCACGCCCCGGATCAAAGGATTGGGACAAGTGGCTGATCAATAATCCGGAGTATCACGACTGGGTCGCTGATCGATGGCTTGGCGGCGAACGTGGCCTGTCGCCCTTGCCCGCCAACTTCGTCGAGACCCGGATTGCCCTCCACCGTCTCGCCGCAATCGTGATCGCTCCGATCCGCTTTGCCGCCAACGGTAAGTTTGGGCTTCGCTACACACTCGGCGGCTTCGGCACACCGTTCTTCGGTGACGATCGTCAGATCCGTGTCCAAGACGGCCGCTTGATCGACCAGCGAGGATCCGAAGCCCGATCGGTGCCAATCACGACGCTTCGCCGCGCGGCCGAGTTCCTCGAAACCGAGATCGACGGAACAACGGCACGTGAGGACGACTCGCCCGAAGTCGGCGACATCGACGAGCCGCTCGCCATCACGTTGGCCGGCAACCGGTTCCTCGGCGACTGGTACGGGATGGCAACTGCGGCGCTTGAAGGCTTCCGTAACCACGCCGTCGACCCAAGCCGGGTCCAGCTCTGGCCGGGACATTTCGACCCGGCGATCGAAGCCGGCGACGACGACAATCGGGCGAGCTACGGTGCCTCACCGGGCGACGACGCCATCACTGAGCCCTACCTCTATGTTGGCGTGTGGTATCCCGACCGAGCCAACATCAAGCACGACGCCCTCGAACTCGACGCCGAGTCGTTTGCCGGTTCGCTACTCCCGCTCAGTGAGTTTCCCGTCGGCGAAGACCCGGTGTTGGTAGCCCAACGATTCTGGGGAACGTTCCACAAGTCGCTTCACCGCAAGCGGGCCTGACGCTGGCGCTAGTGGCCAGCGCCGATCTTTCCGCTGACCTCGCCGTGGAGCTTCTCGGCGTGGCGATTGAGGCCGACGAGGTGCGCCTCGATGCCCCGTTGGGCGAACTTTTCGACGACCGCATCAAGCGCAACGACAGCTGAGGTGTCCCAGATCCGGGCGTCACTCATGTCAATCTCCACTCGCTTCACTCGCACGGCGTCGTAATCGAAGGCGTGCACCAGATCGTTGCTCGAGGCAAAGAACAACTCGCCGGTAACGGAGTAGAGGCGCTCGGTATTGTTTGGGTCGACCACCGAGGTGACCTTCACGACGTGCGTGACGTGGCGGACGAAGAACACCGCCGAGAGGATGACGCCCACCGCAACGCCGTAGGCCAGGTTGTGGGTGACGACAACGACGCCAACCGTCGCAAACATCACGGCGAGTTCGGGGGCTGGCATGAGCTTCACGTGAGCCCGAGAGATGCTGCTCCAGTCGAATGTGCCGACCGAGACCATGATCATGACGGCCACCAATGCTGCCATCGGGATCTGGGCCACAAGATCGCCAAGGGCCATAATCAGGATGAGTAGAAAGACGCCGGCGGCGAGTGTCGACAACCTGGTCCTGCCGCCCGAGCGGTGGTTGATCATCGACTGGCCGATCATGGCGCAACCGGCCATGCCGCCAAGAAA
>JAWKIN010000048.1:0-12458 GCA_041394345.1 Acidimicrobiales bacterium | reverse complement strand
CGTCGATGCCGCCGTCGAGGCTGGCGGCAAGGACAACGTCACGGTCGCTGTCCTGCTTGTGATCGACGACGGTGCGACGCCGACGCCGCTCATGGTTCGGAGCAAACTCGACGAAGAAGTCGATCAGGTCGACGAGGCCGACGCTGGTGTTCGCACCGAAGTCGGTATCCAACCCATCCGGGTCACGGCCAGTACGGCAACCGTCGGGGCCGCGGCGTCGGCCCCCGCGAAGCGCCCTTTCCCCTGGCGGGGCGTTGCGTTTGCGGTCGCGGTTGCGGCCATCCTCGGGCTCGCCACGCTGGTCACCTCCTGGTACGCCACCTCGGCCTACTTCGTCGACGAACAAGCGGGTGAGGTCGTGATTCTTCATGGTCGCCCCGGCGGCTTGCTCTTTTGGGACCCAACCGTCGAGGAAAAGACCGGAATCGACAGCAGCTTGCTTGACGGTGCATCGGTCGAGCGGGTGAAGGCCCAGACGGTCTGGTCATCGCTCGAAGAAGCGCAGGCACTCGTCGACCTTCTCGTCGTCGTCGACCCAACGCCAGCTGAGGGCTGACATGCGCCCCCGCACCGTCGAGCTCGGTTTGCTTCTCCTTGCGTCGATCATCACGGCGGCTGCCTACGGCCTCACGTCGCTTGGCCGAGCGGCCTCGCTCCCGGCCGACATCGTCCCGTTCCTCGGCATTGTGCTCGCCGTCCTCCTGTTGGCCCACGTCGTGGTCCGCCGGTTTGCCCCTGCCGCCGACGGCTTGCTCTTGCCGCTCGCCGCCCTCCTCAACGGGGTCGGCTACGTGATGATCGCCCGACTCGACCCCGGCCTCGCCGACAGCCAGTCCGCCTGGACGTTCATTGGCTTGCTCGGATTCACGATGGTTCTGGTGCTCATCCCTGACATGCGCAAGTTGGCGGACTACCGCTATTCGTTTGCCCTGGTCGGTGTCATCCTGTTGCTCCTGCCCCTCCTCCCCGGCATCGGCCGAGAGATCAACGGTGCCCGAATCTGGTTGCGTGTTGGCTCGTTCTCCATCCAACCGGGCGAGTTCGCAAAGATCGTGCTCGCCACCTTTCTGGCTGGGTACCTCATCGAGAAGCGCGAGCTGCTCTCGAGCAGCGCCAAACGATTCGGGCCAATCCACCTTCCCAACCCCAAATACTTCGGCCCGCTGCTCATGGCCTGGGGCGTCGCCCTCGTCGTGATGGTGGCCGAACGCGACCTCGGGTCGTCGTTGCTCTTCTTCACCCTGTTCGTCGTGATGCTCTACCTCGCCACCGAACGCTCGGCCTACGTGGTCGCTGGCATGAGCATGTTCGCCGCTGGTGCCTGCGTCGTTCCGCATGTTCGGCCACGTCCAGCAGCGAGTCGACATCTGGCTCGACCATTCGCCGACCCCAAGGAAGCGGGCTATCAGATCGTCGAGGCGTCATTCGCGTTGGCCGACGGTGGCATCAGTGGAAGCGGCCTTGGTCTCGGCACGCCAAACAAGATCCCCGTTGCCTCCACCGACATGATCTTTGCCGCGATCGGTGAGGAGCTTGGACTCCTCGGCGCCTCGGCTGTGCTCATCACCTTCCTCCTGTTCATCGGTGTCGGCTTCAAGGTCGCCCGACTGGCTGCGAGCCCGTTCGAAGCGCTGCTCGCCGCTGGCCTCACCGCACTCCTCGGCTTCCAAGCGTTCGTCATCATTGGCGGCGTGCTTCGGGTGCTGCCCCTCACCGGTGTGACCCTGCCCTTCGTCTCCTATGGCGGCTCGTCGCTGATCTCCAACTACATCATCCTCGCCGTCCTCATCAAGATCTCCGACCGCTCAGCTCGCGCCGACGCGTTCTTGCCCGCAAAGCCGGTGTCCGCATGAACGACCGGCCACTACGCCACGTCACCTTCATCCTGATGCTCTGCTTCTGCGTCTTGTTCGCCCAGCTCAACCGCATTCAGGTATTCGAGGCGGAGTCGTTGAAAGACGACCCGTCAAACACCCGCACCGTGCAACGCGACTTCAAACGTCCCCGTGGCCCCATCGTGACGAGCGACGGCGTTGTGGTCGCCCGTTCCGTCATGGTCGACGGCCCGATCGGCATCGAACGCCAATACCCCGAAGGTGATCATTACGCCCACGTGGCCGGCTATCTCTCGTTCACCGTTGGTGCCGATGGCGTCGAGCGGTCGTTCAACGACGAACTCGTCGGGCGCACGCCCGCCCTCGAACTTAGTTCGCTGGCCCAGGTTCTTGGCGATGCCGAAACCACCGGTGAGGTGGTGTTGACGCTCCGTGACGACCTCCAGCGGGTAGCCAAAGAGCAACTGGGTAACCGGCCAGGTTCGGTCGTCGCCCTCGACCCGAGGACGGGCGAAATCCTGGCGATGTGGAGCGCCCCATCGTTTGATCCAAACCCGCTCGCCTCGCAGGATGGCGCCACGGCAAACGCGGCCTATGCCGCCCTGTTGGAGGCCGAGGGCAACCCGCTGCGAGCCAGTGCGTTCCGCGAAATCTTCTTTCCTGGGTCGACCTTTAAGGTGGTCACCGCCAGCGCTGCACTCGCCGATGGCGCGGCAACGTTGCAAGACCCGGTGTTCCCGATTGTCGAGAGCTACACGCCGCCACTCACCAGCCGCCCCATCGCCAACTTCGGTGGCCGTAGCTGCGGCGGCGATCTTCTCGAGCTGCTGCGGGCGTCCTGCAATTCGGGTATTGCCCAGTTGGCGACAGAACTTATTGGCCCACAGGTCATGGTCCGGTCGGCGCAGGCCTACGGATTCAACGTCGTGCCACCCCTCGACATCCCGGGCGCGGTGGCGAGCAACTTCCCAGCCGACTACGGCAAGCAGCTCGACGAACCGACCGAGGAGATACCCGCCGGCGTGTTCGAAAACAGCCCGGCGCTCGCCCAGGCCTCGATTGGCCAGAACGATGTCTCGGCCACGCCACTCCAAATGGCACTCGTGGCGGCGGCGATCGCCAACGGCGGACGCATGCAGGTGCCTCACGTTGTGGCCGAGGTGCGTAACGTCCAAGGGCGAGCTGTATCGACCACCGAGAACACGACCTGGCAAGTAGCGGTCGAACCCGATGTCGCTACCCAGCTTCGGTTGGCGATGGTCGAAGTCGTCGAGCGCGGAACTGGCAGCGTGGCTGCCACTCCCGGACTTGTCGTAGGCGGCAAGACAGGAACTGCCCAACTCGGGACAGATCCAGCACGGTCGCACGCGTGGTTCATTTGCTTCGCTGGCCGAGAAGGTCAGGTCGCTGACCTCGCTATTGCTGTGCTGGTCGAAGGGCAAGAAGGCGCAAGCGAGCAAACGGGCGGGCGGGTCGCGGGCCCAATTGCGAAGGCGCTCATCGACACGTATTTCCAAGAATCTTGACCACCGTGAGGTGCATGAATGCAAGTTGACCCGATTCGATCACTAACATCATCAGACCTGTGAGTGAAACACCGCCAGCCCGCCCCGTACTCAACGGTCGTTACGAACTCCACCGCCGGCTTGCCCGGGGTGGGATGGCTGACGTGTTTTTGGCCCACGATCAGTTGCTCGATCGCCCAGTGGCCGTCAAGGTCCTCTTTCCGCAGTTCGCGGCGGAGCCGTCCTTCGTCGAACGTTTCCGTCGTGAGGCACAAGCCGCGGCCAACCTCAACCATCCCAGCATCGTGGCCGTCTACGACTGGGGCGAATACGACGACACCTATTTCATCGTCATGGAATACGTCGAAGGGCAAAGCCTCGCCGAGCTCATTCGGGCCGAGGGAACGCTTCATCCCGATCGCGCCGCCGAGATCGCAACCGACGTTGCCGCCGCGCTCGGCTTCGCTCACCGCAACGGCACCGTCCACCGAGGACGTGAAGCCAGGCAACATCCTCATCACGCCGACCGGGCAGGTCAAGGTGACCGACTTCGGTATTGCTCGTGCCTTCGGCGGTGGCGACGAACTCACCCAAACCGGTTCGGTTATGGGCACCGCTTCGTATTTCTCGCCTGAGCAAGCGCAAGGCAAGCCCGTCGATCCGCGGAGCGACCTCTACTCACTTGGCGTCGTTGTCTTCGAGATGGTGACCGGCCGGCCCCCATTCCAGGGCGACTCACCGGTTGCCATTGCCTACAAGCACGTGCAAGAGGCGCCGCCTCGGCCGACATCGATCAATCCGGCCGTGCCGCGATCGCTCGAATCGGTCATCGCCCGCCTCCTCGCCAAAAACCCGGCCAAACGTTACGCGTCAGCCGAAGACGTCCGTGGCGACTTGCGTCGCTTCCTCGAGGGTCAGCCCCTGCAAGGTGTAAGCAACGCTGCGGCCGCCCGCTCACCTCACGCCGCGGCCGCCACGGTCGCCGCTGCTCGCGCTCCGGAGCCAACGGCCGCCCAGCCAATCATCGACACCACAAGGGCCATGCCTGCCGTCGCTGCTGCAAGCGCGCCAAAGGCAGCCGAGGAATACTACGAACCACCTCGCCGCAACGGACTCTTCCTTGCCGCGCTCGCCATTCTGCTCATCGCGCTGGCTGGCATCCTGTTGTGGGTCGCCAACAACGGCAATGAAGGCCTCACCGCCGGTTCCGGCACCGTTGTGGTCCCCGACGTCATCGACCTCACCCAAGACGACGCCACCAAGATTCTCCAAGACCTTGGCCTCGTTCCCGACATCACCTACGAAGTCAACGACGAAGTCGCGGCCAACCTTGTGTTCTCCCAAGACCCTGGTTCGGGCGCCACCGTGCAAGAAAACTCGGTCGTGAAGCTCACGGTCTCGCAGGCTCGCGACGCCGTCAACCTCCCCGACGTCGTTGGGCTGACCCAAGAAGAAGCAACACGTGTACTCAACGAGGCGGGATTCCGGGTCGATCCCGTGCTAGCACCGAGTGACGACAAGGACGCAGGCATCGTCATCGATATGACGCCGCAGCCCAATCAAGACGTCAATCTTGACTCGCCGATCCAGATCACTGTCTCGAGTGGTCCGGCCGAAATCTCGGTGCCCGACGTGTCTGGTCTGAAGACGGCCGACGCAACCAATGCCCTCGGCCGTGTGGGTCTTCCGAGTCCCACGCTCGAACTCGAACCATCAACGGACGTCGAAAAAGGCCTTGTCATTCGGACCGATCCGCCATCAGGCAGTTTGGTGTCGAAAGATCGAGTCATCATCATGTACGTCTCGAATGGCCCCGAGACAGCGCTGGTGCCGCCGGTCGTCGGCCTGACTCAATCGGCCGCCGAGCAAGCCATCCTCAACAAGGGCTTCATCCCGGTGGTCGAAAACGGCCGTACCGGCCGGGTCGAGCGGCGGGCAAAGGTCATTTCGCAAGACCCAGCAGCCAACGAAGCGCCTCGAAAAAGGCGAGTCGGTCACAATCCGGGTTGGTGTGGCCGAGGCGACGACAACGACGGCTTCGACCGCCCCAACAACCGCACCGACGACGGCGACAACGGCGGCACAACATCGACAACGAGCTAGCGGCCTATCGGTCGGCGGTGCAGCGGTTGAGGAAGTTGGTGAGTAGGTCGCGCCCCACCAACCGACAGCACGGACTCGGGGTGGAACTTCACGCCCTCGATGTCGAGCTCGCGATGGCGCATACCCATGATGAGGCCGTCTCTGGTTTCGGCCGTGATTTCTAGACAGTCGGGCACCGTCGACCGCTCGACGATCAGCGAGTGGTAGCGGGTCGCCTCGAGTGGCTGCGGTAGGCCGGCGAAGACGCCGACACCGCTGTGGTCGATAACCGAGGTTTTGCCGTGCATCAGCTCGGGCGCACCCACGACGTCGCCCCCGAAGAGCTCGCCGATGGCTTGATGCCCAAGGCACACGCCAAAGACCGGGATTGACTGACCGAAGTGGCGGATTGCCTCAATGCTGACGCCCGCATCTTCGGGACGGCCGGGGCCAGGTGAGACCAGCAGTCCATCGGGGTCGAGGGCGATCAGCTCGTCGAGCGTGAGCTCGTCGTTGCGGACAACCAACGGGGTAGCGCCCAACTCACCCAGGTACTGCACCAGGATGTAGACGAACGAATCGTAGTTGTCGATCAGCAGAATGCGAGGCCCGTTCATCAGCGCAGGCTAGCGGCCGGTTGGACGACGGCGCGAATTTCGCCAGGCCGAATCCACTGCGCTGGTGGACCGAGCCGCAAGGTTGCCCCGTGGTTCGCCAGGACAAAAACAAAGCCGTGTAACACCCAGGGCACCAAGCCCGGAGTCGGCGCGTCGATCGATGTCGACGACGCCAAGTCGGGGGTCTCGCGTACACCGGTTAAATACGCCAGCGGCTCACCCAAATGGGTCCCCGTGCTGATGTTCTTGCTCTTCGCTGCTGGCATCGTGTCCATCATGCTGCCCTACCTCAACAACGGCATCGCCGGCGGCAACTGGTACATCCTCGCGGGCCTCGGCATGATTCTGGGTGGCATCATCACCGCCACGCAGTATCGCTAATACGGCACTGCGCTAAGACGGCACTGCGGTAATGACCGCTAGAGAATGTCGTCGACGGAGGTGGTCAGTTCCATCTCGTCCATGCAATGGCGCGGCGGCGCTGGCATCTGGTCGTTGGCGAGGGTCATACGAAGCTCGGCCCCACAGGTCACGCAGCGATAAGTCAGCTTGACGCGTCGGAGCTCGCCAGCCGGAGGCGCTTCAGGGATCGGCCGGGCAAAAGCGCCAATGATGCCAAAGCCGATGGTGAGCAAAAGATAGCTAATGGCAATAGCGATAACCGTGCGAAGCGGGCTAAATCCAGCGGCCACAAGGCCAAGACCCGCACCAAGGACAAGCCAGCGGAGCAGCAGCTTACGTCGCCGTTGTACGGCGGCATCGCGTGACTTGGCCGACGACGAAACGACGGTGTCGTCGTCGTCGACAAACTCGGGGAAGTCGTTTGTTGGGGTGAAATCAGACATTCGACGCCTCCAGCCCTCGATGCGCATCGTTGCGCCAACCTTAGCGGGCGGCGCTGGCGCTACGGTCTAGGGATGCCGCTGAGACTGTCAGCGTTGGCCCTCACGGTGCTGCTCGTCGGAACCGCCTGCTCAGCCGACGCCCCAAAAGTAACCGAAGAAGGCAAGCAGCAAGCGCTTGGCGGACTCACCGACTTGAGTGCGTCGGCTGGCATCACGCTGACCGAGAACGAGGCATCCTGCGCGTTCGATCGGCTTGGTCAAGAAGAAGCCGACATGCTCGCCAGTGGTGGAGCGCTCGATGATGTCATGCTGCCCACGGCAGCTGAAGGCATCATCGCCTGTGTCGGCAGCGAACTGATCGCCGAGGCGCTGCTGGCTACCCAGGCGCCAGCGGCGACCGCGGACGAGCTGACCTGTGCGGCCAAGAAAATCGACGACGAGTTGGTCATTCGCCTGGTGCTGTCGACCCTTGAACAATCACCGGTATCGCGACCCGCCGTCGAGCTGGCCGTGGCATCGTCCCTGGCCCAGTGCTTGAGTCCAGAAAATCTGCTTAACCAGGGCTAGTAGCCAAGGTGATGGTCAACAATTCGAGGTGGCGTCTCGCCTCGCTCAAGGGCCTCAAGGTTGGCTTGGAACTGCACTGCGATGAGGCGCTGGTAGTCGAGCGAGTTGCCGGCGACGTGGGGTGTGACCAAGAGATTGGGCACCTTCCATAACGGGCTCTCGGCCGGCAGCGGCTCTTGCTCGAACACGTCGACGGCGGCGCCACGAAGCTGCCCCGACTCGAGGGCCGCAACGAGGGCGTCCGTATCGGTGACCCCACCGCGAGAGAGGTCGACAAACAACGCGCCAGGGGTGAGTGCGGCAAGCTCCTCAGCGCCGATGAGGCCGCGTCTCGGCCGTGAGTGGGGTGATGACAACAACGGCGTCAGCGTCCCTGAAGTACCCGCAGTCGTTCGGCTGGTGTCACCACGGTGTCGATACCGTCAATCGCATCGCCGCTTCGCCGTACGCCGACCACTCGCATGCCAAGCGCCGCGGCCCGGGTGGCGATGCTCTGGCCGATAGTTCCGAGGCCAACGACGCACAGTGTGCGGCCCGACAGGGGCAGAGGCTTGGTGATCTTCCACGTCGCCGTCTGCTGTTGTGTCACGAGGCGGGGGACTTGGTAGGCGAGGCCGAGCAGCATGGCGATTGCAAATTCCGGCATATGGGGCTCGTGCGCTCCCTTCGCGTTGCACACGGCGACATCGGGATGCAGGGTTGGGGCCGGTAGCAGCCAGTCGACCCCAGCGCCCGTGCTCTGGATCATCTTGAGGTTGGTGGCAACGGACCAGTCGTCGAGTGACATCCCAAAGCCGAACAGCACTTCGATGTCAGGCAACATGGCCACGAGTTGGTCTTCGGTCTCGGGCAGGACGTAGTTTCGCTCACCGAGGGCTTTTCTCACCTCGTCACCAAAGAAGTTGGCCATTCGCGGCGGATACATATGGATGGTCTCGAAACGGGTCATACGCGTTTGAAGGCTCCTGGGGCGACTTCGGTGACTTCGCCGCGGTGAAGCATGCGAGCCAGATGGAGTTCGGCGCTTCGCTGCTCAACAGAGTCAGCGAAGACGTGTTCGACGTGGGGGCGATAGATGAAGCGATGCGCAACCATGTCGGCCACGGTCTTTGGCTCGCGGAGAAAATCGAGCATGGCATCGTGTCGACGACCGATGACGGCATGAAATTTGTCAAGCATGGTGACAAAAGCCTCGCGACCCTCGATTATGCCCTTGTGATGGAACGTCACATAGAACGCAGCTTCCTCGTCTCGGATCTTGATGAGACTCTCTTCGAACTGTTCGAGATCGCTCCACACATCGCCGTAGTAAGGGCCGAAGCCGGTGAGGTCGATGTCGGACAAGAAGAACACGCCGCCAGTGATTCGGAAGCCGCTGTGGCCTCGGGTGTGGCCAGGGAGATGGACGGCCTCGACCGTCACGCCACCTAAATCGAAGACGTCGCCGTCGGAGAATCCCGTGGCATCCGGGCGAGGGGTGTAGCTGAACTCCTCGAGAATGGTGGCAGCAAAGTCGATGCGTGGTTGGCCACTGAGGCCATAGACGTCGAGCAAGCCGTCGAGGCTGTGGGCGCCAAGGAGGTCATCGTGGTGGATGTGCACCCGGGCGTCACCAAAGAACCCGTTGCCAGCAAGGTGATCTTCGTGGCTGTGGCTGTTGAGCACGACGTCGATCGGGACGGGCGCGCCGCCCCTGGCAATGACCGTGACCGAGGGGTCGATAATGAGCGACTCGGCGGACCCGGTGACAACAACCGAGTTGCCGGATGGATAGGCGCCGAGTTCGGCGCCCTCAAGCACCGACACCGCATCGGTGAGCGTTCGTTCGGCTTCTCCCCAGGCAACAACCATCTGACGAATCTAGCCGCCCCTTGGTTCGGCAAAGCCAATCGAGATGCGCGAGTCTTAGACGGTGTCTGACATCACCTGGAAAACTCGGCCCCCACTCAAACGGCCGATCATGGTCCTCGCCCTCGAGGGATTGTTTGACACGGGCGAGGCAGCAACCGAGGCGGTGTCCTGGATTAAGTCACGCTCTCGGAGCGAGCTGATGGCGGTCATCGATCCCGAGCGATTCTTCGATTTTCAGCAGGTCCGGCCCGTCGTCAACTTCAACGAAGACGGCACCAGGCGCATCGACTGGCCCGACACCAACGTCTGGGCCTGCCACACCGACGGGCCCCGAGATCTCATCTTGGTCGACGGCATCGAGCCCCATCTTCGTTGGCGTGACTACTCCAATCAGCTCAAGCAGGTCGCCCGCGAGGCAGGGGCCGAGCTCGTCATCACGGTCGGTGCTTTGCCCGCAGTTGTGGCCCACACTCGTGAGCTCAAAGTGACCGGATCGGCGGCCGACAAAGAGCTTCTGCGCGCCACTAACCCTGCAGCAACCCGCCCGCCATCAGGGGCCAACCGGCGTCATGGGTGTGGTCAACCACGAGCTCCACGCCGCCGTATTCGCTCCACCATTTCCATCCGGTTGATGTTCCCCACTACGTACCGGCGCCGCCAAGCCTCAAGGCACGTCCGTGCTGAGCCGCAGCAGATCCAAGCGGTGACTCGGGTTGAGACGGGCTGGGAATCCATGCAACAGGCCGTGAGTGGAGTGGGTCGAACGAGTCGACGAAGCAGTGGGTAGCGAGCAATCCAACGTCGACTACGTCGCCTGACTCGAGGCCGAAGCCGATCAGCGTGCCGAGCGCGAGATCGACGCAACCGACGCGGCCGAGGTCGAAGAGTTTCTCCGCGGACTCGCCGACAGAAAGAACAGAGCGGCGACGATTAGAGGACGATTGCTTGCTGGCGCATCCAGTGGTCGGCGAGCACGAGGGCGGTCATGGTTTCCGACCAGCGGAACGGCGCGGCAACACGCACGGATCGTGGCGGCCCTGGCCGCTACTACCGTTGCCCTCGTTGTCGGTAGACCGTGTCTTGGGGCGACGAGATGGTGCCCGTTGGTTTGATCGCCACCTGGCCGATGATCGGTGCGCCCGAGGTGATGCCATTCCGGATTACCACCCGAGTTGTTTGTCCGCTGAGTGGTGTGCCGTCGGGGCCGGGGACAAACGGATCGTTATGGGCCCGGCCGGTCATGAGGGTGCCGGCGAAATCGCTTCCGATCTCGAAGCCCTTGCCAGGCAGCGAGATCATGGCCTTCGCGAGGTCGGCATCGATTTGGTCGAACACCGGGCACCGAGCCCAGCAGGAACGTGGCGGGCAAACAAAGGTGACGACGCCACCGAGCGAGCCCGCCGTCGGAACGGGCTTGCTCGATGGCCGCGGTCATGCGAGCGGCCGCTTCGTCAGGCAGCGAGTTGGGTCGGTGTCGACGTCGTCGAGCGAGACCGAGGCGTCGTCGACGATTGCTTCGATGGTGCCACCGAACTCACCCAGGCGAGGATTTCGACGCCAGCGACGACCCGGAAGAAGTTTAGGCGATGGCCTGGCCGCCACCCGGCCGATCGTTTCAGGCCGATGAGCACCGCCGCTGCGGTAGTCGCGGATTCCAAAACTTGGCGTCGTACGTCCAGTCGGCGTGGCTCGGACGGTAGAGGTCTTTGAGATGGTCGTAGGCGCCGGAATTTTGATCTTGGTTGCGCACGAGCATCGCCAACGCCGTGCCTGTCGTCTGCCCATCGAACACCTCAGAGAGGAACTCGACTTCGTCGCCCTCCTTGCGTTGGGTGACGAGGCGGCTCTGGCCGGGACGCCTCCGATCGAGGTCAAACTGCACCTCGTCGAGCGAAAGCGGCAGGCGCGGTGGGCAGCCATCGACAATCACCCCGATCCCGGGGCCGTGTGATTCACCGAAGGTTGAGACTCGGAAGAGGGTGCCGAACGAACTGCTCACAGCGCGCAAGGCTACCCTTCCGCCATGGACATGGCCTCGTTTGCTCGTTTGAAGGTATGGATCGACCAAGATCTCTGCACTGGCGACGGCATCTGCATCGATCACGTACCCGACGTGTTCACCCTGCTCGAAGACGGTATTGCCTATGTCGTCGAGAACGGTGTGGTCCTCAACGACCCGGGTGGGGCGGCCGACCTCGCCCTCGTGCCGCACCATCTTGAAGCCGACACAATTGACGCAGCGGCCGAATGTCCTGGAGAGTGCATCTTCATCGAGTTTGAGCCAGACGGCACGAAGTAGCTGACCCTGGCACGAAGGGGAACCATGCTGAAAGTCGGGATCAGCTCACCGTGGGGCATCTTTGCGCAAGGAGCGGAGGAGCGGCGGCAGTCGTTGGCGGCGGTGGCCGATGCGGGTCTCGATCATCTGTTCATTGCCGACCACGTGAGCTTTCGGGGCGGCAGCGGCACCGATGGACTCGTTCACCTCGCCGCGCTCTCCGGTATCGAGCCACGACTCAACCTCTACCTCGGCGTGTTCCTGCTCGCGCTGCGGCACCCGATGGTGGCGGCTCGTCAGGTCGCCACGCTGGCCGAGGCGGCCCCGGGCCGACTCCGCTTGGGGGTCGGCGTTGGCGGTGAAGACCGCCACGAGTTCGAGGTTTGCGAGGTAGACCCCGCAACGCGTGGCTGTCGAACCAACGCCGCGCTTCAGATCCTGCGTGCGCTGCTTGCCGGCGACGAGGTCGATTGGAACGACGAGTTCTACCAGATCGACGCCGGACTCATCCGGCCCACCCCAGCGCCGGCGGTTCCGATCATCGTGGGGGGACGCAGCAACGCAGCGCTCGATCGGGCCGGGCTCTACGGCGACGGCTGGCTCGGGGCGTGGTGTTCGTCGCGACGCTTCATCGAAGGAATCGAACGGGTCGGGGCCAAAGCCGCATCGGTCGACCGCACGGTTGATTGGCAGCACGGCATGCAACTCTGGGTCGGCGTTGGCGACACCTATGAAGCAGCAAAAGAGACGGTGGCCGACGGCATGGCTCGCTTCTACCGCATCCCCTTTGCCCCCTTCGAGAAGTACACGCCGTGCGGGACAGCCGACGACATCGCCGAGTTCTTGGCGCCATATGTCGAGGCCGGCGCAACGACGCT
>JAWKIN010000047.1:0-12773 GCA_041394345.1 Acidimicrobiales bacterium | reverse complement strand
TCGCATCGACGTGATGTTTCATCGTGAGTGCGATCGCTTCAAGAATTGAGCGATACACGTGGCCCCGCGAGTGACGGGCATCGAAGCCGAGCATCATGCCCTTCCGGAATGGCTTGTCGGTGGTGGCCAACCAGTCGAGAACCGTCATAAGGCCATCGCTGCCCGCTGGCACCAGGCACGCCTCACGCTCGAGATACTCCTCGCGTGACAAACCGAGCGACTCGGCTCGTTCACCAACCTCCGGGCCGAGTAAGTCGAGAAACCAGGTCAGTGTCCACATGCCGCGCCGAACCCCGTTGCTCTCATAGAGATAGCGGTGCGGAACGGACGAAAAGTTTGTCCAGAAGTTCTGTGCGTTCGGGTAGTTCGTCTCGCCGTGAACCATGCCAGCGATGTAGGTCCCGAGTGAGATCAGCGCCGTGGTTGGGCCAATCGACCCCGAACCGAGCATCTCAACAGCCTTGTCGTTGGCCGTGGCCACGACGGGCACACCAGCTGGGAGCCCGAGCGCCGCAGCTGCGTCCGCCGTAAGCGGCCCAATAACGTCGCCCGGCATTTGGAGGTCAAAGAGCATTTCGCGAGGCACACCGCACTGCTCATAGAGATCAGGATCAGCGCTCCAGTCCCAGGTATCGCTGTCGATCGGCCACTGCAGCGCGATGTTGTTGGCCGCCGTATCTTTGAACTCGCCGGTCAGTCGGTGAGCGAGGTAGCCAGTTGTCGTCGTGCCGAAGCGGGCGCCAGGGTCGGCCGGCAGGTAGGGCTCATACGCCCGATCGTCCATCCAACTGATGACTGGCTCGACAAGCGTGCCCTCGGCATCGATGAACACCTTGCAGCATCGGATGGGGCATAGCCCGATGCCGACAATCTCGGCGAGATCACCAGTGAAGGCGGCGATGGCCCGCTGGCCTGCGCTGGACACCATTGCCGTCCACAGGTCGTCGTCGGGATGGACTGTGACACCGTGCGATGGCCGACTCATCGGGCGAAGCGCCTGTTGACCTTGGGCGTGAAGGCGGCCGTCGCGGTCGTAGATCCCAACCTTGGCACTCTGTGTGCCACAGTCGATGCCGACCAGGGAGGGGCCGGTCATCGCACGAGATATCCGCCGTCGACCGCAAGCACGTGACCGTTGACGTACGCCGACGCCCGACTGGCGAGGAAGACGACGGTGCCCATGAGGTCTTCGGTCTCCCCCCACCGATTGGCCGGGATGTGGTCGAGAACTCGCTGGTTGGTGACCGGATTGCTTCGGGTGTTGGTGGTGATCGCCGTGGCGAAATACCCCGGTGCGATGCCGTTGACCTGGATGTTGTGTTCGGCCAACTCGTCGCAATAGGCCTTCGTCAGGCCCGCAATGCCGTGCTTGGTTGCGGCGTACGCGGGCGACAAGCGGCCACCGAGGAAGCTGAACATCGAGCAGATGTTGATGATCTTGCCGCTTCGCTGGGGCACCATCCGCTGCGCGACCTCAAAGCTCATCTCGAACGCAGCAGTGAGGTTGACTTGCACGGTGGCGTCCCACTTCTCCCGCCCGAATTCGAGCACCTCAGCCAAAGGGCAGATGCCGGCGCTGTTGACCAGGATGTCGACGGAGCCAAATCGCTCGACGCACTCATCAACGACACGCCGCGACGTTCCCGTCTCGGTAATGTCGGCCAGCATGAACTCGTAGCGTTGTCCGGCAGTTTCGATCAGCGGACCGGTGGACCCGTCGTCCTCGGTGATGCTCGGGACGAACACGTTGGCCCCAGCCGCAGCAAGTGCCACCGAAAACGCTTGACCGAGACCGGTATTGCCACCCGTCACGATTGCCGTCTTGCCGTCGAGTCCGAAGTAGCTGAGATTGAAGTCTGCGATCATCGTCGGTGAGTGTAGTGCTGGTGGCATCCCTCGCTCGTTGGGCGCCAGAAACGGCACGGTCGCCTGACCGCCAAGCGCTGACCTCACCACCTAACGAGTGAGGCCACTGCGCCAAGCTCATCGGGCTGATCGGCAGGCCGCGCCCGTGATTGTCGGCAAGGCTACGCCGGTCGCTCCGGCGTCAGCGCAACGATCAGGGCCGTGTTGGTCTCATTGACGATGCGCTCGATTGTCTGCCCGGGGAACAGATGGTCACCCGAGTGGCGAACAATGCCAGACACGACGACGAGGTCGACTGCGAGCTCGTGGGCCGTCATCAGGATTTGCCGAGCCGGGTTCTCGGCGTAGACAACGTCCGACGCAAAATTGGCCCCGACTCGAGTTGCCAGCCTGGCGGCGCCATCAAGCACCTGCCGAGTCGACGCCGTACGGGCACCGTAGTCGCCAAAGATCGGCACGAGAGCAGACGTTGGCCCCGTTGAGACGTAGAGGTGATGGAGTTGCGTGCCGATGGCCGACGATAGGTAGGCGGCGACCTCTTGGCCTGCCAGTGACGAGTCGCGGGCCGACACGGGTACGAGGGCGCTCCCGAACGCCCACGGCAAGGTCCCGTCGCCGAGTCGGGGCATTCGCACCACCAACACCGGAACGGGGCTCGTCGACAGCACGGCATCGACAAGCGGCGAGAAAAGCCCATCGGTGCGCGCCCCCGAGCAGCCGATGACAATGGCTTCATACCCGAGTGCCGCTTCATCGACGATCGCCTGGGCGGCCGACTCCGACATCGATGTGATGTCGAGCACCTCGAGATTACCGAGCACGTCGCGGACCGGACTCGCCCCAGGCCGACCCTCCGAACCGATCGTCAGCAACGAGACGGAGCCCGTTGGCCAGACAAGACCTGCCACCTGAGCGGCCAACAGCGAGGCCACACCGCCGCGGGTCGGTAGCAAGATTCGTCCTCCGCCGACCAGCTTGTTGGCTGCAAGTTGGTGCTCTTGGTCGAGCCGTCGACGCTCGCTCGGGCTGCCATCGAAGTTGCGGAGGACGAGACGCAGGAGCGGCGGCGCAGCCATGGACGTAGCCATCGCCATCAGAACAATGACCGTGAACGAGCGGCTGTTGAGAACGTCGAGCCGCAATCCGACAGTCGCAATGACAATTTCTAAGGCGCCGCGAGCATTGAGTCCAACGCCCAACGCCATACCCTCTCGGTCCGACAGCCGAGCCAGCTTTGCGCCTGCCATCGAGCCGATGAGCTTGGACAAGGAAGGCAATTAGGACGAGCAACGCCCACAGCAAGGTGGTCGGATCGCTCAACAAGCCGAGGTCGACCCGAAGGCCGGCCGTCGCGGTAAGAACACCGGGGCAAACACGGCGTTGGTAATCGCCTCAAGCGGCTGCAGCAGGCGATGGTCGGCGAATCGCGACCGGGCACGATGACCCCAGCAACGAAGGCGCCGAGGACAGTCTCGACGTGGAGGAGTTGGGTGACAACGCCAAACGTCAACGCCGTGCCGACAATGATGGCCAAGCCGTGAGCGGGTCGTTACCCGACGACCGGACCTGCCGCAGCAGATGGTCGACGCCTCGCTGTCCAACCGTGAACGCAACGCCGAAGAAGACGGCGAGGCCAAACATCGTGAGCGCCAGTTTCCCGAGTTTGATGTCGCCAGCCTCGGCCATGCCGGCGATGACGCCGAGGGCGATCCAGCCGACGACGTCGTTGGCCATTCCTGCCGCCAGGGTCAGTTGACCGAAGTCTCGACGCATGAGCCCCATGTCGCTGAGGATCTTTGAGATGACCGGTAACGACGAGATTGACAGGGCAGCCGCGATGAAGAGCGCGCAACACCAGTCGCTGAGTGCCGCCACCCAAGAACGAATCGGGGATCATCCAGCCGACGCCGAACCCTGCCACCATGGGTATGACCAGGGAGCCAGCCGAGACGTACGTGGCGGCCTTCCTGAGCCGGCGAATCAACCCGAGGTCGGTCTCAAAACCGGTGGCGACAAGTAGGAACATGACGCCGATCCAGCCGACGGTGAAGAGCATGCCCGACTGCACATCATCGGGAAAGAGCCACGACGAGACGTCGGGGGCAATACGGCCAAGAAGATACAAGGACGAGGCCGGGTAGCCAACTCGCCCACAACTGGGGTTGTCCGATCCGCCGCATCAGCGATCCACAATCTGCGCTGCGACGACGATGATCAGAAGCGATACCCAGAACACGAGAAGCCGGTTTGATTATGGCGAAGCGTCATCGGGGCTCCTCAGCTTGGGGTTGGTCGATGGTACACGAGGGTCGGGGCTTGCCTAGGTCATCGATGGCCGGTGTCACCTGATCTCCGGTTGTCGTGCGTCTACTCAACCAGGGCTCAGGTGGATCTACTAGCGCCGCCATCGCGAGTCAGCAAGAATCAGCGAAGAACTGGAGGGCACTACGGTTGAGTGGTCGGATCCTGATGCGGTTGTCGCCGCCATCTACCGGGATCATGCGCGCTCCCTTGTGGGCCTGGCGCGGGTCTTCGTCGACCATCGCGACGCAGCCGGAGGACGTGGTACAAGAAGCGTTCATTCGTCTCTCGCGATCGTTGCATCGGATCGAGGACCCGACGAAGGCCATTGCTTACCTGCGTGCCATCGTCTTGAATCTGGCCCGCGATCACAACCGACGAGGGCTGCTCTCGATCCGGCATTCGCCGCCCGCAATGGAACTCGACCCCACCGGTGTTGACGAGCGTTTCGTCACCGACCACGATCGCCAGTGTGCGTCATCACGGCGATGCGCGACCTCCCTCGGCGCCAACGCGATTGCATCGCCCTTCACTATCTTCTCGAACTTCCTCGGTCGCCGAGATCGCTGAGACGCTCGACCTCTCACCCAACTCGGTCAAGACCCATCTCAAGCGGGGTCTCGTTTCGCTTCGGCGGGCCCCCGATCTCGCCGCACTCGTGGAGGAAGAGCCGTGACGAGTCGTCTTGAATCACTTCGTCTGACGCCCTGCACGAAGCCGGGACACAGGTCGTCCCATCTGCGGACCTCTTCGCTCAATCCAGACGGGCATCGACACGGACCGACGTGTCCGCCGGATTCGCCGCCGCCGACTGGCGCAAACTGGGGCCATCGTGCCCGTCATCGGCGCCGCTCTTACTGCACTCATCTACCGAACTGGAGAACCGAAAATGCAATGGTGGATTCTTGAACTCGTCGTGGCGTCGATCCTGATCGCGATCGCCTTGTCCTCGGGCCGTTCATCAAACGATTCGGCCGGAGCCGCCGCGGCCGACGTGTTCCGCTCCAACCCGTCGACCGGCAAGAGTTTCATCGTGCTCACCGACTTCGCCTACTACCTGATTTTTCTCGGCCTACATTCTGTTCACGACCACCGTGGACCGACCCCGAGAATGGTCGCAGACAGTTGGGCCCGAGCAGATCCAACATGGCATCGTTCGTACACCTTGGCGGCATCTTGCTAATCATTGGCCTGCTCCACGGCGTCAACTTGCTCGTTCTTCCCATCATCGGTCGGTTCCGGACACTCAACCGCCGGCTCGACCAACAGATGCGTGACGCTCTCCCGAGACAGCGACGTCCATCAGCAGTCCGACTGGAGACAGCACGGCTGGGCAGAGCGGCGCCCGACGTTCACGCGGAGTGCGCGAACGTCGCAACGAGGGCCACAAGACCGAGCACCGCGATCGTTAGCCAGGCGCATCGAATAGCGATGCGAGCAACGAGCGGCACCGGGCCGCGTCCAGCAATGGCCCGTCGAATCGCGACCCAGAACGCCAGCGCAACACCGAGCACGATGAGGACAGGAATGATGGGAGCGAACGCACCGACCAGGAGGGTCGGGATGACCCAGGGTCGCCAGCCGTCACCGATCGGCCAGCGCGAGACCCGGTCGACGACGACGCCAATCGAGGCACCAAAACGGCGGAAGCGACAAACAAGGCGACGGCAAGCCACATCGGTTGCAGCGACACGGAAACGACCCCATCCAAGTGGACCAGCATCGAACCAACGACCACACCAGATGCAGCGCCAACCGTTGACCGCCGAAACCAGCTCGGCCCAAATAGCCAGGGAGCTACGGCCTGATAGGCGAGCACCCCAAGAAGCCCCACTGCTGCGCCGAGGGCCAGTTTTCCGTTGTAGGTCCTGTTCAGCGTGAATCGTCCGATCTCGAATCCATCGTCGCTTGTCATGCCGATCACGCGGTCGGGCGACGTGCTGCGCAGCACGAACATGGCCAGCCGCTTCCCATCCCAACAACGATGACGCCGCTCGATACCGGCCATGACGAGAACCCAGAGGTGTTCGGTGAGTTCGCGGCGTGGTGAGACGGCGACAGCCTGTTCGCCGGGCGCTTGGCCCACTCGTACCGCCTGTTGACTCACCATCATCCTCGCCTGTCGTCTCGGCGACGACCTGTTGCCGGTCGTCGTCTCTCTCTTCGATAGACGTACCGCCAACCTCATCGACACGGCCGCGCATTATCGCAGCCCAGTCGGCCCAGTCGGCCCAGTCGGCCCGTGCGGCGCCAAAGGTGTCCGGTCGCCGCAGCACGGCGGGACGACCACGCCTTACGACACCTACCCGTCTGTAGTCACCGGTGGCCGGACCTGGTGTGCTTGGCTCAAACAAGGCCAGAACTTCGCCTGGGTTTGTGTCGTCCGGTGGCGTGTTTGGAGTACAACACCTCACCGTCGACGACGACATCGAACACGCCTTTGGAACCCATGTGAAGGGTGAGCGAGGAGACGATGTGTTGATAGTGGGTGAGTAAATCGTTTGCCGCGCTCACGGCGCGGGACGAATAGTCTCAGGGGACGCAGTACGTGATGTCGATCTTCATGAGGACTCCTTGGCGGCCAGGCTAGCTGTCGTCGGCGCTCCCCTGGCCGCATCCATGTTGGCGATCAGGGCATCGGCCAAGATCTCGATGGCCGCAGCACGCCTGGCTGGGTCGTGCGCCGCCACCTGATGGAGCTCGTCACGGTCGGCCGTGAGGTCGAAGAGTTGATCTTCGCCGGTCGAATGCCTGGTGTACTTCATGCCATCAGAGGTGAGCACGGTTCGTGTCTTCGCTGGCACCGGCAGATACCGAGCCAGTCCGTCCGGAAGATCGTCTTCGATCAACAGAACCTCGTGGGCTGGTGCGTCGACATCGTCGAGGACCGGCACCAAGCTCATTCCCTGCATCCCGTCATACGCCCGAAGCCCGGTGAGATCGAGCAGGGTCTGGGCTAGATCGATGCTGCCGACGAGTGAGTTCGACCGGCCAGCGCTTCGGCGAGGATCGGCAATAACCAATGGGACCTGCAAGGTGCCGCGGTAGTGCATGTAGCCCTTGAGCATCAGCCCGTGGTCGCCCATCATGTCGCCGTGGTCGGACGTAAACACCACGATGGTGTTGTCGAGCTGACCGAGTCGTTCGATGGTGGCCACGATCTGCCCAACCCCATGATCGAGAAACTCGATCATCCCGTACGTAGCGGCAAGTGACTCTCGCACCAGGTCGTGGTCGGGCGCCCCGCAAAACCCCACCCAGCCATGCTGATCGGCGGGGTGGACCCGCTGGATCTGGCGGAGGTACGCCGGACCGTGCGCTAGCGGATCGCCGATGGTACTCGGCAGTTCCATATCCCCTGGCCGATGACGGTCGAACCACTCGCCCGGCGGCGCAAACGGATGGTGAGGGTCAGGAAACGACGCCCACGCGCACCATGGTTTGTCCTCGGCCGCAGCTTCTTCGATGAACGCACTAGTGCGCTCGGACACGAAGGTCGTCGAGTGAAGCTCGGGGCCAATCGGGGGCTGGTAGACCTGCCACCATCGGTCAGATCGGCGGAGGGCAGGCGACTCGGCCGTCAACGGAACGACCAAGTCTTCGTAGGTTCCTCCTCGATCGAGGGCCCACTGGAGGTGGTGACCCGTAACACGGGCCCCATGATCGATCGACAGCTCGACCTGGTCGAACCCATAAAAATCGTCTGGCCATTCAGGCAGCCCCGTCTCGTAGTGCTCGTGATCTTCGAGCTGATCCCAGCCCGGAGGCCACGGATCGGCCACCGCCGGCGCTCGTTTGGACGCGAGCACAGAGTTTCGACTCATCCCGTGCTGAAGGTGCGACTTGCCAAAGAGGCCAGTGCGGTAGCCGTCCTGGCGAAGCGAGCGAACGTAGGTATTCGCACCCCAGTCGAGCGAGCGATCGTTCATGATCACGCCATGGGCCGTCGGCATGCGTCCCGTCATCAGCGTCGACCGATTCGGCATGCATATCGGGTTCGCAACCCAGGCGTTGTCGAACACAACACCACGCGGCGATTGCGTCGATGTTGGGCGTGCGGGACGACCGTGTTGTCGGCGAAGCCGAGATGGTCCGCACGGAGCTGATCGGCAATGACGAAGAGAACGTTTGGCTTCGAATGGCGCAACCATGCCAGACCCTAACGCACCGGAATGCCGCGCAAAGGTGGCGGCTGCGGTCAGCGTCCCTGCTACCCGCGGCGATAGACGTCGACGACGGGCGCAAGCTCGGCCGGTGTTGCGCCGTGCAAAATCACGGCATCGGCACCGAGTGCGAACTGTCCCCGAACCGTGGCGACGCAGTGCTCCGGCGAGCCGGTCGCCGAAGGGGCGAGCCACTCATCAGGAACGACGCAATGTGTTCGAGTTGTTCGGTCGTTGCTTTGCTGTCGATCGCTCCCCCAATTCCGGCCACCACAGGGTCGGCCCGAAAGGCCGCAAGCACAGCAGGGTCCCACCGTTCGTCCGGTTCATGAGGTCACCGTAGGCCTGAAGGTAGGTGGCGAGGCGGCCCACCGACATTTTCTGAGCCGGGCCGCCTCCGGAATGTGGTCGCCAATCGTTGCGAGACACGACCACACCCGCACCGCGCTTCGGGTCACGGTCGCCTGGCTGGCCGCTCGCTTCACTGTGGCGACACAGCGAACGAGCGTCTCGTCGGTGAAGTAGGTGTGCAAGATGACGCCGTCAAACGCTCGCCCGCCAAGCGCAAGCGAGTTCGGCCCGAAGGCAACGAGCGCCAGTGGGATGTCTTCGTCGAAGGTCGGGTCGAGTCGAAGAACGGGCCACGATCCCGCCGCCCGTCATGACCAACGATCGTTTCGCCGTTCCAGAGACGACGCATGAGGGAGGCGAAGTCCTCCATCTCTGCAGTAGTGATCCGACCGAAGCCAAAGGCATCTTGCGCCGGAGCAATGCCTGCCCGATGCCGAGAGGAACCGGCCGTCGGTGAGGAAATGCATGGTGCTGGCGTATGACGCAGTGACCATGGGGTGGCGAATGTTGTGGTTCGTCGCTCCTGTGATGATGCGATGTTCTCCGGAGACCGCGCCGACCGCCCCGCTCAGCGTCGCCGCCTCCTTGATGTTGAAGCGCTCTGAGATGAAGCAGGCGCCGAGACCAAGCGATTCGGCCTGCTTGACCTCGTCGATCAAGTCGCGGCTCTCGGGTGCGCTAGCGAGCGGTATAGAAGCCGAGCTCGGGAAACGAAGTCATGCGCCGAACCGTACGCGCTGCCCTTCCGCTTCAAGACAGTGGTCCGATTCCCAACGAACCACCGAGCGCCACGCTCACCTACTTGCTCGACGGGTGGGATCTGCACGACGATCTGGGCCATGATGCGGCTATGACATTCTCTCCCGCCAAAGCGGCTCTCGATCTCGGCTTCTACTCCAACGATCTCGATGCCAGCCAAACCTTCTGGGGAACGACCGTCGGGCTTGCCTACGAAGAGATGTTGAAGGTCGGTGGTGGCATCCATCAACACCGCTACACGCTCCACGGCGCCGTGCTGAAGTCGAACGTCTCACGTGATCCGCTCGATGCGGGAACGAGTGGTTTCGTTCGTCTGCGACTGGCGGCCGACGTTGAAACCCCTACGGCCGTCGTGCACCCCGACGCCGTCGACATTCAACTCGTGCCCTTTGGCTATCACGGCATCACGGCCACCGAGATCACGATCGCCGCCAGATCAGTCGACCGTACCGCGTCGCTTTTGATCGAGGCGTTCGATACCAAGCCGGAAGGGGGCCGCCTCCGTATTGGCGAGACACTGATCGCCTTCGACCATCAACCACACCGTCCACTCGCGGGACCGTACCGGGCCAGTGGCTTCACCTACCTGACAGCACAGGTTTTTGACGTGGCGAAGCAACACGCCCGCTTTCTTCGGAAGGGCTTCACCGAGGGCCTCGCCCCGGTCCGCCTGGGCGACACTGCGGCCATTTCGTTTGTCCTTCTGCCTGATGGCGACTGGCTCGAGCTCTCGCAGCGAGCCAGTCTCGTCGGTAACTTGCCCGACCTCTAGCCGACCTTCGAGAAGAGGTAGGCGAACGGTGAACGGGTGTAGGCAATGCCCCTCCCGCTCTGTCGGATCGATTCGGCGGAGAGGGTTTGTGCCTTTTTCGGCTGCAGATACTCGTTGAGGTTCTTGGTGTCGACCCGATAGTCACCGTCGCGGGCGATAACGACGCCAGCTAGTTCGTAGCGCTGGTCGATTGACGCCATCGCGGCGTCGCCGTGACTGGGGTTGACCAACAAGTGCCCGCCCGTCGACAAAAGTTCAGTGCAGTGTTCTGATACCAAACCGGCATACAGCGACGCCAACAAACCAATTGATCCAGGCTCGATCGGTAGGGCGTCTCGATAGTCGAGGTGATGAAACGCTACTGCGACCGGAGCTGGCGCCGCTCCGGCGGCGTGGCGCTTGGCCATGACGAGCTCGGTAACCGACGTGGTTTCGGCAAAGAAACGTGCCGCCCGTTTGTCCATGTCGACGTAGGTCACGTCGTCGAACCAAACTGACGGGCCGATATCGACGTAGCTACCTGGGTAGAGCACTCGGCTCGACGGCGCAATCACCGTGGCAATGGCTCGAAACAGCCGGACGCGATCATCGACGTGGATGTCGTACTCGGCGTGGAATTTTGCGACGTCGCTGGGTGAGGTCATCGTTGCTCCTGATCGCCGCCGAAGGATAGCGAACTCACAACTAACCCTGCTGGGCGACCAGGGCGACGGCAGGCAGTCGTAGCGTTAGCAGCCAGGCGATGACTACCGATAGCGCCGATCCCCAGAGCGCAGCCTCGAGACCGCCCCACAAGTAGAGCGCCCCGGACAGCAGGGTGCCAACGAGTCGGCCAACAGCATTGGCCGAATAGTAGAAGCCGACGTCGAGCGATACGTCTCGGTCGTTGGCGTAGGCCAGGATCAGGTAGGAGTGCAGCGACGAGTTGAGGGCGAACACCACCCCGAACACGATGAGACCGCCGACAACGCCGACCGTGACAGCGAGATCAAGAGCGACTGCCACCGCCATCACCGCCGACACCGCCGCAAGAACGAACGCCCAGGTTGGTGCGCTCGTCGGCTGGAGAAGCTTGCGGTGCCGCCGCTTGGACGATCCCATACCCGATGACCCACGCCGCCAAGAACGCCCCGATGCCTTCGTACGACCAGCCGAGCACGTCGTCGAGGTAGACGGGAAGAGCAACGACGAACCAAATATCGCGGGACGCAAACAAGAAAAGTCGGGCGGCGGCAAGCCGATTGACGGCCGTCGACGTCGACAGGATCGACCGCAGCGGCGGCTTCTTCTTCGATCGACCGAGGTCGTCGTCGAGCAGCGCGGCGACGGCAACGAACGTGACCGCGATAAGGGCCGCCATAAGCAGCAGTGCGCCGTCGTATCCGAGTGACGAGAGCAATGCGGCACCCAGGAAGAACCCCACGCCCTTGAGTGCGTTTTTGGAGCCGGTAAGCACCGCGACCATGCGAAACAAGGCCCCATCGCCGTCACCGGCAACGAACTTCACTGCGCTCTTCGAACTCATCTTGGTGAGGTCCTTGGCCACCCCCGACAACGCCTGTGCTCCCATGACGAAGCCAACCGAAAGCCATTTGCGCCACGACGCATCGTGGAAGCTGAGCACCACAAGGGCCACGATCTGTAGCCCCAGACCGGCGAGCAGCGTGCGGTTGAGCCCGGATCGGGCACCGACCCAGCCGCCGATCAAGTTGGTGACGATGCCCACGAACTCGTAGAGCAGGAACAAGAAGGCGATCGACACCGCTGAGTACCCAAGTTGATGAAAGTGCAGCAGCACTAACATCCGCAGCGCACCGTCGGTCAGGGTAAAGACCCAATAGCCAGCAGTTACGAGGGCATAGTTTCGACGCCTCATCGACCGCCGCGCTGCAGGCGTTCAGCCATATCGGCGGGCCGACCGTGGGGCATTGCTCGTTCGTTCAACAGCGCCTCGGTCCGGGTTCGCTCATGGGCGTCAGCGATGAGCCTCTTGACGATGCGGTTCGTCCCTGGCGAGTTGGCCGTGATCTCGGCCGCTAGCCCCGCGACGACCGCGTCGAGGTCATCGTCAGCCACACAATGGTCGACCAATCCGAGGGCAGCGGCATCGGTTCCGGACAGCCGGCGACTCGTAAACATCAACTCCTTCGCTGTCGACCGGCCTACTCGCTCGGGCAGACGCACCGACATTCCCCAGATTGGCACGAGCCCCCATTGGCCATGGGTGTCGCCGAGCTTGGCTGACTCGTCGGCGATCAGGATGTCGCAGGCGAGCGCCAGCTCGAGACCGCCGGTGTAGCAGTGACCATGGATGCGAGCGATCGTCGGCTGCGGCAGGTTCTCGAGCGCGTCGACGGTCTCGGATTCGAAGTGGGGTGTTGGTGCCGCTTCGTGCGACGAGATGGCGTCGAGATCGTGACCAGCACAGAACGCCCGACCCGATCCGGTCAGGATGACACAACGAACCGAGTCGTCCCCCGCGATTGCGTCGACGTGATTGCGAAGCTCGATGAACACAGCGGGGTTGAGGGCGTTGAGCTTCTCGGGGCGATTGAGCGTCA
>JAWKIN010000046.1:0-13138 GCA_041394345.1 Acidimicrobiales bacterium | reverse complement strand
TCCGCTTCGATCCTGGCACGCTGTCGGCCAGCGAACTCAATGACTTCACGCTCGCCTGGGCCCGCTCGATCAACGACTCGGGTGCGGCCTTCGTGTCGCCATCAATCCTCGATGGCTCGTGGATGGTACGGGTCTCCATCGGTGTCGAATCGACGGAACGTCATCACCTCGAGCGGCTGTGGTCGCTCATGAACGAAGCAGTACACGCATGAACCAGCCGACACGATTCCTCTGCCCCCGTCTCCTGCGGCCCGATTTCACCATCGCCGACGACGCCATCCTCGATATCGACGCCAGGGGCAAGATCGCCTTTGTTGGTGCTGCCGCCGATGCTCCAGTGGTCGATACCCCGAAAGTTCAGCTCCGGGGACTCGTCATGCCGGGCCTGGTCAATACGCACTGCCATACCCCGATGACGATCATCCGATCAGCGGGCGATGGTCTCAACCTCAATGACTGGCTCAATGACGAGATCTGGCCCCGAGAAGGCCGGCTGACCGACGAGGGCGTCTACTGGGGGCAGACACTTGGGATGGCCGAAATGCTGCGCGCCGGGGTGACGACGACGTGCGAGATGTACCTGTTCGAAGAGCCGGTCATCGAAGCGACCGTTGCGAGTGGCGCTCGGCTTGTCACGACACCCGGGATGATCGACGTGCTCCACGGCGGCGACTTCCCCGGGCGTGTCCAACAGCTCGTCGACCTGCACGAGCGTTGGCACAAGCCGGACGAGGGAGTGTCCATCGGCTTTGGCCCCCACAGCAGCTACACCCTGTCTCCCGATCACCTCCGGCTCGTGGTCGAGGCGGCCATCGGCCTTGATGCGGTCTTCAACATCCATCTCGAGGAGACCGCGGCCGAGCGAGACATGGTCATCGCAACCCATGGAAAGTCCGCAACCCAATTACTCGCCGATCTGGGTGCGCTTGAGGCCCGAGTGCTGGCCGCTCATGGTGTTTGGCTCAGCGCCAGCGACCTCGCACTGCTCGGGGAGGCTCAGGCAGCCGTGACGCACTGCCCGGCATCCAATTTGAAGCTTGGTTCGGGCTTCGCCGACATTCGCGCCTGGCGTGATGCGGGCGTCCTGGCCGTGCTCGGTACCGATGGCCCGGCGTCCAACGACAGTCTCGATCTCTGGTACGAACTGAAGTTGGCACCGAGCCTGGCTCGCGGTCTTCGGCACGACCCCGGCGCGATTTCGTCCGTCGATGCGCTGCGGATGGCGACGGTCGACGGCGGACGGGCGCTCGGTCTTGACGACGTTGGCTCATTGGCTGTCGGCTTCCACGCCGATTTCATTGTGGTCGATCTCGATGACCCCGCCCTGCTCCCGGCGACGTCTGATACCGAGTTGCTGACACACCTCGTCTTCAGCGGTTCGGCCGTGTGACCGATGTCTGGGTTGGTGGGCGTCAGCTGGTCGCCAACGGCACCCTCACCTCAATCGACCTCGACGAGGTGAACATTCGTCATTGGCCTCACGCTGCTCTAGCTATCGCCTCGTCGGTAGGGGAGGCCAGCTGCGGCCGGTGGGCGAAGCCGTTGGGCAAAGAACACCAGCACCAAAAGCACGAGGACGTAGGCATCGTGTTCGGTAGCCAGGCTGGCGCTGTTTCCGAGGTGGCAAACCAGATGACACACCCGATCGACATGACGCCCGCGATGATGGCATCGGCCAGGTTCGGTCGGCGATAGGACCACACGACAACGGCGGCCAGCGCGATGGCGATGACCAGCAGCAACGCACGGACGCTCGTGCCCTTGAGGTCTTGCAACGAGAGGGCCAACGGATACGCGAAGAGGATGGAGCTGGCGAAGACGCCTCGGGCTCGCCAGTTACCAAAGATGAGCGCTGCGAGTGCGATGAATCCTCGGGCCGCGGTCTGGTTCTGCTGATAAAGGCCGGTCAACTCCATGACGATGAAGGCTCCGGCGAGGCCCGCCAGCGCACCACTGACCAGTACGCCAAGGTACTTGTAGCGATAGATGTCGACGCCGAGCGAGTCGCCGGCGGCCGGTCGCTCGCCGGCGATGCGAAGGCGGAGGCCAACGCGGGTCCGGAAGAAGATGTAGGTGGTGAGCGGAATACAGAGCAGCGCCAGCAGGGTGAAGATTCGCATCTGGCTGAAGGGGCCGCGAACGATGCCAGCAATGTCGCTGAGGAGGAACCAGTGGCGGTCCTCGATATTGCCGAGGAGATCCGGCGATCGCCAGCCGAAGATCTTGCCGCCGGCGAGGACGGGCACCGTGAAGTCGCCGAGGCCATCGACATGGGGCGACTGTGTCGCGGAGCCGCCGTCGTAGTTGACGAAGATGCTTTCGGACATATAGCGGGCGAGGCCGGGAGCCAAGATGTTGATCGCAACCCCGGAGATGATGTGGTCGACGCCGAACTGGACGGTGGCGACGGCATGGAGGAGTCCGCCAACGGCGCCACCCAGTGCGCCAACAACGAGACCGGCCCAGGGGCCCCAGTGGTAGGCGCCAAACGCCCCACACCACGTGCCCATGATCATCATGCCTTCCAGGCCGATATTGACGACGCCACATCGTTCAGAGAAGAGGCCGCCAAGGCCCGCAAGCAGGATGGGAATCGACCATTTTATGGCCGTCGATGTGAGGGTCGACGACGTGAGCATGGAGGTGCCGGTGAACTGACCAACGATGGCGAGCACGAGTGTGCCCGCCGCCGCGTAGGCCATCCATTTCTGCCACTCGGGGCGGCTGGCCCACCCCGACTGGGGTGTTGGCGCAACTGGTACGGTGACGGCGGTTGCGGCGGTCATGCCGTTGCTCCTGTCGTGAGGGACGCACTCTTCACTTCTTCACGGAGTCGGATTCGGTTGACGACTTCGTAGGCGATCACGGCGGCGAAGAGGATCGTGGCCTGCATGATCACAACAATTTCCTTCGAGGCGGTGCCCGAGAACTGCAAGACCCCAGCGGACGAATCAAGGAAGGCGAAGAGCAATGCGCTCAGGGCAATGCCGAGCGGTTTGTTTCGTCCGAGAAGGGCGACGCCAATGCCCAGGAAGCCGAGCCCCTTGACGAAGCCTTGGTCGTAGCTGTGGTTGTTGCCAACAATCTCGGGTAGTCCGACGAGGCCAGCGATGACGCCTCCAATCAGCATGGACATGATGACCATTCGCTTTGGCGGCACACCGCCAGCGCGAGCGGCGACTGGATTTATCCCGCTGGCTCGAAGGTCGAAACCAATTCGGCTGCGGTTGACAAGCAGGTGGTAGAAGATGCCGACCACGATGGCAATGGCCAACATGCCCGTGAGCTTGCGGCCCTTTTGAATCTCGCGCGTAAAGAGCTCGACGACACCATTGAGGTCGGGTAGCCAGCCGGACTCGTCATTCGCCGGGGTACCTGCATTGTTGGCGTTGCCCTTGTCTATGACGTGGGTATACAGCGCCGCAATGATGCCGTTGGTGACGACGTAGTTGAGCATGATCGTGCCGATCACCTCGTTGACGCCGCGCTCGGTTTTCAGAACGCCAGCAAGGCCAGACCAGAGGGCGCCGACCACCATGGCGACGAGGATGATGAGGCCGACGTGAAGTACGCCGGGCAGGACGACGTTGGCGCCAACCACGGCTGCGGCAAACGCGGCCAACTGGTATTGCCCCTCAACACCGATGTTGAAGAGGTTCATCTTGAAGCCAATCGCGGCCGCTATGCCGGAGAGGAAGAGCGGCGTCGCCCGATTGAGGGTGTCGATGATGACTTCGAGCTTGACCCCGTTCTTCACCATTTCACTGAACGCCTCCAGCGGGTTGCTGCCCGAGGCGATGAGGACAGCGGAAGAAACCAATAGGGCTACGAATAGGGCCATGGCGGGAGCCGCTGTCGCCAGCAGAACCCGTCGGCCAAGCGTCATGTTCATGCCTGGACCTCAGTAGGGACGGTGGTTGAATCGCTCATGCTGGCTGCGCCGGTCATGTATTTGCCGAGTTCGCGGGGGGTCACCTCGGCCGGATCGAGGGTGGCAACGAGCTGACCATGGAACATCACCATGATGGTGTCAGAGAGGCCGATCAGTTCATCGAGGTCGGCCGAGATCAGCATGGTGGCGAGGCCGTTGGCCCGAGCGTCGCGCAGCTTGCCCCAGACGTCGGATTGGGCGCCCACATCGATACCTCGTGTTGGGTGGGCCGCGATTAAGAACTTCGGGTCCGAGGTCATCTCACGGCCGATGATCAGCTTCTGCTGGTTGCCGCCCGAGAGGGCGTGAGCGCTGACCTCGGCGTTAGGGGAGCGGACGTCGAACGCCTCGCGGATCTCATCGGTGCGGGTGCGGGAGCCAGCCCGGTCGATCCACATTCCCTTCGAGAAGGGCGCCCGGGTTTGGTAGCCGAGGGCTGCGTTCTCCCACAGCAGTGCGGTAAGGAGCAGCCCCTCGACGTGTCGGTCTTGGGGGACGTAGGCCATTCCGTTTTTCCCGCCGAGCCCGAACACTCCAGTCGGTGCAATGTTCTCGCCAAAGATCTCGATCCGACCGGCATGCAGCGCTTGCATACCGATGAGCGCATCGATCAGTTCGCTGACCGTTGCCTTCGATGCCCGCAATACCGAGGATCTCGCCCTGGTGGATCGTGAACGACACATCGTTGACGACGGGCCGCTCATCCGCGTTGAGCACCGTGACGCCGTCGACCTTTACGGCCACGACGTCGGTGACGGTTGAGTCGGTGGTTGCCGGGCTTGGCAGTTCGGAGCCAACCATCAGTTCGGCCAAATCAGACGCCGTAACCGAGTTGGCCGGCACCGTGGTGACGGTCTTGCCCCGCCGGATGACGGTGATGGTGTCGGAGATCTCGAGCACTTCTTGGAGCTTGTGGTCGATGAAAATGATCGTTGATCCGGCCTCCTTCAGCTGCGGAGGTTGCGGAACGCTCTTCGACCTCTTGGGGGATGAGCACGGCCGTCGGCTCGTCGAGAATGAGGATCTTGGCGCCCGGTAGAGCACCTTGATGATTTCAACCCGTTGGCGTTCACCCACCTCGAGGGTCTCGACGAGATCGTGGGGGTCGACCGTCAGACCGTAGGCATCGCCGACCTGACGCAGGTGCGCACTGCGCTGTCGACATCGATGCGGCCGCCGAACTTCACCGGCTCACTGCCCAAGATGACGTTTTCGAGGACGGTGAGGTAATCGGCCAGCATCAGTGTTGATGGACCATGCCGATGCCCATAGTGATGGCGTCGGTAGGCGACTTGAAGCTGACCTCGTGACCGTTGACCTTCATGACGCCCTCATCGGCGGGCTGCATGCCGTAGAGGATCTTCATGAGGGTGGACTTGCCCGCACCGTTTTCGCCACAAATGGCGTGAATCTCGCCTTCTTGGACGGTGAAACTAATGTTGTCGTTGGCGATAACGCCAGGAAAGCGTTTCGTAATGCCATTGAGCTCGATTGCGGCTTCTTGCGCACGCACCTCCGGGGAAAAAGAAAGCGAGACCGAACCGTAGTCCGGTCTCGCCTCTGAGGTCATCTGCAGATGACTATTTCTTGCTTAGCGTTGGTCAGGGAGCGGTCGGGACAACGATGTCGCCGCAGTGATCTGCGCCTTGAAGGCCTCGAGCTGATCAGCGATGTCGTCGAGGTAGCCACCGCTGGTCGAGTAGCCGACACCGTCGACGGAGAGGTCGTAGACCACGTTGCCTGCGGTGAAGGTGCCTTCTGCCTGTGACTTGACGACTTCGAAGACGGCGACGTCAACGCGCTTGAGCATGGAGGTGAGGATGTATTCCTGCACTGCTGCATCGGCGGTGAGGTACTGGTCGGAGTCGACACCGATGGCCCAGTGACCTTGGAACCGATGCCTCAGACTGGCTCTTGGCTGCCTCGAAGAGGCCAGCACGGAACCGCCAGCGGCGTGGTAGATGATGTCGGCGCCACCTTCGTACATGGCGATGGCGACTTCCTGCGCCCGGTCAGGTGAGGTGAAGCCGTCGAAGTCGGGGAACTCGGTGATGTACTGGCTGGTGATCTCGATGTCGGGATTCACAGCGCTGGCACCAGCGGTGTAGCCCGCTTCGAACTTCTCGATGAGACCGAAGCCGGAAACGCCACCAATGAAGCCGATGTGGCCGGTGGTGGACTTGAGGGCAGCGGCGGCACCGACGAGGACGACCTGCTCTTCAGCGAAGGTCAGACCAGCGATGTTGTCGCCCCATGGGATGGCACCGTTGTCGAAGTCGAGCATGGCGTCGTCGACCACGGCGAAGTTGACGTCGGGGTTTTCGGCGGCAACGGCCTTGACGTCGTCGGCGAAGAGAAACCAACGCCGATAACGAGTGCGCTTCCGTCAGCCTGGGTCTGGAGGATGGCGCCGCGGTCGGAACCGTCAGCATTGGGCTCGACCTCGGTGAACGTGATGCCAAGATCGCTCTTGGCCTTCTCGATACCGACGGCGGCCGAGTCGTTGAACGACTGGTCGCCACGGCCACCAATGTCGTAGGTGAGGCCCACATTGAAGGCGTCACCCGCAGGGGTTGCGCCTTCGGTGGTGTCGCCGCTGGCGGCATCGGTGGTCTCGGCGTCTGACCCGCACGCTGCTGCGACGAGGCTCAAAACGGCGAGAAGTGAAAGCAATAGCTTCCATGAACGGTTCATGGTGTCTCTCCTAGATAGGTTTGCTCGTGACAGCCTGAGGCCAAGCACGAGATGCTGGGATCCTATCTGGTCGCCTGAAGGCAACGCGGCTCCCCATCACGACCTGTTACACGTTTGTGAAGCAAGCGTCATACAGCGTACGACTTCCCCTGGGCCCTAGCCGTGGCGCCAAGGGCTCACGTGTCGCCAGACGATGCCGATAGGCCAGGCGTGCTCAGTGTCCCCCGACTCCCACGCGCTCGCATTCGTCGCCTCGTGCTCACCCTCCTGTTGGCCATCAGCGGCGGAAGTGCTGCATACTTCCAGCTCAAGCCAGCCGTCGACTCGGCGGCTCCGACCACTCTGGCCTTCGACAATGCACCCGTCGAACCAGGGACGCCCGTCACGTTGGCCTCGGATGCGGCGGCGGCGGCCGAAGCGATAGCAACGGATGTGCCGCTTGAGGGCGATTGTTCGGGCGACGAGGCCTTTTGTATCGGTATTGTCACCGGCCTTGGTCGGGTTGACGATCAGGCAACAAACCAGCTGGTTTGGGACAGCTTGGCCGCCTACGAAGCAACATCGTCAGACGACGGTCCTCACCTGCAAGTTGATCTCGTCGAGACGGCGCGGGTCGGCGATCTCGAAGCGAACATCGGCCTTTTCTCCAACCAGCACTATGACGTCATCGTTACCGTCGGCTCAGATGCGGCTGAGGCAACCCGTGACGCAGCCGACCAGAATCCTGACACACGGTTCGTCGGCGTCGACCAGCAGCCCGACGCCACGAGGAAAAACTACGTGGCGATTCCTGGTTCTGAGGTAGCGGCTGGCTCCGCGGCCGTGGCGCTCGCGGCAACCGCATCACAGACCGGGGTGGTGGGCGTCATTTTGCCAACGACCAATAACGCAGCCCATGACCTCTTCCTCTCGGGTGCCACCGTTGCGGCGCAACAGGCTGGCGTTGAGCTGGTCGTCGAGCATCAGCCGACGACGCGATCGGGTCCTGCGGCGACGTGGGCGCCCCCGCTCGTTCAGTCGCTCATCGAACAGGACGTCGACGTTGTTGCTGTCCTCGGTGTTGCGGACAGCGTTGGGGTTCTGGACGTGATCGGTACCCGGCCCGAGCTTCTCTGCATTGGCCATGGCGCCGACCGTTGGCTCGCCACGACCTTCGCTCACCACTGTTTGGTGACCAGCATCGAGATCGGCTCGCACGAGCCACTCATCGACGCGGTCGCGTCCCTCCGACGCGGTGAAGCGGTCGATGGCTACCTCAAGGCAACGTTGGGATTCGCCCCGTTCCGGCCACTCGAATCGGTGGAGGAGAGCAGTCGGGAATGGACCGAGGCCGACCGGCTAGCCCTTGAACAACGAGCCAATCAGCTTCTCCCGCCTAGCCCGTAGCACCGCAGGGCGGCCTGACGGCTGGACAAATCAGTGTCCGAGGCAGCGAGTAGTCTCTCTTCCTATGTCTCTGCCTCCCATCCGACTCATCGCGAGCGACATCGACGGCACCATGCTTCGTTCCGACGGCACCCTGTCCGATCGTGTTCGGTCGTCCCTCTGGCGAGCCCACGAACGAGGAATCCACGTGGTGCCGACAACCGGTCGACCAGCAACGGTGTCTCGCAATGTGATGTCGTGGCTTGGACTCGATGGCTATTGGATCTTTGGCAATGGTGCGGTGACGCGCCATGAGGGTCGACAAGAAACCGTGCGGTGCTACTGGATGGACACCGCCGTGGCGGAGCGCACGGTGCGCAACTTGCGAGCGGCGATGCCCGGCGTAGTTCTTGCGTCTGAACTCGACAACGCCGTGGCTCACGAACCTGGCTTCGCCGGGCGGGTGCCGTTCACGAGGCCGATCTCTCCCGCCGTCGACGACATCCTCGTTGCGATGCCAACACAGCTCCATAAGGTCATCGTCTATCACGACGACCACGACATCGATTCGCTCTACGAACAGGTCGTTGGTGTCGCCGGACACGAGGCGGTTGTGTCCTATTCGGGACTGCTGCCAAAGAAGGCGTTCGTTGAGGTCGCGGCCAGCCTGGTGACGAAGGCGACGGCCCTCGAAGCGTTGTGTGCTGACCTCGGCATCGACCGCTCGGAGGTCGCGTCCTTCGGCGACAACCACAACGACTTGCCCATGCTGTCGTGGGCCGGTCGTGGCTACGTGCGTGGAGACACAGGGCCAACGCCACCGCTGATGCCCTGGCGACGGCCGATTTCGTCGTGGGCCAAACGATGCCGACGGCTGGCCGACGCCGTAGATGCACTCGTCGACGAGCACGATTGGTAGGTTGGTCCGATGGCGCAGCTCCGAGTTTTTCGCGCTCGGCACGATGGGTTCTGGCAAGTCGACCCAGGCCCTTCAGGTGCATCACAATCTGCGGGCCCGGGGGCTCGAATGTTTGTTGATCACCCAGCTCGACCTGGACCGAGGGCAAGGTGTCGAGTCGGCTCGGCGTCTCGGCCGACGCCACGATCATCGACCACACCGTCGACCTCCGCCGCTTTATCCATCAGCAACATTTGTCTGGCCCAGGACTCCACGCCGTGCTGTGGCGACGAGGCCCAGTTCTATGCGCCGGGCCAGATCGACCAGCTGGCTCGCGTCGTCGACGAACTCGACATCGAGGTATACGCCTATGGCCTGCTCACCTCGTTTGTGGCATTCGCACACAACGCCTCATCGAGTTGGCCGACACCCGCTCGGAGCTGCAGGTCGAGGCGTTGTTGGTGCGGTGGTCGGGCCACCCACAATGCCCGACTAGTCAATGGCGTGCAGGTCTATGACGGCGATCTGGTCGGGTGTTGGCGACACCGAACAAGATGGCCAAAGCACGGCCGTCATCACCTACGACCTGCGGTGCCGGCGTCACTGGCTCGAAGGCCTTCGCCGGCAAAAGCAAGAGGCGCTCTTTGGTGACTCGGTCTTCGATTCTCGTGATCGAGCTCTAGCTCGCTAGGTAGGCGACGACGGCCTCGAGCGATGTGAGGAAGACGTCCTCGGGAGGGATTGTCGTGAACGGGTGTCAGCTCGGTGAGTTCGAGCATCACCAGTCCATGTACGAGCCCCCAGATTCCCCAGGCCATGGCCGCCGGGTTGCCCGGTTTGACCAATCCCGTGTGCTGGCCCTTCGACGAGGCCCTGCAGGGCCTGAAACGACTCGGCCGCGGTTGCGAGTGCGGCGTCGCTCGGCGCAAACCCAGGGACGGCGCCCGCGAACATGACCGAGTATGACCCCCGGTTCTTCGAGCCCACCGCCGGTAGACGACGCCAGCGTCGAAGAGCTGGGGTGGCCGCTGGCTCCGCGACCGGCTCGCGCAGGGCGGCGGTGAGTCGCTGGAAACCATCGATGTAGATCGCTTCGACGATGCCGTCTTTACCGCCGAAATGGCTGTAGACGCCCATAGTTGAGCAACCAGCAGCGGCCGCGATGTCGCGGACCCGAAGGGCACTCGCGCCGCCGTTAGCAAGCAACGTGGCTGCTGCTTCGATAAATGTTCTGTCGCTGGCTCTTGTCAGTCATAGGAAACATAACTATGTTATGTCATAACAATGTTATTGCCTACCGTGATCGCAACGATCCGTGCGATCGAAGGAGTCCCCATGCCCGATCTTGATGCCAGCGTCTATCTCGCCGGAAACAATGCCCCGCTGACCGAGGAGCATGCCACGGCCTTCGATCTCCCGGTGATTGGTGAGATCCCGCTTGAAAGCTGAGGGTCGCTCGCTCCGCAACGGTCCCAACCCCATTGGCGACGTCGATTCGCTCGCCCACCACTGGTTCGTGGGCAATGGCATGGTGCACGGCGTTCGATTGCGTGGCGGCAAGGCCGAGTGGTACCGAAATCGTTATGTTGCGAGCTGGCAAACGAAGGCCCAACTGGGCCTCACCACACCCGGGCCGATCACGGGCGCATTCGGGCCGAACACCAACATCATCGGCCACGCCGGCAAGACCTTTGCGATCGTCGAGGCTGGCGTCGCCCCCTGTCGAACTCGACTACGAACTGGCGTCCGTCCGGTCGAATGGGTTCGATGATTCGCTGGCAGATGGCTACAGCGCCCACCCGAAGTACGATCCGCTCACCGGCGAGATGCACGCCGTGTGTTACTCCTGGCCGGACCTTGTCGACCAACTCCAATACGTCGTTGTCGGGCCCGAGGGCACGATGACGAAGACCATCGGTATAACGACGCCGACGATGCCAATGGTCCACGACATGTCGCTCACCCAGACCGACGCGCCGTCGTCTACGACCTCCCCGTTGCGGTCGACTTCGACCTGGCGCTCGGGGGGATGTCGTTCCCGTTCCGCTGGTTCAACGACTACAACGCTCGAGTGGGACTGTTGCCCCGTACCGCGACGAGCGAGGCCGACATCATCTGGTGCGAGATCGACCCCTGTTTCGCGTTCCATCCGCTCAATGCGTACGACGCGCCCGACGGCAGCGTCATTGTCGATATATGCGAGTACGACCGGATGTTCGATCAGGATCGGTTTGGCCCATTCCGCGAAAGCTCACCACGGTTGTCGCGCTGGACCATCGACCCGAAGGCCCGACGCGTGAGTCGCCAGACGATCGACGAGCGGGCGCAAGAGTTTCCCCGTATCGCAGGCTCCGTGAGCAACAAGCAACACCGCTACGGGTACACGGCTGGCATTCTCGACAACGGCGAGGTCGGCTTCGACAGTACCTACAAGCATGATCTGCTCGCGGGTACCGCTCAGCGCTACGACCACGGGCCTGGTCGTCAGCCAGGTGAACCCGTGTTTGTGAGCCGGGCCGGAGCCACCGATGAGGACGACGGTTGGCTCATGGTCGTGGTCTACGACGGGGAGACCAACCGCAGTGATCTCGTGTTGCTCGACGCCGTGGACATCACGCGCGAAGTCGCTCGAATCGCACTACCCACAAGGGTTCCGACGGGCTTCCACGGCAACTGGGTCCGTGATGCTGTAACGCCTCCACCGGCATAGGCACGAGGCGTCGCCCTTTTTGGGTCGTTGGCGTGGGAAGCTAGAGATATGGCAACCCGTGTGGCAATACTCAATCAGAAGGGCGGTGTCGGCAAGACAACCGTCACCCTTGAATTCGCGTCCGCCGCGTGGTCTCGCGGCCTTCGGTTTACTCGTCGTCGATCTCGACGCTCAGGCAAATGCGACGTACTCGCTCGGGGTCGAACCCTCCGGCGGCGAGTTCTGGGGAACGGGCGACGCCCTCGCATCCAACCAGCCTGAAACGGCCAAGACAATGATCGTGCCCTCTGGCTGGGGCCCACGTCCGTCTGGCTCCTGCCAGCGTCCGGTGACTTGACCGAGCGAGACCGAGGTCAACACGAAGGACGCAGACAGCGTTTGACTCGGGCACTCGAGGGCGTCGACGACGACTTCGACCTCGTGTTGATCGACTGTCCCACCATCGCTTGGCCTCAACACCGTCGCACGCTTGTGGCGGCGAACGCCGCCCTCGTGGTCGTCGAGCCGACCGTCTTCAGCGTCGAGGAGTAACCCTGTGCTCGATCTGATCGAGTCGGTCTGGGCCGCAGGCAACTCGGCGCTGGATCTCGCCGGCGTGGTGTTGAACCGAGTCCCGGCCATCTCGAGTGACGCGCAAAAGCGAACCGTCGAGCTCAGCCGCATCGTCGGCGAAGTCGGTGTGGGCTCCTTCGATCCCCTTACGCGTGGTGATAAACGAGGCCCACGCCGAGCGGTCGCCAATGCGCCATGGGGCGTAGCGCGGGCGAGTTGCCGTCGATTTTCGACGCCCATCTGTCGAAGCTGCTGAAGAAGGTCCGCTAACCAGGCGAGCCAGCCGCCGCTGGCGTGGTTGGTCTAGCTGTCGCGACGGCGACGGCGACGGGGAGCGGCGCCGACGGCGTCTCGCTCGACTGGCGCCGGGCCGGGCGCCGGGATGTCTTCGACCTCGATCGCGCCGTCGATCGCCTGGCGCATGAGCGCGAGGTGCTCGGGGGTCGAGCCGCAGCACGCGCCAATGAACGTGACGCCGGCGTCGCGCATGCGCACGGCGTAGGCCGCCATCACCTCGGGTGAACCGTTGTACGACAGCCCGCCGTCCTTCCACTCGGGAATTCCAGAGTTGGCCTTGGCCACCACAAATCGACCGTCAGCGTTGGCGAGCAGTTCACCGATCGCGGCCTCGGTCTGGGCGACCGTTGCCCCACAGTTGGCGCCAAACCCGAGGAGTTCGAGCCGGACACCGAGTTCGGCGAGTTCGGCGCCGGTGACGCCCATCATCGAGCGGCCTGCCGTGTCGAAGCTCATCGTGGCGACGATCGGCAGGTCGGGGGCGCCACGACGGGCGCCCGTGACGGCGGCTTCGAGTTCGTTGACCGCCGACATGGTTTCGATCCAGATGATGTCGGCGCCCCCGGCAGCGAGGCCGGAAGCCTGTTCGGCGAAGACGTCGATCATGTCATCGATGCTGCGTTCGCCGAGCGGCGCAATGAGTTCGCCGGTTTGGCCCATTGAGCCGGCGACGAAGGCGGGTCGATCGATC
>JAWKIN010000045.1:0-13383 GCA_041394345.1 Acidimicrobiales bacterium | reverse complement strand
GCCGCCGATCGGCAGTGTCGTGATCTCCAGTGCCGACAGCCGTTCAACCAGCTGTCCGTACTCGACGTCGGCCCCCCAACTGGTGAGATCGCCCGTAATGACAACGGCTGACGGCCGTGGTGATTCGGCGTTGAGTGACGCAACCGCCGAGGTAAGTCGTGCGTTGTTGTCGAGGTAGTGCTCTTCATCGGTTCCTGGCGCCAGGACATGAAGATCACTGAGCTGGGCCAGGAACATCGGCTATTCGCCTTCCGCGACGCTGGTCGTCGTTGTGGCATCGGCTGTCGCACGGTCCGATGCGTTGATGTCGATCGTGATCTTGCCTGTCTCGGTCACCGTAATTGGATAGCTCGGAAGTCCTTCGCCCGTCTCTGGGTAGATCGTGCCATCGCAGTCATCGATGAATTCTCGGGTGTCGGGCTGCCACTGCGCAACGCAGTCGATTGGCGCTCCGACCGACCGGACGCCGAACACATACCAACCGCTCGTTACCTCGTCGCCGACGTGTTGCAGGTAGATGTCTCGATCGCGGCCGCTGGCATCGGGGAAGGCTACGGGGCCCCGGTTCTTGATGTCTTCGACCCATTGCTCGGCGTTCTCGAGTTGAAACTTCTGCGAATCTGACGCGACCTGCAACTCGCCGTCGCTGGCAAGGCTGAGGATGCGCGACCCGAGGTAGACCATCGCGAGCAGTCCAAAAATGCTCGCAAAAGCGACGATGAGAGCGGAGCGATTGATTCCCGTGTACGTCTTTACTGGCATCGATTCCCGCAGGCCTGGGCCAAGGTGTTTGGTTCGAAAGGTGAACGAACGGTCATGATCGACCTAGTATCGCAGAGTCGATTGGCCTTAGGCGGTCGATCAGCTCGAACATGACAGCCGACACACTTAGACGGAGGCCGCGAACCGGTGGACCTACTCGAATATCAAGGCAAGCAGTTCTTTGCGTCATACGGGATTCCCGTCTCTGACGGCGCAGCGACCGACAACGTTGACGAAGCAGTCGCTATCGCCGACCGCATCGGCTATCCAGTCGTCGTCAAGGCGCAGGTCCACGTCGGCGGACGGGGCAAGGCGGGTGGCGTGAAGCTTGCCGCCGACGCCGCCGAAGCACGCGAACATGCCAGCAACATCCTCGGCCTCGACATCAAGGGCCACATCGTCAAGACGATCTGGATTGAAGTGGCGTCCGACATTCAAGAGGAGTACTACGCCAGCTTCACGCTGGATCGTTCCGCCAAGAAGCACCTCGGCATGTTGTCCGCCGAGGGCGGGGTCGAGATCGAGACCGTCGCTGAGGAGAACCCTGACGCGATTGCCAAGATCTGGATCGACCCGGTTGATGGTCTGACCGAGGACGTTTGTCGGGATTGGGTCCGGGCGGCGAATCTCAACCCCGCCGCAACCGACGGCGCGGTTGACATCCTGCTTAAGCTCTACACCGCCTACGTCGAAGGCGACGCCGATCTCACCGAGATCAATCCGCTCATCCTCAAGCCGACTGGCGAGGTGCACGCACTCGACGCCAAGGTGTCGCTCGATGGCAACGCCGTCTACGAACACCCTGACTACGCCCAATACGATGAGACCCAGCCCCGCGACGAGCGTGAGGAAGAAGCGCACGCGAAGGGCCTGCAGTACGTCGGCCTCGACGGCACGGTCGGTGTCATCGCCAACGGCGCTGGACTGGCGATGAGCACACTCGACGTCGTAAACCAAGCTGGTGGCAAAGCGGCCAACTTCCTTGACATCGGTGGCGGCGCAAACGCCGACGTGATGGCCGGCGCCTCGAAGTCATCAACAACGACAAGGCAGTCAAGTCGATCTTCATCAATATCTTCGGTGGTATCACTCGGGGTGAAGAGGTCGCCAACGGCATTCTCGAGGCCATGAAGCGGGTGCAGATCGACTCGCCAATTGTGATCCGCCTCGATGGCACCAACGCCGACGAGGGTCGCCATTCTGCTCTGCTGAACGACAAGTTGATGATGGAAGAAACCATGCTTGCGCCAAAAAGCTGTCGAGCTGGCGAGCTGAGAGGTCGAGACCATGGCAATTTTCGTTGACGAAAACACCAAAGTGATTTACCAAGGCCTGACCGGTTCTCAAGGTCGTTACTACGGCCTGTTGAACCGGCGTACGGCACCCAGGTTGTTGCCGGGACCAATCCCAATAAGGCTGGCACCGACGTTGAAGGTATTCCCGTTCGCCTCGGTCGCCGAAGCCAAGGAGACACCGGCGCCACGGCCACCTGCATCTTCATCCCGGCACCTGGCGTGCAGGCGGCGGTACTTGAGGCCGCCGAGGCGGGTATCGAATTCATCGTTGCTATCACCGAGGGCGTGCCGGCGCAGGACGAGGCCTACTTCTTCAACAAGTTGAAGCGAGACTTCCCCAACACGCGCCTGCTTGGCCCAAACTGCCCTGGCATCATCAGCCCGGGCAAGGCCAACATCGGTATCACCGCTGGCCATATCGCCAAGGCGGGCGGCCCGGTCGGCATTGTGAGTCGCTCTGGCACGCTCACCTACCAGGCCCTTTACGAACTGAAGCAGAAGGACATTGGTGTCACCACGTGCGTCGGTATCGGCGGTGACCCCGTCCCGGGCACCAGCTTCATCGACTGCCTCGCCGCGTTCGAAGCAGACCCCGAGACCAAGGCGATCATGATGATCGGCGAGATCGGTGGATCAGCCGAAGAGGAAGCAGCGGAGTTCATCAAGGGCAACGTAACGAAGCCGATCTCCAGCTACATCGCTGGCGTAACTGCACCTCCCGGAAAGAAGATGGGTCACGCTGGTGCCATCGTGTCGGGTGGAAAGGGAACCGCTGCCGCCAAGATGGAAGCACTTCGTGATGCTGGCGTCCAGGTTGGAGAAAACCCAACCGAGGCCGGCGAGCTGATGGCTGCCATTGTCGCTGGGCTGTAATTGTCCTAGCTACTGCCAATTCTCGCAGCTGCCTCCGCCCCGCCATCTCGGTGGTGCGGAGGCATTTGCGTTTTCGAGTGGTTGACTTTCTCCGTGAAGCGACCGTCATGGATTCTCGGGATGTGCGCCATCGTGGCCAGCTGTTCCGCGCTGGGCGACGTGGCGATCGTCGAACCAATTCCTGGCGGATCGACGACGTCGACATCGACCTCAATCGCAGCGTTCGCCACGGCTGAGACCGAGGAAACAGCAGCAACGCCTGAGGTGGCCAACGTGAAGGCGCTGGTGCTCGCGAATGGCGTCATCGTGCCCGTCCTACATGAACGAGCTGACGACTATTCGATCCACACGCCCTGTGGGGTCGCTGCCTTCGTCGAGAAGAGCACCAGCATCAAGGAACTTGGCGGGGCCGACATCGTTCTTGATCCCGGCCATGGCGGCGACATCGAAACCGGTGCCGTTGGGCCAAACGGATTGACGGAGAAGGAACTCAATCTCGAGGTCGCCTTTGCGGCGAAGGCGATTTTGGACGACCTGGGTTATGACGTCGTTATGACCCGAACCGACGACTATCGGGTACCGCTCAAGGTTCGAGCCGAGATTGCCAACCTGCTCGACGCTCGTGTCTTCGTGTCTATTCACCACAACGCGCCAAACGCCAATCCTTCGCCAGTGCCGGGCACTGAAGTATTCGTGCAAAGCGGATCGGATGAGTCGCGGCGCCTCGGTGGGCTGGTTTACGAGCACGTAGTCGACGCGCTCGACAATTTTGCCGTTGGCTGGGTGCGAGCGAGTGACGCCGGTGCGTTGGAGGTAATCAATGATCGAGGCACCGACTCGTACTCCATGGTTCGTCGCCCGTTAATGCCAGCGGTACTCGCAGAGCTCGCCTACATCTCGAATGAGTCGGAGGCGCAGCTGATGGCGACCGACATCTATGTTGACGCCGCAGCTAACGCCCTCGCCGGCGCGATCGATGCCTATTTCACTACGGACGAGCTCGGTTCCGGCTTCGTTGATACGCCTCGGACGTTTACGCCGAACGGCTTGACTGGCGGCCTCAGTGGCTGTGTTGATACCGCGCTCGGCGAACCCTGAATATCAACAGTCCGTTAGCGGAGCCGTGTACGTCGGCAGCTAGGGTTTGTCAGCGTGCGAGCTTTGCTAAGCGTCTATGACAAGTCCGGAATCGTTGCGTTTGCGAAGGAGCTGGACGCCGTCGGCGTCGAGCTCGTTTCGTCGGGTGGCACGGCGAAAGCGATCGCCGAGGCCGGTCTACCGGTGCTCGACGTCGCTGACCTGACCGGCTCGCCTGCGATGCTCGGGCACCGAGTGGTAACCCTGCACCCGAAGGTCCACGGCGGCATCCTGGCTGACCGCAACAGACCCAACACATCTCGCCGACATGCAAGCCCACGACATCGAGGGCATCGATATTGTCGTCAGCAACCTCTATCCCTTCGGCGCTGACCTGTCGGGCTTTGATCACAGCGGTACCGCGTCTTCGGAAGACCTGATCGACATTGGCGGTCCGGCGATGATGCGTGCTGCGGCGAAGAACCATGCGTCGGTGACCGTGTTGGTTGACCCTGCCGACTACGAACTCGTGCTCGACGAGCTGCGCGACGCCGGCGAGACCACGCCGGAGACACGACGAGCATTGGCCCGCAAGGCCTTCGCCCATTCGGCCGCCTACGACGCCGCCATCGTGACCTGGTTCGACCAAACCGCTGAGTCCGACGATCCGCTCCCGCCGACTATTCATCTGGCCCTTGAACGCGCCCAAGACTTGCGGTACGGCGAAAATCCCCATCAGCAAGGTGCTCGATATCGGGTAAAGGGAACGCCGACGTGGTGGGACACCGTCGAACAACAGTCCGGTTTGGCGCTTAGTTACCTCAACCTTTTCGATGCCGACGCGGCGTGGCGTCTAGCCCACGATTTCGGCGATCAGCCGACGGTAGCCATCATCAAGCATGCCAACCCGTGCGGGCTCGCTATCGGCGACGATCTCGCCACGACCTACACGAACGCGTTCGCCTGCGACCCTCGGTCGGCCTTTGGCGGCATTGTGGCACTCAACCGAGTCGTCGATGACGCAACCGTCGAGGCAATCGAAGGGGCAGCGCAGGCCGACGTCATCATTGCCCCCGGTTATGGCCCCGGCGTAGTCGAGCGCCTGATCGCGAAGCGGAAAAATACCCGACTCTTGGTGGGCCAAGCTCCGGAGACGACGGCGTTGAGCCTTCGTCCGTTGTCGGGCGGTTACCTCGTGCAGGAAACGCATAACTTCGCCTCGAAGCCAGCCGACTGGTCGGTCGTGACCGAGCGGAAGCCGACGGCGGCCGAGATGAAAGACGCCGAGATCGCGTGGCGGACGTGTAGTCACGTCATCTCCAACGCCATCGTGCTCGTCAAGGACGGCGTAGCGTGGGGAATCGGTGCTGGCCAGCAAAACCGAGTCGAGTCGGGGCAGCTCGCGGCGAGTAAGGCGGATGGCAGAGCAGCAGGCGGAGCGTGCGCCTCCGACGCGTTCTATCCGTTCCCCGACGGGATCGAAGCGGCTGCGGCGGCGGGTGTGTCTGTGGTGGTCCAGCCCGGTGGGTCGGTCAACGACGACAAAACGATCGCCAGGGCCAATGAGCTCAACCTGGTGATGCTCTTCACGGGCGAGCGACAGTTCCGCCACTAGCCGCCGCATTTGGGCCTGACGCCCGTACTTCGTACTCGCGAGGAGTAATGAAGTACGGAAGCGTCGGACCCCGAGGCGCAAGTGCGCGGGTGCGGGGGTGAGCGGGGTGTGCTCAGAAAATGGGACTGGCGCTTTTGTCTGCGACCAGCTATTCTCGGCGGAATACGACCACGGTCGCTGGTAGGCGATCGAGGGTGTAGACGGCTCAATAGCATCGAGCTGCCCGCCGTCTGCGTCGTTCAACCTCCAGCTCAGGACCTACCATGACCAAGATTGACGACCTCTTTGGCGATGCTTCGCCGACGATCAGCTTTGAGTTTTTCCCGCCCAAGGACGCTTCCTCGGCAAAACAATTCGCACAGGCGCTCGACGACATCGCCGCGATTGGCCCTGACTTTGTCAGCATCACCTATGGCGCACAAGGATCGGACAGGCAGCGGACCCGAGACATAGTCCTCGCCACCCAAGCCAACTTCAACTTCCCGGCAATGGCGCACCTCACCTGCGTCGGCCACACGACGGCCGAGATCGATGCCCTCCTCGATCGATACGTTGCTGGCGGCGTGCAGAACATCCTGGCTCTCGGCGGCGACATCCCGCTCTCGGGGGTCGTTCCCCAGGGCGACTTCCGGCACGCTTCCGACCTCGTCGCTCACTTGCGCAGCCGACACGACCTCTCGATCGGTGTCGCCGCGCATCCCGAAGGCCATCCGCGGTCGACCGATCTGACCGCCGATCGCAAACACCTCGCAGCGAAACTCAACGAGGCTGATTTCGCGGTCACCCAGTTCTTCTTCGATGTCGATCACTATCGGTCGCTGGTCGATGATCTTTCCCGATTGGGGTGCGACAGACCGGTGATCCCCGGTGTGATCCCCATCACCAATGCCGCCCAGGTAAAGCGCTTTGCTGCCATGAGCGGCGCGACGATTCCCGCTGGTCTCGCGACGCGCATCGACGCAGCTGGCGACAACCCCGAACGGGTGCGTGAGGTCGGTGTCGCCGCAGCCGCGGCGCTGTGCCACGACCTGCTTGAGGCCGGGGCACCCGGGCTACACCTCTACTCGCTCAATCGGTCGGAGCCAGCGCTCGCCGTTCTCAACGAGCTAGGGCTCGCCAAGGTCTGACCAGCTACCGCTCGTCCTATCGCTCCTCGCGAACCGCTCGCAATGCCTGCCACACCCGCAGCGGTGAGAGAGGAAGATCGATATGGCGAACGCCGAAGTGGCTCAAGGCGTCGATGACTGCATTCTGGACCGCCGGTACGCCGCCGATCGTTCCGGACTCGGCGATTCCCTTGCAGCCAAGGGGATTGTTGGGCGACGGATGCTCGGTCAGCGTGCAGTCGAACTGGATCATTTCGGCGGCCGACGGTACGGCGTAGTCGAGGAAGTTGGCGGTGAGCGGGTTGCCGTTCGCGTCGTAGACGAACTCTTCGTAGAGCGCTTGACCAATAGCCTGAGCGAGGCCGCCATGGACCTGGCCAAGCGCGATCATCGGGTTGATAATCGCTCCAGCATCGTCAACGGTGATCATGCGGAGCAACGAGGTTTCGCCCGTTTCGATGTCGACCTCGACGACGGCGGCGTAGGCGCCATAGGGCACCGTCGGTCCCTCGCCGTCGAAATCGTTTTCACAGCCGAAGAGCCAATCTTCGCCTGATTCGGTATGCGCCGACGCAAGATCGGCCCAGCCGTACGTTTGTGCGCCAGGCGCCCCTTTCACGTGAAAGCGGCCCCGCTCAAGATCGAGGACAACGTCATCTACGGCTGCCTCGAGCAGCCGAGCCGCCTGCTGCCGAGCCAGATCGACGAGCGACTCGGTCGCGATGGCAATCGCGCTGCCAGCTTTTTGGGCTGACCGTGAGCCGCCAGTGACGCCACCTCGCGGCACGACATCGGTGTCGCCGTGGAAGATCTCGATCTGATCGACTGGGTGCTCCGGTGCGTTCGGCGACAAGCTGTATCCACGTCGTGTAATGGCCCTGCCCATAGGGCGATGACCCCGTTAGGACCAGAAGCGAACCGTCGGGTCGCAGTTCGATAGAGCCAAACTCACTTCCAGGTGCGCCGGCCGTTCGATCGATGAACGTCGAGACCGAGGCCGAGCTGCTTAGTCGCTTCATTCGCTCGACGCTCTGCTTGCTCGACGCGAAACGTGCCGAGGTCCACGCGTCGAGAACCATCTCGAGTGCCTGGGGATAGTCGCCCGAGTCGTAGCGAACATCAGACGGACTAGTCCACGGCATCTGCTCTGGTTGAATCAGATTCTTGCGACGAATCTCGACCGGGTCGAGATTGACTTCGGCTGCAAACAGGTCGACGGCGCGGTCGACAAGCCCAGACTCGGGTCGGCCAGCGCCCCGATAGGCCGCAGGGGCGTGGTGTTGGTGAATACGCCAGTCGCCGTCCAGTGGACCCGCTCGACATTGAAGGGACCCGGAATCATTCGCCCCGTGTTTTGCGCCATCACCGGGCCGGCGATGGGATAGGCCCCACAATCGACCAAGATCTCGGCCGACATGGCCCGCACGTTCCGTCGCGATCGCCACCACCTCGGATTTGTGTTTCGTTGCGCCTGTGAGTGGCCAAGGCCAGTCATATCGGCACTCCGTGTTGGGGTCCAACGAACGGGCTCCCGCTCGGCGAGACAAGAACGGCAGAAGTAGGTCCTCCGAGTATGGCCGACCTCTGGCTCCGAAACTCCCGCCGACGTCGTTCGTGATAACTCGGACGTCTGTTGGCTTCATGCCGTAGACGTAGGCGATTGCTTTCTGAATCGGGTGGGCCCCTTGGCACGACGCGTATTGAACAATACGGTCGCCGTCCCAGTAGGCGGCTCCGACTCGAGTCTCGATTGGGCACGGAGCGAGACGCTGGTTCTCGATTACCGCCTCGATGACGACCTCGTAGGAGCTGAAATCGATTGCCCCGTTGCCACCGACGAACGGTTCCATCATGTTGCTCGAGGTGGTCGAAGAGCCTGGGACCGTCGGCGAGAGCCTCGTCGAATCCGGACGACAGTCGGCAACGGTTCGTATGAAGCGATTACCAACTCCGCTCGCGTCCGCCGCTTGGGTCACGGTCTCGCGACGACGATTGGTTCACCAACGAATCGAACCCGGTCGATGGCGAGGTAGGGGCGGCTCGTCCCGTCGGGGTAGCCAGGCAGGAGGGGTTGGCCCGAGGTCGAGGTCGGCGGCGGTGACAACATCGACAACACCGGGGGCGGACGCGGCTGCTGCCGTATCGATCGCGGTGATCATGGCGTGCGCTTCGATCGAGGTCACGTAGTGGACGGCGAGCGCTCCATCCAACTTGACGTTCGCTACGAATGTGGTGTCGCCCCGGAGCAGGTGGGGATCTTCGACTCGTCGGAGCGAGCCGCCGAAATGGGCCTTGTTAGCGGATGGGTCTGGGGAGCCGATCATCGAAGGACGTTACCGTCGCTAACTTCGTTTAGTCGGACCAAGCGAAGTTAAGGGTGCAGTCGGCGTCGACACGACGTACGCCCCACCGCCATCGCAGGAGCAAGGCCGACAAGCCATGGACCCGCTGGACGATTGACATCACCTTGGCGACCGGCCAGCGGAGTCTGCGGTGGCCAACGGAAGGGGAGCGACTGGTACTGGGGTGGCGGTTGGGATGCGGATTACTGCGGCCACGGCGCCGAGCACCACTAGGCCGGCCACGCCTTGGATCCAGGTGATCGGTTCGTCGTGCACCAGCCACGCCCCGCCGAGCGCCACGATGTGCATCGACTGGAGGTAGAGCGACGAGCGAGCAGCCTCGACGTACCCATGGACCCAGCCCATGAGAACATGGCCAGCTGCCCCGGTCACATACGCAACAAGCGCAATCCAGAGCCAGTCATAACCCCCGAACTGCTGAATATCGCTGCGGTCCACGAAGACCAGGACGAGCGGTATGAGCACGACAAACGCCCAGAAGTTGGCGCCCGCCATCCACTGAATTGGGTCGACGTTGTGGCGCGTTCGAGCGAGCCGGGTGAGCACGAAATAGACCGAGAATGTGAGCATCGCGAGCATCGAGAACGCCAGCCCGAGCCATGACGCTCGGAGCTCCTTGCCAGCTCCAAGAATGACGCCAGCGGTAGCGGCCACGCCAACGAGCGTCCACAGCACGTGTTTCTGAGTCGGCCGTTCGCCGAAGATTGGACCAGCGACGATCAGCAGCAATGCTGGCTGCAGGGCGACCACGACCGAAAGCACCGCGACCGCCGCCTCCTGCACCGTTGCGAAGACGAAAACCATGTTGATCCCGAACGCCATGCCCGGTAGCGCAGCTGCCATGAGGCTGGCCCTGGTTACGCGGTGACCGGTGATCGCGGCGAGGGTGAAGAGAACGGGAAACGAGAGACCGAACCGGAGCGCGGCGCCGACGAGGGGCGGCGCCGTAACGAGTTTGGTAACAACGGGTCCGGCGCCCCAAACGAGGGCGACCATGCCGACGGCACTGAGCACGATGGCGGGGGATGGGTCAGCTCGCTTGAGAGGCACGGCGGAAGTCTGGCAGGGCCGCGCCGACGCGTCGCCGAACTGACATCCGACGTTGGGACGACGACTAGCGTGGTCGGATGGTCCCGTCCCGCGATGTTTCATCTGAGCGAGCGTTGGCCGCCTACGACGACGCTGAGCATCCTGATCGGGCGGGCCGTTCGATCGAGGGTATGCGCGTGGAGAAGCGGGTGGAAGCGCTCGCGTCGGTGCTTCGCCCCGGTGCGGCGCCACTGCTCGATGTCGGCATGGGGCCAGCGCGGGAATCCGCCTGCCTGCTGAGGCCGGGTTTGTGGTCGTTTGTTTTGGATCTCTCGCTGTGGAGAGTTGCTGCTACGTGCGCGCCTCGCGGGTCGGTGGGCGACTCGTCGTTGGGACCTGGGGCGGTGCAGACGCGATCGACTTTGTCGAAAACTCGTACGGCGCTCCTCGCCCTTCCGCGATCAACCAGCAAGTTGACCAGAGTGACGGTTGCCTGACCGCAGGTCGTGCGCGGATGTCCTCGCGTACTAGCGTGACGTCATGATTTCCCTGAACCAAAGCGGCCGTCCCGTTGGCGACGTCATCGCCGAGCTGTCGGCCAAGCGTGACAACGATGTGAAGTGGCGGGAAGGCAAGACGTTCGGCCTTGTCTATGACGGTGGACCCGAGGTGCATGAGGTCGCGGAAAGGGCGGCCGCGATGTATCTGCACGAAAACGCGCTGAACACTCAGGCGTTTCCTTCGCTTGGCGACATTCAACGCGAGGTCGTCGGCTGGACCGCAAGCTTGCTATCCGGCCCCGAAACTGCGTCTGGATTCATGACCAGCGGTGGCACCGAATCGATCCTTTGTGGGGTGAAGGCTGCCCGTGAGCGTGGTCGGATCGAGCGTGGCATTACCGAACCCGAAATGGTGCTCACCGAGAGTGCCCATGCGGCGTTCCACAAGGCCGCCCATCTGTTCGGGATCAAGGTTCACAAGACCAAAGTGCGCGACGACTGGACCGCTGATGTCGATGCAATGGCGAACGCCATGACTGACAACACCGTCTTGCTCGTTGGCTCGGCACCCCAGTACCCGCAGGGCGTCATCGACGACATTCCGGCGATAGCAGCGCTCGCCCAATCAGCCGACGCAAACTGGAATGTCATATGGGCGGATTCGTTCTGCTGTTCGCCGAGATGCTGGGACGAGGCCTGCCTGGGATTTCCGGGTCGATGGGGTTTCGTCGATTTCGGCCGACATTCACAAGCTCGGCTACTCGCCCAAGGGCGCCTCGGTGATCTCCACCGAACCAAGGAACTCCGGAAATACCAGACGTTCCTCTTCAGCGACTGGCTCGGCGGGTTCTACGCCTCGCCCAACATGCAAGGCACCCGTTCCGGATTGCCGATGGCGGCGGCCTGGGCCGTGATGAACCACCTCGGCGTCGATGGCTACAAGGCGCTTGTCGCCCAGACGTTAGACAACGCCGATCGGATCCGGGCGGGCATCGCCGAGATCGACGGCATCTGCACCCTCGGTAGCGGCGCCTACCAACTCGTTGCGCTGAGTGCCGATCCAACATCCGACGACCCTGTTGACGCGTTTGCCCTCGGCGACGCCTTAATGAAGCGTGGTTGGTATCTCGACCGCCAGGGACCGCCTGACTCGCTTCATTCGACCGTGTCCAACTCCAACACCGGGGTCGTCGACGACTACCTCGACGCGTTGCGGGCGTCAGTCGATGAGGTTCGCGGCACCACCGCCGACGACCGCTCAACGGTGTATTCCACGCTGGACTAAGGGGTCGGATTCTCCGATTCGACGACGCGGCGAGACGACAACGAGACGACGCGGCGAGACGACAGCGAGACGACAACGAGACGACAGCTAGGCGCGATTGCCTTGGTCGAAAGTGACGGCCGCCTGGCCATCGACCATGGGTGTCGGTTCGGCTCGGGCTGCCCGTCTCGGGTGCGACGTGATGTGGTCGTTGTCACGGGGCGAAAATGAATCGTTCCTCTCCGGTGTGAACCGATAGTGTCGGGCTGCTATGACTGTCCCATCGATTGACGAACCACAGAAGCCGACCGGTCTGATGGCCGGACTGCGCGTTGTGCTCGCGATGGTTCGCCTCCACCCCGGCCCGTTTGTCGTATCGGTCATCGGCGCCGCCCTCTTTGCCTTGGCGACCGTTCTGTCGACGGTCGTTATAGGCCGAGTCACCGACGACGTCGTCATCCGCACCTTCGATACTGGCATGATCCCCGCTGGCGCGCTGTGGAAGTCGTCGTTGGCCGTCATCGCGGTGGCCATGCTCCGGGTTTTTGGCGTGGTCACTCGTCGTTATTACGCCGGTATGACCAGCGAGCGAGTGCAGTCGACCTATCGACTTCGCCTTTCTGAGCGCTACGTCGGGCTGCCGCTCGCATGGCATCAGGAGGTGCCGACCGGGCAGCTTCTCGCCCATGCCGACAACGACGCTGAGGTAGCAGCCGACGTTCTCCATCCGCTGCCGTTCTCGATTGGCGCGGCCTTCCTCGCTCTTTTTGCTGCGATCAACCTCATCCTTGTCGACCCGGTCTTGGCGTTCATCGCCTTCCTCATCTTCCCCGCGCTTACGCTTTTCAACCGAATCTACTCGAAGCGAATCGAGGGTCCAGCAGCCGAGGTGCAGGCCGGTGTTGGACGGGTTTCGTCCATCGCTCACGAGAGCTTCGACGGTGCGCTCGTGGTGAAGGTCCTCGGCCGTGAGGAGGAGGAGGGCGCCCGATTCAGCGAAGCGACCCACGTCCTTCGCGATCTGCGAATCAAGGTGGGCTTCCTTCGAGCGTTATTCGAGTCCGTCATGGACGCCTTGCCCAACGTCGGGATCGTCGTCGTGATGATCGTTGGCACTCACCGGATCCAGTCTGGCGCGGTTACCCCTGGTGACCTGGTGCAAACGGCGGCACTCTTCAGTGTGCTGGCGTTCCCGATGCGAGTGTTCGGATTCTTCCTCGAGAGCATGCCGCCGTCGGTCGTCGCCAACAAGCGACTCGAGGCCGTGTTTGCTGAATCGGTCCCCGAGGCACCCGAAGCGCGGGGACTGCCGGGCACCGGACCGATCGGGCTCGAAGCGTTTGGCCTGAGCTACGCCTACCCCGATGGTACGCAGGTGTTGCATGATGTGAGCCTGACCGTGAGCCCCGGTGAGGTCGTCGCGATCGTTGGCTCAACAGGGGCTGGAAAGTCGACGCTGGTGTCGGTGCTCGCTGGCATTGTGCCCGCACAGAGCGGAG
>JAWKIN010000044.1:0-13705 GCA_041394345.1 Acidimicrobiales bacterium | reverse complement strand
AGCACTCACACATACTTCGTCTCGGTGCGCGCAACCGACAGGGCCGGCAACTCGAGCGTTGCATCGAGTGACCCGATCTCGCAGGGCGCCCCAAGAAACCCGAATGACGCAGCCCCGACCGACAGGAATCCGAATGACGCAGGGCCGGCCGACAGCACTTTGCCCTTCACCGGCCTCGACTTCCTCGGTGCGCTGGGCATCGCAGCACTCTTCATCGTCGCCGGCGCGGCGCTGGTGCGTACTCAGCGCGCTCGGAGGGATTCGAACCCCCAGCCTTCTGATCCGTAGTCAGGCTCCCGGGTGCGCGCTGATGCGCCCCAGTACTTGTTTGTGCAGGTCGGAACGGCTTTCGTGCTGGCGACTCCCGGGACGATCTCTAGCCCGGACGGCAGGTTCGGCGCAGTTCGTTTGACGCCTGTTTGACACGAGGCCAACCGAGCGAGCGGCTCGCTCGGGCGGCAGCGACAGCCCAGGATCAACTCAACCCGCGTCGCTCATCTCGGAGATTCCATTCGGGCACACCAAAGGAGTCCATCCAGGCGGCTTCGACCTTCTTAGCTTCGGAGGCTTCGGTCGTCTGGTACCAGATGGCGATCCGGCGACCGTCCGCGAGTGCGCTATTGGCCAGAGCGTTGACTCGGCAGTTGGTTTGCTGGCCGCCATTCCGGCGCCCCGGTTGTCGAGCGAAGGTGTTGTAGGTCGAGATGGTGGAGTATCCCTGCGAGCCGAGTCGGTTGCGAAGCGTGCCACGAGTGCTCCCGACGTAGGTGATCATGCCGTCCAACTCCCAAAGGTAGACACCAGGAGCCTCCGGAAGTGGTGGCATCTTGAGCTTCGCGAAGGGGCCGCCTCCATAGCGATGTCGCGTTCGTCCATCGGGCGGCTGAGCGGGGTGTTGATCAAGCCCCACATGCGCTACGGGCCCGGCCAGAACGAATCCATCCGTCGGCTTCATAAGCCAATCTTGCCGCTCCAGCTGTGCCCCAGCCAACGGATAGCCGAAGGCCCACGCTGATTCTGCGCTTCACAACGAAGGCCCTCGCCATGCCGATGGCGGTAGATTCACCGCCCTTCGTTGATGCCGGTTTGACGCGAGCGGCGTGCCTCGGGCCTTCCGGCACCCGACGGGGCGCGTTGACCATTCTACGGGTGAGCGCCCTCCTCAGTTTGCCCGCAACTGCAAGGATTCGAAGGGTGTCCGAACTGACAGGCAGGCGTTGCATCTTCTGTGAGGCTGCGGGGCCCCTCACGCGCGAACACGTAATTCCCTTGTGGCTGACCGAGATCATCTCCGACCAAGAGCCCGAAACGCCCGACTGGCGAATTCACTATTCGTCCGGTGGGCTCGTCGAGCGCGACCGCCAATACTCAGTGCCCGATCCAACAGTCATCGTCCGAGCTGTGTGTGGCTCGTGCAACACGGGTTGGATGTCGGAACTCGAACAACGAGTGCAACCGCTCATCGGGCCCATGGTTGGCGGGCACCGCACAACACTCGATCCAAGGCAGCAACTCGAAGTCGCAACCTGGGCGTCGAAGACCATGATGGCCCTCGAGTTCCACGAACCTGGAACGTCGGTGACTACGCCCGCGGACCGGACCTTGATGCGGAGTGAGCTCCGGCCACCGCATCACCATCGCGTGCGGCTCGCCTATCGAGATGCGTACTCCGAATCCCTTGTGGCCAAGATGCTCGTTGCTGGCACCGAAAATGCCAAAGACTCGCAGCCAGACTGCTTCGCCCTCTTGCTCGCTATCGGCTTCCTGGTAGTCCAGGTTTGGGGAGGTCACGGAACCAGTACGGAAGTCGAGCCGGATTTCGTGGGGACGGAGCGCCGCCGCACCCTCAGCGTATTGCCCCCGGTTCCGCGCACTGTCAGTTGGCCGCCCTCAGTCTCAGTGAGTGATGAGGACCTCGACGCGCTCGCTCGAGAGCCCATTTCGTGGGCAGACGACTCGCCTGAACTAGCGACATGGCGGGAGATGAGGCGCCCTGACGACTGGGACGATTCGGAACCGTGAAAGGAGCGCGATTCGCCCGGCCAACTGACCAAGCGCAACAACCGCCTGCACTCGGTGGAGCGCGCGCCTAAGTACCTTCCCGGCATTTTCTGCCTGGAAAGCGCCCACACCTACTCGGTTGTTGAGGCGCGCCGCTCAGCAGGCGACGTACTTGGTCTGCTGCCCTGGCCCGCACGTACCGCACGGGGGCAGACGATCCGAGTCGTCGTCAAGGACGACGGACCAACCGCACTTCGTGCAGCAGTACCGGCCCTTGCCTGGCTTCTCGCCGATGTCGTATGCCATGTCCCCACTATGAACCCTGGGTGTGACAGCTACCCGTTGCTCATGACGAAGGTGGCATCCTCGGGCCCGACGCTGCTCACCTCAGTCGTCCCGTGTGACGAGCCCAACGCTCAATATCGGGCCAATTCCAGACCAGGACGTTGCTGAGCTCAGCAACGGGCTCCGGGAAGTCTGCGTGCCGGCGACGCCAGTCGTGAACGACCTGAAGCCGCCGGACTCCGAGGAGCTTCGCGATCTCCGCACTGCCGACGAGGTCATCGGAATCAACCTTGCGGCCCACGGCAGCCTCCGTAGATGTCACACCCCATGTGTACGGTAGGTGCTGCGTAGAAGTCTACGCAGCACCTACCAGTGGCCCCGGCGGTGCGCGAACACCCCGGGGCCGGGCCGAGACCTACAGAGGAGGTCCCGACATGAAGGATCCTATTCCCAACCCCACCGACCAGGTGCTTGGTCAACTCACGGGCCGAGTCACGATAAGCGTCGAGGATGCCGCCAGGCTCCTCGGCATCGGTCGAACAGCTGCCTACGAAGCTGCTCGGCGCGGTGAGCTACCGACGAGGCGGCTCGGTCGCCGCGTGCTCGTCCCTGTCCCGGCGTTGCTCGACTGGCTCGGCGCTCCGCGCGTCGCCTGAAACGGGGCGACGATGCAGGGACACATTCACAAGCGCATTCACTACACACACGACGGCCGTACCACGACCACCTGGTACGTCGTTGTCGATCGCGGTCGTGATCGCAATGGAAAGCGCCGCCAGAAGTGGCACGGCGGCTTCCGGACAAGGAAGGAGGCGGAAGCCGCCCGAGCTCGGATCGTCAACGAGATCAACACGGGCACCTATGTCGCACCGACGGGCGCGACGCTCGAGGAGTACGTGCGGAAGGACTGGCTACCAACGAGTCGCGAGCGTCTCAAGGCGACGACTTGGGACTCGTACAGCCGCAACCTGGAGCTCCACGTATTGCCGCGCCTCGGCTCCGTGGCTTTGCACAGACTCAGTCCGACGAGCCTCAACTCCCTGTATGCCGAGCTCTTGGCAAGTGGCCGAGTTCGCGACGGCAGTGGGCTCAGTCCGCGAACGGTGTCGTACATACACACGATCCTCAGGAAAGCGCTGCAAGACGCGGTCGATGCCCGGCTCATCCCCCAGAACCCGGCAGACGGAGCGCGACCACCACGCCCGGAGAAGAGGAAGAATCGCGAGCTTCGTTTCTGGACTCCTGAGGAGCTCAGGCAGTTTCTCGACCACACCCGGGAGAACAGGCTCTACCCGGCATGGCATCTCGCAGCCATGACGGGAATGCGACGCGGAGAAGTCCTCGGGCTTCGTTGGGACGACGTGGATGAGGAGCGCCGGCGACTCACCGTGCGCCACTCGCTCGTCTCGGTTGCGTACGAGGTTCACGAAACGACGCCGAAGTCCCATCGGGCACGCGTTGTCGACTTGGATACCGCCACCGTCGAACTCTTCGACGAGCAGCGCTCGCGCCAGCGCGCTGATCGAGAGGCTTGGCAAGGGGACTACGAGGACAGCGACCTCGTCTTCTCACGCGAGGACGGGTCTCCGATCCATCCGGACAGCCTGTCCAAGCAGTTCGACGCCGCCGTCATGCGCAGCGGCGTACCTCGAATACGCCTCCATGACCTCCGCCACACTCATGCCACGATCGCACTCCAGGCCGGAGTGCCGGTGAAGGTGATCAGTGAGCGGCTCGGCCACGAGTCCGCCGCCTTCACACTCCAGCAATACGCCCATGTCATGCCCGGCATGCAAGCGGATGCCGCGGCACGCGTGGCCGATCTCGTGCTTTCGGCATCGAGAGAAATCCCTTGCACGGAGCCAGATACGAACATACGTTCGATCTACGACGAGGGGTGAGTCATGGCTCCAGCTAGAGAACGGCAGCAAGATGGGTGCGAGCTTGGCCTTGATTGGAGAATGCCGGGTCCGCAGCGTCGCTCAAGCGCGCATCTAGGCTCGGGGCGCGTGCCGACCACTGTGGATCTCTTTTCAGGCTGTGGTGGCCTCACCGCCGGCTTCGTTTCGGCGGGCTTCGAACCAATCCTCGCGGTCGAGTGGGATCTCTTCGCCGCCGCCACGTACGCGGCGAACTTCGACGAACACCACGTGCGGTGGGCTGACATCGACGAGGTTCTGAGCGATGAGATACCAGAGACCGACGTCGTGATCGGTGGACCGCCGTGCCAGGGCTTCTCCAACCTCGGCACTCGCGATCCGGATGACCCGCGCAACAAGCTTTGGAAACAGTTCATGCGGATCGTCGAAGCCGCGGATCCTCAGGTCTTCGTGCTCGAGAACGTCGCCCGCTTCTCCAAGAGCGCAGAGTTTGCACTCCTGATGGATGCACTCGAGGGTGGCCGCCTCCGGCGTTGGCAGCACGTCGACTGGCAGGTCCTGAATGCTGCCGACTACGGGGTCCCACAGCGCCGCCAGCGAACGATTCTCGTCGCGTCCCGTATCGGGCCCGTCGCTCTTCCTGAACCGACGCACTCCAAGGACGGAGCGGATGGGCTCACGCCCTGGACGACGGTACGCAGCGCTATTCAGGGGCTACCGGAACTTCCGGCGACCACCGAGCTCCCCGACAGCACCGTTTCGATGTTCGACGGGCGCGCCGTTCCGGGGATCTTCAAGGGAGAGGAGATCCACCTCGGGAGACGGCCGCGACCGACGTCGCTCGAGCGGTACGACCACATTCCCCCGGGCGGTGGTCGATTCGACCTGCCCGATCATCTGCTGCCGGCTTGCTGGGCGAACAAGCCCACCGGAACAACCGACGTGATGGGACGAATGCAATGGGACGCCCCCTCACTCACCATCCGAACGGAGTTCTTCAAGCCCGAGAAGGGGCAGTATCTGCACCCGCAGTGGGAACAGGATCGGCCCGAAGAGCGCGTGAACCGGCCGATCACGCACCTCGAGGCCGCTCGCCTCCAGACCTTCGACCCGAGCTACCTGTGGTGCGGAACGAAGATCGAAATAGCAAAGCAGATCGGAAACGCCGTTCCCCCTCGACTCGCCGGCGCGATCGGCGACGCTATCGCTAGGAGGCTTCAGTAGTCGTCGGGTCCGGGTGTCGTCGGATCATCGCTCGCAGCCACGCGCCAGTTCCGGCCACCGATCACGGTGGCCCTCGGGGCAGACTCCGCTTCGTCACACGGAACGACCCGCACAGACACGAGCTCGCCCTTGCGTGGTACCGGCAATCCGAGCTCTTCGGCGATTCGGGGATGCTCTCCCTGATGCCCCAGGATCAGGACCCCCTCATCCAGAAGGTGCAGGCGCGAGTCGCGCGCTCTCTTCATCGGGTCCGCCTGCTGCGCAACCGTCAGGGTGGTCTCTCGTCGAACGATCTGCCCCTGGGCAAGACGAAACAGCTGATCAACACGAGCCTGCCCGCTCGATGGCGCCTCGCCACCAACGATCTGCTCACGAGCCTCATCCGGAAGTGACCTAAGGAGATTCCGCGGCATGGGTGCGTCCTGGTAGAGCCAGCGCGTCGCGGCGCGCGCCGTCTTGCCGACCCCGCGCTTCCTGTCTCGATTGGGTGCGGTGAGCACCTCGGGAGCGCAGCGAAGAACGCCGACCGAGAACAGCGAGGAGTCGTCATCCGCCGCGATCAACAGGCAGAGCCTGTTCTGTGCTTCCAGTGGGATCGCCCAACCCTTCCCGCCGAGTGAGAACTTGCAGTCGACTTCGTGGCCTGCGATCTCGTAGTCCAGAGTCGCCCCTTCCGGAAGGCCTAGTGCCTCGCGAAGCAAGATCTCGACCTTCGTACCGATGTACGTCTTCTCTGTCTTCTCGAGATCCTCGATCCGCCAACGACCCGTCCTCTGACCGTCGAGCACTTCGTCGAAGCTGCGACGTAGGACGTCGCCGAGCGTCTCCTCCAAGTCCGGAAGAGCAAGAAGCCACTGCACGACGTCGTCTGCTGCGGCGTCCCGTGACGGAACATTGCTCACCGCGCGAGTCTTGCCGATGTGAACGCTACGGATCGGAAACCGCCCGGCCAAGCGAAGTCTCGGGCAATGCGGGCGCAGCGCGAGAAGAACACCGGGCCCGAGGTCGCCCTAAGGCGTGAGCTCCATAGACGTGGTCTCCGGTATCGACTTCACCGCCGGGTGCTCCCCGATCTCCGCAGAGAGCTCGACATCGTGTTCGGACCTGCAAAGGTCGCGGTCGATGTGCGTGGCTGTTTCTGGCACGCATGCCCGGAACACGCCACATACCCGAAGGCCAACGCCGACTGGTGGGCCAGGAAGCTCAAGAGGAACGTCGAGCGCGACCGCGATACCGAGAAACGGCTCGCCGATGCGGGCTGGAAGCTCATAGTCGTCTGGGAACACGACGACCCATCCTCCGCAGCTGACTGGGTCGAGAGAGCAGCAACCTCACGTCGCTAGCCTTGATGTGCTCGCCTGATAACCCCCGTTCCCTTGATTAGGCAGGGGATCTCAAGGTTTCCTCTATGAATCCTCTCCTTATAGGGGGTAGTGGAGTTGCCATAGCTAGTATGACGTGCTATACTGGCCCCATGCAGAACAAGCGTTTACTCCGTATACCGCTCGAGAGCGGACTAATAGACAAGATGGACGAGTTGATTCGCCAGGGAGCTGGCGGGTTGAAATCTCGGGAGCAGTTCGTACACGAGGCGCTCGATGCGATGGTCCTCGAGCTTCGATTCGACGGCAACAGCGAAGAACCATCCAGCACCTTTGAGGTAATCGAACGGACCGAACCGGGGGCCTTGGGCAAGACCGCCCTTCCCTCTCCGGAGCGTCCCGCGAAATTCCTGCAGCCGTCGGACGAGCGTCCGAGCGAGCCGCTCTTCGGCCTCCACAATCGGGACTATCCATCGCTCTGGGCCGCCGGCCGATTGTGCGACCTGGCAGGTGAAGGACCGGTCTCCTTCGAGCCCACGCTCAAGGAACTTGTGAGCGAAGCGTGGGATGTGGGCGCGCGAATGAAGGTCCTTGACGAAACCGTGAGCGGGAAGCCCTCCGCCTTGTTCCCAACAAACTCGGACAAGCGTCAGGCAGCAGAGGATGCGTTCCTCGGCTTCGCTGTCGGGTCACTCCGAAAGGAGGGAGGTCGGATCGAGGCCCGCGGGCCGTTGTTCGAGTGGGGCGTGCTCGCTCTGGACACGAGTGGCGACGAGCCGCGCCTCGGGCTCACGGAAGCCGGGTACGACCTGCTCCGTTCGATGGCCGGCCTGACCGTTTCTCAACCGCACCCCGAGGAGTACGCCTCTGCGTTCTTGGGCTTTCTGAAGGCTCACGCCCAAGCCGACTGGGAGGCCTTCGCTCTACTGATCCGCGCGATAGCAGAGAAGCCGACCCGATCTGAGCTCGCCCAGACGTTCGGTAGCAATTACCCAACTTGGAAGAAGAGCGAAGCTGAAACTAACTCGGCCGGGTACGTCGCCCGTAGTCGGGAGTGGGGACTCGTCAGCTCTGGGCAGATTGAGGGCCGCTACTCCCTAACTGAGTTCGGCGAGGAGTTCGCGGCGTGAGCCCAGATACGGCCCGCAATCTGCTTGCAGGATCAGTTAGCCCGTGGTTAACTTGATCCCTCAGTGGCCGCCCGAGGCCCTCACGTCTTAACCACAAGGAGAGATATGAACGACACGACGTTCGAAGCTCGGCTGAACGAGGCGCTCTCCCGAAAGGGAGTCTCCCAGGCCGACTTGGCGCAGGAGCTCGGTGTCTCGGCGGCGTCTGTTTCCTCCTGGTGCGGCGGATCGAAGCGCCCCTCTACGCCAAACCTTGAGAGAATCGCGGAGTTCCTTGGGGTAACTCCCGGGTTTCTGCAGTTCGGCGAGGGCACGTCTCCCCCCATCGCCGACGCCGAGATCGAAACCCTTCGCTCCGAGTACCGGGAGGAGCTCGTGTGGTACTGGAGGCCCGCACCCCGTGATCGCGGACGGGAGTACGGGAATCCCGCCGCCTACGCCTTCGAAACCGACATCGGGACCCTCGCGCGCGAATCAGGCCAGAACATCAGCGATGAGAAGCTCCCGACCGGTCCGTCGGTGGAAGCCCGCTACACCGTCTCGGAGATCTCTGGTTCTCACCTCGCCGGTTTCCTCGAGGCGATCAGGTTTTCCGATGTGCGCCCGCATTTGGAAGCAGCGCGTGCGATGGATACGAAAGCCGGCACCACCATCGGTCGGGGGCTGGGGCAACTGGATGAGGGTCGACTGGTCCTGATCAGAGTCGAAGACTTCAACGCCAACGGTCTGACAGGTCCCGAATTCGACGAGGGCCGTTTCATGGCTGTGGTGCGAAACGTTCTGGATTCTCAGAAAGGGGGGACTGCTGGCGGCAGCTTCGGGCTCGGCTGGGCCACGTTCCCATCCTCGAGCCAGTTCGGGCTTGTCCTGTGCAACTCGACTCTCTCGATCGCAGAGTCGGGCAAGACAGACGACCGTTTCATCGGAGTGATCGACCTACCGTGGCATTCCATCGAAGAGCGTGAGTACGCGGGGCGTGGCTGGTACGGCACCGAAGATCCGAGCGACACGGATGACGGACCAAAACGCACAACTTCCTACTGGGGAAACGACGCCCTCACTCGAGATCTCTACCTCCGACGCGAGGACCGCCGCCCGGGGACCTCGTTCTTGGTCGTCGGCGCGTACGACGCCTCCGGCGAGGTCGAGGAGATCGAGGACGTGGCCGAACGATTCTCCCAAAGCCTGGCGGACAATTTCTGGCCGGCCATGGTTGACGGACCGGATGAGCCAGCCCGTTTGCAGGTAGTGGTCCGAGCTGAACGTAACGGCAAGCCGATACTCGAGAACTACGTCGATCCGGCGCGTCACCAGCCAGCGAAAGTCGCGGCGTTCCAGCGGCATCTGAACGACGACGTCGTTGAAGCGTTGAGTGAAGCCGGGGAAGTTGTACGTCGCGACGTGACCCTGCAGGTGCCCAAGAGGACAAACGAACCCACACACAGCCGTTACGAACACGAGGCGGTTCTCCTCGTCGCCCAAGCAAGCGACGAGGACGACGACAGTCGATCCGCCACAAAACCTGGAGCCATCACATATCTACGAGGCAGTCGCATGGTGATCCAATCGCCCCGCGTAGGAGCTCTTCCCATCGGCGCACGGCCGTTCCACGCCATCGTGCTGGCCGGCGAAGCAGGGGGGAGCGCTCCTGCCGATCTCGCAGCTGACCGGTTTCTGCGCGCAGCGGAACCGCCAGCACACAACAAGTGGACCGGCACCGCGGAAGTTACAGCGAGCTACGCGCGCGGTGGAAAGGCTGCGATCGATCGCTTCGACAGCGCCGTGAAGAAGGAGATCCGCACCGTAATCCGCCAACCCAACCGCGACCTTTCCGACGGGCCCGAGTCACTCAAAGAACTCATTCGGATTGTTCCGCCGACGACGAGCGGCAAACGGCCGCGCATAAAGAGCGTTCGCGGCCATTCCATCGATGAGGACGGCGCTTGGGTGATTTCGGAGGCAACGCTCGCGTTGCCTGCCCGTAAAGACAGCCGCGGGTGGACGGTGACCCCGATTCTGAGATTCGGAACCGAGTCCGGATCGACGATCCCGGTTGAGTGGGCCACCCTTGAACCGGTCGAGCGTTGCGAGCTCGACGAGTATGGGCGGCTTGTTGCTCCTGCCTCCGCGAGAACCGCAACGTTCTCCGCTATCAGCGATCCGGCGAGCCATCCGGTCGGCGCTCGGCGATCCAAGGTTCTCGTAGACGTCCGCCTTCACACCGACGAGGTCTAGCCATGAAAACTCTCTTCCCGTATAAGACGCTGTTCGGTGACGTGGCCGTGATGATCGAGGAAGTAGCCATCGACGACACGCTCGTCCGAGACCGCGTCGACCACGACCAACGCACCATCGACCTACACGGGATCGAGCGGGAGGAATGGGAAAGCGCTCGAATCACGTTGTCGATGACGGGGCCTCCAAGCGAGATTTCTGAGGTCGATAACCCGGCAGCCGTTATTCTCGCGAACTGCGGCCCGTCCAATCACAGAGCTTCGGCGACCTTGAGGAGCGACCCTGATTCCGCCGGTCGATGGATCGGTGAACTCATATTCGAGCGGCCTTTCTGGTATGCGCACGCCGAACTCCGCGGAGGTGTCGTCGCGAAGGTCGACGGAGAGGACAATCGAATCATCGGGTGGGCGAATCCGTGGACTATCCGGTTCGACGACCTTCCTGATCGACCAGTCAACGGCGCTATCAAGATCTCGTGGATCGACTTCAAGAATCCCGGTAGCGACCACGCGTTTCTCGAGCGGTACGTCGATCAGTATGTATATCTCTCGATCGATCCGGATGAGCCGCAGCTGTATCTCAATAGGGCATTCGACGGCCTCGTACAACTGCTCGAGAAGCGGCGACCACGACGCGTTGAACGTGCGCTCCACGACCAAACAAGGGCTTCGATCGCTGAAATGGCGTGGACCTCGCTGTTCGATGCAGCCATGAACGCCATCGAGATCAACGAAGACACGGGGGAGCCGGCCTGGCCAAGTTCGGACTGGCAGCGCACGGTCCTCGAGAACCTCTTTGGCCACATGTACCCGGACAAGTCCACCGACGAGGCGCTTCGCGATGCCTGGACGGCTCGGACGACGCCAGAGAGCGCGGGCGTTCTTCAGGAAGTCCTTGCTCCGGCGGTCGCCATTCAGGCTCGGGCTCCCAGTCTTCTCCGCGGAGGAATCCGTAGCATTTCCGATCACCTGGAGAGCGACGGCGAGGACGGTGCCGAATGACCACTCTTAAGACACTGGACTACAACGCTGCACGATTGGTTACTCCCGGATTCCGCGAGGGCAGCGAGTCGCCCTCATTCGCCGACTATGAGCGTGACCTCGATGTCGACCATCCGGTTGACCTTGACGCGATCCGAACGGTTCTCGACGAGGCGATGCGCCGATTCGGACCGGCGATGGGCACCGAAGCTGACATGTGGCTTGCGCCTCGCCTCCATTTCGCGCTGCGACTGACGCGCCGCGAAGCAGCACGGCGAGACCTGTGGCGCTGGTTTGGGTGCGTATTCGCCCCTGACTACGTCCGATGGCGCTGGGGATCGCCGGATGGCTCATTTTCGGGTGTTAACAGTGCCGCGACCAACGATCGATTCGTCGGCCCGGACTACAAGCAGGCGCTAGCGCGCCTGTGGTGGATGGCCGAGCTGTTCCGCGACGGACCGGACTACTCGCCGGTCGTACAGGCCCTTGGCAACCAAGACGTTCCCAACAACCTCTTTCGGATGGACATCGCTCACCACCGGCCGACAGTCCAGGCCGCTGTTCGGGTTCTCGAGGGGCGATCGGGCGACGAAGCTAACGCCCTCGCCAAGGCCACGAACTCCGCCGCTACCACCCTGGTCGTCGACACCATCGCACCGGACACTCCACTGGACCCCGAAGCTCAGCTCGCGTGGGTCAGCGCAGACGACGTCGACGTCGGCCGCTTCCTCGACGAAATCCCTCCCGGCCCCACCGATCCGGTTGTCGGTCCCGTCGGGATCGAGAAACTGGTCGAACTCATGACCGCGCTGCTCGACGAAGCACCGGTGCGTGACCGTAGTCGCCCGCGCGAAACCAAGGACTCTCAGGACTCTGACTAACCCCCGAGGCTGCGGACGGACTGGCTGCGTTTGACAGGGGTTTGACAGCGGAGCAGACATCGGCCTACTTGAGCGCCGAGGACGCTACCTCACCAGTACAAGCAGCGCGCTCGGAGGGATTCGAACCCCCAACCTTCTGATCCGTAGTCAGATGCTCTATCCGTTGAGCTACGAGCGCAGGACGGTCGAGTCTACGCGGACGCCGCGTCAGCCGCCGTAGAGTGCGCGCATGGACATCGAGTTCGTGGCGGGGTTCTCCGCCATCGTGAGCGACCGCGACGAGGCGAAGCGCTTCTACGTGGACGCGCTCGGCCTGCCCCTGGGGTCAGACCGTGGCACAGCTCCAGACATCCGACGGGCTGCTCGTTGGCCTGTCGCGCACGCCCTGGCTCCACGACTGAGCGCAGCCCGGACTCGTGCCGCTGATGACGTCGGGGGTGATCCCGACGCGCTCAGCGCCACTCGCTACTGATCGCCGAGGCGGTCCACCGCGCGACGCGCCAGGTGCCCCAAGGATCCTGCATGTGGGCGCCTTCGCTCCAACGCACTTTCCGCACGCCGCCGTCCTCGGGGTAGACGAGATCGAAGGCGAAACACGACGTGCCTTCGGAGAGCCCGCCCCGGGCGTTGCTGACCCACACCCGACAGTCGTCGGCCTGGAGAGCACGCCACCAGCTCACATGACCTGCGTCCGTCATCATTGCGACGATCCCCGCGTCGTAGCTGACGCGGTTGGTTCGGGTTCTCCGCAAGAACGGAGGTGGTGACACGACGTACGGTTCGGCGCCGAGCGATCTCACGTCGCCGATCACCGCCTGGAGCTCTCGGTTCCACCTCTGATGCCATGCGTTCGAGCCGGCATCGGGAGACGATCGATCGTTGCCGGTCCACGCCATGACAACGATGTCGGCGCCGGTCTCGCGGATCGCGTCGCGCACACGTCGCCGGACCGGGTCGGCAAGGAGACTCTCGCCCTTGACGGCGCGAAAGTGAACCGTGCCGTGCAAACCGGCGCGGTCGAGCTCGGTCTTGATCGCCGATTCGGCCTGCCACATGATCGAGTCGCCCATCAAGACCACCGTGCGACTCTCACCGCTGGTCGCCAGCGGGCGCACGGGCTTCACCACAGCGATTCCACATGCCGAGAGGCTCAGCGCCGCGATGAGCCCACAGACGATTGCGCATGCCGCTCTCCTCCGCATGACCCCGCCTTGTTCGCTCGGAGGAATCTCACCCTAGGCGGCAGGCCGAGATCGGACAAAAGAGGCTACTTCGGGCAGGAACACCGACCTGTGCGGCAGGGGACGTTCGCGCGACTGACGGCGTCGTCGCGCGGCGCCCGCCGGCTGTCTGTGACACGGCGCTGAGCTGGACCCGGTCTGAGAGCCTTCGTGGCGCCGGTGCCGAGCCTGTTGACGCGACCCTCGGCGGCCGGGCACCGCGTCGGCCGCCGTAGAGTGACCGCATGGACATCGAGTTCGAGGCCGCCGACGTCGCAGCCTCGTGGCTCCACGAGTGAGCGTCCCGAGCCGGTTGAGCCGGCGTCGGCCCCGGCACCGGTAGAGAGGGCCGATGGAGATCAACCGGCGCCAGTTCGTGATCGGAGCAGGGCTCACGCCGCTGCTGCGCTACTTTCCCGCGTCGATGACCGGCGTGGCGTCCTCCCAGGAATCCGGCGAGGACTTTCGGTTCTTCGACGAGCACCAGGCTGCGGTCGTGCGGGAGGCGACGGCCCGCCTGATCCCGGGTCCGTCCGACGACCCGGCC
>JAWKIN010000043.1:0-13751 GCA_041394345.1 Acidimicrobiales bacterium | reverse complement strand
CCACCGAAGCCGCCACCGGGGGATTGCTTGGCGCCCGATGATGGGTCGTTCATGGTTCGCTGCTCGGTGCGCCGAGAACGCTGACCGTACGAGTTGAAGAGGAACGTGGCGAGCATCATGAGCAATGACGTTCCCATGCCGCCGCCACGACCGGGCTGGCGACGTGGGCGATAACTCGAGCCCCGGTTGGTGGTACGGGCGGGACCGTTGCCGTTGAAGATCGACTCGTCGCGTCCGAGGGCTGGACGGTCGGCCGAACCGCGGCGCGGCGCTGGGGGTGTCGTCGATCCGGTCGGCGCGGGCGGCATCGAACCTGGGGCCGGAGCCTGCGCTTGGCGGGCGGCGATTTCGGCGGGCGACGGGGGAACAGGGGTGCCATCAAGGCGGGCCTGGATGGCGTCGAGTTCCCACTCGGCCTGGTCGATCCGGTCATCGAGGGCATCGATTGCTTCGGGCGTAGACGCCTCGTCGAGTGATTGGCTCACTTCCTGGTACGCGCTACTGGCCTTCTCGTAGAGGTCGATGAGCTCTTGGTCCTTGCTGGCGATGACCCGGTCGCCGAGCGAGATGACCTGGTCGGCGCTGTCCTTGAGCTGTTCTTCGATCTCGTTGCGATCGGCGTCCATGTCGGCCTGGAGCTTCTTTTTGGCCTTGGCCCTGGCGGCGCGCCAGCGGACGAAGAAGAAGGTGGCGATGCCAGCGAGGATGATCCAGAGCCAGGGAATACCACCGCCGTCGTTGGCACTGGTGGCGCTAGCCGTAAACGACGTGGCGTCGTCGCTCAGGCGGCGTTGTCGTGTAGGCGCGGCGTTGGTGGTGGCCGTGGTGGCCCCGGGTTGCCGTTCATCGCGCTGACGAGAGCGTTCAGGCCGCCGTACATCGTTGTTTTGGAAGAGCCACAGTCGTTGCCGGGTCGCTGGCTGCGTTGTTCCATCGCTGGCCCGTAGGTATAGATACCGTCGGTGAAATAGACGACGACCATGTCGTAGCGGCTGCTGTTGTCGGAAATCTGTTTGGCGATGGCCTGCCCGTTTGCGTCGTCACCCGACGACTGGTCGGCTGTGAAGCCGATGCCATTGTTGTTGGCCACGGTGATGGCCTCATAGTCGTCGGCGGCAAGCGTCCGCTCCGACGCCGGAGTCGACGAAGAAGCCCGACGTGTCGGGTCGGCCCCGATGTCGAAATCTGTTGGGCGCCAGCGTGGGACGGAACCGCCACCACCACGAGGGCCGTGAAGACAACGGCAAGAACAGCAGAGCAGGATACAGGCAGGCGTCGCGAGAGTCTACCACCTCGCGAAGTGATTGGCCCTTCTACGCCCATTTCTGGGCGTATTTGCAACCGCTTCGCGAGGATGACGAGGGTGCTGCTACCCAGATGCCAAGGGGCTCCGGGCTCGTTGGCCAGGACTGGAGAAGGCGGCCTCGACGCCGAGCCATTCCTCAGCGGCCGATGCGAGATAGCGGTCAACTGACCATTGTCTGTAGGTTTCCGTCGTCGTCGAAGAGGTCGTCAGGTGGCGATGGCTGCCGCCGACCCCGGCAGAACCGCGCCAGCGAGCAGCATCGTTGACGACACCGTGGTCGAAGATTTGAGTCATTCTCAACTGCCGACGTAAATTCGCTTGCGGTCGCAACCACCACGTCATCGCCCCGGCCAGGTGTCCATCCAATCAAGGAAGGCAGCGATCGAGCGATCGGTACCTCATGAGTTGATCGTGGTTGCCCCGATGGTAGGTGTGGGTGTGGCGGCCACCCCATTTGGGCGTAGAAGATGGTGGTGTCGACCTGCATCGATGAGCATGCCGACCGTACGAGTTGGTTGCCAAGCTCGCCCGTATCGGCGAATCGGTCGGCGAGCGATTCGTCGAACTCATCAGACAGTGCTTCGAGCTGGCGGGCAACGGTGGCCAACACGCCGTACGAGTCGCCAACCAACTCACCCAAGGCTTCGCCGTCAAAGCACCGGTCAATGCCTGTTCGGAAATCCGGGGCTCCTCCCAATCGGTCTGTTCCATGAACCACGAAGGCGTTCAGGTCGCTGGCGGAAGCGAGGAAAAGCCGCAACCGCTGCCAAAGAAGTGGGGGTCGAACCGGCGAGTGACACACCGGTGGTGGATTGTTGTTGGCCACCGAGTTGATAGTCGCCCGAGGAAACCGTCTCGTTGGCGTCCCTCACCATCGACGTCGCCCGCGCCCAGCGATCCTCCATAACGAAATGCGACGGTTGCCTGAACCGGACCAACGCCGTGGACGTGGGCGAGGCGCGACGGACAACAGCTCGAGGTTGAGCCGTCGGTGGACAACGAGTGCACCTCGTCGTCAGGGATCGCATTGTTGGGGCGTAAGTCGTAGTACTGACTGGCGCCAGCGGGGACGGCGGTGTTCAGCCCGTCGTTACCGCCTTGAAGATCGATAACGACAGTATCGCGATGGCCGAGCAGTCGTCGACTCGACGACCAACATTAGTGGGGCGAGGCCAGCTTGACTGGATGTGCGATGGCGAGGTTGGCTACCGCCATCGCCAACGAAGCGCCCGCAGGCAGCCAGAGTGCCAGCCGCACTGGCGGCGAGGAGTTGCTGCAACAGCAGGCGTCGACCGAGTATGGGTCCACCTGATCGTGCGAAGGGAGGGGAGCGGCTTACTAGTCATGCGAGGTTGAACTCCGGTAGGCAGAGGGCTGAACGCCAGCGGGCAGAGTTGGCGGTCGTCGTCGGGTCGACAACGGCTCGTTCACTTCGCCGAGAGCGAGAACCGGGCTGTCCGAAGCGTGAGCAGGCCAAGACGGCGAACGGCGTCATCGATCGAGGCCGTCATTGGAGGTGGGGTCTCCGAGCCGACGAGCTGCCACACTGTTTTGGCCCGCTCCAACATCGCACCCGCTGAGCCAGCGAGTAGTCACGAGGCCAGCCGCCGACATTGGGCGGCAGGTGCGCCCAACGCTTGTTCAGTGACAGCAGCGACCAATATTCACTCATCGTGAGGCCGAGGCCAGCGTTGGCGGCAATCCACCATTCGAGGCCCGACCGTGGCCGGTTCAGTCGTGCTTGTCGAAATTCTGGGCTGGACAAGATCCGGCCAACGAGTGGCTTGATGTCGAGGTCTTTCGACTGCCACCAGGTGCCGAGCTCGAGTGCGCCGTCGTCGGTCGGGGCGACGCCAGCAGGTCGGTCCGGGAATCGAACGCAATCCGTCTGGCCGTCGCCGGGTGATCACAGACCCGATCGACGATCGCAGTCGCTATTCCAATCGGCGCTTTCGTCATGAAGATCAGTGGAGCGTCGCGCGTTGGCCCGTTCGAACCGGACGACAGAACGGTCCTCGTTTTCTGGGTCTTGCTCAACCACCCGCAGCCACGAGCCGGCGTACTGCGGACGTCGTCCTGGGTGTAGTTGGGCTTCGACGCATCACCGGGTCCCATCGTGAAGAGTTCCAGCAGCTCACGGGCAAGGTTTTCGTTGGGATTGCTGGCCTGCGAGCCGTCGGCGATTAGGAACAGGAGCAGCAAGCCATCGGTCACAAAGCCGTGGAGGAGCTCGCGGAAGTTGCCAGCACGTTGATCGGGAGGTTGCAGCTGGTCGCCAACCATGTGTTCCGAGTTGGCCGCCGAGCCGCTGCTGGTCAGAACACCGTGCCAGAACCAGGTCATTCGCTCGTGGATGCCAGCGTCGGGGCGGGCCATCTGGTTGGTCCACCAGATCACCGTCTCGGCCAATCCTCACGAGGCGGTTCGTCAAGCAACGGCGTGGCGTCGAGGACGTAGTCGATCGCCTCGTCAAGGACGAGAGCTTTCGAGTGCGTCGGCCGACGACGCCATCGTGGCTCGTCGCAGCACGTGGGCCGCCGCAGCCGATTCGGATCAGTCGTTGTACGCCATGGGTTGCACCTGCAGAAACGGTCTATGAAGGCATCGTGAACGACGTCTTCATGGTTTCTTCATGGCGAACGTGGGACACTGCATCGTGCGGATTCTTGTTGTCGGACAGCCCGACGCTCGGCCAGGTGCTCAACCGGGCCCTGACAGAAGAGGGTACCGCCGTGTCGATGTGGCGCCGACCTATCACCGCTCGATCCGAGCACCTCACCGTGAATGAGTACGACCTGCTGATCGTCGATGTGGGACTCCCCGATGGTGACGGACTCTCATCTGCCAGGCGGTTCGCCGAGGCGACGACAGGATCGTCGGGTTTGCCTGATCCTGCTGCTCACGGCCCGCGACGGGTTGTCGAACAAGGTCGCCGGTGCTTGATAGCCGGGGCCGACGATTACCTCACGAAGCCATTTGCCTTTCCCGAACTCGCCGCTCGCGTCCGCGCCCTGATGCGGCGCACCTCCGTCGCCCAGCACCCTGTCTTGTCGTGTGGCGACGTTCGGCTTGATCCGGCGAGCCACACCGTGTGGCGAGGTGCCATCATGATTCCGCTCACGCCGCGCGAGTTTGGTTTGCTCGATTATCTGTTGCGGCGAAGCGGCGAGGTCGTCTCTCGCGAACAACTCCTCGAGCACGTTTGGGACGCGCACTACGACGGTCTGTCTAACGTGGTCGACGTGCACATGGCCAATCTCCGCCGAAAACTGAGTTTTCCCAACGATCCGGCGCCAATCGAGACCATTCGAGGCGTCGGTTTTCGGATCGCCGCATGAGCGACGACATCTCGATTCGCCAGCGAGCGACTGTTGCCGTGACTGCCGCCGCGCTTGCTGCCGTGGTTGCCGTACCACTCGCGGTCGCTGGCTACCGTTCGTCGGCTGATGCCATTCGACAAACGACGCTCAACGAAGGAAACGCGCAGATCGATCAAGCGCTTCGCTTCTTCTCCTCTGAAGACTTCGAACCGCCGGGAAACACCTGGAGGGTCAACGTCGAAGGCGAGTGGACTGATCCGATCGGTGAAACCTGGACGACGCCACCGCTCCTTGGCCTCGCTGAGCCGGCGCTCGGCGGATCGGCCGTCACCGACTACCACTACGAGGGAGAGTGGACAGCCGTTGCCACCTGGATTGGCGAAAGTAACGTGCTCGTCACCGTCATCGATCGACAGTTCGAAGCCGCCGATCGACGGGCGGCGAAACTGCGATGGATGGGGGCCACCCTCCTAGGGTTGGCGCTCGTTGCCGCAGCTGGCTGGCTTGGCTCGCGTCGTCTCGGCGCCCCAGTGCGGCACGCCAAGCTGGTCAATAGTGATTTCATCGCCGATGCTGCCCACGAGCTGCGTACCCCACTGTCGATCATTCAGGCTTCAGCTGGTCATGCCCTTGCCCGCAATCGCGAGCCCGAGCAATATCGCGAGTCCCTCGAAGAGATTCTGGCGGCCACCGAACGCGCTGGCTCCTCGGTGGGCGAGCTCCTCGAGTTCGCCCGTCTGGAGTCTGGCCAGTCGACGGTGCGCTCGGCCCCGTTACGCCTCGACCTGCTCGTCGAGGAGGTGGCGGCATCGATCAGGGTCGACGCCGCGAAGGTCGAAGCCGATGTTGGCGATGCTGTCGTGGTCGAGGCCGACTACAACCTCATTCGCCAGGTCGTCGACAACGTTACGCGGAACGCCGCGGCGCGAGCGAGTAGCGTCGTGCTGCGGACCAAGATCGAGCCGCGAGGGGCGGTTATCGAGATCGCCGACGATGGACCCGGGTTCGACGAGGGCATCATCGAGCACGTGTTCGAACGGTTCCGGCGAGGCGACCAGTCGGGTTCGGCCGGCCTCGGCATGTCAATCGCAAAAACGATCGTCGAATTGCACGGTGGCGCGATTGTGGCGGCCAACCGATCGGCCGGCGGCGCGCTGGTCACCATCACCCTGCCCTATAAGCAGCGGTGATTACGCCCGGAAATGGGCGTAGAAGTGGCCACTTCGGCGGCGGTGGTGCGGGCTTCGACTTAGAGGCTGATGGCGCGATAGGCCGCATTCCAGTTGCGGAGCCTCACGAGACCGTGGACGAAGTCGCGCCCGTAGATCCACAGGAAGCGGAACGCACCGAGGTCCTTCCACTGCTGCACGTGCACCAACTCGTGAGCGACCAGCTCGCTGAATGACGCGGGATCGACCGCGTGGGCCAGGAACACCCGCGACCCGAGCGTGATGCCGGCGTACCCGCCAGGAATGGCCGGAACCGTCGTGATCTTGACCCGGCCTTGCAGCTCCTTCGGAAGGTGGCCGTAGAACTCACACTCGTTGGTGGTGAGCCGGCGGGTTGTCGGCCGGGCCAGACGGCCCCGTTTCCTAGCGCCCAACCCGTGCTGCCTCCTGCCAACGAGCCTCGGTGAGGCGATACAGCGTCGTCGCAACATTGGTCGGCCCGACACTCATGGCCATGCCCTCCACCATGCCCAGGCGCCGAACGACGTGTGAGGCCCGGATATTGTTGCGTTGGACGATGGCCACGACCTCGGGAAAATCGTTGGTCGCAAAGCCCCAATCGAGGATGGCGGCCGCCGCTTCGGTGGCGTACCCCTGATTCCAGACGTTCTCCGCCAGGCGCCACCCGATCTCGACAGCGGGCATGATCTGAGGAGCGAAGGTCGGAAGGCTGAACCCACACATGCCGATGAAGTCGCCGGTCGATTCTTGGACGACCGAGAACAACCCGAAGCCGTGTTGGGCCCAGAACGGGTCGATTCGACCGAGTCGCTCGTGCACCTCGTCGCGGCTCAGCGGACGGCCGCCGCCGATGTAGCTCATCACCCGTTGAGAACCACAAAGCGCCACGTAGGGCTCGATGTCGTCTTCGTTCCAGCCTCGAAGTAAGAGCCGCGGCGTCGCCAGCGTGGGAATGTCGGCATGGCCGTCTTGGCGAAGTTCGGCCGTAGCCTTGTCCATCTGTGAGCTCTCGTTCGTCGGACCAACCCGTTTCTACTTCCCGTCAGCTTGCCCGAAATTTCCGGCTAGCACGACTCGGAGCAAGATCTAGCGGACGTTTTGCCGTTTCGAAGGCAAAACAGACCTTTGCGTCAGCCGAGCGGAAGCAGGAAATCACTCACGAGTTCCAGATGAAGACTGCCGCCGATGCTTGACCGCCGAGCTCGGAAACATGAAGGCGCGATGATGAAAATCGGCCAAATGGCGAGCTATCTCGACACGGGTTTGCCGACCACGTGCGGACGACGTTGTCGTCGTTGCAACACGATGCGCCGCCTATGACACCCGAGCTCGCCACGTCGGCCTGGCCGGGAGGCCCTTGGCGCTCACCCGACGACCTTGTTCCGCACGTGGGATCCCGAGGCCAATCGCAGCGGCCTCGATCGGCCAAGTCCACGCGCTATCACCCGTGACGGTGAAGCGGTTGCCATCAAGCTGCAGTACCAGGGCGTCGCTGGAGGCAGTGGCGTCTGATCTGAAGAATGCCGGCTGGATCTTTGGTGCGATGTCGTCGATGTTCCTGGCCTCGATCCCGAGCCGGTGGTCGACGAGATCCGGTCACGGCTGATTGAGGAACTCGACTACGAACTCGAGGCCAAGAGTCAACAGTTCTACGCCGACTATTTCGATGGACACCCGTACATCACCGTGCCCCACATCATTCCCGAGCTGAGTGGCCCAACCGTGTTGACGAGTCAGTTGGCAACCGGGGCCCGCTTTGGTGAGGTCACGTCGTGGTCGCAGGAGGAGCGCAATCTCACGGCCGAGACGCTCTTCCGTTTTAGCTTCGGATCGATCTATCGAGTGGCCATGTTCAACGGCGACTTCATCCGGGCAACTACCTGTTTCGCCCCGGCGGCCAGATCACGTTTCTCGATTTCGGGCTGGTGAAGCGGTTTAGGACGACGAGACCGACCTCTTCGCCATCATGATCGAGGCGATGGTCATCAATCCGAACATCGAGCGCTTCCGCCAGCTGATTATCGACGCCGGGCTGCTACCCGCGTCGTCGACCGCCTCCAATGAGCTACTCCACGACTATTTCTCGTTCTTCTATCGCTACGTGATGGACGATGCCGTCATCACGATCGACGACGAGTATGCGTCGGGCGGCATCAAGCAGATCTTCGAGCAGAAGGGCCCGTTCAGCGAGCTGAAGAAGGAGCTCAATGTGCCGCCGTCCTTTGTGCTGCTGCAACGCATCACGCTCGGCCTGATGGGCCTCTTTGCCGATCTCAACGCCACCGCCAACTTCCGCCAGATTGCCGAAGAACTATGGCCTTTTGTCTCGTCGCCACCCTCGACGCCGATCGGACGAGATATCGCCGACTATCGACAGCAGCGCGGGCGACGAGTTCCCTGGGCGTCTAGGCGGAGGTCAGGGCTAGAACCCGGGCCCGTCTGCCGATAGGAGGCGATCCGACCGACGCTCCAGCCCGCCGTTCTCAGCCTGATCCTGGCTGCCGCAGTGCTGGCCTTGACGCGTCCGTTCATTGGCGGGCCGCTCGGCCCCGGGCAAGAGTCATTCGCGCCGGTGGTCAGTGCCCCAATCCACGATGTGGCGGCGACGCTCATCGGCGACATGGCTGGCGAGCCAGCGCTCGTTACTGATCCTTTGGCCGAGGCGGACGACGCCGCCCTCGGCTACCTCCTCGCGGCCGCGACCGCCGACGGTGATCACTGGCGGATCGATCGACGGAGTCGCCCGATCGCAAGCGATCAGGTGGCGTTGGCCCTGCTCGCCCACGACATCGAGTTTTTCCCGGTCGGGTGACGACGCAGCGGTTCTTAGCGGACCCGGACCCATCCCCGCCTGGCCTGCTGTAGACCCCGTCGGGTACTCGCTGGCGCGTGGTACCTCGGCGGTTCTCGTGCCGGTCGCCTCGCCGTAGACGACGTCACTGGTGAGCTCGCGACACTCGCCGCCGAGGCCGGCATCTCGGTCGAACAGCGGAGCCGCGACGCTCGATCGGAACTCTGGGTGACGGCTCGCTCGTCGCTCGTTTCGCTCGCCAACTTGGCGTACCTCTGCGACACCGACGTGGCCATGCTCGGCAAACGCCCGTGTCTCAGCTCCGAGACGACGACAGACGTGAGCCGCCCAACGTGGTTGGCGGCGACAACGGGACCCCTACAACTCGGCGCCCCCGCCTTCCCGCCCTCGGAGGAAGGTGGTGTTGGCTGGACCAACCGTGAGGCCCAGTCGTACCGACCGGACCTCGTGCGAATGTCCGGCGACACCATCGAACTCGTTGCCATCGCCAATCAATCGCAAGCACCTTGTCGCTACCGTTCACGAGCGGCATGGTTGTGGGCCAGGAAGCGATCGGATTCGGCCGGATAGATGTGACAGCTCGGTTGCCAGTAGGTGATGGGCTTTGGCCCGCCATCTGGCTGCTTGACGGCGGCGTGTGAAGCGCCGGGTCGCTGCTCGGCCTACGAATCGACGAGCTACCACGAGATCGACATCCTGGAGACAAACGGGGCCCAACCGACCCGCTCGCTCTACACGTCCGGTCCACTGGTTTGACGAACGGGTGCACTCCACCACCGCAGCCACCGAGGTGGCGTCACTCGCCGACGGGTTACCGCACGTGTACTCGCTCATTCGCCGCCCCGGCCTGCTCGTGTGGTTGATCGATGACGTTGAGGTCTTCCGCGTGACCGGTGACGCAAGCGCGCACGTCGGCGCCCACCGATCCGGATCCGATGTATCTCGTGATCAACCTGGCCGTTGGCGGCACCTTTGCCGGTGATCGGGTGCTTGGCCCCCGCTCGTCGTGGTGGGGTGACGCAAGGTGCCAGCCAGCTTCCCCAATGTTGGTTGGGATGAGGCGACACTCGGCATCGACTCGGTGACGTATACGTCGTTGGCCGACGTGTTGGCCGACTAATGGACCGGGCGCCGGGTCGGGGCAGGGCAGTGATCGGCCGGACACTCGTCGGGCCAGGGGCCGTCGACGCCTAACGCAGTCGCGCTTTGCCGCTGAGCTGTTCTTCCACGAGATCGACGATCATCGCCACAAAGCGCGGGTCGGTACCGACGGTCGATGCCCGCTCAAGCGTGATTCCGGCGGCCGCAGCGCGTTCGGCGGCAAGCGTGTCGAGATCGTAGAGCACTTCCATATGGTCGCTAACGAAACCGAGCGGACAGACCACGACGTCCTGCACGCCGGAGGCCGCTAGCTGTTCGAGATGATCACCAACGTCGGGTTCGAGCCATGGCACCTGGGGTGGACCACTTCGGCTCTGGTAGACGAGGTCGTAGTCGTTGGCGTCATAGGTGGCGGGATTGGCACCGGCATCGCTGAGGCCAGCCATCACGAGTCGGGCGGCTTCGGCGAGTTGGACTTCGTAGTCGGAGCCGGCCGCCATCGACAGCGGAATGCTGTGGGCGGTGAAAATGAGCCGGGCCGGACCGGCGGCCCTCTCGGCCAGTCGGTCGAGGGCCTCACGGACACGATCGGTCAACGGCTCGATGAATCCCGGATGGTTGTAGAACAAGCGGAGCTTTTGGAGGCGGGGGGCAGCGTCGCCGACCGCAGCAGCGGCTCGAACAAGATCATCTCGGTACTGCCGGCACCCCGAGTATGAGCTGAACGCCGACGTTGCGAACACGAGCGCATGGCGGGATCCAGCCTCGGCCATCTGGGTAACGGTGTGCTCGAGCAGTGGGTGCCAGTTGCGGTTTCCCCAGTACGTCGGCAGATCAATGGTTCGACGCTCGAACTCAGCGGCGATGGCCGCGAGAAGGTCTCGATTGTGATCGTTGAGAGGGGAGCGGCCGCCGAAGAGCTTGTATTGGTCGGCGACGACGGCCAGTCGTTCGTCGGGGACGCCGCGACCGGCGGTAACTCGCCGAAGAAAGGGCATGACGTCGTCGTGCGATTCGGGTCCGCCGAACGACAGAAGCAGAAAGCTATCGGGAGCGGTCATGAGTATCGGGGTGACCCAGGGCGCGATCTAGGACGCGGTGCCGCGGGCGGCCAACACGGCCCGGCGGCTTGGTGAACGCGGCACGAATCCGGCCGCGGCGCGCTCTTCGTCGTTCTCGCCGCCCCAGAACCCGTGCTCGAGGCCGAGTCGAGCCGACTCACGGCACTCCAAGATGACGGGGCAGACCATGCAGTATGACCGGGCAACGGCCTCTCGCTCGGCGCGCCGCTCGGGGCGCTCGGAGCTTGGTCCGAAGAACAGGTGGGTGACGCCGCGACACAACGCATCGTTCTGCCACTCGTTCGATAGCTGCGCTTGTCGAAGCTCCACGGCTCCACTCCAATTGCTCGCTGGCCGGACGTCTGAACCTACCAGCACCGGTTGGTAGTTGCGAAGTGTACGCACAGAATTGGCCTCGGACTTCGGCACGTCTCGCCCACGAACGAGCGTTAAGGTGTGGTTTCGCTCTACGGGAGTTCGTTTCTGCTCATGTCTTCTGACGCCACATCGCCGCCCGCACCGCCTGGGTGGTATCCCGACCCCCGCCGGCAATTTGAACTGCGCTGGTGGGACGGAACCGATTGGACCGAACACACGCACAACTATGACCGCCCGGTCGCAGGCGGGAAGAGCCCACGGGGCGAGTGGATGAGCCGCACCCTTAGTGCGGTGACGGGCCGGGCCGGCCACATCTTCACCCTGGCCCTGTTGCTTTCGTCAATCCCCGCGGCCCTACTCGCCGCTGTTGGTTGGTGGGCCGCCGAAGATGTCGTCATCCTCTATACCGCCTCGGTGCCTGACGTACGTGTCACTGGCTCCACACCGAGCGCCTGATAGTGGTCGGTCTGGTATTTGTCGTCACGCTGATCACGTCGGCCTTGTTTGGTGCTGCGGTTCGGCGTCAGACCGTGGCCGCGTCACTGGAGCAGGTCAGGCCATGGTCGGTGTCGTTAGGGGCCATGGCGGCGCGGATCGTCCGGATTCTCGGTGCCTGGTTGGCATGGATTCTGGTGTTGACCGGTCGCCTTGGCTGCTGCCACGTTTGTGGTCGCGCTCGTGGCCTCCGCGGCCCCAATTCTTGTCCTGGTGGCCCTTCCCGCAGTCGTCGTCGGCTTTGCCATCGTGGTCATCCGGATCAGCCTCGTACCCGCGGCTGCAGCATTGGCACCGCGCGGCGTTGGCGTCTGGCGCGAGGCACTGGCGGCGACCGCGGGGCGAACGCGAGAACTCCTCGTCCGCGGGTTCATCGTGTGGGTTATCTCGGTCTCGGCGCAGATGATTCTTTCATCGATCATCCAAAGTGCATTTGGGGGCGAGGCGGCTGCGATCGGTGGGGCTGACGATGTCGTCGAGATCACTCGAACGAATCTGTTTGGGTCAAACGTGGCGTTGGCCGTCGCGTCTGGACTGCTCGTGGCCATTATCGGCGGATTTGCCGGAGCCCTACGCTCAACCGGATTCGGTTTGGCCTACGTCGAAATGGGTGGTGCCGTCGACTCGACGTTGCTTCCCGACGAAGGCGGCGGCACGACCACGCTCGCCGGGTAGATTACTGCCCCGCTTCGAGGGGGATGAGATGAGGACAACCGACGACGACACCGGTGATGGCGCGATCGACCGAGATCTGGCGGCCGAGCAGCGATACCTCGATCAGGCGATGACCTACCTCGGCTTGATGCAGGCTCGGACCGCCGTCGTCAAGGCGGCCAGCGACCGTGCTGTTCGCGAAGAAAACACCGTCGACGCTCGGATCGCCCAGTGGCATCTGAAGCAACGCCAGGAAGCGCTTGTCGTCAGTGGTGGCCCCCTGTGCTTCGGTCGTATCGACGATGAAGACCGCGACCGGTGGTACGTCGGACGACGCCACGTGGAGGACGAGGCCAGCAGCGCGATTGTCGTGGACTGGCGAGCCCCCGTCTCGGCCCCGTTCTATCGGGCAGCATCGGTCGACCCGTGCGGACTGGTGTTTCGTCGTCGCTTTAGCTGTGACGGTGCCGAGCTGGTTGCGATCTTCGACGAGGATCTAACCGATCCCGACGGGGACTCGCACGGTGGGCTGCCCGATCCGTTGCTGGCCGAACTCGACCGAAAGTCGTACCGGCCAGATGCGTGACATCGTGGCGACGATTGCCGCCGAGCAAGATGTCATCATTCGGTCGAATCTCGATGAGCTGCTCATTGTGCAGGGTGGACCAGGCACCGGTAAGACCGCGGTCGGCCTCCATCGGGCGGCCTTCCTCCTGTTCTCCCATCGCGACCTCCTACACGAGCACCGTGTCTTGGTCGTCGGGCCAAACCCGGTATTCCTCCGCTATATCGCCGACGTCCTCCCGTCGCTTGGCGAGACCTCCGTTGTGCAAACCACGCTGGTCGGACTCTTGAGTGCGAAATACCGGGTCGGCTCCGTCGACCCCGATCGTGTCGCTGCGCTCAAGGGTGATCGCCGCATGACGCAGGTGATTCGCAATCTGATACGACAAAAGGTTTCCGTGCCAGCCGACGGCGTTGAGCTGCGGTCGGGCCTGGCCGTCGTTCGGTTGGACGCAACGGAGCTCGCTGATTTTCAAACCCAGGCCCTCGGACGAAATCTGCCAGCCAACAAGCAGCGAGAGACGTTCCGCCAATTGATGATTCAGGAGGCGTGGCGGCACTCGGCGCGCGTTGGCGTTGACCCCGCGGGCCAGCCCGAGTTCGTACGCGGCCTGACCACCGACGCCACATTTAAGCGAGACGTCGACAAGATGTGGCCCACTCTCTCGGCGCCGGTACTCATACGAGAGCTGCTGGGCTCACCAACCAAGCGCCGCCGGGCCGCCGCCGGCGTGTTGTCCGCCGACGAACAGCAGATGCTCCAGCGGACGTCGGCGAAGAAATTGGCCGACGAGCTGTGGTCGGCGGGCGATCTGCCGTTGATCGACGAAGCAACCACGCTCGTCGCCGGTGTCCCGACGACCTACGGCC
>JAWKIN010000042.1:0-14219 GCA_041394345.1 Acidimicrobiales bacterium | reverse complement strand
CCCTCCGCTATTTCCTTCAGGCCGAGGATGTCGAGTTCTTTCTCCGCAACCAAACGCTTCAGTTTGGCGTTCTCGTCCTCGAGTTCGCGGAGTCGTTTGGCCTCGTTGATGCTGACGCCGCTGTAGCGTTTGCGCCAGTTGTAGATCGTTTGTTGAGAGACACCGAGCTCTCTGGCGATCTGGTCGATGCTGTGGCCTTGACCGGTGAGTTGGTCGGCCTTAGCGAGTTCCCGGACGATCTGTTCGGGGCAACGGTTCCTTCGTTTCTTGGTCATTTGTTTGGTTCCTTTCCCGCACTGCGTGGCGGGGGTTAGGACCCAAAATCTATATGGACTCGTTCACGGGGAGCATTCCAACCCCACACCACGTTCGCTCCCCAGTCATGTCCAACGAAGGTGGCTTGGGTATAGCCGTAATGGTCGAGGAGAGCGACGAGATCACCGGTCAAGTGATCGAGGTCGTAGTCGGTCACCTTGGCTGGCCGGGAAGAGTTGCCGTAGCCCCGCTGGTTGGGGACGATGACGTGGTAGCCAGCGTCAGCCAGTGCCGGGATCTGGTGACGCCACGAGTAGGCGTGCTCGGGCCAGCCGTGACAGAGCACGACGGGGTTCCCATTGTTTTCGCGGCCGGCCTCGAAGACTTCGAGTACCACCCCGTTGACGGAGATCAGCGTCGGCTCGGGGAACATGATTGGTTTCGACATGGCATTCCTTTGCATCTGTTGGTTGTCGCTCAAGAATGACCGTAAACACCAATGCGGACAGCTTCGGTCCTAAACGGACGACAGAATGGGGGAATGTCCAACGATCCGACCGGACGGGCCTTACAGCTGCTCTCGCTCCTGCAAACACACCGTCGTTGGCGAGGAGCCGAACTCGCTGAACGCCTCGGGGTCACCAGGCGAACGATTCGTCGGGACGTCGAGCGTCTCCGCTACCTCGGCTACCCGGTCGATGCGACGCCGGGAACCGACGGCGGCTATCGCCTCGCGATCGGAGCGCATTTGCCGCCGCTGCTGCTGGACGATGACGAAGCCGTCGCCGTGGCGGTTGGTCTGCGCTACGCCGCAGGAGCCGCGATCGCGGGCATGGAAGAGTCGTCACTTCGATCCCTCACCAAGATCGAGTCGCTGCTGCCCGACCGACTGCGCAGGCGGGTGTCTGCGTTGCATTCGAGCGTGCTGCCAGTGACCCAATCCTCCGACGACGCCATTGATCCGGAAACGCTGAGCGTTCTCGCTGCCGCATGTCGCGACAGCGAAGAGGTCCGCTTCGACTACCGGCGACGTGATGGTGAGGTCAGCCGACGACTCATCGAGCCACACCAACTCGTCACCGTCGGTCGACGCTGGTATCTCGCCGCATGGGATGTGCGACGAGGACTGGCGCACCTTCAGGCTCGACCGACTCAGCGGTGCGCGCCTGGCCGGCCAGCGTTTCTCCACCAGAGCGATCCCCTTCGGTGAGGCGGCAAGTTTCGTCGCTGCCTCGCTCGGACCGATGCTGCGCCACGAGAAGGCGACGGTCGAAATCACTGCCGCGCATTCCGAACTGAACGATGTGCTCCGATGGGTGGACCACACACCACTTCAGACCGACGCCGCGTCGTGCATGATAGAGATCCGCAACGAGGACCTCGGCCGACTCGCCCTGACTGTCGCCCGCATCACGCTCACCGCCCCCGTGACGGTTCGCGAACCAGCCGAACTCGCCGACACCATCAGGCGACTCGCCGAGAACTTCTGCTAGATCGGTGACGGCCAAGCCGGGCTGGGTCGGCACGTGCTGGCCTCAACGGCTCGGCCCTCACGATCGTGCGAACCAGGACGAAACCAGCTCAAGCAAACCAGACGATAGAGCCGAGGCCGAAGACCATGCCGACATCGGTCAATCCCGGACGAGGGTGACGAGCCCGGCCCCGCCACTGGCGACACCGACCGCGCTCAGCCCGGTCGGCAGCCGCGACTGCTCCGGGCAGCGATCGAGACGAGCAGGATCCACGTTCCGCCAACGAGCTCATTGCCGCCACCAAGACCATCGGTGATCACATCGAGGCTCGACCACAGTGATTGGGCCGCCGCAGGGTCGGTTTCGTAGAGGTCGACAACGGCGGCAAGGCCAATGTTGGAGATCATGCCGGTGGCGAACATGAGGCCAGCCCAGATGAACGCGAAGATGGCGCTGATGTCGGCCAGGAGCGGGCTGGCATCACTAAGCCTCTGATGGAGCGCTCGGGCCAGCGGGATGATTGCGACACCGAAGACCAAGAAGATCACTAGATACCAGGCCCGCAACGTGCCCTGGTGTCCGACGAGAAAGCGAGCGTCTCTGGCCGCGTTGGGTCGCCTTCGGTAATCACTAAGGTTGACAAACAGCGCGATGCCGAAAATGAACGTGGCGGCGGCGACCAACGCGCCGACCCCGCCAGCGACCATGGTTCGCCGTTGATGCTGCTCGGACGGAGGAAGGTTGACAGTGGTGGTCATGGTTCTTGCCTTTCGTTGCTGTTGGTTTCTGGGCTCGCGGTGGGCGTTGTCGGCGTGACGCTGATGATGTCGGCGGCGATCGACGTGAGGTGCATGACAACGCCGTGAAGGTGGGCGGGTCACGGACGACTCCGACCAGGCGGGACTGGCCAGCCACGGGGTGATCGATAGCGAAGTCATCGGCGAGAGGACCCAAGATTTGTTCGCTGGCGCGACCGCGGATGACGATCTCGTAAGTGAGCGGCTTGTTCATGTGTCCACCATCGCCGTCGTCGGCGTGAGCTGGCATCGCACGCTCGCCAATCTCACCCGGGTGAGATCTGCCAGATGCAGGTGCCGGGCGGTCGGGCGGGACAGTCAATTCGAGCCGTCCTAGGATTGAGCGGATGGAAAGCAACGGCGCGATCAGACTTGTCTCGACCAAGCTGAGCAGCCCGACGCCGCCGACGAAGCTGGTCGACCGACCCCGCCTTCACACGGCGCTGACTAGAGCAGTTGCTGATCCGGCCGTTCGGGTCGTGTTGGTCAGTGCGCCAGCCGGTTCGGGAAAGTCGACGCTCGTTGCGGCTTGGCTCGACGGCGACGAGAGCGGCGCGTGGCTCCAAGCCGACGCAGCCGACGGCGATCCAGCCCGTTTCTGGGGGCACGTGGTCGCGGCACTGGGTCGGGCCGCTCCCGGCATCGAGACCCGCCGTCGGTCGCGCTGTCCCCGGCTCGGCTGCCGATGCAGGCCCGCTCGTCGAAGCGCTGGCGAATGCACTGGCCGCCTCGTCGACCGCTGTCGTGCTCGTGATCGACGACTACCACGTGATCGACAACCCCCACCATCGACCGGGGCATCGAGCAACTCATTGCACTCGCTCCGGCGACACTCACGCTCGTGTTGTGCACGCGGCTCGATCCGTCGCTTCGGTTGTCCCGGCTGAGGGTGCGGGGCCAGCTCGCTGAGGTCCGCGCCGATGGCCTTCGGTTCGCCCCGACGAGGCAACGACCCTCCTCCAACAGCGAGGAGCGGCGCCGAGCGCCGTTCAGGTCGAGGCGCTGTGTGAACGAACAGAGGGTTGGGCGGCCGGACTGGTATTGGCGGGCATGTCACTCGCAGCGAGTGCCGATGGCGACGCGCTCGTGGCTGCGTTCAAAGGAAACGATCGCCTCGTCGTCGACTACCTGACCGAGGAGTTCCTGTCGGGCGTCTCCGATCAAGATCGAGATCGGCTCCTTCGCACGTCGATCCTCGATCGGCTGAGCGCGCCGCTCGTCGACGCCCTGTGTGACAGCATCGATGGAGCGGAGGGCTGCGCCAGACTGCGCGCATAATCAGCTCCTGATCGGCTTGGACCGCACGGGCACGTGGTATCGCTACCACCATCTGCTCGGCGACGTCCTGCGTCTCGAAGCAAAGGCGGTGATCGGCCCAGCAGACCTCGCTGACCTTCATGTCCGGGCCGGGACGTGGCATCACCACCACGGCAACGCTCACGACGCCGTCGAGCACTACATCGCAGGCGGAGCGTTCGAGACCGCCGCCGATCTGATCTACGACGAAGCGACCGAACTCATGAATCGCGGCCAGCTGCGCACGGTACGCGATCAGATCAATCGGCTTGGCGTGGTTGCCGACCGCCATGCCGGCGCGATGGTCGTACGCGGATGGATCTCGCTGCTCACGGGAGACTTCGCCGACGCGCGGAGCTGCCTCGCCAACGCCCGCGCTCTCGAGCCAAACGATGATGTCGCTGGGCTGATCGTCGCCCTGGCCATCATGGCCAACGTCGCAGACGGCGACGTCGCCGGCGCGTTGGCCGAGGCCCGTTTGGCCGGAAGCCCCTTCGAGTCGACACAGGCCATGACGCTCGGCAGTGCCCATCTGTGGGGCGGCGACTTCGACAGTGCCACCGTCCTTCTGGCGCAGGCCCAATCCATGGCGGAGCGAGAGGGCAACGCCTTCGTCGAAACCGTTGCGCCGATCTTCCGAGCGATCGCCGAGATCGAGACCGGCGACCGAGCCTCGGCCGACCGACACGCATCCCAAGCACTCGAGATTGCGAACGTAAACGGCTTCAGCGAGTTGGCCCAAACGGCGCTTGCCCACAGCGTCCTCGCGAGAGCGACCAGTGTGTCCGGCGAGGCAATCGCTGCGGCACGGCGTGGTGTGGCACTGGCCCGCGAGTCTCCCGAGAGGATCATGCTGGGCTACGCCCTCGCCAGCGGCGGCGACGTCCTCTGCCACCACCGCAATCCTGACGGAGAGGGGCTGCTGCACGAGGCGCGGGCGATCATCGACCGCTGTCCCGACCCCGGCATCGCCGGCCGGTATCTCGCACTCGCCGAGGCTCGCCATCAGATCAGAGCGTCACCGAGGCCCGCCGCAAATCAGCTCGTCGACGACCTCACCGACCGAGAGTTGGCCGTACTGCGGTATCTACCTTCCCCGCTCTCCCAGCGCGACATCGCGACCGAGCTGTATGTCTCGCTCAACACCGTCAAGACCCACTGCAAAGCGATCTACCGCAAGCTCGGCGTCGGCGACCGAAAGGCTGCCGTCCAGGCCGCGCGAGACCGGCGCATCCTGTAGCAGCCGGTCGCGGCGGCGCGGTGGGTCGTCTATCCCCACGGTGTCAAGAACGACGTTCGACGCCTCGATCTGTTCTCGGTAGGCAGCGATGACGTCGTTCGGTGCAACACCAGGATCGAGCAGCCAGTCGGCGCGCGGCCCTTGGGGCACCCAGTCGAGCGACTCGCCACCGACGATGCTGCTGAACCAATACCGCTCGTCCCCGAGCGTCAGGTGCCGGACCAGTTCCAGTGGTGTCCAGCCGGACGGCAGCGTCGACGTGGCAAGCTGCCGATCACCAAGGCCGTCGAGCGTGGCCAGAATGTGCCGACGAGTACTGTCGAGCGCGGCGCGCAGTGCGAGCATCTCAGCAGACTGTGATGTCGTCACTGCGTTAACCCTGTGCGTGTTGCGCCGCCCAGCACCGCATCAACGCGCTTCGCTGGTGGCTGGGGATTTGCGCCAGAGGAGGTGGTGGGTGACGCTGCCTCGGACTTGCGATGGTCTCGTGGTGGAAGTCGTCGTCGAAGTCATGAGGCGACTCCCACAACCGGACCCCGCGGCCAGCCGTGATGGGAGCGACAACAATGTGGAGGTCGTCGACGAGGCCTGCGTCGATGAACGAGCGGAGGGTGCTCGGCCCGCCGCCAATGCGAACGTCGAGTCCACCGGCAGCTGCCTTTGCTCGTGCGACCGCCTCGGCGGGTGAGGTGTCGATGAAATGGAACGTCGTGTCGGCGAGCGTGATCGATGGCCGTTCGTGGTGGGTCAGTACGAATACTGGTGTGTGGAACGGCGGGGTGTCTCCCCACCAGCCCTGCCATTCATGGTCGGCCCACGGACCGCGCAGGGGCCCGAACTTGTTGCGACCCATGATCTCGGCGCCAATCCCGACGGCAAAGTCGCGCTCGAAGTGGTTGTCGATCCCACGAGACCCGTCGGCGCCGGCATTTCCTGGCCAGCTCGCGGTGCCAAATCTCCACGCCATCAGGTCGGCCGCCTCGATGTGCCCGAACGGATGCTCGAGCGATTGGCCCTCGCCAGTCGCATAGCCGTCCTGGGAGACGGTGAAACTCTGAACTCTGACCCGTTGCGCCACGAACACTCCCTGTTCCCAACATCTGCTTGCTAATTGCAACCAGTTTCGCAGACTCTAGCTACGCTCGTTCCATGGCGCAACCGATCGAAAGTCGAGATCTGACGGTCCCTGAAGGGCGATCGGGCTGTCCCATCAACATGACCATGGAGTTGCTCGGCGACCGTTGGAGCCTGGTCGTGCTACGCGATGTGATGTTCGGGCGGCGTACGAGGTTCCGCGAACTGCACGGCGGTTCGCTCGAGGGCATCGCCAGTAACGTGCTCGCATCGCGTCTCGCCAAGCTGACCGACGCAGGCCTGCTGAGCCGCCACGCAGTCCCTGGTCATCGCCAGAAGATCGACTACTTCCTCACCGAGGCAGCAATCGAACTCGTCCCTGTGATGGTGCAGCTCGGCGCGTGGGGTGCACGTTGGCTCCCCACGGCACCGGAGCTGACGATCAGGGCGCAACTACTCGCCAACGGTGGCCCCGACATGGCCGAGCGTTTCATGGACGAACTCCGCAGCATTCATCTTGCTCACCAAGCGCCACCAGAGGACGGGGTTCTCTCGGAGCTCGACAACGCCTACCAACAAGCGCTGACGCAGCAGGCAACCGATCCGGAGTAGACGGCGCGGCAACGAGATCGCGGCGAGCTGCGACCACCATCTGATGGTTGGAGGCTGGTCCGACGTCGATGCCAAGGTGAACCGCAGACACAGGCTTCAATGGTTGCCGGCCGAGGCCCTATGATCGCCAGATGACAGAACTGGCTAGCGCCGCAAAAGGCACACCGTGAAGTCACGCCCCGAGGTTCAGGGTGGTCCACGCGGCGACGTGGCACGTAGCGCCACGGTTATTGACCTTCTCACCGGCAGAACCTTGCTGACCCAGGCGGGCTCCGCCGAGCGGTCTACGGCTAGCGTTCCGAAGCTCTTGGTTCTGGTTGAACTCGCCGCCCGGATCGAACACGATCCGGCTGAGGCCACGAGGCTGCTGGACCGCCGAGGGGTTGAGCCCGTCGGCGACTCCGGCCTTTGGCAGCACCTGGGGGTTGATGAACTCGCCGTCGATGACGTGGCGCGCTTGGTCGGAGCCGTCAGCGACAACCTCGCCACCAATGTGCTCATCAACCACATTGGACTTCAGGCAATAGCCAGTCGCGGGAGCAAACTGAACATGACGGTCACTGAACTGCACGACATCGTGCGAGACCACCGGGCTGCGCCTGCTCCAAAGCGGCTTTCAACCGGGTCATCCGATGACCTGGCCCGGCTCATGGCGTGGCTCTACAACGACAGAAGCGCGGTCGGGCCACGGGTTCTCGAGTGGATGTCCCACAGCGTTGACCTCTCGATGGTCGCAGGTGCGTTTGGCCTGGACCCGCTCTCGCACGGATGTCTAGCGGATCGCGGGTTTGAGATTTGGTCGAAGACCGGAACAGACGACGGGGTTCGGGCCGACGTTGGGATAGTCAAGCATGGCAACGCCGCCCTCGCGTACGCCGCTATCGCAAATTGGAGTCCGTCCGGGCTCGATCACGAGCGGGACGATGTACTGGCGTCGATGGATCGCTTTGGCACACAACTGCGCTCAATCGTCGAGGGCCGGGCTCTCACTGATCCGCTGGCCTTCGGCTAGACCACCAAGCGATCCTCGGGCGGACCATACCGATCCGTTCCCGTGGCGCCGCGACGCGTGCTGTGCCGCCTCGATCGCGGGGAGCCCGTGGGGGAACGACACCTACGAGAGCGCCGTGGATGTGACTACGAACGTGCACTCGACGCAGCACCGGAACCAGTGCGCCACGTCGATCTGAGCACGGCCATTCTGATCTCATCGATGTACTCGTCGCCCCAACGGAGCGACTGTCGATCAACCCCTTCCCGGACGAAGCCGACACGTTCGTACACGGCGATCCGGAAATTGCACGATCGATTGTCGAGATCGACCTCGCATCGGCTGCGGTAATGGGGCGAAGGAGCACCCGCGTGCCCTTCAGGGTCGGCTTTTCGCCAAACGTAGTCATTCCCCGAGCCTGTCGTCGTTGGCGACCTGTCGCCTGACGACTCTTGCCCCCAGGACTCGCAAGGTGGGACGCATCACGAAGTGGCCGAGCAGTGTCCGTGTCCCGTCCGGTCCCTCGAAGACATAGTCGCGATCGATCCGCACCATCGGGAGGCGGCGTCGATCCGACGCCAATCGCAATTGTTCCCGGGTAAGCGCCTTTTCTCTGGCGAGTAGATCGAGTCGCGCGTCGGGCCACTCGTCCTTCGTGACGATGTCAGGCAGGTTGCCGATTGGGGCGCGAGAACCGCTAGTCACGATCCTGATTCCTCTTGTTTCGATTGATTCGGCGATCGAGACGCCACTCGACGACGATTTCGTCACCTTCGGGAAGATGGCGCCAGCGCTCCAGCATAGTGTCGAGCTCCTGGCCGAGTTCGGTGGCTCGACCGGCTCGCCATGAGAAGTAGACCTCGTTGACCTTGCGCTCGGCGGCATCGAGCTCGTCGAGGTGTTCAGCAATGATGGCTTTGCCCTGCGGGATGCGTTTGCGCCCGAGAGTAGCGAAGGTGGCGCCATGAGCTACGCATCCCCAGAAGCCGAACTCGAGGTCGAGGGCGTCCTCGATGACAAAGTGGTAGAGGTCGTGCGGAAGGTCACCGCCTGCCGCCATCGTCGGGCGTGGCGGCTCGTGGGTTTCAATCCATTTGGCGAGCGCTATGTGAACTGCGAGCCACCCACTGAATTGCCTCGTCGAAAACGTCTATTGCGCCAAGAAGACATTACTGTGCCCGCCATGAATACGTGTGCAGCGGGGGTGCGGCCATGCGGGCGCAACGCAAGGATCGGGGTTGGTCGTTCGACCGCGTCTCAACCAGGCACCGCCACGACACTGTGGTCCACCGATTCGGGAAGTGCAGCGCGACTTGTCGTGGGGATGGGGCCACTCGCGATGCGGGAATGGCACCTCGAAACCGGTGAATCGAAACGGTTCGACGCTCATAGCGCTGGCAGCCTCGAAGCGATGATCGTGATCGCTGGTCGGGTCGAGGTCGCCATCGATGGCGACGAGACCCACACCGTGGGCGTTGGCCAGTCCTTGATCGTCGCGGCCGACGTCGACCACGACCACCGCGGTGTCGCCGACGGTGCTGTCGAGTTCCATCCCGCCGCGTTCGATTTCATCGACAGCCCCGCCCGCCGCTGATGCCCGCTCTCCTCGCCATCGCAGCTGCATGCACGTTCGGAGTCGCCGACTTCCTCGGCGGACTCGCCACGCGCAAAACCGCGGTCGTTGCCGTCACGTTGTTCACGAACCTAACGGGTGCGGCCCTCGCCATCGCGCTTGTCGTAGCGATCGACGGGACCTGGTCGCTCGGGGCGATCGGATGGGGTGCAGCGAGTGGGCTCGCCGGTCTCGGCGGACTCGTGCTGCTCTATCAGGGGTTGGCCGACGGGCCGAACCGCCTCGTGAGTCCGCTCAGTGCAGTGGTCGCCGCAACTGTTCCCGTGATCGTTGGCGTGACGCTCGGTGATCGACCAACGGCGATTGCAATCGCCGGGATCTGCGTGGTCCCCGCGGCGGTGTGGCTTGTTGCCGGCGGCGACATCACCCTGGCCGGCGCATCCCGGCGGCCGCTCGCGCTCAGCGTCGGAGCCGGGTTGGGGTTCGGAACGTTCTTCGTGCTCCTCGCTCAGACCCCTGATGACGCTGGAGCCGTGCCACTGCTGACGGCGAGAGCCACCTCGGTCACCGTGCTCCTCGCCGCCACCTTCATCACCCGACCACCGACACCAGCCCCGTCGACCATCGGCCTGGCCGTCGCGGCGGGCGCAATCGACATGACGGCGAACGGCCTGTTCCTGTGGTCCACCCTCGATGGCGACCTCGCCATCGTCGGCGCGCTCGTCAGCCTCTTTCCCGCCACTACCGTGCTCCTCGCCGTCATCTTCTTGAACGAACGCCCGACCGTAAGCAAACCCTCGGTCTGGCGCTCGCCGTCACTGCCGCAGCGCTCCTTAGTTGAAGCTCTCAAAGCCCGTGCGCCCCGCACACGACACGATGGTCCAAACATGTACACGCCCCCAGCATTCGAGATGAGCACCGGCCCCGACGTCACCCAAGCGCTGCGGCGCGCCGTTCGGGCACCTCGTGTCCCACAGCGCGGCGACGAGCAATGGCCCTGGGCTGGCCGCGACCGCTCTGCCGTTCGTCGTCGACGACGAGATCTCGCCGATCCGAGCCCACGTCGCCAAAGCAAACCTCACTGGCGTCACATCGATGGCCAGCAGGCTCTGCTGATCGTTCCGATCGTCGATGCGTACGTGTCGCCCCGCTGTATCCATCGAAAGCTGAACACGGCAAGGTCGTGCCAACGTCGAACTACGAGCTAGTCCATCTTCACGGAATCGTCGAGATCCACCACGATGCCGATTGGAAACGGAGGGTCGTGGACGATCTGACCCAGGCGAACGAGCGTGGGGTCGACGACCCGGAGCACGTCGAGCCTTGGGCGGTAGCCGATGCACCTACGGAGTTCATCGATGGGCAACTCAACGCGATCGTCGGGATCGAACTACGCGCCGAACGAATCGAAGCAAAACAAAGCTCAGCCAGAACCGCTCGGAACAGGATCGCCTCGGTGTAATCGACGGACTCGCCAGGTCACAAAACAACCGCGCCGTCGACACTGCGAATCGGATGCGCGAACAAGGCTGATAGCTGGCGGTCAACCCGGCTTGCCACGCGCCCATCGGCGAGTTGTGCGAACTCCTCCCCGACCAGATCACGCCACGAAGCACCGTGACGTGTCCAGCCACTGGCTCGACGGCCACACCCGCTCAAGCCTCAATCTGCCTCGACGAGCGAGCCGAGCGCAGGAAGGATCTGGTCTCGCCACCCCGGCCCCATGTTCTCGTACCAGAACCTATGCTGCGGATTGTCGAGGTCGAAGCCTGCGTGCTCGAGGAACAGGCGGGTGCCGGAGCCTTCGGCGACGAGGCGCCACGTGAGGGTCCAGTCGGCAAACGTGTAGACGAGGCGGTTGGGTTCGTCGACCTCGAGCACTTCGCACGGCGTGTTGCCCCAGCCGGGCATCTCCATGAAGAACTTATGGCGGCCAACGATCGGCGCAATGTCACCCGGCGCCCACCATTTCGCGAGTTGTGCAGGATCGTCGAGGGCGCCCTAAACCGCTGCGGCGGGCGGGCGACGAATTGGTCGACGTGGATGGAGTCGGTGGCGCGTGTCATGGTTCGTGTTCCTGATCGAGGTAGTCAGAGAGGGAGGAGAGTTGCTTCCGCCAGTAGCGCTCGAATGGCCGGAGCCAGTCGTCCACGTCGGCGAGCGGCCGGCATCGATTTCAGTAAATCCGCCGCGTCCTTCGACCCTGTCGCTCACGAGTCGAGCGTTGCGAAGGATGCTCAGGTGTTCCGAAATCGCCGGGCGGCTGAGCTCGAACTGTTCGGCCAAGCGCCCCGCTGTGCATGGTGACTCGATGAGTAATTCGAGCAGCTTGCGTCGTGTGGGATTCGCAAGTGCGGCGAAGGTATCGATGTCGGCCACGACGAGCATATACGTCGGATAGTTCCGACATGTCAACAAAGTCCGACGCGTGCCACGTCAGGGTCTGGCGCGGCAATGAAGCGGCATCACGTGCCGGGCGCAGGCCTCTACGGTCGGCGGTACTCGACTTCCGGCAGCGGACGGCCCAGTTGAGGCGCCCGGTCCATCACCGGCCCCACCCACTCCGCCTCGACCAAGTCGACGCCGACCCCGCACGACCACCCGTTGCGCTCATAGAAGCGCCGCGCCCTCGGGTTGTCACGCAGAACCCACAACATGGCCTGGCCGCAAAATGCATCGAGCGCCTCGTGGCACCGGGCGATCAACTGATCGGCGATGCCGGTACCCCAGTAGTCGGGATGCACATAGAACCCGTGCAGTTCGCCGCGATGCGTTCCGTCGGCCGAACTGGCCCGCTCCAGACCAACGTGGCCGAGGCCGACGACCCGATCGTCAACAACGGGAACGAAGACCTGATCGAGAGGCCCCAGCGCTCCCGGCATCTGCCCGGAGAGGATCGACCGCCAGCCAACCCGCCGCGCCTCGGCAAACCGCTGGTCGTCCAGGAACTTGTCCGGCACGAGCCCGCGATACCCAACCCGCCAACCCTGCACATGCGCGTCAGCGATCAGCTCGGCATCTTCGACAACGGCTCCCCGGATCACGATTTCCATACGCCATTCTGAACCAACCAGCCAGGGCGATCCAACGAATTCCTGGCGGCCCTGTTGACCTTCAGCGCCGAGGCCGGCCGCGACCGCAAGCGGGACTGGTGATCTGGCAAGTTCAGGGGCCTCTCGCCACCTCGGATGATCATCTCGAGCCAGGATCAACCCGGCAACCGGGACTCATATGCACTTCCCGAAACTCTTAACTGCTTTGGTGCACCCCGAGTTCTGGCTTGTCACCTACACGTGCATTAGACCCACCGTTGCGACACCATCTGATGGTGGTGACACGATCGTGGCCGGCGCAGTCCTGCGAACCGTTTGCCGCCATGCGCCGGCGACGTCGTGGCGAAGGAGGTCGCGCACAATGGGCGACGTGCGTGATCAGTACTCGGCTTGTGGCACATTCGTCGAACGCGCCCGGCGAGGCGCCCCTCGTTCCACGACACCAATTCTGGCGCATGTGTCGAATTCTGATTCGCCGTTCGTCGTGTCTGCGACAATCAGAAGTAACCACCGATCCGAAGGACATCACACCGTGAAGTACGTACTCATCCTCGCTGGCAACCCACTGCCGACGAGCCAACCCCAGACAGCGGCGTTTGGCCCCTACATGGACGAATGGGCTGCCTACAGTCAGGCACTCGCCGAAGCGGGCGCCATGGTCACCGGCGAAGTAACTGCAGGCGCCGAAACCGCCAGCACTGTTCGAGTGCGCGACGGCAAGCGCATCGTGACCGACGGTCCATTCATCGAGTCGAAGGAAGTAATCGGCGGCTACTACGTGATCGATGTCGCCAACTCGACGAAGGAGCGCTCGATTGGGCCGCCAAGATCCCAAACGCTCACTTCCGGGGCTGTCGAGGTCCGCCCAGTCCCTGGGAATTCGAGCTGACAGGCGAAGCGCTCTGACAGGAGTTGCGGGAGAATCCGATGGGTGTTGCCGACGTCTTTCGCACGGAGTGGCCGCTACTCGTGGCCACGCTCCTGCGCGACGTCGGCGACCTCAACATCGCTGAGGATGCCGCACAAGGCGCGTTCCTCGAGGCATCGACAAGGTGGCCCACCGGGGAGTCCCCGAGCGGCCAGGTGCGTGGTTGGTCACGACCGGCCGACGCAAAGCCATCGATCAGATCCGCAGGATGAAGCGATTCGAAGACCGTCTCCCGGCATTGGCCGAGGACCGCCTATCGGTTCATTCCAGCGATGTGGGGTCGACAGAGTTCGACCTCGACAGTGGACAGGCGCTCGATGACCAACTCGGGCTCCTGCTCGGATGTTGCCACCCTGCCCTTGCCCTGGATGCACAGGTCGCGTTGACCTTGCGGATCGTCGCCGGGCTCTCGACACCTCAGATCGCCCGCGCCTTTCTGGTGTCCGAGGCGACGATGACGCGCCGCCTCACTCGTGCCAAGTCGAAGATCCGGGCCGCACGGATTCCCTTCGATCCACCGGATCTTGACACACTCGCCGAGCGCGTCGGTGCGGTCTGCGAAGTGATCTCCTCGATCTTCACCGAGGGCCACGCCAGCGCGACGGACACCGCACTCATCCGTGGGGACCTCTGCGAAGAGGCAATCTGGCTCGCTCAGCTTCTGAGCAGGCTTGCTCCGACCGATCCCGAAGTCGCAGGGCTACACGCCCTTCTGCTGCTGACCGATGCCCGACGATCCAGTCGTCTCGATAGCCACGGCAGCCCGATACTTCTCGCCGACCAAGATCGGTCCCTTTGGGACCAACCAATGATCGCTCGCGGTCTCGCCGAACTGGCGAGAGCACACTCTTTCCAGCAAGGCGGACCGTTCCAGTTCCAGGCGGCGATTGCTGCCTTACACGCCACCGCACCCACGTTCGAGGCCACC
>JAWKIN010000041.1:0-14254 GCA_041394345.1 Acidimicrobiales bacterium | reverse complement strand
TGGCCCGGCGGCATTGGCGGCTGGGCCGGCGGTGGTGCGTTAAACCAATCACCCTGATTATTGTCTGACATGTTCCCTCCACATGTTTGGAGTAGCCGAATAACGGCAGGTGCCGCCTCTGCTCCTCCATCGACTGATCTGTCCCTACACCTTAGGACAGATCAGTCAGCCATCGCCCCACTCCGTCGGCTGATCGACCACGTCGCACCAAGCTCGCTCACAACGGCTAGGGCCAAAGCCACGTTTGCTCCCCAAGCCGCACCACCAGCCCACACGACCACAAGGGCGGGGAACCCTACGACGAGCCCGAGCGCCCCGAGCCCGAGGCTGCTGAGTCGCCGGTGACCGAGGATCGTGAGCAGCACGACGCCGCCCGCGGCAACAGGGAGTAAGAACCACCCGATACGAAATGGTGCCAGTTCATCGAATCCGAGTCGTTGGGCGCTTCGAAAGACGCCGAACGACGTCCGTGTGGCCGACCCAAAGTAGACCCAGGGAAGCCAGAGCGCGACGGCAAGTGCCGCCGAGACAGCCCCGTTGACCACGCGCCACACTGGTCTGGTCACGCGAGGGCCTTCGCTACTGCGCTGGCCGCGTTTCCCTTCGCACCCACGTCGACGCGGTCGAGACCGAGCCAGTCGGCCATGACCGCTAGTTGCTCAGCCATCGCTCGACCAACCCGAACGGGATCATGGCCTGCCTCGACGAACGCCGACTTCGCAAGCAGCACACCGTTCTTCCGGTCGGCTTTCAAATCGGCTCGACCGACAAGGGCCTCGTCAAGTAGGAACGGCAAGCTGTAGTAGCCGTACTGGCGCTTCGCCTCGGGAACGTAAATTTCGATCTTGTACTCGAAACCGAAGAGCTCCTCGGCCCGAGGGCGAAACCACGTGATGGGATCAAACGGTGAGAGAAAGGTGGAGGCCGAAATAGACCGTGGTCGCTTGGCCTCGGGATGAAGGTAGAGCGGCTTCGTGTACCCCTCAACCTCGACGAGTTCGAGCAGGCCTTCGGCCACGAGATCGGCGAGCACCGGCCGAGCAACCGGCATCTTCAGCCGGAAGTAGTCAGCAAGATCCCTATCGGTGCCGACGCCATGACTTTTCGCCCCTAGCAACAACATCTGGCGGGCCGCCTCAAGCTCGGTCAACGCGTCGCCGCGCCGGTGCTCCTCGGGAACAACCCGCTCGGCGAGGTCGTAGTACGTGACGAACGCTTTGGTGCGTTTCGAGATCGCAAGACGGCCCGTGTAGTAAAGCCATTCGAGCGCAAACTTACCCTTCGAGTATCCCCACCACGGGCCCGTCCGCTCACCTGGGTTCGCAAGGTCGCTCACGCACATCGGACCCCTAGCCGCGACGTCGCCCAGGATCTCGGCGAGATACTCGGGGTGTTCGTGTTCGAGTTGGACCCCCGCCTTCCACCGGTGCCGCGTCATCCGATAGCGCAGTAGTGGGTAGTGGTCCATCGAGGTGATGGACGCTTCGTGCGCCAGGTACTCGTGGTTTTCGCCCGACTCCCAAAGCCAACGATCGAGCGCGTCTTGGTCGTAGGGGCCGAGTCGACTGAACATCGGCATGAAATGCGACCGAGCACACACGTTGACCGAGTCGAGCTGAAGGATGGTCATCCGATCGAGGGCTCGTCGGAAATGCCGGGCATCTACTCGGCCAGCAGGGCGGGCGTCGCCAAAGCCTTGGGCCCCGAGCGCGATGCGACGGGCCTGCGCGTTTGTCAGCTTTCGCATCGTCAGCCATACCCCCGACCGGTTGGTTCGACATCGACGAGCAACTCGAGGAGGTTGCGGACCATCCGGGCCGTTGCCCCCCCCAGCGTGTCGCCGACGAGTTCGAAGAACGTGATTGGCATCTCGACCCCATCACGAGTCCAGATTTCCTCACGATAGATCGCCGGGTCGAGTAACTCAGCGAGGGAGACATGGATGATGCCATCGACCTCATCGGGAGACGGGGTGAGGGTAGGAAGCGTGTCGATCGTGCCGACAAAGGGAACGATGAGCGACGGGCTCGACACCGTGGCCAGCGGGTCGAGCTGGCCGACGATCTCGACATGCGCTCGGCTCAGTCCAATCTCTTCCTCGGTTTCGCGCAGCGCCGTCTCAAGAAGCGACCGGTCGGTCGGGTCCATCCGGCCACCAGGGAAGCTGACCTCGCCTACGTGCGTCCGCATGTTCCACGACCGACGCGCCATGACGATCTCTACGCCGTTCGGCCCGTCGACCAGGGGTACGAGCACGGCCGACGGTGGCTTGCCCTGAACCGACACCACCTCAGGGTCATACGGTGTTGCCCCTCGAATCGTGGCGACTACTCGGCCCAAATCATTCAGGGAACCAAAATCGCTGTGGTCGGCCCACGGCGGGGCGCTCCCGAGACGAGCCAACGCCGGGCGCGGAATGATCTGGCGTCCCCCGCGACCCTCTGGTGGCGTGAAGCTCAGGACCCGGTCTCCGTGATCCCAGAACGTCGGTCCAGCGAGGGCTCAATCATAGCTCGGTAGCGTAGCGGCCCACGTTGGGCGTTGGCCGCTACGCTGGCCCAGTGAATCGGCGCCGCTCCACAGCTACCTCATCGTTCGGCGTTGGCAAGCGAGAAGGTCACAACGCAAGTGCGTTCTACGAACGATTCGCGGCCCCCGTCCTCTCTGACGACGAAACTGTTGCCTATCTCGAAGTGGCATCAACTCTCGGCCGCGGTCAGTCGATCCTAGGGTCGTCAACCACTATCGATCTTCCCGATAACAGCGTGGCGTTGGTCGTCACGTCACCGCCGTATTTCGTCGGCAAAGACTACGAAACCGCCTTCGCAGGCAACGGCACCGATCACGAAATCCCCACGAGCTACATCGAGTTCCTCGAACTGCTCCGCGACGTCTTCGCCGAGTGTGCCCGGGTACTCGAGCCGGGAGGCCGGATCGCTGTCAACGTGGCCAACTTGGGGCGAAAGCCGTACCGCTCGCTTTCGGCCGACATCACCACCATTTTGCAGGACGACCTGGGCCTGCTGTTGCGAGGCGAGGTGCTTTGGCAGAAAGGTAAGACGTCGTCGGGGTCGTGTGCCTGGGGCTCGTTTGCCAAAGCCGGCAACCCGGTGCTCCGAGACGTTACCGAACGCGTCATAATCGCCAGCAAGGGCCGATTCAGTCGAGCGATCAAGCCAGCCGAACGGGTCAAACAGGGGTTACCCAATCGCTCGACCTTGACCAACGACGAATTCGTCGATGCCACCAAAGACGTGTGGGAGTTCGACGCCGAATCAGCCACCAGAATTGGCCATCCGGCGCCCTTTCCAGTCGACCTCCCGCGCCGCCTCATCGAGCTCTACACCTACGTCGACGACATCGTGCTCGACCCCTTCGGAGGTGCTGGCACCACCCTGGTGGCAGCAGCCAGAACCGGGCGCATAGGTGTTTGTTACGACATCGACCCCGACTTCGTAGCGCTCGCGGCATCTCGCCTCGAAACCGAGCTGGAACGGGCCGACGGCCTGGCTTCGGCGGCGACCGACCTCGCGGCCGGCGACGCCCTCACCGGTGACGAACGTCAAGACCTCAACTACACCCGAGCGCTGGCGGCATCCAAGAAGGTTGGCGATATCGCCAAGGATCACCTGATCGCCGCGGGATTCACCATAACGAAGGAAGGACCGAAGGTACCGGGAGCAGGGATCGACTTCGACTTCGAAGTCGGTGCCTCGGACGGATCGCGCTTTTACGTCGACGTCGCTGGTGCGTACACCTCCGCCAAGCCTGGGCTGCAGCGCGTGGAGTTGCTTTGGCGAACCATTGGCCGCATCCAGGTCCTCAAGGCGGTCGATCCGTCGGCACGAGTTCTCGTGCTCACGCCATCGGCGCCTCGGCCAAAGACCCAGGCCGACCGAGCGATCAGACTGTGTGGTCCGTCCACCGTGTTCGACCTGATCGAACTGTTCGACCAGGACGCGCTCGAGCGCCTGTCTCACTACGCGTCAGGCGGACCAGTCCAACCCGGCTTCTGGACCGCGCAACAGACGCAGCCCGATTAGGATCACCCGACAAACGGGTGGAGTATGAGGGCACAAATCAAGAAAGCGAGTCGATGGCTGAGAGCATTGCCGTCATCGCGCCCAGAGTTCGAGCCGACGCTCATCGCCGCTGTGCTTTCGCTCGGTGCGGTGTTGGCAACACTCCGCGGTGCTGACTACCCCGCACAGTATTTTCGGGCCGCGATCTACAAGGCCGACGGTTTCACTATCTGGAACAACGCCTGGTACTCGGGCCATTTCACTCCCAGCTACAGCCTGATTGCACCCGTCCTGAGTGCGTGGTTTGGGCCAATCGCCGTGGCCGTCGGCAGCTCCGTCGCAGCGGCCTATTTCATGGGCCGCCTCGCCGCGATTGCGCCATCGCCGCTTTCCCGTTGGGGTGCCGTGCTGTTTGCGATCAGCACCGTCTCCAACGTACTCATCGGCCGAACGGCGTTCGCGCTCGGCATGGCCATAGGGCTGTGGTCGCTCGATGCGTGGTTCCATAGCCGGCGCCGTTTTGCCCTGGCACTCGCGCTGCTTGCTGGCTTGAGCACCCCGGTCGCGTCGGTGTTCCTGGGCCTGGCCGCTGGGGCGATCGCGTTCACTCGTCTGCTCCAATCACCAACGCGCCGGATCGAGCCGTGGTCAGCCGCGCTTTGGCTATGCGCCGTTGCCCCACTTGCCGCGTTCTCGGTCGCCTTCGGCTCCGATGGCATCTTCCGTTTCGAGCCGGTCGCCTTCGCCCTTTGCGTCGTAGCCACCGTCGGCATCGTCGCCGTCACCGACAACCGAACCACGATCATCGGCGTATCGGCATCGGCGCTTGCGGCAGTGGCGTTCTTCGTAATCGACAACCCCATGGGCGGCAATTTCCAACGCTTGCCCATGTTCTTTGCCGGCGCGTTGGCGCTCTTTATGGCTCGGCCGAATCGAGCCAAGCTGGCCCTCGCTCTCGGCGTGTTCTTCACCGGCTGGGCGGTGTTTCCCGCCGCCACGGCATCGGTCGACGCCTACCGCGACCCCAGCCGCCACGAGGCGTACTACGCACCCCACGTGAACTACATCGAGTGGCACGGTGACGACAACAGCCGCATCGAGATTCCGTTCACGCTCAACCACTGGGAATCGTTCTACGTCGCCAAGAAGTTCTCGTTGGCCCGGGGGTGTGAACGCCAAGCCGATCGCGAGGTCAACCCCCTGTTCTACGATCTGACAACGACGCCCGAGCAGTACCACGCGTGGCTCCTCGATAGGGCTGTTCGCTGGGTCGCCCTCCCCGACGTCGCCCTCGACAGGGGCGGACAGATCGAGGCCGACCTCCTCGCCAATGAGCACGATTGGCTGGTCCCGGTATGGGAAAACGAGCATTGGAAAGTGTGGGAAGTCGTTGACTCGACGCCAATCCTTGCCGCTCCGGCCGAACTCATACACCTCGGGTACGACAACATTACGATCCGCTCGACGACGGCCAGCTCCACGGTCCTTCGAATCCGCTACATGCCGTACTGGACCGTCGAGGGGCCAGCGACCATCAGCCCGACCGAGGATGGCCTCACGGAGATCCAGTTTTTCCATCCGGGTGAAATCCGGCTCAGCGCGCGTTTCGAGTGGCGCGACCTTTTTTCCAACTCCTAAGCTACGTTGGAAACATAGAACGTCTGTTCGTTTGCGTCAGAGCGGCGCAATCTGATTGCACAGGAGATACCCACTGATGACCCAACCTCTGGCGGCTGCGATGCAGGCAACGCGCACCGTGCTCGCCAACGTTTCCGCCGACCAACTCGCCAAGCCGACCCCCTGCGCTTCGTGGGATGTGGCCGCCCTGATCGACCACATCATTGGTGCCCAGGGCTTCTTCCAAGCAGCCGTTGAGGGCAAGCCGCCGAGCCCGCCCGAGTCATCGCCGTCAGCCGGCGACTACCTTGCGGCCTACGACAAGGCTACGAACTCCTGCCTGAGCGCGTTCAACGTCGAAGGCGTGCTCGAAGGAACCGTCAAAGCGCCGTTCGGCGACATGCCAGGTATGGCGTTTATGGGCCTCGCAATAAACGACACGCTCACGCACGGCTGGGACCTCGCCAAGGCAACGGGCCAATCGACGGACATCGCACCGGAGCTTTCGGCCATGGTGCTCAAACAGGTCGAGGCCTCGTTCCAAGAGTCGTTCCGTGGTGAAGAAGGCGCTCCCTTCGGGCCAGCCAAGCCGGCGCCCGCAAACGCCACCAACGCCGACAAGTTGGCTGCGTTCCTCGGTCGAGACGTCTAAGACGACCCAGTGGCGGGTGTTGGCGCCGTATGCGCCAACACCCGCACAACCCCAAGAAGTCCTGCCCCGGCGGCGATAGCTCCGCCAACCAGCGCTGCTGCGACGACCGCCCGATCGAGTGTGTCTGGGGCGTGTGATGGGATGATCGCCGCCACCAGCGCCCCGCGCCGGAGCCAACCCCAGCCAGCCAGTACGCCGCCACCGAGCAGGAGGGCACCGTGGCCCAGAAACTCGTCTGCCTTGGCCCAGCCGCCAAGGGCGAACGACAGCGCGAGTGCTGGCATCAGCCACAGGAGCAGGCTCGGCCCAGTGCCGCCCGGGACCGACACAAACGCCCAGGTCCCAAACACGAGCGCCGCCGCTGAGGCTCCAGCCAGCAAGGCCGCTGAGTGGCCGGGCAACAGTTCGCGAGCCAGCGCCAACGCGATGCCTGCCGCCACCGCGACACCCAGCACCACACCGGTCGGCGAGGGCCTGGCCTGAAGCACCGACACAACGGTGACATCAACCTCGGCTCCATCCACGATCAGCGGCACCACCGACTCGAGGATGATGTCGCCTGGCCGTGCGTTGGCTGGCTTTTGATCGTTCATCCAGTGCGTCCGATGATCGTGCCAAGCGAAAGAACCGCCAGTGGCGACTGCTTTCCAGTCTGGTGCTGCTTCCGGCACGGCGGTGTCGGGGCCAGTGTCGGTTCCATACCGCTCCTCGTTCAGGTACTTGCTCGGCGAGTTTTGGTTTTCGAGCACGGTGCCGTCGGCTTCGAATCGCAAATAGCGCTCGCCTCGATAGCCGATCACGTCGACCGCATGACCCTCGGCCACGACAAGCTCAAGGAAGCTATCGCCTCCCAAAATCTGGAGTGAGACCACATCAGTCGGCGGGTCGACGCTCACAACCTCGGAGAGGTAGTCGGTCGGACCGGGCGCATCGGCGGCGGCGGGCGAGGCAATCAGCACAAGCAGTGCCAGCGCAAGGCCACAGGCGCGACTGACCCGATTCATTCGAGCACCGTCAACACGAGTTCGCCCGAGGATGCACCGTGCAACTGCCGACAAACTCGCCCGGTGAGAAAACTTTTGACGGAGCGTCTCGTGAGCGCCGACGAAGAAGGGCCAACCAGATGGCCACGGTCATCTAGGTTGACGATCTGGATGACCTCACCGACGTGCACCTGCAGCTCGCCGGGAAGAATCTCTAGCGGCTCACCGCGGTCAATCGCTTCGCCAGCGCCGATCGGAATTTCATACTGATAGTCGGCCGGGCCGGCGTCGGCGAGGTCGGCGACAGCGAAGGATTCGTCGCCGCCACACGCGGCTAGCCCCAGCCCGGAAGAAGCGACACGGCGGCGACCGCGAGTCGAGCGATTCGGCTCATGCCGACAACTTCAACAAGAGATCCAGGTCGGACGCAATGTCTTGCGACGTCGTGCCGAACGGCCACGTGAGCACCAATTCGCCCTCATCGTTCACGGCGTAGAGGGATCCGGTATGAGCCACTTCCGGCTCGCCATCGTCGGCCACGCCGACCTGATAGTCGGCGCCAAACTCATCGGCCGCGGCCCGAATCACGGTGTCGTCTTCGCTTCGCAGGCCGTGGGCCGACGGAACGAACGACTGCACGTACTGGGTCAGGATCTCATCGGTGTCCCGACTGGGATCGACGGTGATCATGGCCAACTCAACTCGCTCGGGCTCGTCGAGCTCAGTCAGCGCCACGCATCAGCAAGCGTGGTAGGGCACACGTCGGGACAGGACGTGTAGCCAAAGTACACAAGCAACACGCCGCCCTCAGCGGCGGTAAACGAGAATTCACCACCGGCGGCGTCCGGCACACGCAACTCGCCGACAACAGGAATCGGCTGACGTTGGTAGCCAGCAAACTCTGCAGGCGCGTCGCTGCCGCATGCGGCCAACACGCTGGCCACCACGACGACGAGGGCGGGGAAACGACGCATCATTTCAGTTCCTGAATATAGGCAACAACGAGGTTGACCTGGTCGTCGGTCAGTGAGTTGGTGGGCATCGCCAGCGTGTAGGAGGCCACTTGCTCCGCCGCTGGGTCAGCAATGGAACGAACGAGATAGTCAGCGTCGGCCAGGATGGTCGTGCCGTCGGAGAGTTCGACCGTCGACCCCGCCAGACCAGTCCATGCCGGGCCGACGCCTCCCGTCCCGTTGTCGCCATGGCACGACATGCACCCGGCATCAGCGGCGAGATCACGGCCAGCAGCCGCCGTCGCCGAGAGCGGCGGTCCGTCATCGATCCCGCAACCAGAGGTGAGCACGGCTAAGCGCGATTGCGGCAAGTGCGCCGCTCCTGCGCACCATGATCATGGCGCGTCGATTTGCACCGGCACGGTCACACTCATCGTTCCCGCGTGTTCGAACTCAAGCGTGAGCTCAAAGCTCTCACCTTCGGTCAGTGGGGCCGCGAGATCAAGCAGCATGACGTGATAGCCGCCGAGCAAAGCGACACGGTCTCACCGGCGGGAAGGGCGAGGGACTGGATCTGTTGCATCACCATCGTCGGTTCCATCGAGGTGTCGGTCATATCGTCACCCATCGACGTATCGGTCATGGCACCGTCAGCCATCCCGTCGTCGGTCATGACAACCTCATGAATTTCGGCTCGACCGGCCACCGCCGAGTCAACCGACACCCCGACGAGCGCATCGTCGGCGGCACTCGTGAGCGCCATATAGGCAGCACCAGCTTCGACTCCGGCGGGACTCGCTCGGGCCCACACGGCTTCGACGCTCACGCCCTCGCTAGCTTCTTTGGTGCTCGTGGTTGCGGACGCCGTGTCATCGGTCGTCGAGCTGCCGCACGCCGCGAGCGCAAGCCCCCCGGCAACAACAAGGCCAGCCACACGCATTGATCGCTTCATTGCATTCTCCTTCGAGGAACGGTTTGACGGTAGACCGTCGCGAGGCCCTCGAAGTTCCCTCGCAACGTATGACCTTCGACACCTCTCGATGGCGCCACGTCCGCAGCTACCCTAACGGTGTCATGTCCGAGTCCTTTGACGACCTCGTCCGTACGCACACTGGCGCCGTAGCAACCTACGCCCGCGCCATCACGGCCGATCACTGGATCGCTGAGGAGGCAACGCACGAGACGTTTGTCCGGGCATGGCAGTACCTCGATTCGTTCAGCGGAACCGGTTCGTTTGAGGGTTGGTTGCTGCGGATCTGTCGCAACTGCGTCACCGATATCGCCGCCAGACGATGGCGTGAGTTGCCCTCCGATCGACTCCCCGACCCGGGAACCCTCGATCCGGACGATCTCGAGATCGACGACTTGTTGGCATCGCTGTCGCTTCCCCAGCGCAAGTCGTCACGCTCTGCGGCGTGCTGGGCTACGACTATCAGGCCGCCGCCGACGTGCTGGGGGTGCCAATCGGCACCATCCGATCTCGCCTCCATCGAGCGCGCCTCGCGCTCGCGGGCGAACTCCAACAAGCTCGGGACACTGCGTAGCGATGGCCTACAGTCGTGTGTGCGATGAGGTGCTGTCGATCCTGGCGCAACCGGGCCTGAGCGACGACAACGCCTTACATCGCGCCAGAATCCACTCGGCCACCTGTCCCCATTGCTCAGCCCAGCTCGAAGACGGCGTGGCCTCGGATGCTCCAGCGTTCGGTCCCAAGGCCGTCTCGAACTCACTCCGTATCGTTCTCGTCGGTGTCGCCGCGCTGCAGCTCGCGATTGCCGTGCCCTGGCTACTCGGGCGCAACCCCCTCGGTGACCTCGGCGACCATGTCGAGGTAGCCCACCTCACTCGCGATGGCGCACTCGGGCTCACCACCGCCATCGCAGGCCTGCTGACGGCCTGGCGCCCGCGTTACGCCGTACCGGCGGTTGCGGTCTCGTGCGTTGCGTTGCTCGCTCAGTTTGCGATGGCCTTCGTCGACGACCATGCCCATCGAGTTGGCTTGGCGTTCGAAGGCATCCACATCGTGACAGTTGCGATTGTGGCCCTCGTCGCAATCCACGGAAAGCAAAGCGCGGTCCGCCCAACGGCAGGACCGCGCCGGATGCGCTCGATCGATTCGTAACCTCGGGCCGGTGCCGCTTGACGTGGCCTACGCCAGCAACGCCTTCGCGATAGCGACCGTTTGGATCTCGTCCGTGCCAGCGTAAATCTGCAACACCTTCGCGTCGCGTGCCAGTTGCTCAACCTGGTACTCGGCCATGTACCCGTTGCCGCCGTGAAGTTGCACGGCCTCGAGCGCAACCTCGGTAGCAGCCTGGGCCGAGTAGAGCTTCATGGCCGACGCCTCAGCGAACGTCATGGTCTTCCCCGCCTTGCCCAGCTCGATGGTGCGGAACACCAGGTTCTGCACGTTCATCCGGGCCACTTCCATCTTGGCCAGCTTCTGCTGGATGAGCTGGAAGTCGCCGATGCGCTGACCGAACTGTTCGCGGTTCTTGGCGTAGTCAACCGATAGTTCGAGGCACTGCTCGATGATGCCAAGCGACATCGCGGCAACGCCCGAGCGTTCCTGCTGGAAGGTTGCCTTTGCGCCTTCGCGTCCGCCGCTCTTCACGTCTTCGGTCTCGCCGATCAGGCGGTCGATCGGCGCGGACGTCGGTGAGGAACAGCTCGCCCGTGGGTGAGGAGTGCATACCCATCTTGCGCAGCGGCTTCGATTGCACAAGCCCCTCCATCCCGGCATCGAGGACGAACGAGAGCACCTTGCGTTCCTTCGGCGGGTTGCCTTCGTCAAGCTTGCAGATGAACACGATCGTGTCGGCGTATGGCCCGTTGGTGATGAACGTCTTGTTGCCGTTGAGGATGTATTCGTCACCGTCACGACGAGCGGTTGCGAGCATCGAGCCGAAGGCGTCGGAGCCACTGTTGGGCTCGGTAATCGCCCACGCCCCGATCTTGCGCAGCGTGAGGACATCAGCGGCCCAGCGCTCCCGTTGGGCGATGGTTCCCTTGGCGTTGATGGCGCCAGCGGTCAGCCCGGTAGACACGCCGAGCGCCGTCACCATGCCGGGACAGTGCCGGCAGAGCTCAACAATCGGGATAAAGGAGAAGCCGGCGTCGCTGCCGCCGCCATCTGACCGTTCGGGTGCTGATTCACCAGCAGCCTCGGCCTTGTCGGCCGCAATTCGGCGATCGAAGCTGGCTTGAGCCATCTCGTCCATGCCGAATGTCTTGTACAGCTTACGCAGCACGTCATAGGGCGGAAGGTCGCCGTGTTCGAGGTCCTCTTTGATCGGCACGATCTCTTTCGCGATGAAGTCGCGCATCGCCTGCTGGATCATCTGGTGTTCTTCGGACCATTCATACATAACGAAACCTCGGAGCGATAACGGGGCCGGGTCTGTCCCGACAAGCCCTCAAACGTGCCACGCGACCCGACGAAGAGTAGGCGAACTCGCTTGCCGTGCCCCAAATCGGTATCGAATAGCCAGGTTTCTTGGCATCCTGAAGGACTATTCGGTGAGCACAGGCAATTGTGACTGGCTCGCCACCCAGGGAGCAATGCCATGACAACCGATGAATCCGGCGTACCGCAGACGTTTGAGGAGCTAGGCCTTGGGCCCGAGCTGCTCGCCACACTCAACGAACTGGGCTACGAAGAGCCGACCCCCATTCAGGCCGAAGCCCTACCGACCGTTCTGGCGGGACGAGACGTTCTCGGCCAGGCCGCAACCGGCACCGGTAAGACCGCCGCTTTTGCCCTGCCGCTGCTCGAGATGCTCAGCGCCACCCCAAACCGAGGCAAGTCGCCCGTTGGTCTCGTCCTCACGCCCACCCGTGAGCTCGCCATTCAGGTTTGCGATGCCACTCACCGCTACGGACGTGGCATCAAGGCGCGGGTGCTGCCGATCTACGGCGGCCAACCCATCCAACGCCAGCTTCGGGCGCTCAACGACGGTGTCGACATCGTCGTTGCCACGCCGGGCCGCGCTCTCGACCACATCAAGCGCGGGACGCTCAAGCTCGACAACATCTCCATGGTCGTCCTGGACGAAGCGGACGAGATGCTCGACATGGGCTTCGCCGAGGACCTCGAAGCAATCCTGTCGGCCACACCAAAGGAGCGGCAGACGGTGCTGTTCTCGGCCACGATGCCTCGTCGAATCGACGACATCGCTCGCCGCCACCAGAAAGACCCCGTCCAGATTCGTATCAAGCGAGAAGAGTCGACCAGCGAGGGCGCTCCCCTGGTTCGCCAAGTGGCCTACATCGTTAACCGCGGCCACAAGGCAGCGGCGCTCGGTCGCGTCCTCGACGTTGAAGCCCCGGCGGCCGCGATCGTGTTTTGCCGCACCCGCAACGAGGTCGACCAATCTCGAGATCCTCAACGGGCGCGGCTACCGAGCCGAGGCGCTTCACGGCGGACTGAGCCAGGAAGCGCGCGACCGGGTCATGAACCGCCTTCGCAACAAGGTCGCCGATCTCCTCATCGCTACCGACGTTGCGGCCCGTGGCCTCGACGTCGATCACCTCACCCACGTCGTCAACTACGACGTGCCGTCGTCAACCGAGTCCTACGTTCACCGCATCGGCCGGGTTGGTCGAGCCGGCCGTGAAGGCGTCGCCATTACGCTGGCCGACCCACGCGAGCGGCGCCTGCTCAAGAACGTCGAGCGAATCACCAAGAGCAGCATCGCCATCGAGAAGGTGCCGACCGTGGCCGACCTTCACAGCCGTCGCCTCGAAATTACTCAGGCAACGCTGCGTGAGAAGCTGCTCGAAGACGATGACGACACCCAGTTCCAGGCCGTACTGGAGCAACTGTCAGACGACTTCGACATCGCTGAAATCGCACTAGCGGCAATTCGCCTCGCTCACGACGCGACGAGTCCCGAGACCGACCAGCGCGAGATTCCCGACATGTCGAGCAAGGGCGGCAACGACAACTACAAGGGCGGCCGCGACGATCGGGGCAATAAGGGTGGCCGAGACGATCGTGGTGGCCGAGACGATCGTGGTGGCCGCGACAAGGGCGAGAAGCGTTCGTTCTCGTCAGAAGGTATGACGCGTCTCTATGTGAGCGCCGGCCGCAACGCCGGCGTGCGGCCCAAAGACCTCGTCGGTGCCTTCGCCGGTGAGTCTCCCATAAGTGGCAAGCAGATCGGCTCAATCCAAATCACCGATCGATTCTCGCTCATCGAAGTTCCCGACTCGGCCGCCGACGAGGTGCTCAAAGCCATGCGCGGTGTGTCCATTCGGGGCAAGAAGATCACTGTTCGGCGGGAGCGCTTTTGAGTGAGGTACGTGACGGATGGGGCCGCTCACACCGGCATCATCCGATTCGCCGCCTTACGAGTGCCGAGTGCGACGTCATCGAGTACGCCGGTCCGCTCGTGTTAGCCGAGCAGCAGATGCGCTTCATAGTAGGGCCCTGGCGAGCGACGAAAACCTTCGTAATCACGCACCATTCGCGGGGCGTGGTCTGGGAAGGGTCACACGACGAGCTGCGAGCCCGCGGCATCACGCTTGATGGGTCGCCCGTATGAGCCCGAGCGCCGAACTTCTGGTCGACGCCACACTTTTGTTGGGTGAGCTCGAGGTGAGTGCGGCGTTCAGCGTTGGTCGAGGCGAGCTCGTCGCCATCGCCGGTGGGGTCGGTGCCGGAAAGTCGTCGGTTCTCCGACTCGTGACCGGCGTGACACGAGCCGATCGAGGGATCGTCCAATTCCAGAACGAGATTTGGGATTGCACGGATTCAGGAGCATTTGTGCCGCCCGAGCAGAGGTCGGTGGCGCTGGTGCCACAAGACTTCCGGTCGATGTTCGATCCGGAGGAGTGTCCTCGCGCTGCGCTCATGCGGCTTCGGCCAGCTCACGAGGCGACTGCGTTGTTACACGCGTTGGCGCTCGGCGATCACGTCATCGACCGGGCGGTTCGAACGCTGTCCAATGGCGAGGCACAGCGGGCGGCGATCGCTTACGCGTTGGCGCAGCGGCCTGACATCTTGTTGCTGGACGAGCCGTTCGT
>JAWKIN010000040.1:0-16577 GCA_041394345.1 Acidimicrobiales bacterium | reverse complement strand
CAGGCTGAGCCTCGTTCACGGTGTAGGTACCGCTGATCAGATCGTCGAAGCTGTAGTTGCCATCAACATCGGTAGTCGTGGAGAGGCTGACCGCGTTGCCGAGATCATCGGTGCCGGTCAACGTGACGGTGACACCAGCGATGCCATCATCGCCAACGTCTTGAAGACCGTCGTTGTTGTGATCCTCGAACACCGAGCCAGCGATGCTGCCCCGAGTCTCATCGAAATCATTGTCGATTGAGTCGGTGAACGCTGGCAACGCGATGTCAGCAATCTGATCATCAGTGACCGTGCCGCCAAGGCTGCCCGCATCCTCACCACCATCGCCGTAGCCAGTTGGCTGCGACTCGTTCACGGTGTAGGTGCCGGGACGGAGGCCGTCGAAGCTGTAGTCACCGTTGCCGTCGGTCGTGGTGGTCAAGCTAACCACCGCACCAAGATCGTCGGTGCCCGTCAACGTGATAGTGGTATTGGCAATGCCATTGCCACCATCGTCAACGACCGAGCCAGCAATGCTCGAGAAGCCGAGCTCGCCAAAGTCGTAGCCCGTTGCGTCGGTGAATGCGTCGAGCGCAATGGCGCTGACCTCATCATTGACTGCGGCGTCGTCGCCAGCAGAGGTACCTGCTGTGTCGATGCCGTCGAGATGAGACGCCGGTTGGGCCTCGTTGACCGTGTAGTCGCCGGGGCGGAGGCCGTCGAAGCGGTAGTTGCCGTCAACGTCGGTGGTCGTCGTCAGGCTCACACCAGCGCCGAGGTCGTCGGTGCCGGTCAGCGCTACGGTGACACCAGCGATGCCATCATCGCCAACGTCTTGAAGACCGTCGTTGTTGTGATCTTCGAAGACGGTGCCAGCGATTGAGCTCGCGCCGAGCTCGCCGAAGTCGTAGCCGGTGGCGTCAATGCCAGCCGCCAACGAAATGGCGCTGACCTGGTCGTTGGCCGAAGCGTCGTCGCCTCCGGAGGTTCCGGCCGAGTCGATGCCATCGAGGTAGCCACTTGGCTGCGCCTCAGTCACCGTGTAATCGCCGGGGCGAAGGGTGTCGAACGAATAGTCGCCGTTGCCATCGGTGGTCGTCGTCAGGTTGACCGCCGCACCGAGATCGTCGGTGCCGGACAGGGTCACCGTGACGCCAGCGACGCCGTCGTCTGTTCCGTCCTGGACGCCGTCGTTGTCGTGGTCTTCGAACACGGTGCCAGCAATGCTGGCGCCGCGAACTTCGGCGAAGTCGTAGCCGGTGGCATTGACGCCAGGCGCAAGGACGATCGCACTGATCTCGTCATTCACGGCGGCGTCGTCGCCCGCCGAGGTACCAGCAGAATCGATGCCATCAAGATGCGAACCAGGCTGAGCCTCGTTCACGGTGTAGGTGCCGCTGATCAGATCGTCGAAGCTGTAGTTGCCATCAACATCGGTAGTCGTAGAGAGGCTGACCGCGTTGCCGAGGTCGTCGGTTCCGGTCAGCGTGACGGTGACACCAGCGATGCCATCATCGCCAACGTCTTGGACACCGTCGTTGTTGTGATCCTCGAACACGGTGCCAGCGATGCTGCCCCGAGTCTCATCGAAGTCGTTGTCGATTGAGCTGCCTCCTGACCCGAGCACGATGCCGGCGATCTGGTCGTCAGTGGCGCTACCGCCAAGACTGCCGACGGTTTCGCCACCGTCGCCGTAGCCAGTCGGCTGCGACTCATTCACGGTGTAGGTGCCGGGAGCCAGGTTGCCGAAGACGTAGTCGCCAGCGCCATCGGTTGTCGTCGCGACGCTGACGGCGTTGCCATAGGTGTCCGTACCGGTCAGGGTGATGGCCGTATTCGGGATGCCACTACCACCGTCATCGACGACGGTGCCACTGATCGCACCGGGCAGTGTTTCGCCGAAGTCGTAGTCGACGGCATCGGTACCAGCGGGCAGGGCGATCGCCGAGATTTCGTCGTCGGCCTCCGTGCCACCGGCCGAACCAGGGGTCTGATCGCCATCGATATAGCCAGGCGTCGCACCCTCGGTGACGGTGTAGGTCCCGCTCAGCAAGCCGGAGAACGAGTAGTCACCGTTTCCGTCGGTGGTCGTCGTCAGATTGACCGCATTGCCGAGGTCGTCGGTACCGGTCAGTGTGATAGTGACAGAACCAATGCCAGTTTCTGATCCGTCGGCGATGCCGTCGGCATTCTCATCGACCACTACCGTGCCGCGAATGCTCGACCGGGTCTCATCGAAGTCGTAGTTGATCGCCGCAGTCCCAACGGGAAGCGTGATCGCCGAGATTTCGTCGTCGGCGACCGTGCCCAGTTCCGAGCCGGCGTCCTCGCCGCCGTCGCCGTAGCCGGTTGGCTGGGTCTCCGTGACGGTGTAGGTGCCGCTGAGTAGGCCGGAGAACGAATAGTCGCCGTTGCCGTCGGTGGTCGTCGTCAGGTTGACCGCCGCCCCGAGGGCGTTCGTGCCAGTCAGCGTGATGGTGGTGTTGATGATGCCGTTGCCGCCATCGTCAACGACAGTGCCCGCAATGCTGCTGCTGGTCTCGTCGAAGTCGTTGTTGATCGACGCATCGCCCGAGGTCAGCACGATGCCAGCGACCTGATCATCGGTGACTGTGCCACCGAGGCTGCCGGCAACTTCACCGCCGTCGCCGTAGCCGGTTGGCTGGGTCTCGGTCACGGTGTACGTGCCGGGGCGGAGGTCGGTGAACGAGTAATCACCGTTGCCATCGGTCGTCGTGGTCACGCTGACGGCAGCGCCGAGGTCGTCGGTGCCGGTCAGCGTGATGGTGGTGTTGACGATGCCGTTGCCGCCATCGTCAACGACGGTGCCCGAGATTGAGCCGCCGGCGAGCTCGCCGAAGTCGTAGTCGGTTGCGTCAGTATCGATGGCGAGCGTGATTGCGCTCAGCACATCATCGGCTTCGGTGCCACCGACACTGCCGATGTTCTGTTCGCCATCGAGGAAGCCGGGTGTTGCTCCCTCAGAGACGGCGTAGTCGCCGGGGCGAAGCGAGTCGAAAAGGTAGTTGCCATCGACATCGGTGGTCGTGGTCAACGACACCGCATTGCCAAACGAGTCAGTGCCGGTCAAGGTCATCGTGACCCCCGAAATCCCGGTCTCACCAACATCGGCGACACCATCGTTGTTGTCGTCGACAACAACGGTTCCGGCGAGGCTGGCCGAACCCTGCTCGGCGAAGTCGTTGCCCAGCGATGATTCGCCGAGTCCGAGCGTGACGCCAAACTCATCGTCGGCCGATGAAGTGGCGTTGGTACCTGCGGTGTCGACGCCGTCTTCGAAGCCGGTCGGTTGTGACTCCGTCACGGTGTAGGTGCCAGCGGGGACGTCGGTGAACTGGTAGTAGCCAGCGGCGTCGGTCGTCGTCGTCAGCGACACGCTGTTGCCAGCGAGATCGGTACCGACGAGGTCGACTTGCACGCCCGCGATGAACGAGTCGCCGTCAGGCGCGTCATAGATGCCGTCATTGTCAAAGTCGTTGAAGACCGTTCCGTCGACGGTTCCGGCTGGCGGTTCAAGGCCAAAGTCGACGTCGAGTCGATCAGACGTGGTCAGGGTGACGGCGGCCTCATTGTCGCCGCCGCCATCGACGTCATGACTCCCGGTGTATCCAGCCGGTGGCGTAACCACGACCGAGTAGTCCCAGGGCGGCAAGTCGCTAAAGAGGTAGTTGCCAGAGGCGTCGGTGGTGGTGGTATCGAGAACAATGCCGTCAGCACCGACGAGATCGACGGAGACGCCAGCGAGGTTCGGTTCACCAACGTCCTTCGAGCCGTCGCCATCGACGTCGGCCCACACGTTGTTGCCGATCTCCATGACACCGACGCATACGGTGAACTGGTTGATCCGCACTGCATGGTTGTTCGAGACGCCGGTCTCGTAGCCCGTTAATGGTGCGGCCCAGTTGGCTGACGGCCATTGGCCACCAATGCTCGCGAGTTTGGCAACCTCGGCTGCCTTGTCGTCGGGGCCGTTCGAGTAGCCGAAGACAATCGACGTGACTGGAGCGAGCGTTGCGAGCGTTACCGTGCCGGCCGCATCGGTCGGTGCCAGGTTTCCGCCACCAGAAGCGCCAGTGTTGTACGGGCCACCAGCCACAGCAAAGACGCCGTTGGCGGCGTCGTCAACCGTAATGACCGGCCTCGTCGCCGTTCCCGTCGTGCCGGAGAAGCCAACCGGTGTGCCGTTTCGAGTTGCCGTGAGGGTGACTTCGTCCTGGAAACTGTCGTGTGGGTTCGCGTTGGTTGCCAGGTCGTAGTCAACACCGAGGTAGTCGATGTCACCGATACTGAAATCGGGAATGAGCACGGGCCGGTCATAGGAGAGTTCGAAGTTGACCACCTCGTCATCGTCGGTTGAATTGATCACCCAGGTCAGATAGCCAGCGCCGAAGACGCCATCGGTCTTGGTGTAGAGCGGCCCATCCCAATTGCCGTCCGCCGTCGGGAGGCTCACGAGTGGGTTGTTGGCGTCCTCATTCCGTTGGAACGGGTCGGTGATCTCCAGTGTCATGTTGACGCCAGACGAACCAAGCGCATACGTGTGGCTCAAGCCAGTGTCCTGAATGGCGTCATCCCACACCACCCCACCAGCGGCACCCCAGGTGACGCTGTTGCCCACCGTGCCGGACGGGCAGGTGGCGGCGAGCGCTGGCGCGGCCGACGCGACAATGCCGGTGACCGACGCGGTCAGCAAGACACCGGCAGCGGCCAGTCGTTGGATCGGATTGGCGGGATTCAGGCGAGGCGATCGAGCGCGTATCGGCATGGAGGGTTCCTCTAGTGACGGCGTAGGCCGGAAGATGGTCCTGTCTCCATCGCCACGCAGCGCCAAATCTTGACCTCTTTGGGTAAACATGCCCATGCACAGGTGTTTTGGCCCCTGTCTTCGATCCGCCCGGGGCTGTTCTACGATCTCCTCGTGGCCAACCACCGCGCGACCAAGTCCCAGACCGAACGACTGACTCGGCCCCGAGAATGGTGGCATCGGTACCTCCCGCCCGAGGAACGCCGTCGGGTGATGGTCGATCTCGCCATTGTCACGCCCGATGCGTGGACCTACCGATTCGCCGTCATGCTGACGTTGGCTGTCATCGTCGCGACCATGGGGCTGCTCGCCAACTCGGCCGCCGTAGTTATTGGCGCCATGCTCCTCGCTCCTCTCATGACACCGGTCCTTGGCACTGCGGCCGCGTTGGCGATGGGATTGCCTCGAAAGATCGCTCGGTCAACGACGCGTGTCGTCATCGCCACCATCTGGTCAATCTCGGTCGCCTACGTGCTCGGTGCGCTCCTCACCACGGCCCCCTACGGGTCCGAGATCATCGGGCGCACCAGACCCGACATCAAAGACCTCGTGGTCGCGCTCGCCGCTGGCTTTGCTGGTAGCTACGCCACAGTCCGGCGCGACGCATCCGCTGCGCTTCCGGGCGTCGCCGTCGCAGTGGCTCTCGTGCCGCCGCTTGGCGTGGTCGGCCTCTACCTGCAGGCGGGCGAGATGAAGTTTGCGTGGGGCGCGTTCCTGCTCTATCTCACCAACCTGGCGGCAATCATCCTGGCCAGCGTCATCACCTTCGTCGTCACTGGCTTCGTTCCCCCTCGACGCCTGGCCACTATCACTCCGCGAATCCTCGCTGGCACGGCCATCTCGGTTGCTGCCGTCATTGCCGTCTCGGTCCTTCTCCAGCAGGCGGCCACCAACGCAGCGAAAGCCGCCGAGGACGAACAAGCCCTCGTCGACACGATCGATCAGTGGATCGAGGGCCTCGCCCTCGAGCGAACGGGCTACTCGCTCGACGGTGACTACCTCTCCGTCGATATCGCAGGCACCGATGCGCCGCCTGACGACAGCGAACTCCAGGCGCTGCTCCGACCGATCCTCGGCGATGTTCGCCTCGACGTGCAGTGGACCCGCACCCAGCGAGCCACCACCACCACGGTCGCGCCAACCACCACGACCCAGCTATCGAACGACGAAGTGCTCATCGCCAACGCCAGTGTCGTCGTCGCCGACTGGTTCGCCGAGGTAGCCACAGCCGACTACGAGATTCAGGGCGTGTTCCTCGATGGCGACCGCCATATTCGCATTGCCGCCAGCGGCGTCGGCGACCCGCCCGACTCGGCGGCCCGAGAACTCCTGCGCACTCGACTCATCGACGTCGGACTCACCGAGGGCTATCGACTCAACTGGACACCAAGCCTCGCCGTCTCCGACGGCACCATTCCACCAACCCCGGTCGAGGTACGCCAGCAGGCGATGAGTGACTACCTCACCGGCACCCTCCTCAATACCGGGACGGCTCTCGAGAGCCTGACGTTCGACGGCACCACGATTCGTGCCGACCTGATCGGCGAGACCGCACCGGACGCCACGGAACTCACCACCCAGCTGCTTCTGCTGGCTGGGGCCGACGTCGACGTTCAGCTGTATTTCGTCGAGCGACGGCTCCTCCCAACGACGACGTCGACGAGCGAGCCGTAGCCGACGCAGCTAGTCGGCCTTGCCGTAATCGACCGAGAACCACCGCTCGGGTCGCATGGCAAATACGACCGAATTGGTGTCGTCGCCGTCTTCGATATAGGCGTCTCCCTGACTGCGACCCAGGTAGCGCCGGGCCATTGGCCGAGAGTCGCCCTCGACGTCACACGGTCGCGATTCTACGACCGGCCCCTCGACCGTGACGTATTTGTAGGGCAACCGCTCGGTCTGGGCACAGAGGCTAAATCGGCCAGCGGCCTCGATGAGCCGCGCTTTGAGCGACGCATTGTGCGTGATGATCTTGACGTTGCCGCCTCGCTCGTAGGCGTACCAGATTGGAACGACGAGCGGCGGTCCGTCTTCACGCTCGATTCCCAGCACGCCAACGTGCAGTTGCTCGAGGAACTCTTCGCGCTCGTCATTCGTCATCCGTGACATCGCACCATCATGTCACCTCGGTAGCGTCTCCGTGTGACCAAACGATTCCTTGCAATTGCCGCCCACCCTGACGACCTCGATTTCGGCTGTGCCGGAACAACGGCCACACTCACGGCCGCCGGCGACGAGGTCGTCTACTGCATCGTCACAAACGGCCAAGCGGGAGGCGACGACCCGAGTGTCAGTCGTGACGACATGGCTGCGCTTCGACAGGCCGAACAGACCGCGGCCGCGGCGGTCGTCGGCGTCACCGAAATCCACTGGCTCAACTTCCCTGACGGCGCGGTCGAGGCCAACCTCGATCTGCGCCGCGAGATCAGCCGAGTCATTCGCATCGTGAAGCCCGACGTCGTCTTGACGCAATCACCCATCCGCAATCTTGATCGCATCTACTCGGCCCATCCCGATCATCTCGCGACCGGCGAGGCGGCGATGTGTGCGGTATACCCCGATGCCCGCAACATGTTTGCCTTCCCCGAGCTTCTCGACGCTGGTTACGAGCCCCGCTCCGTTCCCGAGACCTGGATCATCGGCGGGCCCGACCCCGACCACTTCATCGATATAACCGACCAAATCGACACTAAGGTCGACGCCCTGCTCTGCCATACGAGCCAAATCAGCGACCCCGATCGCATGCGGAAGCTGATGCCGGAATGGGCCGCCGACGTCGCCAAGCGGGGCGATTTGGCCGAGGGTCGACTGGCCGAAGGCTTCCGAAAGGTCAACACCGCTTAGCACCGCAGTGGCGGCAATTCGATTGTCGAGCCCCGCCATCTGTGCGAGCCTGCCCCGATGCAACACGGTGCAGCCATAGACATCGATCGCTTGTGTCGGCGCTTTACGACGGGCCGACGGCGCGACAAAACCACCGTCGAGGCTGTCAACGGAATCTCGTTTTCGGTCGACCGTGGCGAGCGGCTCGCGTTCATTGGCCCCAACGGGGCCGGCAAGTCAACCACAATCAAGATGCTCACCGGCTTGCTGTATCCATCGGATGGCGAGGCAACCGTGCTTGGCATCGTGCCATGGGAGCACCGCCGCGACCTGGCACGCCGTATCGGCACCCTGTTTGGTCAGCGGTCGCAACTCTGGGCCGAGCTGCCAGCGCGAGATTCGCTCCGGATGCTTGGTGCCATCTTTGACTTGCGGCCAACCCACGTCGACCAACGCATCGGCGAACTCGGCGCCCTCCTTGGGGCCACCGAGCTCTTCGACCGGCCCGTTCGCACCCTGAGCCTGGGGCAGCGGATGAGGTGTGAACTCGCCGCAGCCATGCTGCACCAGCCCGACCTGCTCTTTCTCGACGAACCGACGATTGGTCTCGACCTTCTCGGCAAGAAGTTGTTTCGCGAGCTGCTGGTTGGCTTGAACGAAGAGCTCGGCACGACCGTGTTTCTCACGAGCCATGACGTTTCCGATATCGAGTTCGTCGCCGACCGCGCCATCGTTATCAATGAGGGCACCATCATCTATGACGACCTCGTCAAACAGATGCGGCGCGATCTGCTGGCGACCAAGCGGCTCAACATCGTGTATCAGGCAGGGGTAGTCGTCGACCCCGTGCTGCTGGCCAAACCGGGCGTCGCCGTCACCGCCGTCACCGCCGTGACCGCCGTGACCGCTGAAACAATTGTCATTGATATTGACACTACACAGTGCTCGGTCAGCGATGTCTTGACCGACGCGCTCAGGCTTGGACCAGTCCTCGATCTCACCGTCCTCGACCCCCCACTCGAGCAAGTAATCGAGGAGATCTATCGGGGTCAGCAATGAGCGCGCAGGCACTCCGCCTTTCATTCACAACGGCGATGCGAGCTGACGTTGGGTTCTCTTCGTTGTTTGTCGCTAGCTCGCTCTATCTGTTCGTCACGACTGCGGTCTCCACGCTGTGGTCGGTGGCCGCAGGCGATGGATCAATCGCGGGCTACACGAGCACCATGTTTGTCTGGTACTTGGCGACATCAGAGATCTGCACCATTGCGATCCCGCAACGCGTGCTTCATGTGGTCGGCGAGACGATCGGTACCGGCGAGATCGCAGCCGAAATGCTTCGACCCGTCCCGGTGCTGCCGTTCCGACTGGCCCGCGAGTTCGGCAAAGTCATCCCCAAGTTCGCCGCCCTGGCGTGTCTCGGCCTGATCTACGCCACGGTCGTTACACGAACGATTCCGAGCGCGCTGGGGCTGCTCCTTGCCTTCCCATCGGTCCTCTTGGCACTTGCGCTCCACGTCACCACGATCCACTGCTTCGCCGTCGCCGCTTTCTGGTTTCGCGACGCTGGCACCACGTGGTTTCTCTTCCAGAAGCTGCTCTTCGTGCTCGGCGGGCTGCTCATCCCCCTCCAGGTCTTGCCCGATTGGTTTGAGCGGGTGGCCTGGCTCACCCCATTTCCGCTGATGGCCTATGCCCCCGCCCGTCTGGCCGCTGGCTTTGTCGAACCGTGGTTGATCGCGCTCCAGCTGGCCTGGATCATCGGTATGTACGGAGCGACTAGGCTCGCTTTCCGCGCTGGCGAGCGGAAATATATGCGGAGCGACGGCTGATGCGGGCGGTGCAACACACGCTCAACCTTGCGTGGCGAGAGGCGTGGGCGAAACGAACGAATTTCTGGTGGTCGATCGCCATCATGGTCATCAACGACCTGGTGTGGGTGTTGTTTTGGGTCATTGTGATGCGCCGAGCTGGCGACATTCGAGGCTGGTCGACCCAACGGGTGCTCCTCCTTCAGGCGATCCTGACCACGAGCAGCGGCGTTGCCCTCGGCGTCCTCGGGAGTAGCCGGCGGATCGTCGAACTCGTCAGCACCGGCACGCTCGACTCGATCCTCTCGCTCCCAACCCCGACACTGCCGCAGGTGTTGGTGCGCCGGATCGAGCCGGTCCACCTCGGCGACACGATTTTTGGCGTTGGGCTCTTCATTGCCCTCGGCGGGTTGACCCTGACCCGAGGCGGGCTGTTTGTGTTGACGACGCTCTGCGCCACTGTGGTCCTGACGAGTTTCCTGGTGATGCTCGGCAGCATCACGTTTTTCAGCGAACGTTCGGAGATCTCCGAGTCGGGGTTTCACGCACTCTTGCTGTTCTCGGCGTACCCGATCGACATCTTCAGCGGCGTGCTCAAAGTGTCCCTCCACCTGATCGTGCCGGCGGCGTTTGTCACTGGCTTGCCCGTCGAGATCGTGAGCGAGTTCTCGTGGACCACGCTGGCGTCGCTCGTCGGTTTTACGTTCGCTATTGCCGTCGCGGCCACGGCCGTCTTCGCCGCCGGTCTTCGCCGCTACACCAGCGGCGCTGGTTGGACGACCTCTTAGGCAGTCGCTTCGTTGGTGAACGTGTTTTCGAGGTAGCCGATGCCGTCGACCTCGATACGAACAACGTCGCCGTCGACGAGATAGCGAGGAGGGTCGAACCAATGACCAACGCCGCCGCTCGTGCCGGTGGCGATCACGTCGCCGACCTCCAACGTGCACACGTTCGAGACCGTCTTGATCTGTTCCCACACATCGAACACCATCAGTTCGGTGTTGGTGTCTTGCCGCAACTCGCCGTTTACCCAGGTCTTCATGGTCAGACCGTGGGGTTCGCTGAGTTCGTCGGTGGTGACAAGCCAGGGGCCGGTCGGCCCGTGGCCGTCCCACGACTTACCGAGCCACATGGTGGGCGACGCCGACTGCCACGATCGGACCGATACGTCGTTAACGATGGTGTAGCCGGCGACGACGGCTGGCGCGTCTTCTCGACAGACTCGCCGACAACGCTGACCGATGACCAGCGCGAGCTCGCCCTCGTAGTCGACGGTGTCTGGAGAATCGAAGGGAATCGGGACGCTCGCGTTTGGGTCGTTGACGCAGGTCGACTGCTTGTTGAAAAACACCGGGAACGTGGGGGCGGGACGGCCGCCCTCCTCGATGTGGTCTTTGTAGTTGAGACCGATCGCCAAGAACTTAGGCGGCCGCGCCACTGGGGCCAACAGCTGGACGTCGGCGAGCGCGATAGTTTCGCCCGCCGCAGCTGCGGCGTCTCGCTCGGCCGGCGGGCAGAGTGCGGCAGCGACAACGTCGTCGCCAACGCCGAGCGCATCGAGCGTGCGAAGGTCGTGACCGTCAACGGCGCCAAGCCGAGGCGCCGCACCGTTCTGACTGAACCGGGCGATTTTCATGCCTACGCCGCACCTTCAAACAAGAACTCGATGCGGCGATTGGCGGCCCGACCCTCTTCGGTGGTGTTGTCGGCGATTGGTTCGGCTTCGCCCTTCCCGCTCGAGGTGAGGCGATCGCCGTCGACCCCGAGCTCGACGAGGCGGTCGAGGACGGCGCTCGCCCGGTCGGCCGACAGCGCCGTGTTGATGGCGCCTGAGCCCTGGTCGTCGGTGTGGCCGACGACCTCGACGTTGATGCCAGGAGCGGCGTTGATCGCCGCGGCCACTCGTTCGAGGATGGCGTCGGATTCGGCGCTGATGTTGGCCGAGCCGGTGTCGAACAAGATTGGCTCGGCGACGAGGGCCGCCGTGAGTTTCTCTTCGGCCCGAGCCAGGGCAGCCGGGCTGGTGTCGACCGTGACGCCAGCGGCGTCGGCGGTGAGTCCGCTCACGGCGTTTTCGATAGCGGCGGCGAAGTCGCTGGCCCGCGTGTCGCCCGCGTCGACCGAGCCGGACACGGTCATCGTGCCGCCTTCGAGCGTGAGGTTTTCGCCAATGACAAGGCCGGACGAGTCGACGTTGTCGGCACCCCAGGTATCGGTAGCGGTTGCGACGACCGAATCGATGGCAGCCTGAAAGCAGCACCCTTTCGGGAACTCCACCGCCGCATCGTGTCGGCACCGATCGACGAGGTCTGGCCGTACTCGGCGCTGATCAGACTGCCGAGCGGCCTCATCCGCCGCAGCTGGCTCGCAGCGATCGATCGCCGGGTGTCGGGGTGAGTTCGCCTCCCCGCATGCGCGATCTCGTGCCCCGGCGCGCCGACGGCCTGCCGCCCGGTCAGGGCGAGGTGCACGCGTTCCCGCGGTTCTCGGACAAGCCGCTGCGCTGGGCCCCGAGAACCGCACCGATTGCGCTGACCATCTCGGTCGAGGGCACGATCGTCACGACACTCACCGGTGCCGACCTCGATCAGTTCGATCGCATCGACCAGGTCTGCGACTTCCACTGTGTCACCACGTGGACCCGACGAGGTCTGCGTTGGGGCGGCGTCCGGTTCGGCGACGTCGTCGAGTCGATCATCGGCGATGCGCTCCCGGCCCACCTCGTGGCGAGCAGCGCCGATGGCCAGCAGGCGATATTCGTCACCGACGATCTCCTCGGCGACGACGTGCTGCTCGCCACCGAACTCGGCGGTCAGCCGCTCGACCGGGAACACGGCGCCCCGCTCCGGCTGGTCAGCCCCGGGCAGTACGGCTACAAGAACGTCAAGCACCTGATCGGGCTCGACTTCTGTCATGCCGAGCCGACATCGACACTCGGACCGAAGGAGCACCTCCGTGCCCGCGTCGGGCTTGAAGAGCGCCATGCGTCGTTGCCGAACTGGGCAGTGCGGATTCCCTACCGCCTGTCGATCATCCCCACCGCACTCGCCGCGCAACGCGGCCTCCGCAAGTCACCGGACTGACAGCGCACGGACCTGACACAACGTTGTGTCCCAAGCGGCGCTGCGACTCGATCGCTCGATACTCCAGGACGCAGCGAGCCGGCATCCTTGCTTGAGATCGAACGGCACGGCCGACTCGGATGGCGTAGCCGATACGTGCATCGCACTGGCGCCGGATTTCCGAGCGACAGATACGTCCACGCTCCACTGCGCCTGATCGACGCCACCGCGTCGCCGACCATTCGACACGTGCAGCAGTGCGAGCCATCCGAGACCGGGCCGTAGCGAGGGCTCGACGAGTGCCTTCCCGACGATCGCGTCTTCGTCGAAGGCCCCGAGGAGCTGCGCTCCCTCATCCAGGTGTCGGCCGCAGAACGCGATGTGGTGACTCACACTATTGTCGCCTGAGCCGGACGCCGACCGAGCGCTCGCCATGGTCGAGCGACCGTCACGAAGGTGACCGCCGCGAGGACGAGAGGCAGCGGGCCCGTGCTCAGCTCGAACGAAAATGGTCCACGGTTGTCCTGGGGAGGGTTGACGGTGATGTTTGAGCCGAAGAACGGGAAGAGACCGGAGGAAACGGGCTCGGTCGTTCCCGAGTCAAGCACTCCCTCGGCGTAGTAGAGCGACAGCACCAGGAAGACCAAACCTGACAGGACCAACGCGGTCATTGCCATAGTTGCACCAGCGTTCCAACGGACATGTTTTGCGTCGTCAGTCGTGGCGTCTGCGGCGAGGGAGCGAAGAGATCCGACTCGCTTCAGTGCCTCACCTACTCCGTGCCTGCCAGCCGCCGCGCTCAGGTTGGAGCGAAGCTCAACAGCGAGATCTTTCCGGCGCTTCCGTGGGACGAAACGCAGATCGAGCCAGAAGTCGTACCGAGTGCCTGCCCACCGGATCCTCGTTCGATCGATGATGGAGAGGTCGGTCGATGGTGTCGATTGCTGGGTGGGAACGTTCATGACTTTGTCTCCGGCTTTACTGTGGTTGCTTGCTTGACGCGGTTGACGTTGTTGACCAGTTCCTCCCATGCCGCCGATGTCGCTGTAAGTTCTGCGACGCCGTCGTTGGTTGGCCGGTAGTACTTGCGGGCGGGTCCCGGTTCCGACTTCACCAATCGGCTCGTCAGGAGCCCCTTGCTTTCCATCCGGGACAGCGCTGGGTACACAGTGCCTTCTGCCAATGACTCGAAGCCCAGGTCTTGATGCACTCGCCAGGCCGATGCTGGTTCGGCGCTTCCAGCGGTGCGTCGCTTGTCCCAGGGTGCGAAGGGAAAGTCGTGGCGCAACGTCCCGAGGCTCGATCGCTATTCCGTGGCGCTGCAAAGGGGCCGATAGCGGGTGGCCGAATCAGCGGTCTGGCGGAGTGACGTGAATGGTGGTGAGGTCTCGGGCCACGACGGTGTCACCGTCGAAGCCGCCACGGCGGACGTCGACCACGTATGCACTTTCGTCGTCGTTTGTCACCGGGGCTGGGATCAGATGTGTGAGAACGAGGGTGGTGGGTTGGGTGAGAGCAGCGAGTTCGCCGACCGATTCTGCACTGGCGTTCCAGGTCAGGAGTGCGGGTGAGACGCGCGCAGCGAGGAGCGCCTCGTGCACGATGACGTCAGCCCCGGCGGCGAGCGTTCGAACTCCGTCGCACACGCAAGTGTCGCCGCTGACCATGACAGTGACTCCGGAACGTTCAACGCGATACCCGACCGCTGGTTCGATCGGGTGATGATCGACGAGGGCGGTTCGGATCACCCATCCGTGTCTGTTCGCCACGGTGGTGAGCTCTGTGGTTGCCGTGAAACGGTGCACACCGATTCGCGGCCGCGGGCCAGCTTCGGGATTCGCCTGACCGTGGAAGCAGTCGTCAGCGAAGGCGTCGAGGCAAGGTCGCTCACATGGTCAGAATGGTGGTGGGTCAGAAAAACTCCGGCGAGGTGCCGGAGATCCAGACCGGCCGAAATCGCCCGCAGTGTTGCGCCTCGACCGCAATCGACCAGTACCCATGCGTCACCGTCGCTGATCGACACCGCCGATCCTGCCCGTTCAGGATCGGGATTCGGCGTCCCTGCCCCAACACGACCACATTGACCATGCAACGGATCATCGCAGATCAACGTGTTGTGTTCCAGCGCCAGTGGCTACGAGCGGCGCCGGCGCACGCTCAGGTTGGCCGCACTACCGGTGGCAATGAACACACCACCGAGCAGTAAGAGCAACAGCGTTGAAGCACCGGTGAACGCCAGTGTCGACGGAATGCCGTTGTTCGTTGCCGCTGCGCTCACCGTGAGCGGAACCTGGTCGTCGTTGTTCGACAGCCGTGCCTCGGTGATACCAGCCACGAGCGGCTGGATAGATGCCGTGGCATTGAGCGTTCCCGCCGCGGCAACCTTGGCCTCGACAGCAACCGGAGGCGCCACCTCGCCTGGCATGAGCGCCTCGGCGTACTCACACGACACCGTCTGACCAGACGGCGTACAAACCCAGCCGGCCCCGACTGCGGAGACGTAGCTGACGCCAGCCGGCAAGTTGATTGTCATCAGCGAACCAACGACCGGCGCGTTGCCGGTATTGGCGCCAGTGGCCGTGTAGGTCACCGTGTCGCCGATCTTGACACTCGTCTTGTCGAGGATCAGATCGACTTCGAGGTCGACGTTCTCCTCTTGGACGCCAGCGTCAACATCAGCCACCGACTCGCCTGCGCCAAGGACCACGGCAATGGTCTTGGTCAGCAGGTCGGCATCGGAGTCGACATCGTCAGCCGCACCGGCATTTTGGGGAGACAAGGTCTCGCCCGCCGGCGGGAGGATGGCGACAAGATAGTTGCCAGCCGGGAGGTCGACGAAGGCGTACGTGCCATCGCTGGCGGTGGTCGTTGTACCGATCACATTGCCGTCTTCGTCACGTAACTCAACCGTGAGTCCGTCCATGCCGGGCTCATTGTTGTCGATGCCGTCACCCTCAGCAGCCGTGACGGTGTCGTCGTCCCACACTCGACCCTCAATGAGGCCGCCCTGCTCACCGAAGTCGTTGTCGGTTAGACCGCCGACCGGGACAGAGACCGCCAGGCTGTTCGGCGTGGTGGTCCCGTAGAGGTCGGGCTGACCTTGCACAATCGTGTAGTCGCCGGCCACAAGCTGGCCAAAAGCGTACGATCCGTCGACATCGGTCGTGGTGGTGGCTACAACGTCCCCAGCTGCGTCGAGCAGGGTGATAACAACGCCGCCGAGGCGGTTCGCTTCTTCGGCGTCAATGACTCCGTCGCCGTTGGTGTCGAGCCAGACCATCCCGGTGAGGACGGTTCCGACCTCACCAAAGTCATAGCCGGTGGCATTGACGCCAGGCGCAAGGACGATCGCACTGATCTCGTCGTTGACCGCAGCATCGTCGCCCGCTGAGGTGCCTGCAGTGTCAATGCCGTCGTTGTACGGGACCGGTTGGGTCTCGTTCACGATGTAGGTGCCGCTGATCAGATCGTCGAAGCCGTAGTTGCCATCAACATCGGTAGTCGTGGTGAGGCTGACCGCGTTGCCGAGGTCGTCGGTTCCGGTCAGCGTGACGGTCACGCCGGAGATCCCGGGCTCGCCGCCGTCCTGTAGGCCATCGTCATTGAGGTCGTGGAATACGGTGCCAGCGATGCTGCCCCGAGTCTCATCGAAATCATTGTCGATTGAGTCGGTGAACGCTGGCAACGCGATGTCAGCAATCTGATCATCTGTGACCGTGCCGCCAAGGCTGCCCGCATCCTCACCACCATCGCCATAGCCGGTCGGCTGCGACTCATCCACGGTGTAGGTGCCGGGGCGGAGGTCGGTGAACGAGTAGTCCCCATTGCCGTCGGTCGTGGTGGTCAAGCTAACCGCCGCACCAAGATCGTCGGTGCCCGTCAACGTGATAGTGGTATTGGCAATGCCATTGCCAGCATCGTCAACGACCGTGCCAGCAATGCTCGACTGGCCAAGCTCGGCGAAGTCGTAGCCGGTGGCATTGACGCCAGGCGCCAACACGATCGCACTGATCTCGTCATTCACGGCGGCGTCGTCGCCCGCTGAGGTACCGGCAGAATCGATGCCGTCAAGATGCGAAC
>JAWKIN010000039.1:0-17171 GCA_041394345.1 Acidimicrobiales bacterium | reverse complement strand
TATGTCGGGATCATCGTCGACCGACTGCATGTCCACGACGACATGGTTCGTCTGGCCTGGCGTCTCGCTGCCGATCGAATGGTGCTCGTGAGCGACGCTATGGCGGGCCTTGGGCTACCGGCCGGCGCCGCTGAGCTCGCGGGCTCGAGGGTTCGCCTGGATGGTGTGTCGGCTCGCCTCGCCGACGGAACGTTGGCGGGCAGCGTGATCTCGCTCCGTGACGCCGTTGCCAACCTGCGGGCCGTCACCGACTGCGACGTAGAAGCCGCCATCCGGGCTGCGTCCCGTGCACCATCTCGCGCGATCCGAGACGACTCACGAGGCGAGCTCGCGGTCGGCAAGCGGGCCGACATGGTTGTCGTCGATCACCGGTTCTCGGTTGTCGCGACGATCATCGGCGGCAACGTGGTGTACCGCTCGTGAGCTGTCTGTCCTGTGTGGTCGGTCTGAATTACCCGGTTCGAATGCTCTCGTCCTCCCGATAGCCTCGTGAGCCAGGCGAGCGTGATTCGGTGGAAGGTACGTGACAATGAGGCGACGTGGTGGGCGATTGAGCCGTTGGCTGAGCGTGCTGGTGGTGGTGTTGGGGATTGCGTCCCTGGCCGCGCCGGTAGGCGCCGACACGACTCGGGCCGACCAAGATCGGTGGTATAGCGACTACCCCGGCCATGCTGGGTCGTACGAGGTCAGTGACAATGTGGGCGAAGGATCCGGCGTGGTCGCATCGCGCCAGTACCCAGGCTTCTACTGGATGATCCAAGACTCCTACGCTGGTGTCGACCGGCGGAAACTAATTGCGATCCGCCTCGACCACCGCAGCACGGTCCCCACCGCCGGGACCCTGCTCGACATCGGGAAGTAACCAGCCGGTCGATACGGCCAACGAAATCTCCGTCACCAACGTGTCCAACCGTGACTGGGAAGCAATCGCAATCGACACGCATGACCGGCTCTGGATCGCTGACTCGGTGGCAACGGCCCGGTCGAACGAGCGGTTTGTGTATGTCGTCGACGAACCGAATCCGACGACGGCCACAACCGTGCGCTCAAGCGTGAAGTACGAATACACCTTTCCCGGCCGCACCTACCTGCTCGACGTCGAGGCCATGTTTCCGTCGGCGACAACATGTATCTGGTCACCAAGACGACCAACCGCCGCCGAGGTGCTACCGACTCCAACCCGGTCGCCGGGCAGGCACCGACCGACGCTCACATTGGCACCTTCGCCACCACCGACATCACCTGCATTACCAGCGCCGACCTCTGCGGGACGCGAAGGAGTTTGCCGTCGTCTCTCTAGCGAGATGGGTTGGCCTATGTGTGGCGGCGATGGAGAATCGATGCCAAATACGGTGTCGGGCGCCGATGACCTCGTCCGTCGCTTCATCGCAACCCCGCCGACGTGGCAGCATGCGTTCCGCGTTAGTGAACTGCCGCTGCAAGTCGAAGGGGTCGCCATTTCGCTCCCGACGCTGGGTCGAGCGCTGACGATGGTGGCCGAGGGGTCATCGAAGCACGTGCTCTACGTCCGATCGTCGATGTATCAAGCAGTGTCGTTTGGCGGCGGCATTACGCCGCCACCGCCACCGCCACCGCCGCCGAGCGTTCGTCTGCCAGACGGCTTCCGGTCTCGATGACGGCCGCTATCTCGTCAAGTGGGACGAACACCGTCGGCTGAGCGGCACGTCGCGTATCGGACGGTCGATGGCGCTGGGCCCTGGTGGCGGGGAATGCGCCTTGCCCCGGCGACGTCGTGGCGACGACAAGAACACGGCGCCCGCTGGCGACCGTGGTGTACCGGGTCGAGGTGAAAGATGCTGGCGGCGCCGTCCTCGAATCGATGACCTGCAGCTAACGCGGCGCAGCAACTAGCAGCGTGAGTCGACGACGCTCGGGTCGTCGATCAGGCTGCGGACTGCCAGTGAAAGGCGGCTTCGCCTGCTTGCGCTAAGGCCAGTGTCGATGCCGCCACCCGGCCCTCGTCCTCAGAAATTGGCCTGGCGTCTGGCGCCTTGACATGCACCTCGGCCACGCGCCAGCGTGGATAAACCAGCCGACGGCCTCCTCGACACTTGCCCCCGCCGTCAGCAGCCCATGGTTGCGGAGAATGCACAGCTTTGGACAACCGAGGCAGCCGTAATGCGTGTCCGCCGTCGACGGTCAGGACCTCGACCTCACCGTCGTCAAACAGCGACTGGTCGTAGGCAACGCCAGGACTCCTGACTAATCGGAAGGAACGGCCGAACGGGCCGACCACGGGGTGCCGAAGGGGGTGTGGGTATGGGCGGCGCTGACCGCGTCGGGGCGGGCGGACAAGACAGGCCAATGGATGTTGTATCCGCCGTGTTAACGCCGCCCGTCGGCTCGCCGTCGGCGTTGCAGGTTTTGCCGATCGGGGCCAACCAGGACGAGATTGTCCATGGTCGCCAGACGGAAAGGCACGCCCCAGTCGAGGACCAGAAATGGTCGGTGTGCTCGGGGTCGCGTGCGCTGATGTGGCCATCGCCGAGGTTCCCCATCGATGCGCAACAAAGAGTCGATAGCCGAGGGCGCACATTCGCTTGCGGTGGAACGCTCGGCGGTCGTGTCACGATCGACATTGGTATCGACGCCCGTCGGTGTCGGGTAGGGGCGATGCGCCATCACTTCGGTCATGGGGCGATACTACGGCCTACGTCGGCGGCGGTGCTAGCGTCGGAACGATGAACGCGATCGTCGGAATTAACGGGCTCCGCAAGGTGTACCAGCGAGGCCGGTCGCTGGGGCCCGTTGTGGCTATCGACGATCTGACGCTCGCAATCGGCAATCAGGCACGGTGCACGGGTTTCTGGGTCCAAATGGCTCTGGGAAGACGACCACCATTCGCCGTGCTGGGGCTCATCAAGCCGACCGATGGCTCGGTGCAGCTTTCGGGCCGACTCGACGACGAATTTCCACCGCGTCGTTGGCCGGGTCGGAGCCATTGTCGAAAATCCCCGATGTTTCCGGCGTTTCCGGTCGCAAGAACTCCAACTCCTGGCCGCCATCCAGGGCATCCCCGATTCGACCGTCGAGGCCCAGCTTGAGGTTGTCGGTCTCCGGGAACGGGGCGATGACACCTTCGATAGCTACTCGCTTGGTATGAAACAGCGCTTGGCGATCGCGGGGCGCTGCTGAAGGACCCGGACCTCCTCATCCTCGACGAACCAGCCAATGGCGCGATCCGGCGGCATTGCCGAGATGCGTGTGCTCATTCGGTCGATTGCGGCCCAAGGCAAAGCGGTCATCGTCTCGAGCCATCAGCTCTCGGAGATCGAGCAAGTCTGCGACGACATCACCATCATCAGCCGGGGTCATCTGGTTGTGTCAGGCACCCTGCAAGATGTTCGTTCGACCTATAAGGGGCGCCAGGGAGTCATTGTTCACATCGACGGTCGCAGCACTCTCGATGGCCGTGCTCGGACAAGCCGGACTGGTGTCTCGGCCTCTGCCAGCGCCCGATCAGTTCGTTGTTGATGTTGAGCCAGACCAGGCCGCCCGCATCAACCAGTTGCTCGCCTCCAAAGGTCACTACCTCAAGGGTCTGATCGGGCAGACGGCAACACTTGAAGACGTGTTCCTCGAGTTGACGGCGCCGCCTCCTCCGACGGAGGCAGCACGCCACCGCCGTTCGCTCCCGCCCAAGGTGGTGCAGAATGAATCGCCTCTTACTGGCCGAGACGAAGCGATTCTGGGCCCGACGCATCACCCGGTTCTTCCCCGATCCTCGCCGTGTTGATCTTCGGCGGCATCGTGATCGCCTTCTTCGTGATCCAAGCAACGGTTCCGACTTCGACTTTGTCCGCGACATTGCGAGGTCCGAGGGCCCAACCGGCCGATCACAATCCTCGGACCGATAGCAAGCCTCCTCCCCGTTATGGCCTTCGTGCTTGGGGCGTCCTACATCGGAGCCGACCTTAAGACGGTGTCATCGAGCAACTCCTCACCTGGGAGCCTCGTCGACTTCGGCTACTTTTCGCTCGCATTGTCGGCGGCGGGCTTGGCACGGCGCTCCTGTGCGCGCTTGCCGTCTGGCTCGTTGTGCTGCTCTATGGACTGGCCGCCGCTGTTGGGACAACCAGCGGGACCGACAGCGCGTTGTGGGCCGATACGGCTGTCGCAGTGCTCCGCACGGGGCCGCCTCGATGCTGTTCTTGCCATCGGCGTCGCCGTGACGATCCTGGTCAATAGTTCGGTGGGGGCCATCGTCGGCAGTGGATCTATTGGTTCATCGGCGAAAATTTCTTGATCTCGGCCGCTTTCTCCCGAAGGTTGCCGTGTGGCTCCCGATTACGAACGCCACGTCGTTCGGCTCCGGACAAGACGTCGAGTCGATCGACGGCAACGTGTTCGGTGAGGAATTCGAGCTGCTTCGCCACCATGGCTATCTCACCGCTGGCCTCTACCTCGCACCTGGACCGCCCTGTTCGTCGTTCTCGCTGGTGCGTGGTTTCGCCACCGCGATATCGATTAAGCCGCTAGCGACTCCACACCAGTGGTAGGCGGTGATCGTCCGCCGGATACGCCGACGTCGGCGCTGAGGTTTCCTTCATGATCCGTTGGGTCGCTACCGGGGTGTGGGGCCCAGGTGGTGTCATCGCCGAGCCAACGGGTGCTGAGGGCGGCGCGACGCTCGGCCCAGCGATTGGCGGGCGATCCATGGACTATCCACGCCGAGAACACGAGTGCATCGCCGGGTTCGACATCGAAGCCCACGATGTCGTAGTCGGCCCGGTTGGCCTCGATATCCGGGCACTGCTCGCCGACAAAGTCGGCCGTCCAGTCTTCCACCGCAGCGTCAAAGTTGACCGGGGCGAAGTAGCTGTCCCAGCGGTGCGAACCCCGAACGAACTCGAGCGAACTCTGGTCGACGGTGGTTTTGGTGAGCGACACCCAGACCGACGCAATCTGCTTGCCGAGGAACGGCCAATAGGGAATGTCTTGATGCCACGGAGTTGGGGCCGACGTCTGCGGTTCTTTGACCAACAGGTGATCGAAGTAGAAGCGGGCCGTGGTTGACTGCATCAGCGTGGCCGCAACTTCGGCGACGCCCGAGTGATAGACGAAGTCGTTGATCGCCTGATCGTGCTGCCAGAGATAGCGGGTGGTGAAAAGGCGGTTGGTCGTGGCCCCCGGGTTGGTGTCGCTCGTCCACTCGCCGGGTATGGCAAGCTCTCGCTCGGCGACCCCGTGGATCGCGGCGAGCCGGTCAGGATCGACGAGCCCCGGTATCTTGACCACGCCGTCGGCCTCGAATTGGCTGATGAGCTGCTCGGAGACAACGGCCATGGCTAGTTGGTGGCCTCCGCCGCGATGGCCTCGTCGCTCAGGTCAATGGTCAACTCGGCGCCAAGACGCTCGGCTCGTGCTCGCATGACGTCGAGACCTGGCTGGGATGGACACGGTTCGGTCCGTGAGATCGGCCGATTGAAAACCATGTGGAATGGATTGGCGGGGTCGTAGGCCGGCCATTCGTCTCGGCCCGGGAACGCCGGGTTGCCGGTGGCGGCAAACGCATACCAGCGATCGCCCATCTCGCGGGTGAGCAGGTGATCGCCGTCGCCCTTGGGCACCAGCGGCATGCTGCTGCCGAATACGTTGGTGAGCTCGGCTGCGTGGAACGCGCCTGCGGTCTGGTTGGGGAGTGCGGGCACGGATCGGAAGTGGTAGCGGAAGGTCGGATGACCGCTGCTCGCGTGTTTACGGGTGATGTGGTCGACGTGCACGCCAAACATGTGGTCGCCAGCGTGCACTTCGATGGCGGCTGGATCGAGAGTGGCCAGACCTGGGTAGGCCGCGAACAGGCGGTCGGCCTCGGCCGATGACCCATAGGAATGCTCAAACGTCGCTCGGACCTCTTCGGGGCTCAACTCGGTTCCCTCCGGGAAGGCGAATTCGGCACCGGCGGGATGCATGAACTCGGCGAGGAGCGAGCCCTCATTCGCGTTGTAGCCGATCATGAGCGGGACGGGTGCGGCGGTACCGGCGGTGAATGCGGTCATGGGCGCCGATGGCAGCACAACGCCGTCGATGTTGGGATAGAAATGCCGCCCCGTCTCGGTAGTTGCCCGATAGAGATCCATGAGCTCCTCGGGTTCCATGGCTCGCAGGCGCTCGATCTGGCCCGCACCGGCACCAACGGCCGTCGTGGCAAACTCGTGCCCAGCGTCGAGGGCCGACCGGAGTCCGATGGATGGTTCGCGCAGGCGAAGCCAACGACCGCTGTCGCTCGGGCTCTGAGCGATTGCCTTGTGGAAGAGGCCTCGGGCCCGTGGTGCGGTCATCAGGTTGAGGACAGCTTCGCCGCCGGCCGACTCGCCGAAGATGGTGACGTTGGCGGGATCGCCGCCGAAGTTGGCGATATTGTCTCGCACCCACTCGAGCGCGGCGATTTGATCGAGCAGGCCGTAGTTGCCGGAGACGTTCTGATCGGATTCGTCGTTGAGTTCAGGGTGCGCAAGGAAACCGAACAGGCCGAGTCGATAGTTGATCGCGACGAGCACGCATCCCCGCTCGGGAAGCGAGTCGCTGGCGTAGAAGATCTCACTGCTACTGCCATCGGTGTGGTCGCCGCCGTGGATCCAGACCATGACGGGTAGTCCGACGGCGGCCGTCGGCGTGCGGATGATGAGCGAGAGGCAGTCTTCGCTCTCCTTGATTGGGGTCAGCTTTATGGCTGTGGCCAGCGCCTTCTGTTTTGGCTTCGACAGGCCGAGGCCATCGACCAGCTTGGCAATGAACGCATCCATCGCCTGGCGTCGCTGAAACGCCATCGGCCCTGGCTTGACGCAGGACCGAACTCCCTCCCACGGCTCCACCGGCGCGGGCGGCTGCCAGCGGCGCTCGCCAACGGGAGCCGCCGCATACGGGACGTTGGCGAAGTACGAGATCGCACCCTTCTGCCGATACTTTCCCCTGACCTTGCCGGCAGCGGTGGCGGCAAGCGGGTGTGAGTCGTCGGCCCGGTCGGACCGGAGTTGGCTGAGCTTTTCTCGCAGCGACATCGTGGTGCTCCTGGCTAAGAATCGTGGTGGCAGTGGGAACGTTAGACCGACTCGACGATGAAGCACGCAGTGGTTGCGGTACTTCCCCCGATGTTGAGCGTCGCCGCTCGCCTGGCTCCGTCGACCTGGTAGTCGCCTGCGGTCGACGACACCTGCTTGGCGGCATCGAGCAACATGCGAGCGCCCGTGGCCCCGACGGGGTGACCGCCACCGATGAGGCCGCCCGATGGGTTCATGGGGATGCGCCCGTCGCGACTGAGGTCGCCGGCCTCGATGGCTTGCCAACTCTTACCGGGGGCAGTGATGCCGAAATGATCGATAGCCATGTATTGCGATGGCGTCATACAGTCGTGCGTCTCGATGAGGTCGAGGTCGGTTACGCCGTCGATTGACGCCCGGGTGAAGGCGTCCGTGATGGCCTTTCTGACATGGGGCATGACATATTCTTGGCCAGCCGAATGGGCCATCTTCTCTTCGAGCCCGAGGCCGACGGTCGTGCGCCCCCAGCCGGCGATTCGGGCCTTGCCCTTCGTCGCATTCGCGGCGAGCCATCGGTCAGAACAGGGACAATCCCGGCGGTCCCGTCGGTTATCTGGGTGCAGTCGTTTCGTCGAAGCCGACCATGGACGACCGGGTTGACGTGATCGTCCGTGCCGAAGTTTTCGGGGCCGAGCTGCCACGCCCGAGTTTGGGCGTTTGGGTTGTTCTTCGCGTTGGTGAGATTGAGTTCGCCGATCGCTCGGAGATGGGTGTCGTCGAGGCCGTACCGCGTGTCGTACTCCTGGGCGACCCGATCGGACGCGAACGGCCAGAAGAACGCAACGCCTTCCGTTTCGTGGCCAACCCAGGCCGCCGCCGACTGCACCGAAGCGGCCTGTGCCCCTGGCATATTCCGCTCTTGCTCAGCGCCGAGCACGAGCACACAGTCGTAGCGTCCCGACTCGATCTCGGCCATCGCCGCCAGCGTTGCCATCGAGGCCGAAGCGCACGCCGCCTCGTGGCGCATGGCCGGGACCCCCCACAGTTCGGGCACGACCGATGCCGGCATGGCGCCAAGGTGTCCCTGGCCGGTGTACAACTGGCCAAAGGCGTTGCCGACGTGGATGCTCTCGATCTGGCCTGGCTCGACCAGCGTCGGCGAGCGTGCCAAGCACCCCTTCGCGGACGAGGTCGCTCATTGTCTGGCCAGCCTTTGCGATGTTGATCGAAAATCGCTCTGGTAGCCGCCGAGAATGGTGACGTTGCTTGTCATGGGGAGGTCTCTCCGTCTGTTGATTGGGGGAGCCAGCGGGCTCGGAGTTCGGGTTTGGTCACCTTGCCGACGGGGTTGCGGGGGAGTGCGTCGATGATCTCGAGGCGCTCAGGCGGCTTGTAGCTCGCGACCTTGAGGCTGCGAAGGTGCTCATTGATGGTGCCGAGGTCGGGGACCGGTCCGGGAGCGGGCACGACGAAGATGCCGACCCTTTCGCCCAGATCGGCGTCGGCGAACGCAACGGCGGCGCATTCGGTGACGCTCGTGGTTGCTGACGAGGGCTTCGACCTCGGCCGCGGAGACGTTCATGCCACCGCGAATGATGATGTCTCTTCGCTCGGTCGACGAACTGAAGAAGGGTGGGCGGTTGGTCATCGCCGCCCACTGAACGTCACCAGTTCGATAAAAGCCCTGGCTGTCGAACTCCTCACCGGTGGAGTCGAGGTAGCCCGCAAACACCGTTGGCCCTGCGAAACGAAGCTCGCCAGGCACGCCGACTTCGGTGATGTCGTCGTCGGTGTCCAAGCTCACGAGCCGGACCTCGACGCCCTCACGAGTGGGTTTGGGGAAGAATCGGGCGATCGGCCGGGTTGGGAACGCTCGCCTTGGTCGAGAGCATCGCTGCGCCTTCGTTTGAGCCGAAGACATTGACGATCTCGATGCCTCGTTCTTGCCAGCCTTCGACCATCCACGGGTCGAGGGGCGCCGACCCAGACGAGATGGCCCGGATGCTCGACAGGTCGACGGAGTCGAGCAGCGGCTGGTTGCGTAGCAACATGTTGAGCAGGGTGGAGGCGCGACCGTGTAGGTGATTCGTTCGCCGTGAATCTGGCCCATGAACACCTGCAGGTCGAGTGGCTGGTGCAGGAACAGTGCGGCGCCAACCGTGATCCCGGCAGGAGCATGCCGCCGATGCCGACCATGTTGACGACGGGGAACGGGCAAAGGATGCGGTCTTCTGCGGTGATGTTGAGCTCGCTGACCTGGAAGTCGCTGGATGCCATCCACATTGCGTTGGTGCGAGGCACACCCTTCGGTAGGCCGGTTGTGCCCGACGTCCAACAGATCGTGGCGACGTCGTTGGGCTCACCTGCCCTCGCCGCGGGTGTCGTGGCGCGTCGGTCGTCTTCAGCGAGAAAGATCGACGCCCGGCTGTGAGGTCGGGCCGAACGCGGCGAGTCCGATAGCCGCCGCCCCGGTCGACGCCAGCTCGACGATGACGTCGGCGACATCGGTGACCTGATCGGGACGATCGGGGCGCTCGCCAGTAACGACCGCTCGAACCTGCGCCGTCGGCAGGCCGGATCGCAGCTCGTGACTGCGATGCTGGATGGGAAACGGTACGGCGACAGCGCCTAGGCGTGCACACGCCAGCAGGGTGATTGGGAGTTCGATGACGTTGGGAAGCTGGATCGCCACTGGTGTGCCAGCGCCAACGTCGAGACGACCGAGCTGTGAAGCCACAGCGTCGATGGCCTCGTCGAGTTCGCCCACGTCAGCCGTTGCGGGTCACCATCGAAAAAGCTGGCCCGATTGGGAGCATCGACCAAGGCGATGGCGTCCGGACGGGAAGCGACCGAACGCCGGACGAGGTCGTCGATGGTTGATGGTGAATCGATGCTCATGGCGCCTAGGTCCCCTTTTCGGCTGGTTGAAGCATGCTGGCGATGGCTCCAGCAATTTCGCCCCGTATGGCCGATGCGTTAGGGCGTAATGCTCGCGGGTTATTGATCCCTGCGCAAGAACGAGGACCGCATTCGCGAGTACGTCAGGTGGGCCGAGTCGGATCAGTCCTCGCGCTTGGCCGGTCTCGATGAGTGTCGAGAGCCGCTCGACATCGACTGTCTCGGCCGAGCGATAGGCATCGCGAAGGCCGCGGTTTGTGGGAAGTTGGGCGAGGGCGGCACGAAAGACGAGCGTTTCGTGGCGGAAGAAGTCGGCTTGACGATCAACCATGGTGATGAGCGTCTTGTCGAGTCCGAGCGTTTCGATCCGGTCGAGCGTGAGCAGGCTGGCTGATAGGTCGAGGAGCGAATCGAGCACGAGTCTGAAGGCCGCGGTGAGGGCCTCGTCCTTGGTGCCGAAGTGGCTGTAGAACGTGGCGGGGGAGCAATCGGCTCTGCTTGCGACACCGTCGGCATCGAAGGCGCCGGCAGCTCGGAGTTCGTTGGTGACCGCTTCGACGAGCGCGGTGCGAGTGCGACGGCTTCGCGCCGTACGGGTCGCACTAGTTCGCGCCGGTCGAGGTCCCATCACTAGACACTTGCACAGTTTCTGGAGTATTACTAGTAAAACTCCAACGAGGGCCAACTGTCATGACTATCGAAGTGCACCACACGTTTGAACCAGGGTTGCCGCCGAACGACACGCACCCGTACCGAAGTGGCGTCTGGCGACCGCAGCATCGTGAATACGACGCCTGGGATATGCCCGTCGTAGGACACATCCCCGATGACCTCAGCGGCGTCTACTTGCGAAACACGGAGAACCCACTCTTCGAGCCGATCAAGCGGTATCACCCCTTCGACGGCGACGCCATGCTTCATTCGATTTCGTTCGGCAACGGTGAGGCCCGTTACGCCAATCGGTTCGTGCAAACCGACGCCTTTGTGGCCGAGCAAGCGGCTAAGCAGAGCCTCTGGGCTGGCATCACCGAGCATCCGTCCAACGCAATCGCCGACCGCGGCTGGGGCGCTCGCACGATGATGAAGGACAACGCAAGCACCGACGTGATCGTGCACCGTGGTCAGGCGCTCGCCAGCTTCTACCAGTGCGGCGAACTCTATGCCCTCGACCCGATCACCCTTGAACACCAGGGCAAGGCGACATGGAATGGCGCGTTCCCGGCCGAAGGTGTGTCGGCCCACCCGACGCTCGACGAGCACACCGGCGAATTGATGTTCTTCAACTACAACACCGACGCTCCCTACATGCACTACGGCGTTGTCTCGCCCGAAGGTGAATTGACGAACTACGTCGACATCCCGCTGCCCGGGCCGCGACTGCCCCACGACATGGCCATCACCGAGCATTGGTCGATTCTCAACGATCTGCCGTTGTTCTGGGACCCCGAGGCGCTCGCCAATGGCTACTACTCCAACATCTTCGACCGAGATCGCCCAAGCCGATTTGCGCTCATCCCGCGGCACGGTGGCACCGCCGACATTCGCTGGTTTGAAGCCGACCCGACGTTCGTTCTGCATTGGACCAATGCTTACGAAGAGGGCGATGAGGTGGTTTTAGACGGCTTCTTCCAACACAATCCAACGGCACGCGGTGTCGCCAGGCTGCCGGGCGAGCTGAAAGGCTTCGAGACGCTCGACATGAACGTGCTGCAGGCCCGAGCCCATCGCTGGCGGTTCAACCTGACGACCGGCGAAACCAGGGAAGAGTCGATGAGCGAGCGGTGCTCGGAGTTCCCGATGGTCAATGGTCGCCATGTCGGCCGACGGCATCGCAATTCTACAACGCGCTGTGCGCCAACGGGCTCTTTGCGTTCAATGGATTGGTCAAGCACGACCTCGACGCGGGCACCGAGGAAGTGCTCGCCATGCCTGACGGTGTCTACGTGAGCGAGACAGTCATGGCACCGCGCGACGGCTCGACGAGTGAAGACGACGGCTACCTCATCACCTTCAGCTCCGACGTCATCAACGACGTATCAGAGTGCCTGATCTTCGATGCGGCCGCGTTGAGCGAAGGACCGGTGGCGAGAATCAGGTTGCCGGAACGCATTAGCAGCGGCACCCACTCGACCTGGGCACCGGCTACTGATTTTAGGGAGATCCTTGTAGGGCGTGTCGCTTGCTGGTCCTGGCTCCTTGGGAAGGCCGAGCGCTCGCTCGCCGATGATGTTCTTCTGAATCTGGTCGGTGCCGCCGTAGATGCTCGGCGCCGAGGCGAACAGCACGATCTCGGCGATGCTCGAATCGGTTGCCGTCGACTTCTCGTCGAGCATGCCGTCGGCTCCAACGATGTCGAGCGACACGTCGCGGAACCGGCGATGGAGTTCGGAGTCAAACAGCGGCTGATATTGCCCTCGGCCCCGGTGCGCTGCTTGGGATCGCGCCCGTTGCACGTTGAGGCGATTGACCTGAAGCAGGGTGTAGAGCTCGGCAATGGACTGTCGTAGGAGGGTGCTCGTTCTGATCGAGCTTCTTGGCGAGATCGACGTAGGCTGGTAGAGCTTCATGCCGACGCCAGGGGCCTGCCCCCGCCCTTGCGGTTGGTGGCGCGGGTGACGATCTCGCCGACACGACGGTCGAATTGGTTGGCGATTCGCCCGGGGGCGGCCAGGACAAACCCGCTGAGCCGCCACCGATGCTCGCCCGCTCGTAGCCGAGTGTGGTGTTGGCTACTCGCCAGCCATCGCCTCGAGCCCCGATCATGGCATCGTTGTGGGCCTTCGCCCGATCCATGAACACTTCGCTGAAGAACTCACGCCCCGTCATCTCGCGCAGTGGTCGAACCTCGACGCCAGGTTGTTGGAGTTCGAGGGCGAAGTACGACAGGCCTTTGTGTTTCGGGAGGTCGGGGTCGGTGCGGGCAATGAGGATGCCGTAGTCGGCGGTGGGACCCTGCGAGGTCCACACTTTTGGCCGGTGAATGCCCATTCGTCGCCGTCTTGTTCGGCCTTCGTGCCAAGGCCCGCGAGGTCGGACCCCGCCATTGGCTCAGAGAACAACTGGCACCAGGCTTCGCGCCCGTTGAGAATCTGGGGGATGTAGCGGTCGATCTGGTCTTGGTTGCCGTGGTCGGCGATGGTTGGTGCCGCCAACATGTAGCCAAGGCCCGGCGGCGGGCCGACGACACCCTTGGCTGCGAGTGCTCGCATGGCCCGCATGGCGAGCGATTGACCCCAGCCCATCCCGTAGGCGGTTACCGGAAGGCTGGGGTGAGCAAGGCGAGCATCGGCCAGGCGCTGCCACCACTCACCCAGCGAGAGGTCGGGATCCCAGTTGGCGTCGACCCATTCGCCGACAACGGATTCGACGACGCCGGGCTCGGCGAGTTGGGCGGGCGTGAGGTCGGTGAGAGCAGCCATCGGCCCAAGTTACTTCCAGGACAGGTCGCGGCAAAAACGAGTCACGATCTCGCCCTCGGCCGGGGTGACCGGTGTGTGATCCATCAGTGTTGCGATCGTGTCGTTGGCGACGGCGATTGCATCGACGACGAGCGCTTGGCCTTGCTCGGTCAGGCTCGCAAGGGCTTGGCGGGCGTCTCGGTCGTTCCTCATTGTTTCAACAAAGCCAAGCCGTTCGAGCGGCTTGAGGGCCCGGGTCACCCCCGATGGCGTGAGTCCGACCACACGGGCGAGGTCGACCCGCGACGCCGTGCCTGCGGGTTGCTCGGCCAGCGAGCTCAGCAGTCGGTATTCGCCGTAGCTGATGCCCTTGATGTTGGAGAGCGAGTTGGTTAGACGAGCCTCGAGGTTTGCTGCGGCGTCGAGGAGCGCGGAGACGAGCTCGCGGCTCGCTGTTTGGGAGATAGGCATGAGCGATACGGTATCGATCCGTGATAGGTCATGCAACTGTGGGTGTTTCGGCAAGGCGCGAGCGGCGATGGTGAGCCATGGCGACCATCCATGTCACCGCGGCATGACGATCGAGTGGACGGTCGAGCGAGTCGAGGGCTTCGGCCACGCGTTCGGCCCCGATGCGCTCGATGCGCGACGAATACAACGATGCGGCGAGCTCAGCATCGAACTCGGGGTGACCCTGCACACAGAAGACCTGGTCGCCTATCGAAAAGGCGGCGATCGCACACGCCTGTCCGCTTGCGAGCAACTGGGCCTGGGGAGGGAGGCTGGTGACCTGGTCCTGATGGCTCGCGATGAGCGTAAACCGGGGCGGTGGCGAGGCAAGCCAGTCCGGGGAGTCGCGAGGTCATAGTGGCGGGCGCCGATGCTCCAGCCGCTGAGCGCGGGCTCGACCGAGCACCCAAGGCAGCAGCAATGAGCTGATGCCCGAAACAGATGCCGAAAAGGATGTGGCCCGCCTCGTAGGCCGCCCTGGTCCAGGCCAGTAGTCGCGTAATCCAATCGACGTCGTCGTACACCGATGCTCGTGATCCGGGCACGAGCCAGGCATCGCACTCAGCCGGGTCGGGGAGCGGGTTAGCTCGGCCGTCGAACACCACGAAGTCGGCCCCCGCAGCCCGGAACAGCTCACCGTAGCGATGGTCGTAATCGCCGCCGAGCGAGCGGTGGGGTTCGTCGAGTGAATCGATCTGGAGCAGTCCGACCTTCATTCGGGGATCCTACGACATTTGCGTAGCCAAATCCGCTCCGGCGGGGCCGGGGACAGTATCGTTCGGGTAGGTGAGCCGGTGACGCCGGTTTTGTACGCCGGTCTTGCACGAAGGACCAGACGGGGGCCAAATGGCAGCAGACGATCTTCCCACGCGTGAGCTCTACGAGGACCCGGTGATCTACCAGCGTCGCTGGTTCCTTCTCGGCGTCCTGTGCCTCTCGCTCGTCATCGTCGTGATGTCGGTGTCTGGTCTAAACGTGGCGTTGCCCGAGATCCAGCGCAGTCTTGATGCGTCAGCGACCGACCTGCAATGGATCGTCGACTCGTATGCCATCGTTTTTGCTGGCTTGCTGTTGACGGCTGGCGCCATCGGTGACCGGTTTGGTCGGCGTCGGGCGCTGCTTGGTGGGCTCGCCGTGTTTGGTCTGGGGTCCGGACTCGGTGCATTCACCGACACCGCGTCGGGCGTCATCGCCGCACGCGTCGTGATGGGCATTGGCGCTGCCTTCGTCATGCCCGCCACCCTGTCCCTGCTCATTGCGGTGTTTCCGCCCCAGGAACGAGGCAGGGCCATCGCGATCTGGGCTGGTTTCGCAGGGGCGGGCGGCGCGATTGGTCCGCTTGTGGTGGGGTTCCTCCTCACCGGCTGGTGGGTGTTTCCGGCCTACTGGTGGGGCTCGGCCTTCCTCGTCAATGTGGTCACGGCGGTGCTCGTGATCATCGCCGTCCTACGGTTTGCCCCACGAAGTCGCGACGACGCCGAGCATCCGCTCGATCCCGTGGGTGCGGGCCTCTCGCTCGTTGGACTCGCGGCCTTGCTCTACGTCATCATCGAGGGGCCCAACAAGGGCTGGCTCGGTGGACACGTCGTCGGCTTTTTCGTGATCGCAGCCATCGCTCTTGGCGGCTTCGTCCTGTGGGAAAAACGCCGGGCAAACCCGATGCTGCCGATGGAGTTCTTTGCGAATCGCACCTTCTCGATCGGTAGCGGTGTCGTGACCTTCGGGTTCCTCGTGATGTTCGGCTTCTTCTTCCTGGTGACCCAGTACTACCAACTCGTTCGCGGTTATTCGCCCCTGCGAGCCGGTGCCGCCAACCTGCCGATGGCCGCCACCATGGTCATGGTCGCGCCGCGGAGTGCACTCATCGGCGAGCGCATCGGCGTCTTCAAAATGATGGCGGCCGGCTTTAGTGCCATGACCGCGGGCTTGCTGGTGCTCGCAACCCTCGAACCCCACAGCAGCTACCTGCATATTGTTGGCGGGCTCGTCCTTCTGGGCGCGGGGATGGGGACCACTGCACCGCCAGCAACGGGGGCGATCATGTCGGCCGTCCCGATGCACAAAGCGGGGGTCGGTTCGGCCGTCAACGACACAACCCGAGAGGTTGGTGGTGCGCTCGGCATCGCCGTGCTCGGTTCGATCGCGACGTCGGTGTATCGCTCATCGATCAGCGTCGGCGGACTGCCTGAAGCGGCGGCGGCGCACGCTTCGGAGTCCGTCGGCGGCAGTGACGATTGGTCGGGAGTTGGGCGGCGAGGCCGGCGTTGCGCTCGTCACGAGTGCTGGTGAAGCGTTTACCGAGGCATTCACTACGACGATGTTCGTGAGCGCTGGGATCTCGCTCATCGCAGGAATCCTCGTCTACCTTGCGAGTCGATCAGAAGAACCGCAAGGTTGAGCCTGTGATGACATGGTTCAGTCGGCGGGACCAGTTGGCGAGTCAATCCAGTCGTCGATGGTCATTCACCTAACTTGGAGTAGCCGTGCGTGATGTTTCGTTTGTGACCGTGAAGAATGGGTCGACCCACCTCAACGTGGCGGTGCAAGGCGACGGGCCGCTCATTGTTTGTGTTCACGGTTGGCCCGAACTGTGGTACTCGTGGCGACACCAGATGAGTTACTTCTCGGCCCGGGGATTCACGGTCGCGGCGCTCGATGTCCGCGGCTACGGCGGATCGTCAAAACCGGAAGAGGTTTCGGCGTACACCCTGACAGAACTTACGAGCGACGTTGCGAGCGTGATCGACGCGCTTGGTGGGGGAGAGGCCATTGTTTTCGGCCACGACTGGGGAGCGCCGATCGCGTGGAATACTGCTCGACTCTTCCCCACGAAGGTTCGAGCGGTGGCCGGCCTTAGTGTTCCGTACACCCCGGTTGGGCCTCAGTCATCGCTCTTGCTTTGGCAGGCCCTGTATCCCGACAAGTTCTTCTATCAGAACTACTTCGTGGTCGAAGGCGTGGCCGAGGCCGAACTCGGCGCCGATACCGCTGACAGCGTTCGCAAGATCTACCACTCGCTGAGTGGGGCTGCCGCTGGTGTCTTCTCGGCCGACAAGCCGGTCGACGCAGGACTACTCGACGGCGTCGAGGCACCAACGTCGTTTCCGTCGTGGCTGACCGAAGCAGATCTGGCGGTGTACAGCGGAGCGCTCGAGTCTGGCGGGTGGCGTGGACCGCTCAATCGCTATCGGGCCCAAGACCTTGATGCCGAGCAGTTGGGGTCACGGCCCGAGGCGGAGCTTCCTCAGCCCGCCTGTTTCATTGCGGGCGAGCACGATCCGGTCCGTCACTTTGTGCCTGGCGTTGATCTCTTCGACGTTGCGTCAGGGTCGTGCCGCGACTTTCGGGGCACGACGATCATCCC
>JAWKIN010000038.1:0-17908 GCA_041394345.1 Acidimicrobiales bacterium | reverse complement strand
GGCTGGATGCACGACACGCTCGAGTATTTCTCGGCCGACCCGGTCCACCGTCGCTATCGCCACGATGAAATCACCTTCCGAGGCGTCTATGCGTTCAGCGAAAATTACGTCCTGCCGCTGTCACACGATGAGGTGACCCACGGCAAGGGCTCCATCCTCGCCCGAATGCCAGGCGACGAGTGGCAGGAGTTCGCCAATCTTCGGGTGCTCTACGCCAACCAGTGGCTCAACCCAGGCAAGAAGTTGATGTTCATGGGCCAAGAGTTCGGCCAAGGACCTGAGTGGAATCACGATCTTCCGCTGCCGTGGGATCAGCTCGGCACCTCGTTCCATCAGCCGACGCTCGACCTCGTTGCCGCATTGAACGCGCTCTACCGGGCCGAGCCAGCCCTGCATCGCAACGAAAACAACCCAGCCGGCTTTGCCTGGATTGTGCTCGACGACGCCGAGAACAGCGTGCTGGTCTGGCAGCGTTCGGTCGTGCGCGAGCCGATCGCTCGACCCGTCATTTGTGTGTTCAACCAGACGCCGGTTCCTCGACCCGGGTACAGCTTTGGGGTCAGCGTGCCGGGCGATTGGGAGGTGCTCTTGACAACTGACGAGGGTCGCTTTGGTGGCTCTGACGCGTTCTCGTCGCAGGCTCTCACGACCTCGCCCACGCCGACCCACGGCCGCGAACATCGCCTCTCGATTGACATCCCGCCACTATCGGCAGTAGTTCTCGCACCAATTTAGGCTCATTTTCGGGCCTGTCTGCTAGGGAAATGGGCGAGAAACTGCTTTTACCACGGCCTGAACCTTGGTCTATCGCGGCATCCAGGGATAGCATCTGTCACCGTGTCGGACTTCCTCCGTGAATATCTCCTTGTAGCGCTCTTTGGGCTTTTAGCATGTGGTGTCGTCGGTGCCTTTATTGGCCTGTCTTCACTGCTGCGCCCAAGCCGTCCTTCGGCCGGTAAGAACGAATCCTACGAATCGGGCGTCGACCCGGTTGGCGATGGATGGTCGCAAAGCCAGATCCGCTATTACATCTTCGCCCTGCTCTTCGTCATGTTCGACGTCGAGGCCGTGTTCATCTTCCCCTGGGCCGTACGCCTAGAGGCCTATGGACGCTTCGGCTTGGTCGAAATGGTTATCTTCATGTTCATTCTCGCTCTTGGGCTGGCGTATGCCTGGCGCAAGGGCGTGCTCCGCTGGGTCTGACAGCAAGAAAGAGGCACCCGGATGGGTCTCGTTGAATCTGGCAAGCTGCCAAAGCCACTCACAACACTGCTCAATACAAGTCGCAAGTACTCCCTCTGGGTCTACCAGTGGGGCCTTGCGTGCTGCGCCATCGAGATGGGTGCGGCTTTCGGCTCGCCCCGCTACGACGTGATGCGCCTCGGCGTCATCCCGCTCCCGGCCAGTCCTCGACAAGCCGACCTCGTGTGTGTCTCGGGCACGGTGACCGACAAGATGGCGCCCGCCATTCGTCGCCTCTACGAGCAGATGCCCGAACCCAAGTACGTCATTTCCATGGGATCGTGCGCCAACTGCGGGGGTCCCTACTGGGACAGCTACTCCGTGACGAAGGGCATCGACCAGATCATCCCCGTCGACGTCTACGTCCCCGGCTGCCCGCCTCGCCCCGAAGCCTTGCTTGAAGGCATCGTGTTGCTCCAAGAGATCATCCAAAACGAGGACATGGTCGAGAAGTGGAAGGGTGACCCTCTTGCCATCGTCTGATACCGAAACCGTCGAGGTCGCAGCAGATCCGGCGCGCGAAGCGTTGCTGGCCCAACTCGTTGAGGGGCTCGGCGATGCCGTGCTCGAACACCATCTCGATCCAGGCCACGACCTCGTGGTCCGGGTTGCCCCCGACGCCTGGGCGACGGCGGCCGAGTACCTCCACACCCACTGCCGATACCGGTTCTTCGATTGGCTCTCGGCCATCGACTGGATGCCATCACCGTTCGGTCGTTCGCTCGATTCTGAGGTCGACAAGTTGCTCGGGCTGGCCGAGGCGGCCGAGGAAGCGGCCGCGGCCGAGATGCAGCACGGGGTTGCCGGTGGCAGCACCCGCTTCCAGATGCTCGCTCGGGTCTACAGCCTCAACGACCTCCTTGGCATCACACTCAAGGCTGACGTTCCCGACGACACCTTGTCGGTGCCCACGTGGACCAAGACCTACCCCGGTGCCAACTGGCACGAACGGGAAGCCTCCGAGATGTTCGGTATTGGCTTCGATGGTCACCCTGGGCTGCGCAACCTCTATTTGCCATTGGAGTTCGAGGGACACCCCTCCGCAAAGACTTCCCACTGCTGGCCCGCCTTGTGAAGCCGTGGCCCGGCATTGTCGACGTCGAACCGATGCCGTCGACCGAAAAACGCCGAAGCCGACGCCGGCCCCGCAGAAACCCCGGAGGTCTCATAATGACTGCTGTTTCTGATCGCCGGCAGCTGGCCTACATCGCCGCTCAGGCGGCCGACGCTCGCGTGAACGTCGAACTCGAAACCGAGGGCATGACCCTCAACATTGGCCCCCAGCACCCGGCCACCCACGGCACGCTGCGTATCGTCGCCCAACTCGACGGCGAGCAGGTCGTCAGCGCCGACCCCATCATGGGCTATATGCACCGCGGCTACGAGAAGCTCGCCGAAGTGCGTACCTACCCCAGGTCACTGCACTGATCAACCGCATCGACTGGCTTGGGAGTTTCGCCAACGAGGTGCCGTTCATCTTGGCGTCAGAGAAACTCATGGGTGTCGAGGCGCCACCGCGGGCCCAGCACATCCGGACGATCCTGTTCGAACTCGCTCGTGTGGCCAACCTCACCCTGTTCCTCGGCGACATGGGTGTGCAGCTTGGGGCCGTAACGCCCGTGTTCTACGCGTTCCGCGACCGTGAACACATCCTCAACCAGATCGAAGCCGCCACTGGCGGTCGGTTCCACCCCAACTTCGACCGCATTGGCGGCATCAAGGACGATCTGCCTGCAGGCTGGGTCGCTGAGACCAAAGAGTCGCTGAAGCACATCACCAAGTTCTGCGACATTATGGAAGACCTCGTGCTCGGCAACGAGATCTTCTCGGCTCGCTGCCGTGGCATTGGCATCATTCCCGCCGATGTCGGGCTGTCCTATGGCCTTTCGGGAGCAAACATTGCGCTTCTCAGGCGTCGACTGGGACCTACGGCGCGACGCCCCTTGCGGCCTTGCGTACGACAAGGTCGACTGGAAGGTCTGGACCCACCCCGACGGCGACTCATTCGCCCGGTACTGGGTCCGGTTGATGGAAGTCCGCGAATCGGTCAACATCCTCGACCAGCTGCTCGACACCATTCCCGCCGGGCCGATCATGGCCAAGGTGCCGCGCATCATCAAGGTGCCCGAAGGCGAAGCCTACGTGGCCACCGAAAACCCGTTGGGCGTCATGGGCTACTACGTCGTGAGCCAGGGCGGTCTCGAGCCGTTCCGGGTAAAGATTCGCTCGGCCAGCTTCTCGAATATGTCGATCTCGCCGTGGTTGTTGAAAGGTGCCTACGTGCCTGACGTCATCACGATCTTGGCCTCGCTCTACTTCATTCTGGGAGACATCGATCGATGATGCTGTTCTCGTTCGACATGCCATGGGCAGGTGAGACAGCTATCCGGCTGCTCTTCGCTCTGGTCGCGGTACTGCTGCCGGCTGGCACCACCGTGTATCTCTATCTGTTCAAGATGGTCTCGTTCATGCAGAGCCGGCTTGGCCCCATGGAGGCCGGACCATACGGTTCGATGCAGCTCCTGGCCGAGGTCGGCAAGTCACTGCAGAAGGAAGACATCTTCCCGGCCAAGGCCGACCGAACCGTCTTTGCGCTTGCCCCCTATGTGGTGCTGATGAGCACCTTCCTTCTCGTCGTGGCCATCCCCTTTGGCCCCGATGCCTACTTCGCCAACCTCGACACGGGTGTGTTCTATGCGCTGGCCGTTACCTCGATCTCGGTAATCGGCATCCTGATGGCGGGCTGGGGTTCGGCCTCCAAGTACTCACTGCTTGGTGGCCTTCGCGCCGCCGGCCAGCTCATCGCCTATGAGCTCCCACTCGTCCTCGCCGTCGTCGGCGTCGTCATTCAAGCGGGCACGCTCAGCCTGAGCGGCATCATTCAGGCGCAGGCCACGGGCGAGATCTTCGGGTTCGGCGGCATCGGCAACCCCTACATCCTGACCCAAGGTGTTGGCTTCCTGATCTTCATGATCGCGGTGCAAGCCGAGCTGTCGCAGACCCCGTTCGACATGCCAATCGCCGAATCCGAGCTCGTGTCCGGCTACATGACCGAATACTCGGGCTTCCGGTTCCTCATGTTCTTCATCGGCGAATTCGCCTCAGCGGCCATCTTCGCCTTCTTGGCCTCGGTGCTCTTCCTCGGCGGCTGGACCGTTCCGATGTTTGTCACCGACCTTTTCGGTATTGCGTGGGATTCCAACTGGTTCAACGTGCTCGGCCCGCTGGTGATGCTCACCAAGATGCTGCTGCTGACCTTCGTCGTCTACTGGGTCCGCTTCACCTTCCTCGCTTCCGTGAAGACCAACTCCAGCAATTCGCCTGGAAGGTGCTGATCCCAATCTCGCTACTCAACATTGCAGCGACCGGCGTTCTGAAGGTGGTGTTCAACTAATGGGCCTCGTTCCCGGCTTGATCAAAGGCCTCGGCCTCACGTTCAGAGAAATCACCAAGACGGTCACCCAGGGTGCCGAGACGGTGCAATACCCACACGAAAAGGAAGACCCCGTTCCTCGGGGCGTGGTGTCATTGCCCTCCATGAAGACAACTGCACCTCGTGCATGTTGTGCGTTCGTGAGTGCCCAGACTGGTGCATCTACATCGAGGGTCACAAAACCCTCGCCCCGCCTCGCCGTGCTGGTGGCAAGCCTCGCTCGGTCAACAAACTCGACCGGTTCGATATCGACTACGGCCTCTGCATGTACTGCGGTATCTGTGTCGAGGTATGCCCATTCGAGGCGCTGTTCTGGAGCCCCGAGTTTGAATACTCCGAGCCCCGGATTGCCGACCTGCTCCACGACAAGACGCGCCTTGGTCAGTGGATGGAAACCGTCCCCGAGTTCGAAGCATACGAAGGTGGCGCAGAAGTGAAGGCAAAGAAGGTGCCTCGATGATCCACGCTGGCATCCTCGCCATCGACATTGGCGACGCCACCTTTGGTGCCCCGGACTTCTTCTTCGCGATCATCGCAATCGTGTCGGTCGTGGCCGCTCTCAAGATGGTTGCCACCAACAATGTGGTGCACTCGGCGCTGTACTTGTTGGTTGTGCTCTCGGCCGTGGCTGGTCTCTACATCATGCTCGGAGCCGAGTTTGTCGCTGCCACCCAAGTGCTGGTCTACATCGGTGCCATCATGGTGCTCCTCCTGTTCGGCGTCATGCTCACCCGGACTCGGATCGGCGAAGAGACCGACCTCAATCACGATCAACGCTGGATCGGTGGCCTTATCTCCACGGCGATGTTTGCCGTCATGGGCTACGCACTCTGGGATCAGTTTGGTAGCGAGGCGCTTCCAGCCGAGCGCGTCATCAAACCGAACAGGTCGCCGACTCAATATTCAGCGACTACATCGTGCCATTCGAGACCATCTCGGTACTCTTGTTGGCTGCCTTGATCGGCGCCATCGTTGTGGCCAGGAGGGATTAGTCATGCTGCTCAATCAGTTCTTGTTCCTCGCTGCACTCCTGTTCTGCATCGGCGTCTATGGCGTCTTGACCCGCAAGAACGCCGTGCTGGTTCTCATGTCGATCGAGTTGATCCTCAACGCGGTCAACATCAACCTGGTCGCCTTTGGCGCCTACAACAGCGACGTCGCTGGCCAGGTCTTTGCCCTGTTCCTTATTGCGGTTGCAGCGGCGGAGGTCGGCGTTGGCCTGGCCATTGTCCTGCTCATGTACCGCAACCGGCAGAGCATCAACGTCGCCGACGCTGATGCCCTCCGCGGCTGACCCGAGGACGTATTCGTGCTTAGTGCAGTAGTTGAAGCCGACATCCCATGGATTCTCGAACACGTCTGGATGATCCCTGCGATCCCCGCGTTGTCGTTCGTCGCGATCTTGCTGTTCGGCAAGTCGACTCCCGGTGGCGGTCACTGGATCGGGATCACCTCCGTGGTCTCAATCTTCGTGCTGGCGTGCTGGAGCGTTGTTTCCTGGATCGGCTACGTCGACGATGCTCATGGGGCTGCCACCGACGAGCATGCCGCGGTTGTCGTTGACGAACTCGCCGCCAGCGACTCGCTGGCGCTCGCCGAGGAAACGACCGATACGCACGCCGATGAGGCGGTCGCGGGCGAGGATGGGCACGGCGAGGCCGAGGGTGGCCATGAGGTCGAAGCCAAGCCTGGGCCCATTCTGACCCAACGGGTGTGGTTCTCGAGCGCCCCGTTCGATGATTTCAAGATCGGCACCCTCGTCGATGGCCAGAGCGTCATGATGCTCTTTGTCGTGAGCTTCATCTCGATGCTGGTCCATATCTTCTCCACCGACTACGTCGCTGGCGACCGCCGCTACACCCACTACTTCGCGCTCCTGTCGTTGTTCACGGCGTCGATGCTCTTCATGGTTCTGTCGACCAGCACGCTTCAGCTCATCGTTGGCTGGGAGCTCGTCGGCGTTTGTTCGTTTGCACTCATCGGCCACTGGTGGGAAGAGAAGCCAAACTCCGATGCGGCCCTCAAGGCGTTCCTCACCAACCGGGTCGGTGACATCGGCCTGCTTGTTGGCATGATCGTCTTGTTCTTCGCGGCAAACGGATCATTCGACATCATCACCATCAACACGATGGCCGCAGCGGGCGACATCAGCCACAACCTGCTCCTCATTGCGTCCCTGTGCTTGCTGGCCGCCGTGATGTCGAAGTCGGGCCAGTTCATCTTGCACACGTGGCTTCCTGACGCCATGGCGGGTCCAACACCAGTTTCGGCGCTCATCCACGCCGCCACGATGGTGGTGGCCGGCGTCTATATGGTTGGCCGCCTCTATCCCGTATTCTGGGACGGGCTTGCCATCCCGGGCTCGAGCATCAATGCCCTTGCCCTCGTCGGCGGCATCACCTGTGTCTTCGGCGGCATGTTAGCCTTCGTCCAAAACGACATCAAGAAGGTGCTGGCCTACTCGACCGTGTCCCAGCTCGGCTACATGGTGCTCGCTCTCGGCGTCGGTGCCTGGACGGCTGGCATGTTCCACCTCTTCACCCATGCGTTCTTTAAGGCCTGCTTGTTCCTTGGCGCCGGCTCACTGAGCCACGCGTGCCATCACAGCTTCGACATGAAGGCCGAGATGGGCGGCTTGCGCAAGATCATGCCCAAAACCTTCTGGACGTTCGTGCTTGGTTCATTGGCGCTGGCTGGTATCCCACCCATGGCGGGCTTCTGGTCGAAGGACGAGATCCTCGCCGGTGCGGGCGGGTGGCCGGGAACCGACGGCAACGGCACGTACTACATCCCGTTCATTTTCGGCATGATTACCGCTGGCCTCACGGCTGCCTACATGGCTCGGGTTATCTGGCTCGTCTTCTTCGGCCAGTACCGCGGCCACAGCCACCCCCACGAAAACGGCGCTCGCATCACGGTTCCGTTGATGATCTTGGCGTTCATGGCCACGACGGTCGGCTTCCTCAACATGCCCGAATCGTTCACCAGCTGGCTGGGCCTGCCCGACAACTTCGCGGAGCGGTTTGGTCACTATGTCGAGCCTGCCGGCATCGCCAGTTGGCCCAGCAATTTCAGCCACGCCAAGGCGAGTCTGAGCCTGGCGTTCGTGGCCTCGCTAACGGCCCTGCTGGCGGGAGTGATTGTGTGGGGTTACTACCGAGCCCTGTATCGCAAGGACGCTCGGGCGACGGAGGTCACGGGCGGTCTTCGAGACAAGTGGAAGGTCCTCGACATGGGCCACAACCTCTTGACCAACAAGTACTACCTCGATCATCTCTACACCGACACCATTGCTGCTGGCACCAAGGGTCCCTTGGCCAAGGCTGCCTATTGGTTCAACCAAAACGTGCTCGACGGCATCATCGATTCTGTCGGCAAGGGCACGGTCGGCGTCGGCCGATTCGTCTATCGCTATATCGATCAAGGGGCCATTGATGGCTCTGTGCGTGGCATGTCAATCGGAGCAGACGACTCCGGCCAGATTCTGCGCAAGGTTCAGTCAGGCAAGATCCGTCAATACGCCATGTTGATGTTTGGTGCGGCCGTTGTGCTCGCAGCCATCTTCATCGTGGTGGTCTGAGTCGCTCCACCGGAGGAATGAAAAGCAATGAGTGAGTTGCTCGATACATGGGGAATTACCGTCATGGTGTTCCTGCCCCTAGTTGGGGCGCTAGTCATGATGCTCGTCCCCAGCGCGGAAGAGGAGATGCATAAGATCATCGCCCTCGCCACGACCGTGGCCACCGGTGCGTGGGGAGCCGCCATGCTGTGGCCCTCCAACTTTGACTACGACAACACCGCCACCCTGCAGTTCGTGCAGGACAAGCGTTGGATCGACATCGTCAATGCCCGTTACACCGTCGGCATCGACGGCATCTCGTTGCCGCTCATTGCCTTGACGCTGTTTGTCGTGCCGCTGGTGATCATCTATAGCTGGAACCACATCCCATCGCCCGGTAACGCCAAGGCGTTCCTCATGCTGATCCTGGTGCTCCATACCGGCATGCTTGGGAGCTTCGTGGCCCAAGACCTCGTGCTCTTCTTCGTCTTCTTCGAAGTCGTGCTCCTCCCGATGTACTTCATGATCGGCGTGTGGGGTGGCGAACAGCGCATGTACGCCTCGATCAAGTTCTTCCTCTATACCTTGTTCGGCTCGGCCCTCATGCTCGTCAGCTTCCTGGCGCTCTACTGGAGCACCGGCGCCGAGACGTTCAACATGGTGGGGCTGGCCCAACGGGTCGACTCAGAAAACGTGAAGCTCGCCACCCAGGTCTGGATCTTCGGCGGCATGTTCCTTGGCTTCGGCATCAAGGTGCCAATGTTCCCGTTCCACACCTGGCTCCCCGATGCCCATACGCAGGCGCCGACCCAGGGTTCGGTCATCCTGGCCGCGGTGCTCCTGAAGCTCGGAACCTACGGTTTTGTCCGCATCGCGATTCCGATCTTGCCTGAAGCGGCGGTCAAGTGGGCACCGGTCATTGGTGCGCTCGCCGTCATCGGCATCATCTATGGCGCCCTTGGCTGCTTGGCCCAGACCGACATGAAGCGACTCATCGCCTTCTCGTCCGTCGCCCATATGGGTTACGTCATGCTCGGCATCGCCACGCTCACCCCCTTTGGCATCAACGCTGCCATCTTCGGCATGGTGGCCCACGGCCTCATCACCGGCATGTTGTTCTTCATCGCTGGATCGGTGAAGGACCGCTTCCACACCCTCGAGATCAAGCGCCTCGGTGGCCTGATCCTGCAGGCGCCAAAGATGGGCTGGATCCTCGGTTTCGTCACGATGGCCTCGCTCGGCCTGCCTGGCCTCGCCGGTTTCTGGGGTGAATTCCCCGCCATCCTGGCTGCCTACCAACCGGCCGCCGGGCTGTCCGTCGGTCTCTTCCGCTTCTACATGGTCGTTGCCGCTATCGGCACCGTTCTGGCGGCTGCCTACCTGCTCTGGCTTCTCCAGCGGACGGCCTTTGGTCGCCCCTCAGACGAGTTCAAGGACGACCCCGAGATCCACGACATGGTCCTCACCGAGTGGATCGCCTGGCTGCCGATGCTGGTGCTCATTATTGTCTTCGGCTTTGCCCCCGGCCTCATCTTTGACATCACCGACGGCGCGGTCCAAGCCGGACTCAGCGCAATCGGAGCTGGCCGATGAGTTTCCTGGCCACCATCGTTGCTCAACTCCCGCAGGCGGAGTTTGTGCGACCACATATTGACTGGCATGGCGTCGCGCCGGAGCTGGTGTTGGTGGCCACAAGTGCGTTGGTCACCATCGTCGACTTGATCGGTCTCGAGAAGGTTCGCCGTCTTATCCCAACGCTGACGGGCTTTGCCTTCCTGGCTGCACTGATTCCCGTGCTCACGCTGTGGAGCCAGAGCGACGATCTTCCTCGCTCGCTGTGGGACGGGGCGTATGTCGTTGATCACTACGCCTTGATTCTCAAGGGGTTGTTCTTGCTTATTGGCTACGTCGTGGTGCTTTTGTCCACCACGTACATGGCCGAAGGTGACTACCACGACTCGGAGTTCTACCAGCTCATCTCGGCTTCGGTCCTCGGCATGTTGGTCATGACCTCGGCCCGCGATCTCATCAGCATTTTCGTTGCCCTCGAACTCATCTCGATTCCCGCCTATCTCATGGCGGCGTGGCGCAAGCGCGACGACAAGTCGAACGAGGCGGGTCTCAAATACCTGCTCATGGGCGTGTTTGCGTCTGCGATCCTGATGTACGGGTTCTCGCTGCTCTACGGCATGACCGGGTCTACCAACCTCGCCGTCATCGCCGCCAAGCTGCCCGCCAATGAGTCGGTCCCACTGGTCACGCTGGCCATCGTCTTCAGCATCATTGGTTTCGGCTTCAAGGTGTCGGCCGTCCCGTTCCACTCGTGGGCGCCTGATACCTACGAGGGTGCACCGACGCCGCTCACCGCGTTCCTCGCGGTTGCCTCGAAGGCCGCAGGTTTCGTGGCCCTCATGAACCTAATCATGGTTGGCCTCGCCCACCAGAGCGATGTTGTCGAACCGCTCCTCTGGGTGCTCTCGGCCGCCACGATGACCGTTGGCAACCTGATCGCCTTGCGCCAAACCAATGTGGTTCGCCTGCTGGCCTACTCGGGCATCGCACAGGCCGGCTACATCATGGCGCCGCTCGCTGTCTACAGCCAGAACCCAGACCTCGCCGTTCAGGCCGTCATCAACTATCTGCTGATCTACGCGGCCATGAACCTTGGTGCCTTCGCGGTGGTGTTGGCGGCTGCTCGCAAGACCCGCTCGGGCGACATCACGAGCTTCGGTGGTCTCTTCAACTACGCGCCAGGCCTCACCCTGGCGATGACCGCCTTCTTGTTCTCGCTCGCCGGTATCCCGCCGGTTGGTGGATGGTGGGCCAAGTTCCAGATCTTCGGTGTCCTGGCCGAGGGAACCACATTCGCTGGTATCACACTGGCGGTCATCCTCGCTGTCAACTCGGTCGTGGCGGCGTTCTACTACCTCAACATCGCCAAGCAGATGTGGTTCATGCCAGCGCCAGACGGCGACACGAGTGCCATCGTTGTCCCGCCGCCGCTTGCGCCGCTATCGGTATCACCCTGGTCATCACGATGCTCTTGGGCACCATCGCTCTCGGCCCGCTGAGCGACATGGTCAAAGACGCGACACTCGCACTGCCATAAGGCGGACAATGGAACGATTCGACGCCTACGTCGAACGGTGTTTGTATGACCCGACCGCTGGCTTCTATGCCAGCGGTCGTGGCATTGCTGGGCGTCGACGCGGCGATTTCATCACCAGCCCCGAGGTCGGTCCGCTCTTCGGTGCGGTAGTGGCCCAGGTGATAGACCGTTGGTGGGATGAACTCGGCCGACCCGACCCGTATGTGGTGGTCGATGCGGGCGCTGGCCCCGGTTCCTTGCTGCGGTCGGTCGAGCGGGCCTCGCCGCGTTGCCTCGCGGCCTGGGTGCCAATCGAGGTCGACCGTGCCACCGGCACGACCTTGCCCAGCGATCTCAGCGGTGCCGTTGTTCTCGCCAACGAATTGCTCGACAACGTGGCCTTTCGGGTCGCAGTCCGTGCCGACGGTGAGTGGTTTGAGGCGTACGTCGAGCAGGGGAGCGAGGTGTTGGGGCCAACGGATCTCGGCGCTCGCTGCCGGGCGCTCCATCCCACTGCGGTTGACGGCGACCGGTTGCCAATCGTGGCGGCCGCCGCCGGCTTCGTCAGAGACCTCCTTGCCCGTGGGGCGGTCAGAGTCCTTGCGTTCGACTACGGCGCGCTCACAACCTCGGAGTTGGCTACCCGCGGAGGATGGCTCCGCACCTACCGGGCACACGAGCGCGGCGACGATCCCTACCGAGAGCCGGGCCAATGGGACATCACAACCGACGTACCCGTCGACCAACTTCCGGAGCCGACGAGGGTCATGACCCAGGCCCGCTTTCTGGTCGACGCAGGTATCGACGACCTGGTGGCCGAGGGGGCGGCCTACTGGCGAGAACACGCGGCCGCACCTGATATCCAGGCGCTGTTGATGCGGAGCCGAGTAGTGGAGTCTGAGGCGTTGCTTGATCCGACGGGCCTCGGCGGCTGGCTCGCGCTCCAGTGGGGCAGTCAGGTATGACGGCCCGAAAGCTCGGGCAGATCTTTTGCTATTCCGGTGCTGGACGGTAGCTTCGATGACATGTCAGTAGTTGGGCGACCAGTTCTCAGTCGCGATGTCATCGCCGAGGTTGCGCTTCGGCTCACCGAAACCGACGGTCTGGCGACGCTGTCGATGCGCAAGCTTGGGGCTGAGCTTGGGGTCGAGGCGATGTCGCTCTACCACTACGTCGAAAACAAGAACGATCTACTCCAGGCGATGACCGATCGGCTCTACGCCGAGATCGAACTTCCTGACCTCGCCGATGATGTTCAGTGGGATGACGCCGTCCGCCAAGTGCTTCGGTCCTACCACCGGGTGCTCGTCCGACACTCGGCGGCGACCGAACTGTTTTTCTCACAGGCAATGACGGCTACTGGTGGCTTGCCCGTAATGACCTGGGTATTCGAACTCTTTACCCGGATCGGGCTCGAGGCCAGTGATGCTGGCGCAGCGCTGCACTTCGCTGTTTCGTTTGCCTCCGGCCACGCGGCCACCGAGCTAAGCGGCAACGAGAGTCTCGTTGTCGACCCAACGGCGATTGGCGCCATCGGCGACCCGGCCGTTGCGCTCTTTGTCGGACAGCTCAGCGATGCTGACCCTGATGAACTGTTCGAAGCGGGCCTCGAACTGGTGATTGCCGGTTTCAGATCACGATTCCAACTCCCGTAGTTCGGCATCGCCAACTAGTGTGGGCGGGATCCAAGATGAAGGGAACCCGTATGTCTGACGCAACGATTGGCGTATTCGAGTCCGAAGATCGCGTCTTCGCCCCGCCGCCTGAGTTTGCCGGGGCCGCGTTGGCAAACGATCGGTCTCTCTACGACGAGGCCGACGCCGACTACGAAGCATTTTGGGCCCGCCAAGCACGTGAGCTCCTCACGTGGCATACCGACTTCCACACCACACTCGAGTGGAATCTGCCTGACGCCAAGTGGTTCGTCGGCGGCGAGCTCAACATCACCTATAACTGTCTCGATCGCCACGTCGAAGCGGGACGAGGCGACAAGGTTGCGTATCACTGGGAAGGTGAGCCGGGCGACAAGGTCGCTATCACCTACAGCGAGCTCCTCACCGAGGTGAAGAAATTCGCCAACGTGCTGCTGGGCTTTGGCATCGAGAATGGCGACCGCGTCGCCATCTATATGCCCATGATCCTTGAGCTGCCAATCGCCATGCTCGCGGTGCTCGGATCGGCGCGGCCCACTCTGTCATCTTCGGCGGGTTCTCGGCCGACGCAATTCTCGACCGCTGCGTCGATGCCGAAGCAAAACTCATCGTGACGGCCGACGGCGGCTACCGCCGAGGCGAGCCGTCCGCCTTGAAGCCAACCGTCGACGATGCCTTGGCAAACGGAGCGCCAAGTGTCCAAAACGTCATCGTCGTGAATCGCTGCGATCTCGACCCGCCGATGGTTGATGGCCGTGACCACTGGTGGCACGAGGTCATGGCCACGGCGTCCGATGACTGCCCCGCCAATCCGATGGACGCCGAGCAGCTGCTCTACCTCCTCTACACATCGGGCACGACCGCCAAGCCCAAGGGCATCATGCACACGACCGGCGGCTACCTGACCCAGGTTGCGTTCAGCCACAAGTACGTGTTCGACATCAAGCCAGAGACAGACATCTACTGGTGCGCCGCCGACATCGGGTGGGTCACCGGCCATAGCTATATCGTCTACGGTCCTCTCGCCAACGGCATGACGTCGGTGATGTACGAAGGCACCCCAGATACGCCAGGCAAAGACCGGCTCTGGGACATCGTTGAACGCTACGGCGTCACCCAGCTCTACACCGCACCCACCGCCATCCGGATGTTCATGAAGTGGGGCGACCAAGAACCGGCGAAGCACGACCTTTCGAGCCTTCGTGTGATGGGTACCGTCGGCGAGCCGATCAACCCTGAAGCATGGATGTGGTATCACGAACACATCGGCGGTTCGCACACCCCGATCGTCGATACCTGGTGGCAGACCGAGACGGGCGGGCACATGATTTCCCCCCTGCCTGGTGTGACCGTGACCAAGCCTGGCTCGGCGTGTCAAGGCATACCCGGTGTCTATCCGGTGTTGCTCGATGACGAAGGCAACCCGGTCACCGAAGGTGGTGGCTACCTGGCCATCAGCCGTCCTTGGCCGTCGATGCTTCGTGGCATCTGGGGCGCACCCGAGCGCTACAAGTCGACCTACTGGTCACGATTCGAAGGAATGTACTTCGCTGGCGACGGCGCCAAGCTCGATAGCGACGGGTACCTCTGGTTGCTCGGTCGAGTCGATGACGTCATGAATGTCTCGGGCCACCGCATCTCCACCACCGAAGTCGAATCGGCGCTCGTCGATCACCCGGCAGTGGCCGAGGCGGCGGTAGTCGGCGCGCTCGACGATCTCACCGGTCAGGCCATCATTGGCTACGTCATCCTGCGCGGCACCCACGACAACTCATTCGAACTGGCCCGCGAGATTCGCGAGCACGTTGGGGTCAAGCTCGGCAAGATCGCGCGTCCAAAGACCGTCATTATCGTGCCGGACCTGCCCAAGACCCGATCAGGCAAGATCATGCGGCGACTGCTGCGCGATGTGGCCGAAGGGCGAGATCTCGGCGACACCACGACCCTTGCCGATCCAGGCATCGTCAACATCATCGTTGAGCGCGCCGGAGAGGCAGGGGCCCAAGCTTGAGCCTGGGCAATCGCGCCTCGCCATCCTGGTATGCCCAAACAGATGAGGTCGAGCCCGGTCCGACGTGGTGCGTTGACATCGATGGTGTTCTGGCCGACGCTCGCCATCGGCAGTACCTCATCGAAGGGCAGTACCAAGACTGGGATCAGTTCTTCCAAGAAGCGGGTGGCGATGGCCTCCTGGTTCCACAAAAGGTGTTGCTCGATGACGTCGGCCGACACCCGCATTGCCCTGGTGACGGCCCGTTCCGATTGGATTGCTGCGCTCACGGTTCGCTGGTTGCTCGAGCATGACGTCCGCTGGGATCTGTTGATCATGCGGTCGGCCTATGACTGGCGACCGTCGGCGGTGATGAAGCAAGAAGCGGTGGGCCAACTTCGGAGCCAAGGTTTCGAGCCGACGCTGGCTATCGACGACGACCGGCGAAATGTCGCGGCGTACGAAGCGCTCCACATCCCCGTCTCTATATCCACTCGGGCTATCACGACAACCCTCGCCGGTAAGTCCGGCGGGGGATGGCGGCACGTTCGATGCGGCAGGGAACGAATCTGCGCCTGCTAGCGTTGACGCCGTTATGAAAAACGGAATGAAAACCGCAGTCCTCCTGGCTGCCCTGGGCGGCCTCTTCATGGTGGTCGGTCAGGTGTTGTTTGGCGGCACCGGCGGCCTAATGATCGGCCTGTTCATCGGCCTCGCAGTCACCGGGTTCTCCTACTGGAGGAGCGACACGCTCGCGATCAGGTCGGCCCGGGCCGTCGAGGCCCCCGAAGCCCAGTTGCCCGAGTACTACTCGATCATGCGCGAGCTCACACAGCTCGCCGACATCCCGATGCCGCGCCTCTATGTGTCGCCCGAGCAGCAACCGAATGCGTTCGCCACCGGCCGCAACCCGTCGCACGCTGCGGTGTGTGTGACCGAGGGTCTACTTCGCACCCTGACGTGGAGCGAGATCCGTGGCGTATTGGCCCACGAACTCGCTCACGTAAAGAACCGCGACATCCTGACCGGTTCGGTAGCTGCTGCAATCGCCATGGTCATCAGCGTCGCGGCTCGCATGGCAATGTATTCGTCGATGTTCGGCGGCAACCGCGACCGAAACAACAACCCAATTGCAACGATCGCCATCGCCATCCTGTCGCCCATGGCCGCCGCCGTCATCCAGTCGGCCATTAGTCGCAGCCGTGAGTTCGAAGCCGATCGCTCGGCGGCCCGGCTTATCAGCGACGGCGAACCTTTGGCCAGCGCGCTCGAGAAACTCAACGGGTACTCGCAACGGATTGTCTCCCGTGTCGACCCGGTCCAGGCGAGCAACTACATCATCAACCCACTGTTCGGGCGCAAGACCGGCTTTGCCAATCTCTTCACGACCCACCCGCCGGCCGAGGAGCGAATCCGCCGGCTGCGCGAGCAAGAATGGCGCGACCTGATCTAGTCGCGAAAGTTCTGGAATTGCAGCGGTAGATCAAAGTCGCCCTCTTTGAGGCTGGCGATGACCGACTGCAGTAGATCGAGCTTCTTGCCGGTTACCCGCACTTGATCGCCCTGGGTTTGGGAATTGACGCCCTTGAGCTTCATGTCCTTGATATGGGTGTTGATCTTCTTGGCCATCTCGGAGGAGATGCCCGCCTTGAGCGAAACCTTGAGGCGGGATCGACCGCCTGAGGCGTCTTCCGGATCAGCGAAGTCAACGGACTTCAGCGAGACCTTCCGCTTGACCAACTTTTCTTCCAACACCTGACGCAAGGCAAACATTCGGTCGTGGCTTGCGGTGTTGAGTTCGATCAGCATCGCCTTGTCGTCAAGCTCAACGGTGGAGTTGGTTCCCTTAAAATCAAAGCGGGTCACAACCTCGCGTTGGGCTTGATCTACGGCATTGCGGATCTCTTGGAGATCAATCTCTGAAACGACATCGAAACTAGGCATGGTGAAAACCTACCGCCCCGCTAACATATGCCGTTCCCGGATCGGTGCCTGAGTGGCCAAAGGGAGCGGACTGTAAATCCGCCGGCTCAGCCTACGTAGGTTCAAATCCTACCCGGTCCACGGCAACCCATCGGGTTGCAACAAGAACCGCCATTGGCGGTTCTTGTCGGTTTTGGATCAACCGATTTCTGCGTCTGGTGGCACTGCGGCGCTACGCACGGACGGCAACTGCCTAGGTCGCGGGGTCGAGCAACAGTTGCATCAAGGCAACGTCGAGCCAGCGATTGAACTTGCGGCCGACCTCGCGCTCGATGCCGACGAGTTCAAACCCGTACTTGGTGTGCAGCGAGAGGCTCGGTGCTTGGGCGTCGGCGATTCGGGCGAACACTGAATGGAAGCCACTTGCCGTCGCTCGCTCGACCAGGCTGGCCATCAATAGGTCGCCGACACCTTGGCCCCGGTAGTCGCGGTGGGTATAGATCGAGTTCTCGACCGAGGTTCGATAGGCCGGCCGATCGCGGTAGAAGCTGAGGCTGGCGAAACCGGCGACCGTTCCCTGGTCCTCGGCGACGAGCACGCAGAGCGCTCCCGAGCGGGCCGCAATGTACTGGCGCTGTTCTTCGAGGGTGCGGGGGACGAGATCGAACGTCACCGTTGTCTCAAGGACCTCTCGGTTATAGATCGCCCGAATCGCTTCAGCGTCAGACTCAGTAGCTCGGCGCACGTCCATCTGCAAACCGTAGCGGCTCATCGCGCTGGTGTAGGCAGTGGCTGGATCAACGCTTCTTCGCTTGCCGATTTGCAATCTGGGCGGGCTCCGGTTGGAGATTTCGCCTAAATCTGGTTGGGTACGAGACTCGATCGTGGCAGACTTTGCCGTCGACCCGCTCGGTCGATGTTCAGTCGCACGTCCCGGGCTGACAAAATTGCATACTCATGCCTCCTTAGCTCAGTCGGTAGAGCGCTTCCATGGTAAGGAAGAGGTCAACAGTTCAATTCT
>JAWKIN010000037.1:0-20318 GCA_041394345.1 Acidimicrobiales bacterium | reverse complement strand
GGCGACCAGTACCTCTTGCTCGGCGAGGCGAGCGGCCAGCGTCTGATCGAGGAGGGCCGCGTCTTCGAGAACCGCCCGATAGGCATCGAGGCTGTCTTGGGAGGTGCCGGTGGCCGCATCGCCCAGGGTCATACCGACCATGAGGTCGGTGAGGCTTTCGATCTCGAACGGGTTGCGCACGAGGTCGCCGCGGGTAAACGACGTGATTGCGAGTTCCTGCACGGCGGCTGCCGCTTCGGCTCGCTCGCTACGGATTGCATCGGCCTCGTAGGTGGCCCTGGCGACCGCCTGCTCAGCCTCATAGAGCTCAGCCTCTGCGGTGTCGAACTCGGCGGTGAGCGTGGCCAGACGTTCGAGGGTTTCGTCGAGTCCCGGCGTCCGCTGCCCTGACGCTGGTGCGATCGCCGACACCACCAGCACGAGGCTCAGCCCGAGGGCGACCGTGTGCGGTTTGAGGGATCGTCGCCGAGGTCGAATCACAGCGTCGCAGTGTAGGACAACCACGGGTGGGGGCGTCCGAGAGAGTGGCTTTGCCTAGGCCGGTACCGCGGGCGGGCCAACGGCCAGGGCCCGGATCACATCTTCGATCGAGGCAATGCCGATCGGCTCGCCGTCGGCATCAACAACAACCGCCAGATGCCGGCGAAGGCCGCGGAGAACGCGTAACACCTCGATCAACGAGCGATCGTGCTTGACCACCGCCATACGCCGAGTGGCCGTTGACGGCAGGGGCAGCATTCGCTCGCTGGCACTGAGGTTGATCAGGTCTTTCGCGTGGAAATAGCCAACGAATCGAACCGAACCGAGCGTTGCCGCGGCGAGCGGGATGCGAGTTTGGCCTGACGCGTGAACCACGCGCTCGGCCTGGGCTGCGGTTGAGCCGAGTCGCAAGGTTTGGACCTCGTCGAGCGGTCGAGCCACGCTCGACACTGGCTGCTCGGCGAACTTGATGGCTACCCGAAGGAGTTCGGCGTTGTCGGCCTCGATGGCACCACCCTCGCTGGAGTGGGTGACGATTTCGGCCAGTTCCTGTGCCGAGTGGGCCGCCAAGACTTCGTCACGGGGCTCGACCCCAATGGCGCGACAGCCAGCGGCGGCCAGCGCATTGAGGAATCGCACGGCCGGGCGGAAAATCGTCAGATACACCCGATACGGCAGCACGAGCACCCGAGTTGTTCGGTCTGGTGTCACGAGGGCGATGTTCTTCGGCACCATCTCACCGATGACCAAGTGGAGGAGGACCACGATGGACAGCGCCGTCGCAAAGCCGATCCCGTGAGTGAGTTCGGGCGAGAGGACTTGCCCGAGTCCCTTCTCGATGAGTGCGGCCAGGGCTGGTTCACCCAGGTAACCAAGGGCCAGCGACGCCATCGTGATGCCAAGTTGAGCGCCAGCGAGATGCATCGACAGGTCGCTCATGGCGTTGACCGCCGACTTGGCGCTCGATTTCCCTGCTCCGCATCGGCGGTGAAGGCCGACTGCTTGGCGGCCAGCAGCAATTATCGTGAGCCACGAACACCCCGTTGAGCAGGATGAGGATCACGGACCGCGACAATCGACCACAGGATGGCCGTGTTTGACATGACGTCTTCGGCGATTTCGGCGGCGATCATTGAGCCACCTCACGGTCGGTCAGCTGGATCGACGCGATCCGAAGGCGGTCCATCTCGACGACTTCGATGAGCCAGTGTCCGTACTCGGCTTTCCCCCGCATCCGGGATGCGGCTTCGCTGCTCGACACAAAGCCGGCGGTGCTCCTCGTACTTTCCTCCGGCATCATCGAAGCCACGGTCCGGGTCGCTCGATCTCGTCGTCGTGTTGCGTACCAGCGACTGTGCAACGGGCACCGCCTGGGGTCGTCACGGTGGTCAAGACTTCCGCCTCGTCGAACTCGTCATCGATCTCGCCAACGATTTCTTCAGACGTCTTCGAGCGTGAGCACGCCTGCGGTGCCGCCGTGTTCGTCGGCGACGATGAGCAGCTGCGACGAGGTCTGGCGGAAGTCATGTACCGAGAATGTCAGACCAAGTCTCGGGTCTCGGGAACAACGAACGGCTCAGACGTAGGGGGCGGTAACAGACGTTTCGGAGCGCCGGCTGTAGGGCACCTCGAACATCCGATGGATTCGCACGACGCCGACGATGTCGTCGAGATGGTCATAAAAGACGGGGAATCCGGGTGTGGCCCGTTTCACGTCAACACCGGCTTCAGGTCGGCGACGACGGCCGTGCTCGGCGAGGCTTTCACGTGGACCCGAGGCGTCGGCCCCGCGTCGGCGATCTTCATCCACCAAAGCGCACCGTGCGGGTAGGGAGGTCGGTTGCCTCGGCCCCCAGCGAGGCCGTGCTCGCCCGATGACCGGATGAGGTATTCGATCTCTTCGAGGGTCCGAACGGAAGCGAAGGCTCTTCCTGGCTCCATACCGAGCCGCCGGACGGCTGAGTTGGCGATGCCATTGAAGATAGATGGCCAGGACTCAACCAGGGTGTTGACCGCGAACGGTCAGGAGCTGGCGCGATGGCGTTAGGTTGGGGTGGGCAATGGCGAGATTCTTGGGGATGAGCTCGCCGAATACCATTTGGACCGGTGGCAATCAGGAGCGCCAGCACCACCGAGACACCGGTGGCACCGGAACCGAACAGCCTGGTGATCACCGGATCGATGACCTTGGCCATGAGCGGACCGGCCGTCCGGTACCGAGCACGAGCGACGTGATGGTGATGCCGAGCTGGGCGCCCCGAGAGGTGGAACGACAACCGCTCGGCGAGAGACACAGCGAGCTTGGCGCCAGCTGCCGGTCCGCCGTTGCCTTCAGCGCGAACACCGATCGGCGGCGACAGACGGTCGATCGCCACGCAGAGTGCGTTGGCGAAGATCAAAGAAAAGATCAGAAATAGGAAACCGAGGGTCGTACTCATCAACATCGTTCGTTTGGTGAACTGCGATGCTGGCCGTTGCCTTTCACTATGCCGCGTCTTGTTGTTGTGTGATGACCCGAGCTCAACGCTTTGGCATGGCCCGATGGCCTGCCTCGTCTCCGGAGATTCCGTCGGCTTCGTTCGCGACGGCAAACCATTCTCGCCGACGTTTCGTGGACCGAGCTCTCGCTACAACGGTATTGGGTCATCATCGGACCGAACAGGTGTGTCGAGCAGCTTGTTGCGAATCGCGGACTGCGCGACCCACGCCCAGCTCGGGCGACATGCGGTGCTCGGCCTGCTTGGTCAGGTCGATATCCGACCGCTCCGGGCCCAAGGTGGCTTGCGCCTCCATCGCTCGCCGACCAGCTCCGCCCCGAGCTCTACACCGCTCATGAGTCGTCATGTGCGGCCTCAACGGAACGCTTGAGCCCGTGGTGGCACCGCTACGACGACGGCAACGAGCCGGGCCGGCGACCTCCTCGGCCGCTTCGGCCTGCCGGATGCCGTCGACCGAGCGTTTGCGACCCTGTCGTCGGGTGAACGTCAACGAGTCTTGCTGGCCCGAGCGCTTATGCCCAACCCGGCCCTCCTCCTCTTTGACGAGCCCAACGCAGGTCTTGACCTGGGCGGTCGTGAGGACCTGATCGATTCCCTGGTTGACCTCACACGCGGGCACCCCGAGTTGGCGACCGTCTTGGTCACCCACCATGTCGAGGAGATTCCCCCAACGGCGACGCACCTCCTGGCCCTGGGAGCGGGCCGGGTCGTAGCCCAGGGCCCCATTGGGCCGACCCTGACCGCCGACTTGCTAGGCGAGGTGTTTGGACGCCCGGTTGCGCTCCACCATCACCACGGCCGCTGGAGCGCCACTGCCGTTCGTCGCCCGTGAGTCCAGCGCCTACACGTGATGGGCATCGCCCGCCGACACGACGACGTCACCCCCGTCGGTCAAAATCTGCAGTGCACCCGAATCGTCGATGCCGGTAGCCCGGCCCTCGACGACACCGGCCGGCGTCTCAAACCGCACCAGCCGGCCAAGGGTCAGGCAGCGGGCAACGTAGGCCGCTCGAACCGACGCCTCATCACCCGCCTCGAGTTGGGCAAGGTAGTGCTCGACGTAGCCGAGAATGTTGCGCAAGAGGTCGAGCTTGGCCGGAACGTGCTCGGTCAACGAGGCGAGGTCGATGGCTCGATCGCCGGCCTCTGGCCGCTGCGAAAAGCGAAGATTCAGGCCGAGACCAACGACAACGTGAAGCCTGCGCTCGCCGTCAATCGTCGATTCGGCGGCTTCAGCCAGAATGCCAGCGAGCTTGCGGCCGGCCTCGGCTGGCACCAAGACATCGTTTGGCCATTTCAAGCCCACCTCGCAGCCGGTGTCGGCGAGGGCGTCGACGACAGCCATGCCGGCCACCAGCGGAATGAGCCCAATCGAGTAGCCAGTCGGTCGCAGGAGCCACGACACCAACAGGGCGCTCTCCGGCTCGTCGAACCAGCTTCGCCCCTGACGGCCGCGCCCTGCCGTTTGGTGATCGGCTACCAGCACCGCACCCTCAGCGAGCCCCGTGGCGGCCTCGGCCATGAGGTCGCGGTTGGTCGATCCGGTCTCGGCCACGACACGGATCGCAGCAAAGCGCGAACTTTGTTTCCCAATAAGTTCTGCTTCAGCGTCCATCTCGGCTAATCATAAGAGGGAAAGTTTCAAAGGTCCTGACGCTAAATCGCGCCGAGATTGCTGTCCGAGTCATTCGGGCATGCCAAGAACTCGCATCCAAACCGTCGCCGTCTATTCGGAACTCGATAAGGACGCCTTGCATGTTCGGCTGGCCGACGAGGCATACGCCTCGGTGGCCAAACTGCGCGGGAGTCGTATCTCAATACCGAAGCGATACTCGACGTTATTGACCGCTCCGGGCGCCGACGCTGTCCACCCTGGGTACGGCTTCTTCTCCGAGAACGCCGACTTCGCTCGAGCGATCACCGAGCGGGGGTGTTCATCGGTCCGCCACCCGAGGCCATTGAGGTCATGGGCGACAAGATCAGCGCCCGAGAAGCCGCCGAAAAGGTGGGCGTCCATGGCGTTCCCGGCATCGCCCAGTTCCTCAAGAGCGCCGACGAGATCATTGCGTTTGGCGACGATTATGGCTACCCAATCGCCATCAAAGCCGCCTTTGCGGTGGCGGCCGAGGCATGAAGGTGGTGGCCAGCGCAGGTGAGGCCGCCGGGACGCCTTCTGAGTCAGCCCAGCGGGAGGCGCCTGCCTACTTCGGCCGCGACGAGTGCTACGTCGAGCGCTATCTCGTCAAGCCTCGCCACATCGAGATCCAGGTCTTGTGCGACAACCACGGCAACGCCGTCTATCTCGGCCAGCGCGACTGCTCGGCCCAGCGTCGCCACCAGAAGTTGGTTGAAGAAGCGCCAGCATTCGGATTGCCGCCCGAAACAGCCAAGGCCATGGGCGAGGCCGCAGTAAAGGTTGCGCTCGGTTCCAACTACACCAACGCCGGGACGGTCGAGTTCCTCTACGAAGACGGCGAGTTCCACTACCTCGAGATGAACACGCGCCTCCAGGTCGAGCACCCCGTCACCGAATTGGTCACCGGCCTCGACCTGGTCGCTTCAGTTGCATGTACGCAGGCGGCAATTTGCCGTTCACCAAGACGACGTCACCCTGACCGGTCACGCCATCGAGATCCGAATCAACGCCGAAGACCCAGCGGAAGGCGCTTATGCAAGGTTCCGGGCCCACCTTCCACCGATGAGCGTTCCCGGTGGCTACGGCGTTCGCTGGGACGGTGGCTACGAGGCGGGCGACGAGATCAGCCAGTACTACGACAATCTCGTCGGCAAGCTCATCTGTTGGGGCGACACCCGCGAGATCGCCATCGCTCGCACGTTGCGGGCCCTGCGTGAGTTCAAGATCGAGGGTACACCAATGATTCCGGCCGACATTGCGATCCTGGAGCACCCGGACTTCCAGGCCGGAGAACACTCAACCAAGTGGGTCGAGGAGGTGCTCGACCTCACGGGAATTAGCGCAAAGGCCACTCCCCGAGCCGACGATGACGACGACCTTAAAGTTAAACGTCAAGTTGAGGTTGAGGTTAACGGCAAGCGATTTGACGTCACGATGTGGGTCCCCGAGTCCGCGTTGGCCGCGTCCCCGACTGGCACCAAGAAGAAGGCCAAACGTCGCTCGGGTGCCGGGAGTGCTGGTGGCGGCAGTGGCTCTGGCGATGTAGCCGTGCCAATGGCAGGGCACCATCGTCAAGGTCCTCGTCGCGTGGGTCAGGTCGTCGAAGTTGGCCAGACCATCGTGGTATCTCGAAGCGATGAAGATGGAAAACAACGTCAACGCCGAAAAGGCCGGCACGATCGTCGACCTCGGTCCAGGCGGGCGATTCCGTCGGCGGTGGCGACATCGTGGCCAAGATCGACTAACTCGATCCTGTTGCGTTAGTCAAACGAACGACGAGAGCCAGCGGAAGTAAGGGGCGGCGTCCGTCCGGGCTGGCTCCTCTCGTCATTTTCGGATCGACCCCACTGGTTGGGCTCCAGGAAGTGTTGCGAGGACAACGGGATCGACGCCGGTCGCACCGTTTCCGAGGGAGCGGTGGCGCGTTGTCCGACACCCTTCTATCGGATGACGCGCCGCAGAAGTTGAGTTGCTTGGACAAGTTTCTTGCCGGATGTCGACGTTAACTGTCGAAGCCGAGGCCAAGACGATCGAGCGTCCGTAGCCAGAGGTTTCGCTCACCGTTCTTGTCGGCACGGTCGAGTGACCACCGCGTGAGTTGGATGCCGGTCCACCGGAACGGCTCGGCGGAAACGGGAGCGGCTTCGTTCACAAAATCAAGACCGGTCGCCGCTGTCGCCCGACCATCGAGGAGGTCGAGCATCACCTTGCCGCCAGCGGCTGCCGCGGCGCCGTGACCCGTGTAACCGGCGGCGGTACGCCACACGACCATTCATCTCGGTGCCCCAGAACACGGTGAATCGGGTGGAAGTGTCGATCGCCCCGCCCCAGGCATGGGAGAAGCCAAGGCCCTCCAGCTGGGGGAAGGTGGTGTGGAAATGTTGGGACAGGAGCGAGAACGTCTCTGGACGCTGCTCGAGCGCCTGCCCCATCTTGTTGCCGAAGTAGTAGACGGCATCGTAGCCACCCCAAATGATGCGGTTGTCCTGGGTCAGCCGGTAGTAGTGGAACTGGTTCGTCGTGTCGCCGAGCCCTTGACGGCCCCGCCAGCCGATGCTGTCGAGCTGTTGGGCGCTCAGGGGTTCGGTGGCTAGGCAGTAGTCGTACACCGGCACGATGCGGCGTTTCATCGACTTGACCAAGGGGGGAAACGCGTTGGTCGCGAGCGCGACCCGGGCCGAGCGGATGGAGCCGTAACCGGCCTGGACCCGCACCCCGTGTCCTTCGGCGGCAATGTCGGTGGCCTTGGTGTCTTCGAAAATTCGCACGCCGAGATCGAGCGCAACGTCTTTCATGCCGAACGCCAGGCGGGCGGGATCGCAAATCGCGGCCCGACGCTTGCGATACATCCCTGCTTGGTAGGTGGGCGAGTGCACCTCGGCCTGCATCCGTTCACGGTCGAAGAGTTCGACGTCCTGATTGAGTCCAACCAGCTCGTGATAGGAGTGTTGCAGATCGTCGAGCAGTGCAACATCGGTCAGGACGTCGATCACACCATTGCGTTCCCAGTCACAATCGATGCGGTATTTCTCGACAAACGCCTCGATGGCGTTGAGATTGTCGAGGCCGAGCTGTTCGAGGAACGCCACCTCTTTCGCGAAGCGGTCGAGGCCCTGGGCCGCGCCATGGGTGAGGCTCGACTCAAAAAAGCCGCCGTTCCGACCCGATGCAGCACTGCCGCACGTCGCCGCTTCAAGCACGACGACGTCGCGACTCGGGTCGCGCTCCTTGGCCAGAATTGCGGTCCAGAGTCCGGTGTAACCACCACCAATCACGCAGAGGTCGGCCGTGTCGGCGTGGACCAGTGTGTCGAGCGAGTCAGGCTCGTCGGGGTCGTCGAGCCAGTACGGGTAGGGCTCAGCGCCAGCGAGTGCTTGCAGATACGGTTCAGTCACGGTGTCCCCGTGGTCGGTTGGTTGGTGGTTGATCGTTACACGAGCGGGCGACCGCTAGCGTTCGCCAGACTCTAGTCTCCCGACAGGGGGACAAACGCGCCAAGTTGATCGGCACTCAGCGCCGACCACGATTGGGTGCAGACAACCACGGGTGACCGCGAGCGACAAACCCCGTCCCGATCGAGCTGGCTCGACCCAATTGCGGACAGGTCGGCCTGACTCGGATCGAGGTAAACCCGAAGCTCGCCGGGCGCCAGTGGATCGAGCAGCAACGGTTGGTCACAGCCGGTGCGAGCCGTCCGAGCGCGATAGGTGGAGTTGACCGGAATCGCCGAGCGAGACTAGGCCGTGACGACTTCGAGCCCACTGAACGTCCCGACCGGCACGCTGGCACACGAGATGTCGGGCCAGAGCGTGACCTGGCTGTGCGCCGCGCTGAGCGCCTCGAATGAGGCCGCATCGAGGTAGCGCACCGACGCCTCCGACCGTACGAGGCCCAAGGCCAATGTGCGCACGGGGCCCACCTCAACTACCTGCAGCGTCACCACCGCGATCATCACTGCCGCGAGGACGCCGTTGTTCACTACTCGTCGATCGATAAGCACCACACTGGCGAAGATCAGCAGATAGGCGGCGGGCCAGAAAAATCGACCCGTTGCTCGAAACTGGCTGGTGAGCGGGCCCAGCAGGAGCGGCGCGGCCAACGCCAGAAGGGCAAACGGTGCCATGGCGACCATCGAGTGCTTGGCGCGAGGCGCCAACCCAACCAGACCGACAAGCAACACCGCAATCAGGACGAAGGCACCAAGCCGAAGCGGAACGTGGTCGGCGATCGAGGCCACCTCATAGGGGCCTCGACCCCAGATGTACCAGGTCGCCGACGGCGCGTAGAGCGCCATCAGCAGTACGGCGACAACGAACCATCGACGCTGGCCGACGGCCGAGCGGAAACCGTCCGTACGCATCAGACCAGCACCCAGACCGAACCCGAGCAGAACCAGCACCAGGATGCCGAGCCCCAAATAGTTGTAACCCTCGTATTGGCCACCGGTCTGATCGAGGATCGGTTCGCCGCCGGGGATTGCACCCGCCATTTGGGGAACGAGAGGGCTGGCCCAGTCCATGGAGTAGACGCCGAAACCCTCCGCCCCACCCCCGACTCCCCCGGCCCCAGATAGCCGCCAGCAAGCAGAACTGCACCCAGAGCCACGCCGGTGCCGCCAGCCCACACCACGAGGGACACCGACGGCTTGGTCGCCCACGCGTCGAGCCAGGCGCCAAGCGTGATCATGGCGACCATCACCAAGAGGTACGGGTGAACCAGCAGCGCCACCACGCAAAGGGTGGAGCCAAGAAGCATCGGACGCCACCGCACCGTTCCTCGCATCTGTACTGCCGCACTCATGGCGAACAGCACAAGCCCATGGGCGCACAGCGCCGGGTGAACACTCCGAAACAAGAACGCGGGCAAGAGCATGGCCAAACAAACCCCACCGAGTTGCGGGGCGAGCCGATGAACGCCGAGCGCTCGCAAGACCGAAAGCGCACCGAGCGCCTGGACGACGAACACGATGACGATCCACACGCCGAAATAGTTGGGTCCGGCACCGAACGGTCGAAGCAGTTTGGCCAGTAGCGCCATGAGGGGAATGCTGTCGGTGAACGCAATCACGGTCCCGTTTGGCGTGCCGAGGGACGGGACGTGGAGAAGCGGCCAACGCCATTGGTCAGCGACAAAGTACCGGGCCCCGACGAGCGATTGGGCCCGATCGCCGAGGGGCGAACTGCGGCCTCGTCGCGTCCTGATACGAACGCGAACGTAAAGGTGGAGACGGCGAGGTAGACGCCAAGACCAGCTGCGAGTGAGGTGGCAACCCAGCGTCGACCGTCTGCGGTCGCCATGCCTATTCGGCGGCTTCGCCCAGCACCTCGGCCAAAGCCGGATGAACGAACAGCGACTCGACCAGGTCGGTCACGGTCAGGCCTGCCGTCACCGCCAACGCCAAGACGGAGATGAGTTCGGCCGCATGCCGGCCGACGATCGATCCAGCCAAGCACGACCCCAAGTTGCGGGGTCAGAACGATCTTGACGAACCCGCGGGTCGTTGTTTATCAGGGCCTTGGCCGAGACCGAGAACGGCACCTTGGTAACGGATCTTGCGGCCTTCGGGCGAACGCATCGGCCTCGGCGAGACCGACGTCGGCAACCTCCGGGTCGGTAAAGATGGCCGACGCGGCCTTGTCGTAGTCGATGTGCCGGTGGGGTCCAGCGTGCATGCCCATCGCGTGTTCGGCGATCTTGCGTCCCTGCATGGACGCGACGGACGAAAGTGGCAGCTTCCCGGACAAGTCTCCCGCCGCGTAGATATGTGGCACTGACGATCGGCAGTTGTGGTCGATCTTGATGTAGCCCCACTCGGACTCGATACCCGCAGCATCGAGCCCAAGCGAGTCGGAGTTGGGAATCGACCCGATAGCGAGCAGAGCGTGGCTGCCAACGGCGACCCGGCCATCGGAGCAGTGGACGTGCACCTTGTCACCCTCAACGACAATACTTTCAGCCCGTGCCCCCATGAAGAGGTTGACGCCTCGGTCCATGAAGCTTTGTTCCAGCACGGCGGCTACCTCGGGGTCCTTGTCTGGCAGGACTTGGCGACGGCTCACGATGAGGGTGACGTCGGAGCCGAACGACGAGAACATATGGACGAACTCGACGCCAGTAACGCCCGAGCCGATGACAATGAGGTGGTCGGGGAGTTCGGGCGGCGGATACGCATCGCGGGTGGTGAGCACACGCACACCGTCGATTGGCGCCCAGTCGGGGATTCGCGGCCGACTACCGGTGGACAGCACGATGATGTCGGCTTCGAGGGTGGTCTCGGTGCCATCGGCCTCTTCGACCAGCACGGTATTTGTGCCGGTCAGCCGGCCGCGACCTTCGATGAGTCGGATGCCCTGACTCTCGAGCATCGAGGTCACCGAGCCCTCAAGGCGGTGCTCGATACCGTCGATGCGGGCGCGCAAGGCGTCGAAATCGAGCTTGACGTCGACCTTGGCCAAGCCCATGCCTTCGGCGGCCTTCATCACGGTCATGGCGCCGCCAGTGGCGATCATCGCCTTCGACGGGATGCAATCGAGCAGGTGGGCGGCGCCGCCGATGATGTCTTTCTCGATGAGTGTCACCTCAGCGCCGAGTCGCGCCGCGTAGGTGGCGCACGTCGTGCCAGCGGGCCCGCCGCCAATGATCACAAAGCGCTTCTTGATACCCGATTGGTCGACAGTCATGCAGCACAGGCTACCGACCGTGACCGATCATGGCGGCGACCGTCTAGACCGCCTTGGCCAGAACACGAAGGCCCAGACCAATGAGCGCCCAAAGCGGCACGCTCAACATCGTGGCCCACACCAAGCCGACAATAGGATTGCCCGCTTGTTGGATATCGCTCGCCAGCTCCAGTTCGGGCGGGCTGACGAGCCGTTCGGGAAGGTTCCGATGCTCAGCGATGGCAGTCCGGAGTAACGTCGACCGCTCATTGTCTGCGTTGCTTTCGTAAGAAAGTACGGGTGCCATTCGGCGTCCTTTGCTCGAAGAACTCTGCCAAACCACTGCGCTAAAAGCAGGGCTCCCAACTGGCTTGCGCAAGCTAACCCTGATCACCATTTGATTTAGTGGCGTGCGCGATTTCTTTGGCGGTTCACCCAACGAGTCTGCGGTACCACGCCGCGACAGTTCGACCGTCGTGGAATCCCACCGATAGCGCTGCTTGCTCGCGGACTTGGTGCGCACCGTGAGATTGTCGTCACCGGCAGAAAGAACGCTGGCGATTCCCGGCCAACGCCGACACATCGCCAACCGGAACAATCGTGGCCGCAGTTCCCACCACCCCAGCCACCGCGCCGGCATCGGTCACGACGACGGCACCCTTGCGCCATGGCCTCAAGCGGCAGCCCAAAAGCCCTCATAGAGCGATGGATAGACAAAGCAGGAGGTCCCCGCCATGAGGTCGCGGCGCTGAGTGTCAGAAACGTACCCGAGTTGGGTCACCGCCCCCGCCACGCCAGCCGTTGCGATTGCCGAGTCGAGCGCATCGGCGCCCCAGCCTCGGGCACTGGCGATGACGAGCGTCAGCTCGGGGAACGAACTCCGGAAGCTCGGCAAACGCACGGATCAGGGATGGATAGTCCTTCTCGGCTCGACGGTCCCGACCGCGAGGACGTAATCACCGCCGCCAGCGAGCTGACGACCCGCAGATCGCCGTCCGGCGACGCAGAAATCCCGTTGTAGATGCGCTTGATCCGATCGCCGGCGACGCCCAGCATGTCGTGCACCTCGGCCGCGACGAAGCCGGAAACGGCGTGGACGTACGCGCCACGTTTGATCGCCTGCGCCACGAGCCCCGGGAAGGCGCGGGACGAGTCGGAAACCAGATCAGGCCAACGCCAGGCCGTCAGATCGTGGATCGTGACAACCTCGATAGCGCCGCCGCCTGGAGGCACGACGAAGTTGGCGCCGTGGACGACATCGAAGCCAGTGAGCTCGGCCACGACAAATCGTCGCCACAGCAGATGAGCGACGCGCGCCGGAACGGGCACGACCAGGGGATGACGAACCGGCTGGTGCCACGTCAGCCAGTCGTGAGAGCACCCGCTCGCCGCGACGGCAAAGCCGGTGAGCTCAATGCTCGGGTCGTCGGCCAAGCCTTGACTGATGGCCGAAACCACCTGGCCAACGCCGCTCAGTTCGCCCAGTAGCGGCGTCATGTCGAACGCAACGCTCAGCCCGTTCTGATGAACCCGGCGTTCTGACAGCGGCGTCTGGCACCGACTCACCCTAGCTCTCTTCGCAATTACCGCCGCGGCTCATCTAACCTGGGCCGGTGACTTATTCATCGTGGACAGATGCAGCCGAGAAAGAACTCGGGGCAAGCCAGTGGCCGATCTCACCGTTGAGACGCCCGAAGGCATAGCGGTCAAGCCGCTCTATACAGAGGAGGATCTGGTCGGTCTCCAAGCACCTTGGCTCACTGCCGGGCGACGAACCCTTTGTGCGAGGTCCGCGGGCCACGATGTACACCAACCGGCCATGGACCATTCGCCAATACGCCGGTTTTCCACCGCCGAAGAATCAAACGCGCTCACCGCGCACCTTGCCGCGGGACAGATGGGCTTGTCGGTCGCATTCGATCTTGCAACCCACCGTGGCTACGACTCCGATCACCCCCGGGTGGTTGGCGATGTCGGCAAGGCTGGTGTGGCGATCGACAGTGTCGAAGACATGAAGATCCTCTTTGACCAGATCCCGCTGGACAAGATGAGCGTGTCGATGACCATGAACGGCGCCGTGTTGCCCATTCTGGCGTGCTTCGTGGTTGCTGGTGAAGAGCAGGGAGTGGTCGACGAAAGACCTGTCTGGCACGATCCAGAACGACATCCTCAAAGAGTTCATGGTTCGCAACACCTACATCTACCCACCCGATCCGAGCATGCGGATCGTGGCCGACATCATTGCCTACACCGCACAACACATGCCGCTACAACCCGATCTCGATCTCGGGCTACCACATGCAAGAAGCGGGGGCGACGGCCGATATCGAACTGGCGTTTACGCTGGCTGATGGGATCGAATACGTTCGAGCGGCGGTCGCACAAGGCCTTGACGTCGATGCGTTTGCTGGCCGGCTGAGCTTCTCTTCGCCATCGGCATGGACTTCTTCATGGAGGTGGCCAAGCTCCGAGCTGCCCGCTTGCTGTGGCACGAGCTCATGCAAGAGTTCGAGCTGAAAGACCCGAAGTCACTCATGCTCCGGACCCACTGCCAGACCCCGCGTCTCGCTTACCGAACAAGACCCGTATAACAATGTGGTGCGTATCGGCATTCGAGGCGATGGTTGCGTGCTCGAGGCACCCAAAGCCTGCACACCAACAGCTTCGACGAGGCGCTTGGCCTACCAACCGAATTCTCCGCTCGCATCGCTCGCAACACCCAGCTCATCCTGGCCGAAGAGACCGGCATCACACGGACGATCGATCCGCTTGCTGGCAGCTACTACATCGAGTCGCTCACGGCTGACCTCGCCGATCGAGCCCACGCTCATCGACGAGATCAATGGCCTGGGGCATGACCAAAGCCATCAACTCGGGCATGCCGAAACTTCGGATCGAAGAGGCCGCAGCCAAGAAACAAGCGCGGGTCGATCGGGGCGAAGACGTCGTCGTTGGCGTCAATACCTACGTGGTCGAAAACCCCGAGCAGGTCGACGTACTCGACATCGACAATACGGCGGTGCGCGAGTCGCAGATCGCACGGCTCAACTCACGTCCGCTTTCACTCGTGACCAAGCGGCGTGTGATGCAGCGTTGGCCGCGCTTCACCGAAGCCGCCGCCGGCAACGCTAACCTCCTCGAGGCGTGTAAGTCAACGCGGCTTCGCCCGCGCCACGGTCGGCGAGAGCTGTCCGATGCCATGGAGGCCGTTTTGGGCGCCACGCCGCAGAAACCCGTACGATTTCCGGCGTGTACGGGGCCGCCTACCAAGATGACGACGACTTCAACCACATCCTCGCTGGCACCGCGGCATTCGCCGAGTCAGAGGGCTGGCGACCCCGCATTCTGGTGGTGAAGATGGGCCAAGATGGCCACGACCGCGGCGCCAAGGTCATCGCCTCGGCCTTCGCCGATATGGGCTTCGACGTTGATGTCGGCCCCTTGTTCCAAACGCCGGAGGAAGTGGCCAAGGACGCCATCGACAACGACGTGCACATCGTCGGTGTCTCGTCTCAGGCGGCCGGCCACAAGACGCTCATTCCGCAACTGATCGCCGCGCTTCGTGCTGGCGGGGCCAACGACGTCATCATCGTGGCCGGAGGCGTTATTCCGCCCCAAGACTACGACATGCTGTACGAGGCTGGGGTTGGTGCCATCTTCGGCCCCGGCACCAACATCCCCGTCGCCGCCGCCGGCGCTCTGACTGTTACAGGCCAAGACGGCGTGAGTGAGCTCGGGCCGAGCCCTCGCTGGCAATCGGCGAGCACCAGCTCGGGCCATAACGCTCGTCGAGTCGACCAGCGCGAAGCACCGGGCCAATGCTGCTGAGCTCGACGAGATCCCTCGAGCACATCGGGTGGGTCGATCCGACTCGGCATCTCGGGCACTCCTGCGTCGGCAAGAGCACGTTCATCAATGTACTCGGCCGCCGGCTCATCGAGCGCGGCCATCGGGTCGCCGTCCTTGCCATCGACCCAACGTCGGTCCGTACCGGCGGGTCAATTCTGGGCGACAAGACCCGCATGCTCGAGCTGGCCCAACTGGACCAAGCCTATATACGGCCCTCTCCCCTGCCAGCGGGTCATTAGGCGGCGTTGCTCGCACTCGCGGATGCCATCATGGTGTGTGAGGCTGCGGGGCTCGACGTCGTGATTGTGGTGCAGTCGGCGTCGGCAACGAAAACCGCCGTCGCCGACGTCACCGATCTGTTCTTGCTTCTCATCGCCGGGCGGCGGCGATGATCTTCAGGGCATCAAGCGAGGCGTCATGGAGTCGTCGACACCATTGCGGGTGGAATAAGGCCGACGGCGACCTTCTGGTTGCGGCGACCACACCGCCGCTGACTACCGAAGCGCACTCCACCTCATGACCAAAGCGACCTGGCCACACGGTGGAAGTTCGGTTGTGCAGCGCGCTCAATCAGGAGGGCCTCGCAGAACTCGTCGAAGCAATCAGCACGTTGCACCGCGAGATGGCAGACGAAGGCATCATCGAGCAGCGCCGCACCGACCAACGAATCGCCAGTTATTGGGCGACGTGAGTCACACATCGCTTCTTCACGACCTTATGGGGTCAGACACCACCAAGCAGCGAGCACACGAGCTGGAGGCCTGAGTGGCGGACAGCACCATGTCGCCGCGCCGCGGCTGAACACCTGGTCAATGGCCTCCGGTTGGGGACACCCTCAGGCGATTGATCCGGCGGGTCGCATGGCCTTTCGGGCCACGAGGCCCAGCACGACCAGGGCCGGAATCGTCACGATGGCCCGAAGGAGAACGTCGCGAGCCGAGTCGGTGCCAATCGGTATGGCGGCAGCGCCGTAGATTCCTGCGGCAACCCCACCCCCGAGCGTGACGAGATCGAGTGGGTAACGATGGATCGTTCGGGCGGCCATGGTGGCCACGACGGCCAGAAAAACGTAGGCAACGGTGGTCGCGGCCGCTGCGCCTTCGAGGCCATAGCGCGGCACGAGCCAGAGATTGAGCCCGACATTGATGGCGGTTGCCAGTGGGGTTGCTACAGCCAGAATCTTGGTTCGCCGGGCGGCGGCCAATACCTGCGTCGCCACGACGTAGATTGCGAACCAGAACGACGACGCCGCCACGATGGCAATGACGACCCGCAGTCCATCGGCGTCGTAGCTCTTCGGTAGCGCCTGGGCGATCATCGCCGGAGCGAGAACCGCGCAACAGGTGCCTGCCCATGAGGCGCCGAGCACAATGGCACTGATCGGCTCATCGAGCGCCTGGCCAAACGATCCATTCTCGCTCGCCTCGGCGAGCTGGGGACCCCATGCGTTGTTGAACGCCACGAGGGCCGGCACGGCGAGGCTGGCCAACAGATAGCCGACTTGGTAGCGGCCAACCTCGACACTGCCCATGCTGGCCTGGACGACGAGGCGATCGCCGGCCTGGAGCACCAGCGTGGCGAGTGCCGCGGGCACGATCGGCAGGCTGTAGCGAAAGACCTCTCTCGCCTGGGGCCACGCCAGCAGGCCGAGCGGTCGTCCGCACGCAACCCAGGTCCAGAGCGCCGCGACCGCCGAGCCGACCACGAAGCCGAGCATGAAGTTGGTTGCTGTCCGACCAGCGACGAACGCCACCGCGACCCCGGCAAGCTGGGCGCCAATGGTATTGACAATTGAGATACCCAAGAACGAGCGAACATCTCTATTGGAGCGGATGTAGCCGAGGCCAGACGCGACGAGCGCTCGGGGAACCGATACGGCAATCGAGAGAAGCACTGCAGTTGTTGCGGTCTCGGTGGCCGAACTTCGTTGCCAGATTACGAAACCGATCGATCCAACAATCGCCACGAGCGCGGCCGCCGGGACCGTCGAGGCAACAACCCGCCTCGCACGATCGACGCCGCCATCGGGTGTGAAATACTCTCGCATCGCCGCGACCGGGAATCCGAGGCCGCCGGCCAACACCGAGACGAGCGTCACGAGCTGCAAGAGCACCACGAAGCCGTACTCGTCCTCGGGCAACACTCGAGTGGCGATCGGCAGCAGCAGCAGGGTTGCGAGAAGCTGAAGCGTCCCCCCGATCGTGTAGGCGAGCGCGTCGCGGGCCAAGCGTCGATTGGCCATCACGACTCGCCGGTTACCGGCTGATAGCGGGACAGGTAGTCGCTTGGCCGGCCGGGCATGGCCTCCAAGGCAATCTTTCCTCCGCTCTGCTCAAGAAGGGCGGGGACACCGTCACCGGTCGCGAACCAGTCATCCAAGAAGTCGGTGGGTTCCAGCGCGTAGGTGCCGACCCTGACCCGATCGCCAACCAGCTTGTAGATCGAATACGTCGCCGAACTGGCAAAGCTCAGAACCTGCTTCGGTAGCGTTGGCTGCTGGGTGAGGACGAGCTCGATCGTGCCGCTCGCATCGACCACAGTCAGATGGTCGATCTGGGCGAGCCGGGCCAGCTTGTGTGGGTTCTCACGTCGATGCGGGCGATAGTCAATGGCACCCCGCTGAGCGGCCACACTCGCCAGGAGCGAGACGTAATGATCTTCGGTCATCTTCCCAATCTCGACGAACGGTGAGCCGAGAAAGAGCGTCCGCTCATCGGGCGGACCGGCCGGGAGCCGGCCCCGAAGCCAGGCCAGACGGTTGACCGTCACGAGTTCGGTTTCGGATGGGGTGAGGTTAAAGAACGTGAAATAGCGCAGCCGCTCGACGTCGCCCGATTCCAGCCGCAAGAGTTTGGCCGACAAAACCTGCCGCAGCCACGATGGCGCCGCCCTGGTCACTGCCGCCTGCGGATCTGTTCGACGTCGCCAGGTCTCGATCGTGCCCAAACCGTCGTCCAAAAGCCAGACGTAATCGTGCGGTTGTCGGAGCGCAAGGTGCTGCATGAACGGCGAGCGGTAGTCGCCAATGAACAACTGATCACTCGGCTCAGAGGCCAAGCGATGCACCAATCGTGAGCGCCGCACAACTGCGACCTTGTTGCGGGGTCCCCCGTCGACGAGGTTGGCCCACGGCGCAACATCAAGCACGTCCTGCATCGTTTGACGCGGCATGTCACCCGATGGCCACAACACCACGAGCTGGACATCGCCATCGAAGCCGAGCTGCTCGCGGCCTCGATGGCCATCAAGAGCTGCAGCGGACTCTCAACGACAAAGCGAGCAGCGACCACTAGGTTCGTTCCCGCCGTGTGGCTCGTGCGGACAAACTCCGAGGCTACGCCCGTCCACCAGCCCAACCCAATGGCCACGATTGTCACCCCGCTCACCGCTCGAACGGCCATGCCGCCGGCAGGCTCCTTCGTCCCAGCGTGCTCGACGACCGCCAGTCCGACGACGCCGGACGCCACCGTGACCGTTAGCGGAACGCCGATTGCGGTGACGGTGGCCAGTCCGACCGACGCGATGGCGGGCGGCCCCCGATAAGCAGCCACTGCCGCTTCTCGGGACGAGCGTTCTTTCGGTTCCAGTAGGTGACCTTCCACCGACCGAACCGGTGATACTGGCGCAAAATTCTGCCACCGTGGCCCGACCGATGTACTCGGTCCGCACATCGGCGTCGAACCAGATGGGCTGTCCTGATGCGGCGCTGATCCGACGGTTGAGGTCGAAATCTTGGTTCGTTGCCATCGCCTCGTCCCAGCCACCAACCGACCGAAGCACGTCGGTACGAAACGAACCGAGGTACACCGTGTCGACCGGTCCCGACCGAGATCGGTGATCGCGGTAGGCGGCGCCGCCCATCGCAAACCGATTGTTGAGCGCCCGAGCGATCCCTCTGGCCTGTGTTGATGTGCCGTTGGGTATGGCGATCTGACGACCGCCCGCAACCGCCGCAGTTTGAAGGTGCCCAACGCACGCTGCCACGTGATCAACCGAGATCAGCGATCGAGCATCGACGCGAACCAGGATCTCGCCCTCGGCCTGAGCGAGACCGGCGTTGAGGTTCGCAGGGGTGTTGCCCCCCGTGTTGTCGACGAGATGGACACTCGACCACGCGAACGAATCGGCCACCGCTCGTGCGACCTCGACGGTCTCGTCGGTCGAACCGCCGTCGACCAGGATGAGTTGGAGGCTCACCGAGCCGTACGACTGGTTGGCGATGGCGGTGATGGCCTGCCCGATATGCCGAGCTTCGTTCTGCATCGGAATGACGACGCTGACAAGCGGCGCCGACGGCGTTGGCGTCATCGGCCCTTCCGCCCAATCACACTCTGCAACGTACGCGCCACAATCTGCAGATCGAGCCACAGGCTCGGGTGACGCAGGTAGTAAAACTCATATTGCAGCTTTTCGAGTGCGTCCATCGTCGTGTTTCCGTAGCCGTAATTGACCTGGGCCCAGCCGGTGAGGCCGGGTTGGACGATATGGCGCAGGTCATAAAACGGGATGGAGGCTTTGAGTTGCTCGACGTAATGGGGCTGTTCGGGCCGAGGACCGACAACGGAGATATCGCCCCGAAGGATGTTGATGAGCTGCGGAAGCTCATCAATATGGCTGCGACGGAGGATCTGACCGAAGCGCGTAATGCGATCGTCGGCGTCGGAGGTCCATTCGGTCGATTCGGAGCCGGGCGTCATCGTGCGCAACTTCACGATCTGAAACTCAGCCCCCGCTTTGCCCACTCTCGGCTGCCGGAAGAACAGGGGACCTCGGTTGCCGATGAGGTTGCCGACAAACACAATCGGCAACACCAGGAGAAAGAACGGCCAGATCAGCAACGAGGCAGCGATGTCCATGACACGCGCCATTCGCCGATAGCGCGTGCGATGGACATCCGAAATGTCGAACAGAAAAGACGAGCGCTGGAGCTCGGATATCGGAAGCTTGCCGACCCATTCCTCGTAGAAGGTGAGCAAAAGTCGGACCCGCAGGCCGTCAGCGTGGAGTCGGGCCGCCTGATCGATGATCGTGTCGGTGCCAGCCGCCTGGCGACCAAGCACAAGCACCGATGCGTCGGCCTCCGTCACGAACGACTTGATGTCGAGTGAGTCAACTGAGGGCGAGACGGTGTTGACGAGTGTCACCTGACGCCTGAGCCCACCGGCAAGGTCGTGTCGCAGCTGCTCGGCTTCACCA
>JAWKIN010000036.1:0-21340 GCA_041394345.1 Acidimicrobiales bacterium | reverse complement strand
CCGAAGATGACGGGAAGCGACAATGCCGCCACGACCCACCGCCAACCAGCGAAGTGCAGTGCGGGAATCATCGAGATGAGGACGACGGGCAGGCCAAACAACACGGCCACCACGAGGCGCCGACGAAGCTCCGTGACGCGACGGAGACTGGCGGCCTCGTTGTCTGGCACCACGGGAACGGTGTAGCCGAGACCTTCGATCGTGGACGTCAGGAGCCCGCTCGGGACTGAGCCGTCGTGGAGGATGGTTGCTCTACCGTTGGCGAAGTTGACGCGAGCCTCGGCGATCCCGTCAATCTTGCCAAGCTGGCGCTGGATCTGGTTAGAACAGGCCGAACACGTCATGCCTTCGACGGCGAGGTCGATGCGGACGAGGTCGGTGGCGGCCGGGGTCGGAGTGAAAGCCATAGGCACAGTGTAGACCTTCCATTCGACTGGAAGGTCAAGTAATAACTTGGCAGCGGTTGGGATCGGTGCAGGCCGCGGGATCGACCGCTCGAGCTCGTTGGGCCAAGGCGACAAGCTCGGTGCGGGCAGTCACCAGCCGTTCAATCTGTTGATCGAGCTCGGCCAGATGGCGATCGAGCAGCGATGCGGTGTGGGCACAACTGCGAGCTCCTGAGTCCTTGAGTTCCAGTATTGACTGGATCTCGGTCAGGCGCAGACCGGTCGCCTGGGCGTCACGGATGAAGCGAAGGCGCTCGACGGCGTCGGCGAAGTAGGAGCGATAACCAGATGCGGTGCGAGCTGGTGGCGCGAGGATGCCGATGGATTCGTAGTAGCGAATGGTCTTGGTTGAGACGCCGGCAAGCTCGGCGAGTTCGCCAATCCTCACCGCACCGAGGCCCAGAAACGCTCGACCCGTTCGACAAAACGCTCGGGGTCGACGAGATGCGGATAATGGCCGTGGGCCTCCCAGTAGTCAACCTGGGCGCCAGGCACTCGGCTGCTGAGCCACTCGCCGTAACCCTCACCGGGGTCGATCCCAAAGAGCGACAAGTAGGGAACGGGGTCAGTCTGGTAGGGGAGGAGTGCGGCGTCGACAATGGCATTCATCTCGTCGACGCTTGAGGTAAGGATGTCGTTCCAGACACCGAGAACGACCGCTTGGTCAGCCTGGCGAAGCGCGCTGATGCGAGCACGCTCGCTCGTTGAGAGCAACTCGCCCGACATCTGCTCGAAGATCGCTTCGATCACCATCGCAAAGGTGGCCGGATCGCGCAACGCGGCCTCGGCCGCACCGAGCGTTTCCTTGAAGCCGCCGAGATCGAGCGACTGGTCGACGTTGACAACTGACGACACGTCAAGCACGGCTCCCGCAGCCGAGACGACGGCGCCGCCGAGGGAGTGTCCGACAAGGTGGGGTCGCTCGACCCCGGCATCGGCCATGACGGCCGCGAGATCGCTGGCCATAGCGCCCAATCCATAGTCGCTCGCCATGTCTGACGCCCCATGGCCGCGGAGGTCGACGACGATGACATCGTTGTGTTCGGCGAGCCGGTCTGCGACCGCACCCCAGGATGACCCGTTCTCGGTGATGCCGTGGACCAGGACGACCGGGTGTCCGTTTCCGGCGCGAGTCCACGCGATATCAGGCGCGTCGTTGGTGGTTGTGCGATGGGGGTTCCAGTCCATCGTCGAAGTATGGCAGGCAGGCGAGTGCGTCGTCGATCGGGAATAGAAGGGGATCGAGTCTTCCGGTTAGTGTCCTTTCTGCTCCGACATCAACCAATGGGGACCGCTATGGCAATCGATTTCACGCTTTCGCCCGAACTGGAGGAAATCCGGCTTCGGGTGAGAACCTTCGTCGAGGACATCATCAAGCCAGAAGAACAACGGATCGACGGCGGCCACGGGGTCGAACCGCTAGGGCCGAAGGACCGGATTGGGGCTTTGATCGCCTTGCGGAAGCAGGCACTGCGCGGCGGGCATCTGGCTGCCGCATATGCCACCCGAATGGGGTGGCATGGGCCTTGGTCACGTCGAACTGGCCATGGTTCAAGCCGAAGCGGCGAAGTCTCGCTATGGGCCGTGGGTGTTCAACTGCCAAGCACCCGATGAAGGAAACATGCACACCTTGCTCCACTGGGCGACGCCCGAGCAGGCCGAGAAGTATCTCCGTCCGCTGTGCGAAGGTTCAACCTGGTCGTGTTTCGCCATGACGGAGCCCGAGGTTGCAGGCTCCGACCCGACGCTCATCAAGACGCACGCCTACCAAGACGGTGACGAGTGGGTGATCAACGGTCACAAGTGGTTTATCTCCAATGCCCGGCGCGCCAACTTTGCCATTCTCGTCGCCCGCACCGAAGACGACCCCGACATCCCGCAGGCGGCCAATAGCGCCTTCATCATCGATCTGCCCAGCGAGGGTTGGAACGATGTGCGCGAAATCGAGACGATGCATGGCGGGACGGGCCACAGCGAGATTGTGATCGAGGACCTTCGGGTGCACAAGGATCAGATGCTTGGCGGGCGGGGCCAAGGGCATCTGCTTGGTCAATACCGGCTTGGTCCAGCCCGACTCGCCCACTGCATGCGTTGGATCGCCCAGGCGGAAACCGCACTTGACATGATGGTGGAGCGTTCGCTCAATCGCTTCAGCCATGGCTCGCTATTGGCGGAAAAGCAGGGAATCCAGTGGATGATTGCCGACTCGACGATGGAGCTCTACCAAGCCAAACTCATGGTGCTTCACGCCGCCCACAAAATCGACACCAAGCAAGACTTCAAGGCTGAGGTGTCGATGGCGAAGCACTTCGTGGCCAACAGCCTTGGCCGCATCATCGACCGGTCGATCCAGGTTCATGGCGCACTCGGGTACAGCACCGATACACCGCTGGCTCACATGTATCAGCATGCTCGTTGGGCGCGTTTTGCTGACGGGGCCGACGAAGTTCATCAGATGAGAATCGCCCAGCGAACGATTGCGGCCTTCACCGACGAGGGCAGCACACGACGCGCGACCGGCGACCTGCCGATCTAGCACTCAACCACAGAGACGCAAAGGAGAAACGTATGCAGAACCGCATTGCGCTAGTGACCGGTGGCGGCCGAGGGATCGGTCAGGGTATTTCGCTTGGTTTGGCCCGCGATGGTTTCGATGTCGCCCTTACCTATCGCAAGGACGCCGAATCGGCTGGCGAGACCGTGGCCGCGATCGAGGCCCTAGGCCAATCGGCTCTCGCCATCCAGGCCGACGTCACCATCGAGGACGACAATGTTCGCTCGATCAACGAAGCCGTCGCCCACTTTGGCGGCATCGACACCCTCGTGAGCAATGGCGGCATTGCGAGCCGGGGCCAGACCGTCGAAAACACCGATCCGACCGAGCTGCTGAGGGTCATGGCTGCGCGCGCGCTCGGCCCGCATCATTTATTGTCAGTTGCCTTGCCACATCTGCGGAGGAATCCCCGATCCGATGTCTTGGTCATCTCCTCGGTCGCCACCCTTTCTCACGGTGGAAACGGTGCGCCATACAACATGGCCAAGGCGGCGCTGGAGTCTCTGGCGCTCACCCTGGCGAAGGAGGAGCGGCAAAATGGCGTACGTCAACATCGTCGCCCCGGCTTGTCGAGACGGACATGGGACGTCGGCTCGTGAAAGGCGCGGCGGGTATCGGCGCGACATCCGTTCCCTCAACGACGTCATGCCCTTCGGACGTGTGTGCCAACCCGAAGACATCGCCAACGCGGTGTGTTATTTCGTTTCCGACCGGGCGAGCTACGTAACCGGAGAGAAGCTGAACGTCTGGGGTGGTGGCCAGTCATGGCGTTGAGTCGGTGCCGTCGATGGGCAGTGGCTGCGATGAGCGGCCGACTTGTTGGCAAGGTTGCCGTTGTCACCGGCGGGGCAAGCGGCATGGGGCGGGCGACCGTCGATCGATTTGTCGCTGAGGGGGCGTCGGTGGTCGTCGGCGACCTGAATCTGACCGCCGCCGACGAAATGACCGAGCAGCTCGGCCCGTTAGCCGATCGGGTCCGGTTTGTTCGGACGGATGTGTCGAGGACGACATCGCGTCGCTCGTCTCGATGGCCTCCGAGGCGTTCGGGCGTCTCGACATCATGTTCAACAACGCCGGATTGGCGGCGCTTTGGGCCGATTACCGAGATCGAACTGGCCGACTGGAACACGACGTTTGGCGTCTTGACCGCAGGCGTTTTTCTGGGTATCAAACACGCCGCTCGGGTCTTGATAGAGCAGGTGATGGTGGCGATCATCTCCACCGCGTCGATCGCAGGGTTGAGTGGGGGTGGCGGCCCCAGGCGTATTCGGCGGCGAAGGCGGCAGTCATCAACTTGTCCCAAACCACTGCCATCGAACTCGCCCTCATCGGATTCGGATCCAATGCGATCTGTCCGGCCTCATTCATACGCCCTAGTGCACGGTGGCGACCCGGCGACAGCCGAGGCGAGCAATGGCCGCCCGTTACAGCCGTGGCCACGGCCCGGGGTCGGCCGAAGATATTGCCGGTGCTGCGTTGTGGTTAGCAAGACGACAGCGAGTTTGTCACCGGACAGGCATCACCGTCGATGGCGGGCTCACGGCAGCAGGGCACCCGAATGTTTGGCCAACTCTGAACACTCGCAACCTCGACCGAATGGTTGGGATTGCCTACGGAACGACCGGAAAGTCGCCCTCGACCCGCCGGCTCTAACTCAGTCGTGATGGTGATCGTCAGCGTTGCCGTGGCACAGTCACCGGTGGTATTGCAGATTTGGTACACCAACGAGTCAGTGCCTTCATAGCGCTTCTCCGATTCGTAGTGAATGTGGCCGTGGTGAACCCGGACCTTTTGGCGTGGTCTGGGGCGGAGATGATCGTGGTGAGTCAAGATCCCAGGTCCAGACTGCGCCGATGTTGTCGTTGAGCAGGACGTGAATCTTCGTGTCGTGGGCGGGGCTTGTTGACACCGAGTCGTCAGCGGCTGTCAGGGCACCGGCCGCAGGGCGACTGGGGTGGTCGTAGGAGGAGGTTGGTGCCGGGCTTGCGTTCGGCTTCGGTCGTCGTCGGCGCCGCCGTGGTCGGTGGAATGGTGGGAGGGGCGGCAGGGTAGTGGTCGAGATGACGGGTTGCGGCAGCGTTGTTGGGCCGTCAGCACTCGCGGCTTTACCAACGGCGGCTCGGCCGTAGTCGTGGTCGACGTGGTTGTCGGTGGCGGCACCGATGGTGATGCCGTCGCCGGCCGGTTGTTGTGCTGGGCGTTGAGACCGAAGCCTCATCAATCCATAGCACCGTTGTGGTGGTTGTTTCTTCGACGATGAGGGGCGCTTGGGTCACAGGGGCAAACTCGACCATGGAGAGCGTCTCGGGCGGCGCATTCGATACGGTCGCGGCGACGACGAGCGCGGCCGAACTCACGGCGGTCATGGTCGAGGTCATGATTGTCGGTACGGCGGTAGTGGTCGCTGCTCCGGCAAGCTGGAGTCCAGGGATTTCGGCGAGCCAGGCCAGGGTCCGACCGCCCATTTGCGTCCGAGCGACACGTTCAAAAAGCTGGACGATCTCGAGGTCGAACTGTGTGCCGGCGCAACGGACAAGCTCCTTCCGGGCAGCTGCGGCCGACATCGGCTCCTTGTATGACCGCTTGGACGTGATGACGTCGTAGGCATCAGCGACCGCCGTGATCCGACCGGACAGAGATCTCTTGGCCTGCTAACCCGAGGGGTGCCCGGTGCCATCCCATCGTTCGTGGTGTTGTGGCGCGGCCAGAAGCCAGTCGCCGAGCCAGTCGGACAAGGGAGCGAGCAAGGCAACCGATGCGCCGGGATGCGCCCTCAGTTCGCTCCACTCCTCGTTCGTGGGGCGGCCGTTCTTGTTGGTACCTCGGAGAAACCTTGATCTTGCCGACATCGTGGAGCATGGACCCCAGGCCAGGTGGGCCCGATCGTCGGCGCTCATTCCGAGTTCTTCTGCGATCATGTCGGCATACGCTCGGACTCGTTCGGTGTGTCCCCGAGTCAGGCGATCGTGTTGGCCGATGGCATTTACCAGAACGATGGCCTGGGTGGCAGCCACATGTTCGCTATCGCCGAGTCCGTCGGTGCTGGTCCCCGCCAGCCGCCGGCGAAGCTGCTTCACCGTGCTCGACTTCAACGCAACGCTGAACCGGGACGGGGCTTGGTCAGGAAACACCAACGACATGCTGAACAAGGCGGCAAGCGGGAGTAGGCGGCGCGCCAGGCGTTCAACCGTTTTGGAGACGATGAAGCCAACCACGGCGGCCTGGGCAATCCACAGGAGAAGGCCACGGACGCCGTCGGGCCGATAGAACGTACCGCTGAGCAGGTGAACGACGAACCAGGCACTGATGAGTGGCAGCAGGAACGCGAAGGCGCGGATGGCTAAGGCGAGGCTCGGTGATGCGTGCCATTCACGGCGCCGCACCTCCTCTGCTCCCGTCGTTGGTCCCTGCTCCATTATGGAAGTTTCGGAACAAATCTCCTTTGACTTAATAGGTAGTTTCACCAGGGAAATTGGGTCGTGATCCAACCCGGCTCTGCCATGGATCAGGTCGCATCAAGGTGAGCGATGATTTCGGGGAACACGTCCCGAGCGGCATCGCGACCGACGATGCCGTCCAGGTGGGCGTAGCCATCGAGGTAGAGCAGTTTGAACAGTGACGGATCATGGTTGGATCGCAACCATTTCAAGGTCTTGGCCATGCCCTTTGGTTTGAAGATGTAGTTCTCCGACCCTTGGATGAACAAGATGGGCAGCCCCAGCCGCTCCACCAACGGCAGATAGGAATTCTTGCCCGTGTGATCGACGACTTTTCCGCGCCGCGTGATGAGTGAGAGCTGGCGGAGCGGTGTTACTTGACCGGTGCCGAATGTCGTTGGGAATGCGGCGTGCGTTTCGGCGTTGAGTTGGGAGTGGGCATGGGTTAAACCGAACACGGCGTTGAGCCAGCGACAGACTGGCTCCTGGCATGCCTCGCCCTTTGGAATCGGCAACAACCCGGCCGCAAGATCGATTGCCCTGGCCCGGAACCCCGTTCCTCGCTCGGGCGCCATTGCCCGAATGCCGACGTAGTAGAAAAGATCGACAAGGTGGAGCGCGTTCTTGGCTCTATTGAGCAGGCTGGTTCGTGGATGAACCGCAAACTGTGAACACACGGCTGAACGGATGCCGTCGAGGCCAGCGAGCACCGCCATCAGGATGGTCACCGAGCCGACACAGTGCCCGACGGCCTGGACCGACGTGGCCCCCGTCCGCCGTTTCACCTCGGCGACCGCGGCTGGCCAATCACGCATGGCAATGTCGTCAATGGTGAACTCTTTCGTCGACGATGGAAGCGCAATGCTTGCTCGATAGTCGAACAACCAGACGTCGTAGCCAGCTTCGACCAGCGCTTCGGCCATCGTGGTGTCGGTCGTCGGCTGGGCAAAGGAGTTTGCCCGCATGCTGAACCCCGCGGCCAGAAGGACCGGCCCCTTCGTGCCACCCTGGAAGCGGGTCAGCATCAACTCCGCGTCGTCGTCGACACAATCGAGGATTGGATCAGGGTGGGGGCTCGCAGCCAACTCAGACGCCGACATCGTGCCATGGTGTTTGGCGTCGTCGACCAGATCGTGCCAGCCGGTGGACGGCGAATACCACGTCACTTCGGGATCGGGTAGGCGAAGCGTTCGCGACGGGGGCAGCGGGACGTGGACGAGGCGACTCGCCTCGTCGAGGACGCCACCGTAGGCGGGGAGGAAGGTACCGGTAAACGCTCGGGCAAAGCGGTACTTGACCCGCAGGCCCGAAAGGCGCCTGGCATTGATTGCGGTCATTGACCCGAGCTGTTTCAGCAGGTCTGCTACCGAGATCGTCAGGATCCCTCGACCGATTTCGGCGCCAGACGCGTCCTGAATCGTGGCGTACAGCGTGGTTGTTTCTTTCCATCCCCGCCAGAGCGGCCCGGTGCGTATGACCTTGTGGCCGTGGAAGCAGAACTGGTTGCCCTCTTCCGAGGTCAGAACCATGCGGTAGGTCATGTTCCATTCCTCGGCCTGGGACGCGACCCGTTCTTTGAGTCGGAAGTCGCTTTCGCTGATGGTGAGTGGCCAGGGAGAGAGCGCTGGCGCATCGACGGTGCCAGCGAAATGCTGAGGCGTGGCTGGATTGCGGGAGATCGCCTCGATCGAAGGCACATCGATGGTGACGACAAACGACAACGGTGACGCGTCGGCCTGACCACGCTCGACCCCGTCCTCGAATGTTGTTGCGCCGAGACCGAACCAGCCGGCCATTCGTTCGGTGAACTGGATTCCTGGCCCCGTGGTGGTGTCGGGCGAGCGCAGGGCCGGTGCTGGCTCGAACGTCAGCGGCCACGATCGGTCGTGACAGATGAGTTCGACCGCCCGCTCAGCGAGCGCAGAGATCGTCAGTGAAGGGTTGGTGTCGACCGGTCGAGGCACAATCGAACCGTCAAGTACGTGCAACCCGCGGTGGGTTGCGGAAACACCAGCCTGGCCGCTGAACACTTCGCCTCGGTCGTTGACGACGCCGGTGGCGGCATCGTCGGCCATGACGCAGCCGCCAAGTGGATGGACGGTGATGAGTTGATGGCCCATCGACTTGGTCCAGAGTGGCTCAGAGTGCATACTCGGCCTCGATGGCGTCGAGACGGAGTTGAGCAGCGCATTGCTTGCTCGAATCTGCTTCTCGGAGGGCGCCTCGGGCCAGTCCACGGTGACGGAGTGATCGTTGAGGCGGAGGGTTCCGCTCGTGTCCTCGTCGCTCATGATCAGGTAGGTCAGCGTTCGTGCCGCTTGCGCCAGGACCGAAAGACCATTCGCACTCGCTTCGCCAACGATGCATCGCTTCCTGGTAGCGCCGAAAACAGGAGCAACACCGGAAGCAATCGCCGAAGGATGCCTGGGGCGGCACCCTCCTCGATGACCAACCCGTCGCCGGGCTGTTCGCCGGGGAGGACGTAGAGGATGACGCCAGTGATGCATGGGCCAACATCGGGGGACGCCTGGTGTGGGCCTCGGCCGATGCCGTTGGTGATCGGTTTGAGTCGTAGGCAAATCCCAGTACGTCGCCGTTTCCGTTGAAGCGTTCGCCGAGTTGGGCCGACAGCGGCAGGCCGGCCTCGCGGGAGCGTAAGAGGATTTCCGTCGACCCCAGCGTGCCGGCGGCGACAACCACGACCTCACCCGATACGAAGCGGTCGCGTCCTCCGAATCGTCGTTGGGCCCCTGAGGTGCCGCGGTAGAAAACGTTTCCAGGTCCCATCGCGACCTTCCTCGATCCGATCGACGGTGCAGCCCGTGAAGATGGACGCACCGTTCGCAACGGCATCGGGAAGATAGTTCATCAGCACGGTGTTTTTGGCGCCCACGTTGCAGCCAGCGTGCAGTTCCCGCAGTTGTTGCACGCTGGCTGCTCGACGCGACCAGGTTGCGGCGCGGCGAGAACGTGACATTGATCGGCGGGCGCTCGAGGTCGGCGTCGAGTGCGGCGGCGATGTCGCCGAGCGTCGTGAGCTTGCGCAGCGGGGGAAGGATGCCGGATACGGATTGGACCCGAGCCATTCTTCGGCGTTGGAAGTAGGGCCGAAGGGCGGGATTGTCTCGACCTCGGAGTAGCTCGAGCCCGCGCTCGTCGTCGAATACTTCAGGGACTGGTCGCAACGCCACGCTGGCGTTGATGAGGGACGTCCCACCGAGTCCGACCAACCAAGACATTGACCTCGTTGTCGAGCCGAACGTCGAACAGCGCCGCATGCGAACCGATGTGACGCTTGGTCGAGGTCAACTGGGTTTGGCGGATGGCGGGCCAGGCGTTTTCGGGGTAATCGCCCGGCCAGCGTTCGTTGCCCCGCTCAAGCAAGCAGACTCGGCGGCCGGCCCGGGCAAAGCGCGACGCGGCGATACTCCCGCCGTAGCCCGAACCGATCACCACCACGTCGTAGTTCGGCCGGATCTGCTTGTTTGAGGTGGCCAACGTCAACGATGGCACCGGGGGTTGGGTCGGCACCGATGGCTGAACGGCGGTCCGGACGAAGAGTGGGTGGCCACTCCACGGTGTGGCGCCTTGTTCGCCCCAGTGCCCGTGGCCCGAACGAGCCGTGAACGGCTCGGTGCTCTCGCAGTGGTTCGGAACGAGACCCGTTGGACACCTCGCTTCGATGGTGACGAGTCGATCACCGGTCCGATACGTCACCCAGCCATGCGAGCCGAGAGGGCCGAGATCGTCTTGGACCCAAAGGCGGGCAACGCCGTGTGCAGGGATCGTCGGGGGCGGCTCGTTGACGAATCGACCCCGAACGGCAGCGAACGAGTCGAGCGTTAGCGGAGCTGGGTTGGTGCTGTTGTCAACTTCGATGTAGCACGAGTAGTCCATCGTGCCGTCTCGAACAATCTTCTCGGTCGCAGCGACAGCTGGTTGGCAGGTCGGTCCGTTGTCGCTCGGCACGATCTCCCAGACCTGGGCCTCGATCTCGGCCGCGTCGATCACGACGAAGTTCATGGACCGTGTCGCAAGGTCGGCCCTCGCGGGACACGTAAATCCGGTGTTGACATAGCGAACCAGCGCGTTGTCGAGGTCGGCGACTGGGGTATGGGTGTGACCCATGACGACGAGTTCGGCGCCGAGGGCGAAGGCGTCGCGTTGGGCATACCAACCGAGTTCTTCACTGAAGTCGGCGATGGCGGCCCGAGCCGCCTCAATGTCGCCTTGGACGCCGCCGCCGGCCGCTCGAGCCCAGGACGCCCATCGACCGGCGTAGGCCAGCCTCGCCTGCGCCATCGTGGTGGTTTCGCCACTGGCAAGAACGATGGGTGCGTGTTCGTCGATGCCGAGCGTGCCTGTCAAATAGTCGAAGAGCATGCTGGTGACGCCAGAACCATCGAGTCCGGCCATCATCGACGCCAACCCAGTGAGGTCGAGCCCCGACGGGGCACCTTGGCCCGGTAGATCGGCAACGGTCTGTCCCGGTTCGAGGCGGTGCGACCAGAATTCGGCGACCGCTCGCGTGACAAAATGGCCACACGGCAGCCCGTCCCACGGAGAGTCTGGGTCTTCGGCGTTGAACAGTGTGTGGCGATGCCCATGAGACACGAGCACCCGAGGGTCATCCGCGAGCGGCTGGTAGTTCAGCTCCGGGTGAAGGCGAAGGCGGTGACCGGCTGGACTCACGACAGTGGCGACCTCAGCCGGGTCGAGTCCCATGTCGTGGTTTCCTTCGACCCACGTCACCGCGCCATCGAGCGCATCGAGGACACGGGCGAGTGCACCGTCGAGTCCAAAGATCGCAGGATTCGCGTCGCGGACTTGGGCAAACGTCGGCGGGCGCTCGCCGAAGGGGTACGTCCACAGGTCGACGACGTCGCCGAGGAGGATGAGTTCTCGCACCCGGTGCTTGTTTTCGACGACCCAGTCGAGCATCGCAACGAGACAGGGCTCGTGAACGTCCGCTTGGTACCAACACGTTGGTTGACCAGCGCCAATGTGTACGTCGTCAATTCCACAATCCAATTCTTTGTTGTCCCTCGATAACCGTAGCCCTCCGCTCAGTCAGAAAGGCCAACGTAGTCGAGGCCAGTGGCCGTGGTCCGACCGGCGTGATTTTCTACTGCGGCCGGATCGGCCTAGACTCTGGGACTGCTGACGAACTCTCGAGAGGGGCCGGTGACCGCGGCGACGATACTTTTAAGCGGATCAGGTCGGCTCGACTGCTCGCCAGCTCGCTGGTATTGGCGACGAAGCCGCAGTAATGGTCAGGCGCCGTCTTCAACAACTGCTTGTCGACACCGTAAACGGCAACGCAGGCAGGATCTTCTCCGACGACGGCGATGGATGTGCCGCCGTTTTCGACGAGGCCGATGACGCGGCCCGGGCGGCGTTGCTCATGCTCGAGGGTGCAACTCGTGCCCGATCCGAAGTCGAGGAGAAACTCGGAATACATCTGCGGATTGGCATTCACACGGGCAACGTGATCCCCAACGGCGCGGGATTCGTCGGACTCGCCGTTCATATCGGGGCCCGTATGTGCGAGGTGGCGCCAACCGACTACATCGCGGCGTCTGAGCACGCGCAAGGCCGGACCTTTACCGACAATCTGAGCATTCGAATCACACCATTTTCGGTCGGCGGGTCATGAAAGGCATCGCGGAGCCAGTCGCCGTCCACCTGTTGACCGACCGGTCGGCCGCCCAACCGATCACCGACCTTCCGCCCGACGTCACGATGGCTGATGTCACGATTGCCTCGTCACCGCGGCTCACCGAGCGGGCAACTCCGCTCGCGATGGTCGAGCGTTCGGCCGAGGCGACGCTGCTCGAGACCGCAATCTCGGCCGCCACTCACCAGATCCAAGTAGCTCTGGTCAGCGGTGAACCGGGTGTCGGAAAGTCAACGCTCGTTCACCAGCAAGTCGCTCTATACGCCGCCTGCACGATCGTTGTGCCTTGTTGGTCGGTGCGACGAGAACGTCGACGGCCCCTATCAGCAAATCGTGGAGGCGCTTCACCATCTGGTCGTTTAAGCACCGACGCATCTCCTCGCCAATCATGCGTTGTGCGCCACGGAGTCTGCTGACGCGGCTCATCCCCGGTCTTGAGCACCGGGTGCCACGCATCACTGACTGATCGTGATCAGGACGTCGACCTCGGTTGTACGAGGCCGTCGCCGATCTGCTTCGATCGGCGGCGCAGCACCAACCAGTGATTTGGTTCTCGAAGATTCCACTGGGCTTCCCAGCCGTCACTCGACCTGCTCACTCACTTGGCAAAGGCGGCCGGCCTGCAGTCCGTTGTGGTTGTCGGCACCCCCATCGGACCAACCGAGGTCCGATCGGCCAAACGACCGGCGAGTTTGTCGGCCAGCTGATGCGAGAGCTGAACGTGCATCGTCGATGTCGCCTGGTTTAGTCGCCAATGACGATGGACCCGTCAGCGCGGCCCTAACTCGTCATCGTTAATCCCGATCTGGCGGAACTTTTGGCGGATCAGTTGTTTGCGCAAACGTCGGGGAGTCCGCTGTTTCTAGCGCAAATGGTCCGCAGCTTGACTGAGTCGGGATTGCTTCAACAGATCGCAGATTCGGGGGTGGTCTCGACCATCGCCGTGCCAGACACCGTTCAGGAACTTCCGCCACCGGTCGCGCCGATCGTCTCGGCGATGAGGTGTCAGCCGTTTTGGCCAACGCTGCCGTATTGGGGACGAACTTTCGTCTGGCCGAACTCGAACGGTCGGCTTGTCGACAATGTCGCAATCGATGTTCTGGCGTGCTCGAGACCGCCGAACACGCCGGGTCATCTCAAGAGGAGCCGTCCTCGCCCGATGGGGCCTTCACGCTCCGACATGCGCTCATCCAGAATGCGCCTCTATGACCGACTCGGCGGCACCCGCAAACGGCGTTCCCACTGGGGCCGCTGCCAGCGGCGATCATGGCCGAGGCCGGCGCGCAGTTGAAGTCACGGGCGGCCGACGTGCTGCTTTCCATCTTGATCGCTGTGGTTCGCTTGCGACGACCGACGAGGTTAGTCCGATTGGCTGGTCCCGCGGCCGACGCGGAGGTGGCCGACTCGGATCAAAGGTTTTCGCCGAGGCCGTTCGTTACCGCCAGCGTGCGGTTGCTGCCCGAGCCGACAAGTCAACCGACCTCGCCACGGTGGCCGAGGTCCTGCTGGCCCTTGGCTCGGCCCAGACCGCAGCCGGCTCGCCGGAGGGTCGCGCCTCCATGATCGCCGCAGCTGATGCGGCAACGGCGGCCGGGCGATGGGACGATCTGGCACGGGCCGCACTGGTTACGGCGGTACCTGAAGGAGAATTAAGCGAGTCCCGTCAATGACGCGGATTCGTCTCACCGACCAGTCTCGTACACCACTCGGAACCCTCCGCGTTTCGGGCCCGTCTGCTGGTCGTGAAGGCGGTGTGGCAGCGACAACACGTACCGTATGCGTCGCGACGGGCCCTGGTGGATGAAGCCCTCGAGATCGCCAGGGGCACCGGCGACCAACGGACGATCGCCGCCGTGCTGTCTGAGTTTCATCGCGCCCTACACGGCCCAAACGCGATGCCCGAGGCCATTGCCATGGCCGACGAACTCGAGAGTTTGGCCGCATCGCTCGCCGATGACGACATCGCTTTCCAAGCGCTCAACCTGCGCCTGCTCGCTACCGCCGCGCTTGGACAGTGGGAGCGGGCGCAACGAACGGCGACCCAGCTTGCCGCCATGGCCGAACGCCTTCGCCATATCGAAGGTCGTCGAATCTCGCTGAGCTGGTTCGTCTGCGCTGCGTTTGCGCAGGGTCGCTTCGACGAAGCGCACCAGCTCATTCGGGAGCTCAAGGTGCTCTTGGTCAACTATCCTGCGGCCGACTTCGAAGCCATGATGGGCGTCTTGCAGTTCGTCGAACCGTGGCTAGGTGGCCACAGCGCGCTGCTTCGCACCTTGTCCGAACGGTCCCGGTCCGGCACGACGATCTCGCCCGTTTGGTTTGCGGCCGAGGCCGGCCAACTCGACGATGTCAATGGGCTCCTGGCCGCGCTTCCCCCGACCGCCGACAACAATCGCCGATTCGACTATCTGTGGTGGAACGACATCGTGGGCCGGACGCGGATCGCGCTACGCACCGGTGATCGGGCACTTGCGTCAGACCTGCTCGACATGCTGATTCCTTTTGCCGACGGGCATGCTCAGATGGGTGCGGTTTGCTTCCTGGGTACCGGGCATTTCCATCTCGGCACCTTGCACTACGTGCTCGGCGATTTCGATGCAGCCATCGCCAGCTACGAACGAGCGATCGAACTGCACCAGGCCATGCAGGCGCGACCGTGGGTGGCCTTTGCCCAGGCCGAGTTGGCGGTTGCACTCGAAGCCCGAGACGCGCCTGGTGATGTCGCTCGTGCCAACGAGCTTCGCGACGCGTCGCGCGCTGTCGCCGAGGAGCTCAAACTGGGCCTCATTCTCGAAACGCTCGATCGTCCGGGCGGGGTTCTGCCCGACGACTGAGGGACGATCGACCGGTTGCTAGATCCGTTCGAAGTAACGTCGTCGTTCCCAAATGGTCACCGCCGCGCTTGTACGCCGCGATTCCGGAGCGGGAAGAAGTGGGCGTAGTGGCTTGACAACGTCGGCGCCAAAGAGTCGACGGGCGGTTGGTGCTTTGTCGAATCGGGCGGTCGCTTCGTCCAGCGTCTGGGGCACGGTTGGTAAGTTGGCGTGATAGTGGTCGCCCTGGCGATTCCGGCGGCGGCCTGATCTGCTTGGCCACACCGTCAAGCCCGCTGGCGAGCTGCGGCCGCACTACGCCAAATAGGATTGACGTCGGCGCCAGGCGAGCTACTGGATGCGCAGACTCGGGCCTGACCCGACACCCGAATCCTGCGGTTCGATTGTCCGTCGACCAACCGATAGTCGTTGGCGCCCACGATGATGCGCTCTGGTAGCGCTTATAGGAGTTGACTGTCGCGGGGCGTAGAAGGGCATCAGGTCCGGTGTGCTTCATCCAGCCGCCGGAGAACCATCGGAACACATCGGACCGGCCGGTCGGGCTTGCGTCGTCGGCGAAGGCGTTTTGGCCGTCTCGCCAGAGGCTGAGATGGATGTGGCAACTGTTTCCCGGTTGCTGGCCGTCGGGCTTGGCCATGAACGTCACGCTGACGCCGAGTTTGTCGGCGAGCTCCTTCATGCCTTGCTTCATCACCATGCAGCGCGGCGGTCGGGCCATCGTGAGAATATCGGCGTGAAGTAAATGAGCCTGTGTTGCCCCCACGGCGGCTTCGCCTTTGAGTTTTCGACGGGTATTTCCGATCGGACCAGCGCCCGTCGCGTGCCGACCCGACGAAGTCATCCACACGAGCGGCTTGAAGAAGGTGGTAGTCCTCGACGTACCAGCCAGCGGTCGTCAGATCGGCGTAGTTCTTCTCATTGGCTGTCCGATAGCTGTCGCGGAAAAGGAAGAACCCAGTTCGGAAGCCGCTGCCGTCGTGAATCCAGCGGTGGCTGTTTGGCAATCTGTGCTCGAAGAATCGAGCGAGGCGCAATAGCGACTGGCGCATGGGTTGTGCCGTGATGAACGTCGCAAAAGGACGAACGCCGTCGCCGTTCCAACCGCCAGACGGAGCGTGGCGAGGTCAGGTACCATGGGTGGACGTCGCCATAACCGCTCTCCCAGTTGGCGGACGCGGCCGGGGATCGGCTCCATCTCCATGTTGACAGTAAAGAGGTAATCGCAAACGTGGGTTCCGGGCGTCAATCGATTCGCAGAAAAGCGAGCGTCGAATCGCTTCCCCAGGTTCGCCCGTAGTGATCGGTGAATCCGACCACGACTGTCGTAATGGCTTCGTCTTCGACGAGTTGTTCGAGTTCGTCAAATCTCATATTTTTTCTCGCTTGTTGAGGCCAAATGCGGCCCTAGCCAAGTGCAATATAATCATTCCGGTCAGTTCAGATTGATCATCACAGGTAACTCGGATGCCTGACATCATCCTGGCGAATCCAGTTCCGTGCAGGCCATAGCGCTCGGCTGCGGCTGAGCAGGAAGGAGCCTGATCATGGGTTCTCGACATCGTATGGATGGGTTCAACGCTTGTTCAGGAGAAGGAAGATCATCTCCTGCGGGGGCGACAAATCCTTCGATCTATGGAGCATCGCCGAATACGGCACACAAGGTCGGGACTGCAGCCCACACGGTGGATGATCCTGATGCCGCCGTTCGCTATCAGACCGAAGTTCGACCATCCCCCGCGTGTCGCGAAGCCGAAGAAAAAGGCCAAGCGACACTGGAAGCTCAAGGCATGGAAGCGTCGTAGTGCCGAGCGTCAACGCCGCAATGATGAGCGGCGGGCGCTCATGAGCGAACTCGACTAGAACCATGGTAGCCCCACGACAGAACGTCGTGGGCACTGTTTTCACACGCCGCATACCGTGACCGGCACCGTGAGAGGTGCCGTACCCGGTGCCCCGGGCGACGGGAGCAGCGGGTGCGACACGGCCACTTCGACAGGTTGGCGGGCTGGTTGTCTGTGCGCCGATTCACAGATCGACCGTATGGCGTGTGCGCACGGGAGCGAGTTACCCGAGCCTTCGCTGTGCTGGCGGCGGCCTCGGCCTGTTGAAATTGTTCGGCCAAGATTGATGGGGCCTCGGGTCGCAGCCTCCTCGTAGTTCGTTCGTACAGCGTCGACAGCCTGTAGCTCGGGTCGACAAAGCGCAGTTGTCCCTGGGCGTCGAAGACAGCTGGCGCAGGAGACCTTCCTCATCGAGCAGCACGCCCTCGGTCGTCGAGGTGAGGTAACCGGCGGTTTCAGACCGCTTCGCTGTACGCCTCGGGCTGGCGTAGTCCGTGATCTTGGGCATCAGCGGACCAGAGATATGCGGTTCGTTCTCGTTCACATCGCCTGACATGATTCCTGCCGCTGGCGACCTACTATCCGCCACGACGTCAGTATGTCGACGCGCATGATTGACGTCTGTGAAGGCCTTCACAGACGTTGGCGTGCTCTCGACTGACCGAGGTCGACGGGCCTAGCGGTTGTTCGCTGGTCGCAGGCATCAATCGAGGGAATCGCACCGTGCTTCGCCTCAAGACGACAAGGTCGCGCTCGGCGAGCGCGCGAAGGTGTTTGTTGATCGATTCGCGTGACGCCGAGGCGATCGGCCAAGGTCTGCTGCGTCACCTTCGCCACGATTGTTCCGTCGGCTGTAGGCGAGCTGATCTCGGCAATTAGGGCCACGATCTGGGTGTCGAGGTTGGCGAAGGCACTCGATTCACCCTGGCTGAGAGTCGATTTCCAGCGTGCGGGCCGACAGCCGGAGCAAGCGACAGTGCTATGTCACCATTGGCCCGCGCCAGGTCGAGGAACGCGCCGCGCTTGATCGAAAGGACGGTTGCCCAGATCTGGCCCGGAATCGAGGCCGTCCGGGGAACGCCGTCGAGAATCGTTGCCTCCCCGATGGGGTCACCGGCGGTGAGCGTCGTGAAGATCAGCTCCTTGCCCGTGCTGCTCGTCGAGACGACGTCGCAGAGTCCTTGGTACACCATCGAAAAGCGGTCAGTCGGCTGGCCCTGGTGGAACAGATACTCCCGGCTTACAGTCGTCGGCCAAGATCTGGGCGGCCAACGCCGAGGCCGCTATCGCGCCGAGCGAGAGGCGTGACCGGGAGAGGAATTCGCAAAGACGGGGTTCGGTGGTATAGGTGTCAGTGAGGGGCTGACAGACGAATGTAGCCGAGGGCCGGACGAGCCCGGAAATGCGCTGGTCAGCTCACTCCTCCGGGATCAGCTCACCGAGGTCCTGCCCGGAATGTTCCCGCCACCGCGCATGGGAACATTCCGAGAGGGGCGGCCCGAGGTGGGTCCCTCCGCCGATCTACCCCACCTCAGGCAACACCAGAAGTATGCGGCGGCGCGGGCGCTCGGGTCTGCAGGGTCCGTTCACACCCTGGTCGAATGGCGCCCCCCATTCGGACGACGTCCCCCGCCGCTAAAACGAAGAAGAGGCCACGTTCTGCACCGCGCAGAAGGCCTGGATGCCAACTGAGCCGTTCCCTCCGCCTTCGGCGTTCGCCTCACTTGACTACCGACAGCATGACCGCTGAGGTGCCGACCGTGTTCGCAGAAGCGCATCACAATGCAGCAAGTTTCTCGATCTAGCGGTGCTGTGCTGCCTCACGTAGGGCCGTTGATCTCCGGGTTGGGCTCCTGGGCGGTGATGCGTGAAAGCCACGTGAGCGACACCTTGTTCGCCAAGACGGCGGCCGTGTCGGTGCCAGGCACGGGCGAAACTGCGGCCGCCATAGCCAAAGGCTACGGAGAACGATCCGGTGTGCCCCGGTTTCGGGGTCAGGTCACGTCGCTCATCGACCGTGGCGGGGTCACGCCAACTTCGGTCCACTCATACCCAGCGAGCTCATCGAATTCGACGTCGGGAACGTTGACGTTGAGGACACCGGCTTCGGCCCGTGGATCGGCGATCATGGCCCCAACACAGAGCTGGGCGACCCTTGCCGCGGTTTCCCAACGAAGCGACGAGATCACGTCGCCCCACGCCTGCCCCTCGACGCCGAAGTCGGTAACCGATTGGCTAATGGCGATCCCGGGAATACCGCCGTTGCGACCCGTGAGCGCGGCCCCGATCGTCCCGGAGTGATAGACCGACCGACCAACGTTGGCGCCCGGATTGATGCCGCTGACGATGAGGTCCGGCGTAAAACCGAAGGCCCCAAGACGGGCGTAGAGGACGCAGAGTGCGGGTGCACCCGACACCGTCCACACCGTGTCGATGTCGGCGATCTCGCTTCGATGAACTTCGGGGGTCTTCTCCCAGATCGCACCAATCGCTGCGCCGGCTCCCGAGAACTCGCTGTCGGGGGCCACGACGGTGACCTCACCGAATTCGAGCATTGAGCGGGCGAGGACGTGCATCCCGATCGAGTCGATGCCGTCGTCGTTGGTCACCATGATTTGGAGTGGAGCTGCCATGGCCCGACACTAGCGGCCGTGTTGACCCAGGCGGCAACGGTGACGTGAACTCTAGGTGGCGCTTTTGACGGCCTAGGAGCGGGCGTTAAGGTAAGCCGTGACCAAGTCGCGAAGGCGATCGCGTCCGAAACTCGGATCGTGGCCCGCATGCACGACCGTGACTGGCAGGTCAAGCAAGCGTTCCATCGTCCGAACGTAGTCGGGAATGTTGGCCCCATCGATCTGGTCGAGCAGTGGTCCGTCATAGACGACGTCGCCGGAGAAGAACGTGCCGGTTGACGCTTCCCAGAGACCGATCGAACCGGGGGAGTGGCCGGGTAGATGAAGTACCTCAAACTGCCGACTGCCAATGTCGATCCAATCGCCCTCGTCGACGAGTCGGGTCGCCGTGGTACCGCGCTGGCGAAAGCCCTCAACGGTGACGCCAGGCGGAAGCGCGGTCACGAAGTTCGGCTCGTCCATGGCATACCCCGCCGCGACGAGCCCGTCGATGGTTGATTGGCCCCAGGCCGTCTCGATGTGAAGCGACGCGACCTCGGTGTTGGCCAACCAGTCGGCTTCGGCCGGATGAACAATCGTGTCATCGAACTGGTGATGGGAGCCGATGTGGTCGCCGTGGGCATGAGTGGCCACAGCGGTCACGGGCTTGTCGAGCAGATCTTGCATCTCGCCTCGCAGGTCGCCGACACCGAGTCCGGTATCGATTACCAGGTCGCGGGACGAACCTCGTACGTGCCAGATGTTGCAACGCATGAGTGGGATGACATGGGGTTCCCACAACAAGGTGATGTCGTCGTCGACGCGCATCCGTTCGAACCATCGATCGACCAGGGGAAGTGTCATTGGCCGAGCTTCTCACACTCGTCTACGTTCGGCCCATGCAGTTTGCTGATCAGAGGGGTTTGGAAACCACGGCCACAACACCCGAGGCGGTGGCGCGCCTCGATGCCGCGGTCGGCGCGTTTGTGACGTTCGATAGCGAGACCCCCGCCCGTTTGGGCGAGTCGCTCGTTGATGACGCCGCCCCGCTTGCCCTCATCGTTTTCGGCTACTTGGTGATTCAAGCGCACACGGTGGCCGACCACGCACGAGCGGCCGGACGCGGCAGCGACGGCGGCGTCCCGCCAACTGAATCCGCGCGAACGGCAACACCTCAAGGCCCTACAGACCTGGTTGGCTGGCGACCTTGACGGCGCCAACGATTGTTGGGATCAGCTGCTTGAGCAGTGGCCGACCGACATGCTCGCCCTGCGACTCCAGCACTTCCGCCTGTTCAATAGGGGCCGCCTCGCCGATATGGAGCGGTCGATCAGGCGCTCGATTGTGGCGTGGGACGACCGACCTCGGCGGACCTACCTCGACGGCATGTTGGCCTTCTCGCTGGAGGAGCAAGGGCGGTACCGGGAGGCGGAGGCGCTCGGCCGCAGCGCCGTCGGCGCCGACGAGACCGACCTCTGGTCTATTCACTCCGTCGCCCATGTGCTCGAAATGGAGGGTCGGGCCGACGACGGGCTCGCCTGGTTTGCCAACCGAGACCAGGTTCTGGCTGCGAGTGGCTCGTTCGCTCGCCACCTCTGGTGGCACCACGCCATCATTCACCTGCGTACCGGCGATGTCGAACAGATTCTGGCGATGTATGACGCCTACGTCGACCCGATTGACGCCACCGATGGGCTGAGCCTCACGAACGCCATCGATCTCCTCGCCCGACTCGAGTTCCACGATGTCAACGTTGGTGATCGATGGGCTGCGCTAGCTGCTGGCGCGTCCTACCGCATTGGGTTCCACGATCAGCCGTTCAACGACGCGCACTATTGCTACGCGCTCGCCCGGGCGGGAGCCAGCGACCTCGCCTCGGAAATCGTCGAGGGCATGGCGGCCTGGCGAGATCGATCGGGCACAGCGGCTGAGGTAATCG
>JAWKIN010000035.1:0-22581 GCA_041394345.1 Acidimicrobiales bacterium | reverse complement strand
ACCGGAACACGCCGCGGGCGCGGGGCCGCGGTTCCGTTCGTCGTGGACGACCGTTAGACGCCGGAGCCCGTGCAGCTTCGGCATTCAAGCCGACTGCGGGACGCTGGATCACCTGGGACAGGCGCGCGTGGTCGCTCCGCGCTGTGCACCCAGCACGGTGACCGGCACAACCCAGTTATCTGCCGTCCGCAGATTCGCGCGGGCGGTGGAGCGGGGGACGGGTCTCGAACCCGCGACCTTCTGCTTGGAAGTCAGAAGCGACCCAGACGAGTCGGTTCATGGCGGGCCGTGCTGTATCTGAGACGCGCCTGCACGATTCACCGAAGTGCACCGAAGGCCACTGGAGTTGCTACCTAGACTGCTCCCTGGCAGGCGCAGCCCGTCCCGCAGGCCCCCAGAAGATGTGGGTGCTGGCGAGGAGGTTGGCTTGAAGACACAGGAGGCACCTTCGCTCAGCCTCACATGAAGAACCGTTGCGTGAGCGGTCTGTACGACTGGCCCCCGGGGTGTGGGGTGAGGACGAAGAGGTCGTTCGAAAGTGGCAGGGGCCAACCCCTACCCACTAGCGCGAGACGGTTGACCCAGATTCCTTCGCGCACACCTAGGAAGGCTCGCCGATCGGCAGCCCGTGTGCGCGCCGAGCCCAAGCTGCAGCGGCGGGACCCGCTTGGGGCACCGCGAGTACTGAGCCGCTACAGGGACTTCGCGCTTGACATCATCTCGATGGTATGCGACAAATAACGCCAACATTTCTGGTCTATCGCAGAAGAAATGGGATCAATGGAGACCAAACGCGATCGTTTTGTCAGATTGGCAGAAAATAGAACCAACAAGGTACTGGAGACTGTTCGCGTCCTCGGAAATCTGTCCAACAAGAGCCAGTATCAGTATACGGACGATGATATTCACGCGATATTTGCAACTATTCGAAAGAATCTGAGGGAAACGGAGCAGCGGTTCCGAACAACGGCGGGGCGCGAGTTTAAGCTCGCGGGCGGGATGAGTAACTCAAACCACGCCCAGCCGGATAGCAGCACCACCCTTGGCCGGACGGAAGAGGATGACGATGCATGACGAAGTCGAGTGGGTCTTCGACCCCTCACCGCCCTCCGGTCAGCGACAAGGGGGGATCGCCACCGCTCACGTCATCAAGCCAACCCTGGACAACTTCGTGCGGGAGGTTCTGCAGAACTCTCGCGATCGACGGCTTCCCGGGCACTGTGCCGAGGTTGCGTTCGGTGTGCACCGGATTTCTGGTGCGGCCAAGGAGGCGTTGCTGACGGCCATCCGCTGGAACTCGTTGAAGCGACACATTGACGGGGCAGCGGAGCAAGGTGGGGTCACGATCGGCCCGCAGTTGCTGTGGGCGTTGGACCGAATCGCCTCGAACGAGCTCATTGTGCTCACGATCGAGGACTCCGCCACCGAAGGACTGACTGGCGACGAACACGAGGACGGCAACTTCTCAAGGCTTGTGAGACACACGCTCGTAACCGACGAGGGAGGCGGGCAACGCGGTGGAAGCTTCGGGATCGGCAAAGCTGTCCTCTGGCGATTCTCGAGCATCTCGACGGTGCTATTCGCAACGCGCACCGATCAGGAGGGCGGACTCACCGACCTCAGGGCGATTGGACGCGCGGAGCTGCCATTTCACAGGACACTCGATCAGAAGAGCACTGACTGGAGCGGTCCAGGATGGTTCGGAATCGTCGACACACTCGAGAATCAACAGCAACGGGCGATTTCTGTCTGGGGCGAAGCCGCTGAAGTCGCCGTCGCGCCGGCTCTAATTGATCGTCGACACAATCAGCAATCGGGTACGTCGATTGCCGTGCTTGACTTCTTCGAGCCCGAGCGCGAAGAGCAGCGTTCTGTTGGTGACGTCGCCAGCGACATCTTGGAGTCCACGGCTCGCTGGTTCTGGCCGAGTCTGATTGGCGAGCCGAGCCTGCGGGTCTCTGTCGTTGCGACCAATGATGGCAAGGTCGAGTTCGAGGGCGTCGCTCGACTAACTCCTGAAGTCGAAACCTTTGCTCAAGCGTGCGACCGCGAGCCAAGGGACCTGTTCGCCGAACCCGGTGACGTACATCTCGGCGAGATCGACCTCCAAATCCCGGCACGAAAGACCCCGCCCGTCGACCCACCGACCGACGCGCAGTTCACGCTGAAGCTTCGCCGCGCGGCCGCCGATGAGTCACGCAGACTTCAAGGTCACGTTGCTCTCGTCCGCGGTGCGGGGATGGTTGTGGATTACGTTCGGATAGCGGGCTCGGCTACGGATTCCCCGTTTCACGGCGTACTGCTGGCGGGGACGGCTCGCGGGAGCACACCGTCCGACGAAGCACTGGAGCGCTTTCTCCGCTCAGCGGAGCCACCTTCCCACAACCAGTGGACTCCCGACACGGACCGGATCAGGGCGGAGTATGCACGCGGCGCTCGCGCACGGCTGGATGAGCTCTCGCGAGCCGTCCAGAACGCGGTCAGGTCCGCCATGGCGGAACAGCCTGAGGACAGCTGGGAGGGCCCGAAGAAACTCGCCGAGATGCTGCCGCTAACTGGTCGCGGCGGCGGGAAGAAGGCACAAGCCACGTATCGAGCGAGCGCCCTGAGGGCTCAACTAGCGCCAGACGGCACTTGGGCGTTCGAGGGGCGCATTCGGCGGTTCGGAGACACAGAGGCGCCGTGGCAGGCGCGGGTCGAAACCTGGCTCGATGCCGAATCCGGGCGGGGTACTCCAATCGAGCTCAGAGACTTCCGCATTGAGAACGGCACGGGCGTGAGGCTAGTCGCCCCCGGAGTCTGCAATGTACCGGCCGCGACGAGTGAGATCACATTTTCAGGGTCCACGGTCCCGCCGGACGTGGCAGCCGCCGGGCGCACGCGGCTTCGATTAGAGGTTCACGGGAGAGGTGTGTGATGCCAGCCAAGTCCTTCTATCCATACGCGGTCGGTGACGAACAGCTCAGCCTCGACCTATTCGTCTTAGCGGGCGGTGACCTCGTAACAAAGACAGCTGATGGGGCGTGGCTCGCGCATGAGACCGAGTCGATGGAGCTTCGAGTCAGCGCCCGCGTTGGCATGCACGATGGGCTTGCTGGCACCCTTGTCCCACAGGATGAGATCAGCGCTCCGCCAGTCGAAGCCCGCCTGACGTACCAGTCGATTGAATCCCGCCGTCGAGGATCGATGGTGGTTCCGATAGGAGAGTTGGTTAACCCAGCACTGACCATGCAACGCAGTGAGTGGGCTGGTGAAGTTACGTTTCGAGCCGAACTGCTCCGAACCTCTGGACGCCCTCGAGTAGCAGGCTTTGGCGCGGATCGCGGTTCAATTCTTGCCACGTCATCCGCCCAGCGAGTGCTGTTGGCTCCCCCCATCCAACCGCCGGGCAATTCAGTGACGGTACGTTGGGAGAACTTCAAGGAGAGCCCCGACTCCTGGCGCCGATCGCATGCATCGCATCTCTTTTCCATCGACGCCACCTCCATCCCCACACCTGTCGTCTATCTCAATGTTTCCTTTCCCGATGCTGCGATCTTGAACGGAACCGGAACCACGGGCTGGAAGGCACGGACGCGCGATGCTACGAACGCCATGATCGCGCACCAGACGTGGTCAACTCTGATCGCAATCGCGCTCGCAGAATTCAGGGACACCAAGGATGGTGATGATGACGATAGAACCGCCCGTGAGCGTCTCGATGACGTAGGTGACTTTAATCGTGCTGTCCTGGTCGACTGGGGATCATATCTATATCCCGATGAGAGCGACGAGGAGGCGATTCTCACTGCTCTGATGCATTCGGTTGACGACAGAGCAATCACAACAATCGACTTGGGGCATGTGGCGAACGCAGTGCAAGAGAGAGTCGGTACGCTTCGTGGCTTCGAGGGCCTAGTGCGAGAGATGAATCGATGACGATGGACATTCACCGTTATGTCCAGCCAATCCACCGAGCAGCTCTTCGACAGATGCTGGAAGAGCCAGAAGCGATGCCGACGGAACCTGTCTTGACCGGGGTGAATCTAGATCCCGTCCTTGCGATCATTGACCGGATGCCAGACCCGCTTGGTGAGCAAGAGCGCTCGGACTGGGACATTCATCTCCTCGAGGAACTTCATCGCGGACTCCCGTTGACTCGCTCGCAGGCCGCGGACCCCGGCCTTTGGCACTGGCTCACCATCGGGCCGCTGAGCCGGTTCGTGTGGCTCCGCTGGACAGGGACCGATCCGCAAGGCCCTCCCGACGAAATCGGTCCCGCGCTCTCCGGCCGATTCTTAGGTACCGCATCGTTGAACGGCGTAAGCCGCAACGCCCTCTCCCGGCTCTGGTGGACTGCGGAGGTGCTTGTGGAACAGGGGGACTACTCCAAGGCACACAGTGCCCTACGAAACCAAGACTTGTTCCAGAACGTTTTTGAACGCCGTCTCGGCCTCTGCGTTCCGGTCGTGAAGGCCTGTCTCGCTCGCTTCCAGCACGAGAAAAGCGCCTCCGTCTGGCGAGACGCGTTGAAGCGACTCAATCACTACGCCACAACGATCTCACTGGAGGCTCTTGACGAAAGTCAGGTTGCACCGTTGCTTGGCTGATCTTTGTTGGCTTTCACCAGTGAACCCCGACTCATGTGCGTAGTTGAGTAGACGAGGAATGCAGGGCTTGATCACAAAGATCGGCAAGCGGGCAATGGGCGCAGTCCGGTGTGCGCGGTCGACAGACCAAGATCGGGAGGTCCAGCAGTGCGTAGTTGAATTCTGCGAACCGGTCCTTTGGGGTCAGGCGCTCTAGCAGCTCTCGCAGCCACCTCTTTCGTCGTGTCTCGCCGTCCCACTCTCGACCGGTGAGACGACTGATTAGGCGCACAACGTTGGCATCGATAATGATGGCGCGCTGGTCGCCGTGCATGCTGGCGGCCGCAGCGGCCGCATAGGAGCCCACCCCGGGCAACTCCATTAGGGAGACAACGTCCCGGGGAAGTTGCCCCGCCGTCTCGAGGGCCTGCGCGAGTCGGTGCAGCAATCTGCCCCGCCACCGGAGCCCCAGCGGCGCGACCAGATCCACGAGTTCGTCTTCGCTGGCTCCTGCGAAGGCCGCCCGCGACGTATAGCGCCTGCGAAAGTCAAGAAAGACCGGCACGACCTGCGTTGCCCGAGTTCGGAGCAGCATCACCTCCGCAACGATCGCCTGCCAGAATGGGATGTGCCCTCGCCATGGGAGTTCTTGGCGGTGCGAAGGCCCCCAGGCTAGCAGACGATGCCTCACTTCCAGCACCCATTCATCGGACGCTGGGGACGGAGCCCCTCCGCGCTCCTGCACCTACGCGAGGAGCGGAGGTTCGACGTCCGTAGCTGGCGAGCCAAGCAGGCAACGGACGGCAGCCGCCACCGTTCTCGCGAGCAAGGGCGGGACGGCGTTCCCGACTTGAACGTACTGCTGGGTCCGGTTCCCCTCGAAGAAGTAGTTGTCCGGGAAGGTCTGCAGGCGCGCGGCCTCGCGGACTGTCAGGCTCCGTACCTGAGACGGGTCTGGGTGAATGAAGTAGTGTCCGTCCTTCGAAATGTGAGAAGTGATCGTCGTGGACGGACGATCCCAGAGCTGTACACGGAATCGGTCCGCGAAGAGTCCTCCACCTAGCGCCCGCTTGACGTTGCGATGTTGAGGAAGCAAAGCACTGGGAAAGTCGCCCAGTACCGGAGAGTGGCCTCTATGTTTCGCGAACGTCGCTGCGAAGAGATAGCGATCAAGATCTGCTGGAATATGCGCTCGAGACTCATGGTTGAGCGTCCCGCCGATTCTTTCGTCCAAGTACCACTCCGCATTGGCAGCTGGGGGGCGCGCTTCCTGCTCGACAAATCGACCCCCACGTCGGGCCCGTGGCGCCCTGACGCCTGCCGCGATGCGAGCGGCAGCCTCGACAATGTCACGCTGTTGGTCCCAACCCTCCCCGCTCATCAGGGCTAGCCGACTGGTCCGCACTGCCAAACGCCACGAAGCCTGACTGTCTTCGCCTCGCGAAAGTCCACTCCTTAGGCGGGGCAGGCCCTCAAGCGTGTCCCGGACCGTGACCGGATTGCCCAGCGAACCTTGTGTGGGTCTATCGAGATTCGGGTGTGCACGATCGTGACGGACGCCAAGGATGATCACGCGATGTCGGGCCTGCGGGATACTCAAGTTCTCGGCCTTCAGGATGAAGTCCTCTGGCTCCACGAGGAGTCGCCCTTGAGCCGGCGAGTCGCCCGCAGCGCTCGCCACAGGCAGAAGGCTGTAGGTGACGTCAGCGTTCCTCGCATTCGGATAGACCAGCCCGGGTCTCTCTAGGTCGCCACGGATCCGGTCAAAGATCAGCTCCCCACCATGTGTCGCAGAAAGCATCCCACGGACGTTCTCCATAACAAAGACAGGAGGAGCGTGCTCAGCCAGGATGCGGAGGTACTCTCGGTACAGGAAGTGTCGGTGGTCCTTCTCGAACTCCTCTCGGAGTTGGGCGCCAAGCATCCGAGATCGACCAACGAGCGAGTAGGCTTGGCACGGTGGTCCGCCGATTAGGACCCAGTCGCCAAGGTCCGGTACGGCGGCCAGCGCCTCGTCGATGCGATCCCTCACCGACTCGGGCGGCTCCTCGCCAAGAGTTGCCCTCCAGGCTTCCCGTGCCGCGCTCGCGGCCTGCTCCGGGTGGCAGGCAAAGAGTTGCGGCTTCGTAATTCGGCCGCGCACATACTCGTAATAGGCGTCCGGAGCATGCCCAATCGGGAACTGACGGACAAAGGCCCGAAGCTCCAGCGTCCGATGAGCGGCCTCATCCATTTCGATCGACAGGCGAACACGGAACGGCTCGTTACCGTGTGAGTCTCGAAAACGCGTGAAGCCTTCGCTCAGGCCACCAGGCCCGGCAAACAAGTCGATGACCGGAACTTCGCTCAGATGCCCCTCCGATGACCTACTGCAAAGAGGATACCAGGCAGCGAAGCTTGGCCCCCTCCGGCAGTGGTTTCAGCCTGCTCGGGTCAGTCGCCCCTCTCCTCAGCGAGCCTAGGCACGGGCAGGCTCAGCCTCTGAATGACCTCGGCTGTCACCCAGCGTCTCCCGTTGTGCACGGGCACCGCGAGGCTGCGGTCGCCGAGCAGTCGGGCTTGGCGCGACCGACGTGGCTGATCGTTCGCTGCCACCTCCGAGTCCGTGCGGGGCCCCTGACTGATGGTCGCCGCCAATAGATACCTGTGCCGGGACGCCACGTTGCCCATGCGCTGTCGCAGCTCGAGACGGCTGGCGTTGTGTCGCCGTCGTCGCCCAGAGCGCCTTGACGAACATTGCGCGCCCCAACGAGTCGAAACGGGCCCAATACTGAGGAACCCGCGCGCCGGCACCGGCGTCGCGAGGGTGCGTGCGATATATGAGGCAACCTCATTACCGATCGGTGTAGGCTGCCTGCGATCTAGGCGACTAGTCAGTCGCCAGATGAACGGTGGACACCGGGATGACGGACCACAAGGCGAAGACGTCCAAAGTCGATCGAGTGGACTTGGACACGCTCGGCTTCATCAGTGAACTGGGGTGGGCCCCGCTTCCACCTTGGGCACGCTATTTGGTGAACGTCGGCCTTTTCGTCGCCCGGATGGAAGCGGATGCGCCGCTCGCTCGCATCGGCATAGCTTTGCCCTCAAGACACTTCGCTTCGCATCTGGTTGCCGCGGGTGTTGTGCTGGGCGGCTACGAACGCGAGGAGAGTCGCGCGCCTGAGACATACTTCAAGATGCTGCTCGACCTTCCGGAGGGCACCGCCGTTAGCCTCCGGTCAGGCACCGTGCTGAAGAAGGGGAAGATCGTCGGCTCCCGGAACCACGTCGAGTACGGCACTCAGTTGGGCGTCCAAGTCGAGGAGCGGAGTTCCGGGGGGCAGACGTCGTGGCTCCACGCGGGCCTGTCCAACCGCGTCGAAGTACTACCTGGTGACGTGACGCTTCCGAAGCACCAAAAGGGGCTAAAGATCGCCGCAGCAAGCGGCCTGGTTGAAGAAGTAGTGCGTCCGCTGGACGCCGCAAGGTTCACCGAGAACGCTGAAGAGCTTTGTGTGGTCGTCGCTCGGCGTACACCCTTCGTTGACGAAGCATCAACACTGATGCTCGCAGCGCGGAGCGCAGGCGCGATCTCTGCGGGGGCGATCACGGAGCTCCTCCGCATTCAAGGTGACGCGAAAGATGGTGGTTTCCGCACCGTCGTAACTCCAGTGAGCGCGAAGTCGCCCCCGAAGAACCTCATCGACCTCGGACCCACGACCGTGATATTCGAGGGACCGGTCTCGTACCTTCGCTGGCGGCATGGATTCGAGCAGGCGCACTGGATCGTGCTACTAGATCGCACCGAACCCCGGTTCGCTGAAGCAGCGGCACAGCTTGATGCAGACTTCATCGAGCGACGGACGGACGAGTTGAGCCTGCCCCCGGCTACGAGCGAGATTGCCGGCTTGGAGCTCATGGCACATCGCGAGCCGAGAGGCCGATGAGGTCGCTCCAAGAGATTGACCGCCTCTACAGCTTCTGCGCGGCGGTTGCGGTGCAGCAGCACCTCATTACCCACGCCGCTTTTGAAGCGTTCAGTCGCTCCACCTGGTGGCTGACCCGCGAGATGAACACGCTGCCACCCCACGACCCGCTGCGCCCGCTCTTCGGTCAGCTGCGCAGGGTCCGATTCGACCTGGCAGCCGCCCCCCTACCGGCTACGGTCGCCCTTTCCCTTGAGGCAGCGTCTGAGCTTGAGTCGAAGCTCCGCGCTCTCGAGCCGGCGTACACGACACTTCGTGTCGGGCTTGAACAGCTGGTGGAGGATATGCACGCGCTCTTGCGTGATCCAGCGAACCCCATGTTCGAGCGAATCGCCGACCTGCACCTAGCTGCGGGAGGCCGCGGGGCAGTCGTAGTCGCCGCTGCGCGGCTCCTCGCGCCGACCCAGCGAGTCGTCGTTGAGAGTCTTCCGGACGCGGGACTGGGCGCGGTTGCCGCCTCGAGCCTTCGTGGCACGGAGGTGTACGACGTGCTCTACCTCGCTGGGCCGGCACGCTGGTTCCCTCAGCACGTGATCAGTGCGCCCCGAGCCCCGTCGATCGTTGTCGTCCAGCATGACTGGATCCGTGATCGTCCCGAGTCGCTTCCATCATTCATTGAATCTCGTGGCCCGGGCGGCGTGCCGCGCACCGCGGCGCTCAATCTGCGTCTTACGACCTCTGGGAGCCCGAGCCTGAACCTCTATGGGATTACGCCCGAGGAGTTGAAGCCGAAGCTGGACCTTACGGTGCTGAGTGAGTCACAGCGGTTGCTCGGTCACTCCGGGGTAGATGAGGAGGCCGTAGAGGCGACGGTGCTGCGCCTTGTCGACGACATCGTGGTACTGATGGACGGGTCGGATGGCTCCTTTGCCACGGTGCTCGACTTCGAGCGCGGCGGCTCACCAGTCGGGCGGATGCAGGTGCGAGACATTGAGGCCGGTGTCTTCGTGGTACTGCGCACGGAAGGGAGCGGAGACTACGTTCTAGACGTCGCCAACCAGTTGCTTGGCGAACGCGCTGCGGAGGCGCGCCACCAGCAACGGGAGTGGAAGCGTAGTCTGCGCCGAGCGATTCAAACCCGCGGTGCCGACGTTGTGATCAGCGAGCTGCAACGAAGCGGGGCACGACGCGCGAACCCGCAAAACCTGCGGAACTGGGCATCCGAGCGCAACATCAGCACTGACGATCGCGCCGATTTCGATGGCATTCTTCACGTCACGGGCCTAGCGCATCGATCTGAAGAACTCTGGGCGACCATGCAGACCATCCGCCGTGCCCATCTGAAGGCCGGGGCGCATATCCGCCGACAGCTCATCGAGCGCGCTGGGAAGGTTGAGCCGCAGGAGCTCCAACTGGCGGGACACATGGAGTTTTCTCTCGAGGACGGAGGCGGCTCTCTCACGGCGTATCGCGTGGAGGAAGTCAGACCCGAGCGTCTTACCGCCTTTGCCTCACAACTTGATCGACCACTGAGGATCGATGGCTAATGGCTCGAATGCTTCCCTCTGTCATCGACGAGACCACACCAAGCCCAGGGGAGCGCGATTTGTTCAACAGGTTCAGGGATGATCCGGCGACGGATGGCTGGGTAGTCCTCCACTCGCTCGATATTGCCAGACATCGTCGTCAGGTGAGCGGCGAGGCCGATTTCGTCGTGATCGTCCCTCAGAAGGGCGTGCTCTTCCTCGAGGTCAAAGCGTGCCACTCACTGCGCCGGGACGACCGGGGCTGGTACTACGGGCAGTCGCACCGCGCAGATCGACGGGGGCCGTTTCGACAGGCGTCTGAAGCGATGCATAGCATTCGCGAGCAGGTCGCCGAGCGGGACCCCGAGCTGGCGCGCGTCCTCTTCTTCTCGGCCGTCGTCTTCCCGTACATCTCCTTCAGCGAACAGTCCCCGGAGTGGCACCCGTGGCAGGTGGTAGACGCCGGGCAGCTTCGTTCGCAGCCGGTGAGCTCTCTGATCCTGAGCATCCTCGAGTCGGCGCGCCGCCTCACGGCGTCGAAGCCAACAGCCCGCTGGTTTGATTCGTCAAGTCCGGCGCCGTTGCCGCAGCAGGTCGAAGCGATCGCGCAGATCCTTCGTCCCAACTTCGAGGCCTTTGAGTCTCCGCGCTCCAGAACCTCGCGACTGGACGAAGAGCTGAAGCGTTACACGGACGAGCAGCTGCTGGCGCTCGACCGCATGGCTACCAACCCGCGCGTGCTTTTCGACGGACCGGCCGGCACCGGAAAGACACTGCTCGCCATCGAGGCGGCGAGACGTGCCCGCGCGGAGGGGCGGCGTGTCCTGTTCGTCTGCTTCAATCGGGCGCTCGCGGAGTGGCTCGCGGTGGAGACGCGATCGCTTAAGCCAGAGGTCGAGTGCCGCACCCTGCACAGCCAGATGATGCGGGTGGCAAGACTGACATCGGTCGATGCGGCGGATCAGGGCTTCTGGGAGGCAACTCTCCCCGAACGGGCCATACTGGCGCTGCTTGAGAACGAGGCAGAACCCTACGACGAACTGATCGTTGACGAGGCCCAGGACATCGCTCGTGAGACGTACCTCGACTTCCTCGATCTTTCGCTGCGGGGCGGGCTGGGGGCCGGACGCTGGCGCTTCTTCGGGGACTTCGAGCGACAGGCAATCTACGGCACGGACAACTCGGACCTGCGAGGACAATTCGCGCAGCGCGCCCCGGACCATGCACGCTACGCGCTCCGAGAGAACTGCCGGAATACTCCGCGGATCGCGGGATACGCCGAGCTGCTAGGCGGGTTGAGGCCTGGTTATCGCATGATTCGACGTTCAGATGATCATGTCGATCCGACGCTGCGGTACTACAGCGGACCGGGGGAGCAACGAACACTCCTCGTGGAAGCCCTCGAAGCGCTCCGACATGAGGGGTTCAGCTCGGACTCGGTCGCTGTGTTGTCGATGCTGGGCGACGGTTCCTGTGCGTCCCAGTTGACGGAGCCGCCTTGGCGGGAGCGGCTACAGCCGCTGGCTGCTCGAAGGCCCGGCGCTATCCCGTACTGCTCGGTGCACGCCTTCAAGGGTCTTGAGGCGGGCGCTGTGGTCTTGACGGATGTGACCACCATCGGTGATGAGCTCACGACGGCGCTCTTTTACGTGGGTGTCACGAGGGCGCTTCATCGCCTAACCGTACTCGCCCACGAATCCTCACGAGCAGGAGTCATCAACGCACTTCTACGTACTCAGACAGGGACGGAATCCGTTTGACCGTTGATCACAGAGCAGGTCGCACCCGGTTGATCGAGTTGCTGCGCCGCGAGCTTGTCGGACCAGCTCCCCACGGCGACCCCATAGACTGCGCCGCTCCCCTGCGCTTTGACACGCGAGACCAGGCCCGACACCCGTATGTCCAGTTCGGCAGCGGTGACGAAATCCTCCAGCGCGACACGCCGAAGCAGCGTTACGGCGTTGGCGTGCTGTATCCGCTTGACACCGTCGGCGGTGACGAGTTCCTGAACCGCGGCATCGGCGAAGAGATCGAGGAGGCGGTCGAGGAGCGCGACGAGGACGAGCAGCTACCGGAGCCGGACTTCGGTGGTTTCGATGCCGCCGATGACGACGACTTTGACCTCTCGACAAGCAACACCTTGCGCCCCAGTTCAATGGGGATCAGCTTCCTCTGCCGACTGAATCCGAACGATCGGCTCGTCGTGACTGGTTCGGGAGGCCGCTACTCGCCGATCGAAGTACGGGTCGCCGGACGCGACGAGACCTGGTGGCGCAGATCCCCCGTTTGGCTGAGGGCCGAATTCACCGGCGATTCGATCACCGTCCCGCGCCTCAGCAAGATCAACCTGCACTGGCAGAGGCAACGGGCGATGAGGGTCTCGACCTCGCGATCGAGCTCTTTGCGCGACCGTCTGGCGCCGTGGTCCCTGGCGGTCAGCCGGGGGTGCTGGTGACAGTCACGCTGGTGAACCGCAGCATGGGCCGGGCGGATGAGGTCGGCCTGTTCCAGTCGGAGTTCCGGGTCCGGATCGAGGGGGCGGCGGAGGGCGCGTTCCTCCCCTACCCCGATGTTGGCGCATCCGCGGCTGATCCGGAGGAACTGTCGAACGCGCTTCTCTACAGAGATGCCCAGACCTACGCCGTCGGGCATGGCTGCGCGGCGGAGTGGAGCGAAGACACTGGAGCTCTTGGCTCGGGGGAGCTCGTGGCTCAGTGCCTTCCCTCGTTCGAAGCTCCGTCAATCAGCCCTGATGTTCTGCTTGAGGACGGAACGCGATTGGAAGTCCCCATGAGGCCGCTAGCCGGCCTCGACCCGAACGACGATGGAATGCCCGCTCTGGTCACCGTGGTCGCCGAATACGAGCGGTGGATTGAACGCCAGCGAGTCAAGGTCGCGTCGCTTCCCGAGGAGCTGCGCGAAACCGCTTCGCGACACCTCGATGCCTGCGATGACGCCGCAGGCCGGATGCGGTCTGGACTCGAGTATCTGCGCGACGACGCGCACGCGGCCCAAGCATTTCAGCTCGCAAATCGCGCGATGCTGATCCAGCAGGAAAGAGGAGAGCTCAAGCTCCGCGACGCGCACTTTGACGCAAAGACCAAGAGGTTGACCTTCTCCCCGCCGCTGGTCGATGTGACCGATGACCAGCTGAGTCCCACCAGGAGCTGGCGCGCCTTCCAGATCGCGTTCTTCTTGATGTCGCTGCGATCAGCCGCTGATGAGCCGGGCCTCGAGCGATCCGGAGTCGAGCTGATCTGGTTCCCGACTGGCGGCGGCAAGACCGAGGCCTACCTGGCTCTGGCCGCGTTCCACATGTTGCTGCGCAGACTCGACGGCAGCGACGATCAGCCGGCCGTCGATGTCCTGATGCGATACACGTTGAGACTCCTCACGTCACAGCAGTTCCAGCGGGCGTCAGGTCTGATACTGGCGCTCGAGTCACTCCGAAATGAGTACGCAGAGCTTGGCCCCCGCGAGTTCTCGATCGGTCTCTGGGTCGGCGGCGCGTCATCGCCAAATCGTCGTCAGGAAGCGGTCGCTGCACTGAATCAGCTAAATGGAGGTGAAGCGGGGGCATCGAACCGGTTCGTTCTTCTGAGGTGCCCATGGTGCCGGGCACAGATGGGCCCGCTACGTTCGGCAGCGGGACGGAGGATCCGGGGGGCACCGGCCGTCATCGGCTACGTGCGGTCGGGAGATACGGTCGTGTTCCGCTGTCCCGACATGCAGTGTCGGTTCTCGTCTGGACTGCCGATCTACGTGATCGACGAGGATCTCTACGAGCGCCGGCCCTCATTCGTGATCGGCACAGTCGACAAATTCGCGAACCTCGCCTGGCGTCCTGAGGCGCGCGCACTCTTCGGGATCGCTCCCAGTGGTGAGCGTGACGTGCGTCCACCGGGCCTGATCGTTCAAGACGAGCTCCACCTGATCGCTGGACCGCTCGGATCGATGGTCGGGCTCTACGAACCTCTGCTCGAGTACCTCTGTACCGATCACCGCGGGAAGAAGCCCGTCCCTCCGAAGATCGTGAGCTCGACCGCTACGATCCGACGCTACCGCGAACAGATACTGGGCCTCTACGGTCGTTCCGACGTCACACTCTTCCCACCGCCAGGTCTCGATGCCGGCGATTCGTTCTTCGCCAGCTACGCGCGGACGGTAGACGGCGACTTGGCAAGCGGCCGTCTGTACCTCGGCGTACATGCTCCCGGCCTAGGCTCGCTACAGACCGCTCAAGTCAGGACCTTCAGCGCCGCCATGCAGGGGGTGCTTGACCTTGAACCCGAGGGTCGCGATCCGTGGTGGACCCTGCTCGTCTTCTTCAACAGCCTCCGCGAACTCGGTGGCGCGCTGTCGTTGTTCCAGTCGGACATCCCCGACTACCTCCACGTCCTCCGTCGTCGCTACGGGCTCGACGCCCAGCACTCAAGGTGGGTTCGTGCAACAGAAGAGCTGACCGGGAGGCTCAGGGACGACGAGATTCCGGAGAAGCTCGAGACGCTAGGGGTCAAGTACCCGGGGGAGGGCGAACGGGATGCGATCGATGTCTGTCTCGCGTCCAGCATCCTTGAAGTTGGGATCGACATCGACCGCTTGTCATTGATGGCGATCGTCGGGCAGCCGAAGACAACGGCGCAGTACATCCAGGTCTCTGGCCGGATCGGTCGCCGCTGGTGGGAACGCCCGGGGCTTGTGCTCTCGCTCTATTCCGCATCGAAGCCGCGCGACCGCTCGCACTTCGAGCGATTCCGAAGCTATCACCAGCGTCTCTATGCTCAGGTCGAACCAACGTCCGTTACACCGTTTTCACCGCCAGCGCTCGATCGCGCGATCAGGGCGGTGATCACGGGTTACCTTCGCCAAACCGGAAACGTCGGCCATGATGCGCCGTACCCCTTCCCCTCCGATGCCATCGATGAGGTCGGAGTACTGCTGCGTAATCGCGCGGTGGCGCTCGGCCTGGATGAACGCGAGCTTGCCGAGTTCGATCAGCGTTTCAAGCGGAGTGCAAGGGAGCTCCGCGACTGGGAACGCCAGCGGTGGACAGGTGGCTACCAGACGGCCGACATCCCGATGCTCCGTCGCGCGGGGGAGTACGCACCACCCGAGTCCAGACGGATATCGTGGGAGCTCCCAACCTCGATGCGGAACGTCGATGCTGAGTGCCAGGGTTCCATTACAACGCTGTATCTCGCATGACGAATCAACCGCGTGGCCGCTCGGTTAGGCCCATCCCGCTACGCCGAGCGCAGCTGATTTCTCCGTTCGGCCCTGGAGCACTGGTCGTCGGACCGGATGGTGTATCGATGATTGTCGCCGGGCTCGACCACTGGTACCGGCGTTCGGGCGGCACGTCGTCGAGCGCCGAGATCGCTGAGTTCCTCGTCTCCGAGTGGCGCCTCGAGCGTGAGCTCGGTGTCAGCGAGCTTCGCCTCCCCCCGGAGTATCGCGAGCCGCAGCGGTTCGTTGATGTCCCCAATGTCGGACTTCAGATTCCGCTGCTTCGGTTCCCCCTCTGGAGCTTCTGCCCACGCTGCCAACGCCTTCAAGAGTCACCACCGACGGCGCGCGAGCGCCCTCGCTGTTCGGCGTGTGCCGAGCGGGGCAGATCGCCTCTGCTCATGCAGGTCAGATTCATCGCAATGTGTGACAAGGGCCATCTGCTCGACTTCCCCTGGCGGCAGTGGGTACATCGAAGCCTCGCGCCCGATTGCGACCAAGCGATGAGCCTCAAGCAACTGGGTGGCGCTTCGCTCGCCTCGGCCCTCGTGACTTGTGAGTGTGGCCGGAGCCGCTCGCTATCCCGAATCGTCGAGGCCACGTCGGAGAGCACGGTGCTCTCAAGCACTCTTGCCCCGGACGAGGGCGTCTACACCTGCCCTGGGCTGATGCCGTGGCTCGGGGCTGGTGCGAGCGAGATGTGCGGACGGCCTGTTAGAGGCTCGCTCCGGGGTGCGTCGAACCTTTACTTCGCGCGCACGCGGAGTGCGATCTACTTGCCCCGTGAGACTCCTGACGCGCCGCAAGCACTGATCGATCTGCTTGAGAACCCTCCTTACGCAGCCATCGTCACGCTCGCTCGGCAGTCGAGCTTCGAGCTTCCACCGCAACAGGTACGCAGCGTGAGCTCCGTGCCACTCCAGCCGTTCAGTGACTCGCAGATCTCCGCCGCGCTTCAACTAATGCAACATCCCGAAACCGCGATACAGGAAGCACCGGTCATTGTCGGAGATGACCCGGAGACTGCGTTCCGTCGAGCCGAGTTTCGGCTCCTTCGCGAACCACATTCTTTCGAAGACCTCTTGATTCATCGAGACGAGATCGATCGTTACCGTCCTGGCCTCCCGATCGAGATCTCTCGCGTGACACGCGTCGACAAGCTACGGGAAACACGTGCCTTCACTGGGTTCAGCCGCGTCGTTGCGGAGGACGGAAGAACTGAGGAAGACCGCCGTCGGCATCTCCGACTTGCTCCGCTTCTCAGAGGAGAAGACTGGCTGCCGGCCTACGTCGTCCGTGGTGAAGGAGTCTTTCTCGAACTTGACGAAGAACGGCTCCAGAAATGGGAGACGCGGGACGACGTTCAGCGCCGGGTGGCACCCCTAATACAGCGGTTCTCAGACGTGCGGTCGGAGCGAAGTCTCGCTACACGCACGATTACGCCTCGTTTCGTACTGATGCACACGCTCTCGCACCTGCTAATGAACCGACTGACTTTCGAGTCGGGTTACTCGTCCGCGGCGCTGCGCGAACGGCTATTCGTCTCGAGCAGTGCGGAAGCTCCGATGGCCGCGGTCCTAGTCTATACAGCCGCAGGAGACGCTGATGGGACGCTCGGTGGCCTAGTCAGTCTGGCTCGTCCCGAAGCGCTCGGCAGCATCATGACGACGGCATTGGATGGCGCTCGCTGGTGCTCGACCGACCCAATCTGTACCGAGATAGGCGACCGTGGAGGGCAGGGACCGGATTCCTGCAACTTGGCCGCCTGTCACAACTGTGCGCTCGTGCCCGAGACCGCCTGTGAGGAGTTCAACCGTTTCCTCGATAGAGCACTCGTGTGCTCAGACACCGGGGGTACAGGCGGTTCCACCGGCTTCTTCGATCTGTAGGTACAGGCCCCGAGGACGGACGCGTAGGGTCTCGGCTGCCGTGAGGAGTCCCGGGGGCTTCGGGGGCACCTGCCCTCCACCCTCACATGAGCGACCGCTGCTTCAGCGGGCTTCCAGCGACCCCACAGGTGTGGGTGTCGAGGAATGGCGCGCTCGAAGGCGGTAGGGGGCACCTGCCCTCCACCCTCACATGAGCGACCGCTGCTTCAGCGGGCTTCCAGCGACCCCACAGGTGTGGGTGTCGAGGAATGGCGCGCTCGAAGGCGGTAGGGGGGCTCTGGGGCTGACCTCGCATGAGCCAGACGCCCAGCTCCGCACGAGCTTGTGACTCGGGTCACCGTCAGGTTCAAGAGACCTCGCGCAGTCCGGCCCTCTTCTCGCCGAGTCGAGTGAGGCCCGACCTGAGACCGAGGCCGTGGAATCGCATCTCTCGCTCCTCGCAGGTGGCGCACATGCCACTCGTGTCGGTGGTGAACCGACCGCAGTCCGAGCATGCTCGCGGTCTACTGAGGTCAGGTGTCGGCGCAGCGATGGACTCGGCCCTACCCGTGATGGGCTCACCGCTGATTTCTTGACCGCCCGCCGGAATCGACGGGAAGTCGAGAATCGCAGTGTTCGCAGTGTCCGCAGTGTCCGCGCAGCCCTCGTCAGGTTCGACGCTAGGCATGGGTGACTCGGACGCTGCGACGGCAAACCGAGTAGCGGCCGCCAGCGTCCACGTCTTCGTTCTCGCCTTGGTTCGAGTCGGACGCTGCGGACACTGGGACCGCTACGTCCGCCATCCTCTCCAGTGTGATGAGTCGCCGACGGGCTCTCCCTGGTTCTCTCTCACCGAACACGACGTGCACGCCCAGCGCCTCCAAAGACGGCGCCAGGCGGCGGAGCTCGCCGGACAAGCGCGTCGCGTCCTTCGGCCACGTCCTGCGTCGGACCACCTGCTCACCAACGACTAGCTCCAGCTCATCCTTGAGTTCAGAAGCAGTCGCCGAGTATTCAGTCCTCGACTCCATGAATTGGACGACTGCCAACGCAAGGGAAGAGGACTCAACGGTGCTGGCCTTCGCAGCGTCACGGTTGCCCTGATACGCGAGAAGGAATTGCTCCAGGTCCCACCCCAACTCAGGCGCGGCAGCTGCCGCCGTAACTGCGAAGTCCGCCATCCGGGGTCTGCCCGGTAGTTCAATCGCGTCTCTGTGGCGCACGACAAGCACGAGCGCGTCGAGCAGAGCACCGAGAATGCGCGGAGCCGCGGCCTCGAAGTCCTTCCGGACCGTTCGCTCGGTACGACGCTCGGCGTCCGAGATGGGTGGCAGCGTGATAATGATCGAGCGCTCGACTAGGTCGCCGCGCTCGGCCTGTTCTTCGATGCCTGTGAGGATGACCGGGGCCATCCCTTCGAAAATCACCTCCTCGCCGTCCGTGTAGAGCTGCCGTGTCGAAAAGCCACCGCCAGTCGCCAGACGGCAGAGCGCATCCGACATGTACGAGGGCATCCGGGAGATGTTGTCGAAGGTAACCACGTGGGCATTCGTGGCCGCGATCATGAGATCGCGGGCTTCGCGAGGCTCTGACCGCAAGGGGGACACGTTCGGATCGACGAGCGACCGGAGCACCCGAGCAGTCGTACTCTTCGCCGAACCCTGCTGCCCGGCTAGTTGGAGAATGGGGTACGGCCCCCAAGGGCTGAGAGCAGCGACCAGCCACGAAACCATCAGTCGGAACTGATCGTCGTCGGAGACGTTCACGAACGGCCTTAAGTCGTCGATGCTCCCGCCATGAGCCGGCAGCGGTAAGGGAAGAAGCCCCTTCGGTCGGATGAACCTGAGTGGACAGGAGTCGATTACTGTCCAGCCGTCTTCCGTGATGGCGACCACTCGCCCAGCGCCGTCGGCAAGGTCGAGATAAATGACGCCATGCCCGCCGGCGACGCGTACGTGGACTTCGTGCTCCTCGCCATCGTAGAGCGCGCGAGCGCGGATGAGGTTCAGCGCGTCCTGCACAGCCTGGGCATTCGCAGGCTTTCCGGACTGCCGGTAGTAAAGCTGCCGTAGCCAGTCCGTAGCGCCTGCCCCCCTTAAAGGGATGGTCTCTTCATGGCCGTTGATTGTGACGGCCATGAATCGGTCATATGCGGCGTTGTGGAAGAACTCAGCTCCCGACGCAACGGCCAGGTCGACGATGACTGCCGCCTGCGACTCGCGTGCGCCGGCCGCCGTGGCCGAGTCGTTGCCCTCCGGTTCCGGATTCGAGTCAGCCAAGTCAGGAGCGGAGACCGCCTCAGAGTCAGTAATCGCCTGAGCGTCGTTCTGTTCAGCGGATTGCGTCATGCTGCGCTCCCCTCGACGAGACGCCGCAGCGAACCAAGCGAGCCGTGCGCATCACAGCGCGGGACAAAGCAGTTGAAGAGACCCCGCTCCCAGTCGATTGAGAGCGACCGCGAGGCACTGCCGTGGAACGGACAGAAGTATCTGCCCTGTGCCCGGCCGCTTCCCGAAAGACCGATGCTCGAGAATGCCCTGGCGAACTCGGCCAACTCGGCCGCTGTTAACGGTCCCCCTTTCCGTCGCCGAGGAGGTCCACTGCCACGCATCGCACCTGCGCGGATTTTCTTGACGAGCCATGCTGGAGCCTCGGCGATCTCAACGTCGCGGGGCGAGAGCCCCAGTCGCCATGACCGGTGGCCCCCAAGGTAGTACGCCGACGGTGGCATCACGATTTCGGAGCCAGGCCCAAACGCTTCCACGCCGGGCCCAAGGGCGACCACTCCCTCGAACAGGCGAGGCAGTCGCATGACGTAGTGACCGCCCCGGTCGTGACCGTTCCAATCGACGGGCGTCGCGGCGATGGGCCCGTACTCGATGTACCAGCGGGTCGTTGTCTCAAGGCCGCTGTTCGCAGCGTCCACGTCGATCACGACGAGCTGGTCGTTCAGAATCCACTTCAGGCCGGCGAGCGGGTAGCGATTGTGACGCGCGCGGATTTCGGAGGTGTCACACGTCGCATCGCGCTTGGAGCGCAGCGGGCGCTTGCCCGGCTTGAAGCACCGCTCGCCATGAACCGGGCAGGTACCGTCTTCGCCCGGCCAGCAGGTGGCGACCGTTGCCACACCTTGCTCCGCAGCCCACAACGCCTCGTCGAGAGCATTCAACGTCGCGGGCATCACTGCCCCTCCCCACTGTGCTGTCGAAGGCGCTCGATGTAGGCGTCGACCTCTTTGGCGGGGATTCGCCGTGAGCGACCAATTCGCACTGACCCGATTTCGCGAGTCCGCAGCAGGCCGAATACGACGGTCCGGCTAATGCTGAGCGCCGCCGCGACCTCCTCGGGGGAAAGCAGAAGCCGTGTGTCTTGAGTCATGGTTTCTTCCTTAGCTGAACAGGCGATGCGATTCGCCCGTTCTGATAATGTGCTTATACATATCTTTGCGGGTGCACGGGTGTTTGTCAATACCTCCCGGTACTGAGGCGAATGGAGTAACATCAGAGTCAACAAATGCTGACGGAGTGTCACATGACGCAGCGCAGAGTTGAGAGTGACGTCCTCGAACTAGTCGCGGAGCTGTATCTCCGCGACGTTCGTGGACCAGCAGAAACGCACCGCCGACTCGTCGCGGCAGAGCAGGAAGGCCTGATCCCGAAAGGCTCCGTCCCGTCCGCGCGCACCGTCCGTCGCATCGTCGATGAGATGGCGGGCGCGGATAGTTCGGAGCCCTGGACCCTTGCTCTTGCGAACCCACAGACGGGCTGGTTGATGGATGTCCTAGCCGCTCGCCTTGAACGGACGCTCGCGTTGACGCCCCCCGCGCTAACGCAGCTGGAAGTCACCTGGCTGGAGCGCATCCACGCGGCGCGGCCGGACGTGCCGCCCTGGCTTGGCTGGGGCCTGGCGCACCTCTACATCCAACGGACCGCTCGCCACGAAGTGGTCGCGGACCTCGACTCGGTGCTCGCCCTCGCTCCATGGAGAGGCATCGAGCACCATGCTCGCTACTTGACACTGGTGGCGCGAGGTCGCGTGCCGTGGGCGGAGGAGTACTTGCGGGAACAGTGGGCACCGCAAGGGGCAGGCGAGGCTGACCGCGTCATCGAAGTCATGGAACGGCTCGAGATGCAACTGGCCGGTGGGCGAGAACGCAGCCCCTTTTGGCAGCCATCCAGCGCCCGCGGTGCCAATCCGCCGCCTCTGAAAGACAACGACGATGAGCGAGCGCGTGCCGTTCGTGAGTGGCTGCGTGGGGCCGTTGGCGCGGAGGAGTCTTTGCTCGACGGCGGGAGGGGAGATGCGCATGTCTAGGAGGGCAAACGGTGAGGGCTCGATCTACGAGTCCCCGAAAGGCAGCGGACGCTGGTACGCGACGCTATTCATCGATGGAAAGCGACACAAGCGCGGGCCGGTCAGCCGGAAAGAGGCCTTTCAGAAGCTGCAAGAGCTCCACGCGCTCCGTGAGAACCGGGGCGAGCTTGGCACGTCTCGGCAAACCGTCGCGGTGTTCCTCGAGGCGTGGTTGCGCGATGTCGTGAAGCCACACCTGCGGCCAAAGACCTACCGCACATATGCGGACCAAGTGCGGCTACACATCGTGCCGGCCGTAGGTCACGTGCGCCTCGATCGGCTCAGCAGTCAACAGGTGCAACGCTTCCTGACGGCCATGCAGGAATCAGGGCTCTCTGCGTCAACGGTCAACCAGACACGTCGGACCCTACGGACGGCGTTGGCTCAAGCTCGCCGTTGGCGTCTCATCCTCGAGAATCCAGTTGACCACGTCCGTGTCGCTGCACCAGAAAGCGGAAGGACTGGTGGCATTCTCCGCCCGGCGGAGGCGCAGTCCCTGTTGGATGCCGCGGCCGATGACCGCCTGCAGGCTCTCTATGTCGTCTCGCTGGCACTGGGGCTGCGTCAGGGTGAAGCCCTCGGCCTGACTTGGTCCGACGTCGACCTCGACAAGGGACAGCTCACTATCCGAAAGCAGCTCCAGCGCGTCGATGGCGTGCTTCAACGGGTGGAGCCAAAGACCCGCCGGAGTCGTCGGACAATCGCACTTCCGACCTTCGCGGTAATCGCCCTGCGACAGCATCGGACGCGTCAGCTCGAAGAACGGCTACAGGTCGGTCCAGCATGGCCCGACAATGACCTTGTCTTCACAACTTCCGTTGGCACGCCTGTGAGCGCACGGAACGTCCTGCGGTCGTTCAAACGGCACCTTCGGTCCGCGGGGTTACCGGACATCCGCTGGCACGACCTGCGGCACACGACTGCGTCGTTCCTTGCCATGCAGGGAGTGCATCAGCGGACCGCGATGGAAATCCTCGGGCACTCGACCACAGCGATGACGACCGAAATCTATACACACGTCATGCCAGAGTGGCAGCGTGACGCAGCTTCGCGGATGAACGACCTTCTTGGAGCGAGCGGGGCTAGGGAGAGCCAGTTGCTCCCTGCGTTGCTCCCAGAGACCGCTGACGCC
>JAWKIN010000034.1:0-23366 GCA_041394345.1 Acidimicrobiales bacterium | reverse complement strand
CGAGACGTTGCCCGTTGTTAATCCCGCGACCGAGGTTGAAATCGGCCGTGTTCCCGTTGCGTCGCCCAGCGACCTCGACGACGCCCTGGTTGCGGCTCAGGCCGGATTCGACGTGTGGAGGAAGACACCACCGCGCCAACGGGCCGACCTCATCCGCGAGGCCGCCCGGCTGATGCGCGAGCGCCAGGCCGAGATCGCGTTCACCATCACGTCCGAGCAGGGCAAGCCCTACCGCGAAGCGATGGCCGAGGTCATCCGCGGTTGCGAGTTCTTCGAATGGGACGCTGGTGAGGCTGTCAGGACCTACGGTCGCGTTATTCCGAGCGCGCCGGGAATCAAGCACGTCGTCCACCACCAGCCGATCGGCCCCGTCGCTGCATTCTCGCCCTGGAACTTCCCGATGAGCCAACCGGCCCGCAAGATCGCTGGCGCGTTGGCCTCCGGCTGCTCCATCATCTTGAAGGCGGCTGAAGAGACGCCGGGCGGGGCGTACCACATCGCCAAAGCTTTCCAGGACGCTGGCCTTCCCGCGGGTGTGTTCAACCTCGTGTTCGGCGTTCCGGCCGATGTCTCGCAGCATCTCATTCCGAGCGACATCATTCGTCTCGTTGCGTTCACCGGTTCGACGGCCGTCGGCCGCCATCTCACAGGCATCGCGTCCGATCACATGACGCCCGTCTTGATGGAACTCGGTGGCCACGCACCGGTCATCGTCTGTGAAGACACCGACGTGCAGGCCGCAGCCAAGTCGTCGGCCTCCCGAGCCATGCGCAATTCGGGCCAAGTGTGCACCTCGCCTACCCGATTCTTTGTTCATCGTGACGTGTTCGACGAGTTCCTCGACGGCTTCACAACCGACGTCGCACGCATCGTGGTCGGCAATGGCCTGGACGAGGGCGTCGAGATGGGACCACTCGCCAACGACCGACGCGTCGCGGCGTTGACTGAGCTTGTCGACGATGCCGTTGCGGCCGGGGCAACACTCACCACCGGCGGCAAACGACTCGGCACCACCGGCTACTTCTTCGAGCCAACCGTGCTCGCCAACGTGCCCGTTCACGCCAAGGTCATGCAGGAGGAGCCGTTTGGTCCGCTCGCCATCGTCAACTCGGTCGACTCGCTCGACGACGCGATCGAGCAGGCCAACTCTGTTCCTTTCGGTCTTGCGGCCTACGGGTTCTCCAATCGGGCCGACTACATCGACCGCATGATCGACAACGTTACTGACCCAATCTGTCGATAAACACGCTGGAGGCTTCGTTGCCCGAAACTCCATTCGGCGGCGTGAAATCGAGCGGGTATGGCCGAGAGGTGGAGCTGAAGAGGCTCGACCACTACATGGTCGTCAAGAACGTGTCCACCAGCGTCTCCATCGTCTAGCCAGGATTGGGTGCGAACATGAACTACACCAAGAGCAACGCTAAGGCACACGCCAAAGCCAACATGACCGGGATCTGGGCTGCGGCCCTCCCCGTTCGATGAACAACTGCGCATTGACGAGGAGGGGTTCAAGGAAAACGTGCGGCATTGGACCGATGACCTCGGCATCCGTGGACTCTTCATTTCCGGCAAGCAGGGCGAGTTTTCTCGATGACCGTCGACGAGCGGAAGCGTTCGTTCGAACTCGCCGTTGAGGCAACGGGCGGCCGGGCCCAGACGATCATGTCGTGTTCGGACCAGAACCTCGATGTTGTCCTCGATCTGGCACAACACGCGCAGGGGGCGGGCGCCGACTACATCGTGGTGCACGCACCAGCGCTTCACTTCTCGACTGCGCAAGACGAGACACTCCTCAACTACTACCAGATCATCGCCAACAGCGTTGACATCGGTATTGCGTTGTGGAGCCACCCCGATAGCGGTTATCTCATGTCGCCCGAGCTGTGCAATCGTCTGGCCGACATCGAGAATGTGGTCGCCATCAAATACAGCGTCCCCCGAGACATGTACACGGAGCTCAGTCGGCTCGCCAGCGACCGCATTCAAGTCAGCACCGCGTCGGAAACGGAATGGCTCGACAACATCGTCGACCTCGATTGGCGACTTTACCTGTGCTCGTCGCCGCCGTTCCTCTTGCAGACAGCTGCCGATCGTCGAATGCACGACTACACGCAGGCGGCGTTCGCAGGCGACGTCGATTTGGCCCGTGAAATCAGTGCCAGCCTCGAGCCGGTGCGAGCGGCGCTTCGCGACACTCGTCCGCCGGAGAAGCCGCACTCGCACCAGAAGTATTGGCAGGAACTGCTTGGCCAGGTCGGTGGGCGGGTTCGTCAGCCGCTGCTTGAACTCACTGACGACGAGAAGGCCCGCACCCGTGAGGCGTTTGAGAACTGCGGACTGAAGCGTTGAGGCTCGTTCTCGTCGGCTGGGGAGCCATCGGCCAATCGGTTGCGGAGTTCTTGGCCGACGATCCGATCGAGATCGGTAGGGGTTGCCGTCAGAAACAAGCAAGCCGCGGGACCGTCGCCCGCTGGCGAAGCTGATTGACGACCCGTCCGAGCTGGCGGCGTTGCTTCCCGATATCGTCGTCGAGGCCGCCGGACGAGAGAGTGTTGCGATTTGGGGCCCTCCACCTTCGCTGCAGGCGCCGACTTCATCGTCTCATCCGTCTCGGCGTTCGTCGATGCCGAACTGTTGTCGTCGCTGCGGCTGGCGGCCGAGCAGGCGGGTAGGCGGCTGCAGATCCAAACTGGTGCTCTGGGCGGGATCGATGCGTTGTCGGCGGCCCGCATCATGGGTATCGACGAGGTCGAGCATCGGATTGTGAAGCCGCCAATCGCCTGGGGCGGGACCGCGGCCGCCGACCTCTGCGATCTGGTCAGCCTCACGGAGCCAACCGTGTTCTTCACTGGCACGGCCAGCGAGACAGCGCTCGAGTTCCCCAAGAATGCCAACGTCGCCATGACAACGGCACTCGCTGGCATCGGGCCCGAGCGAACGAAGATCTCGCTGGTCGCCGATCCGTTCACGACGACCAACCGGCACGAGATCAGCGCTCGTGGAGCCTTCGGCGAGCTTGACGTTCGCATCGCCAATAGCCCCCTGCCGGCGAACCCGAAGACGTCGGCGATGGCGGCGCTCAGCCTGGTCCGCATCCTTCGCAACCGGGTCAGCGCCCTCACGATCTAACGCCACTACCGCCCGCCCCGCACCCCGCCCCCGCACCCCGCGCACCCCCGCCGCCCGCACCCGCGCACCCGGGGTCCGACGCTTCCGTACTTCGTACTCGGCGACAGAATCGACGAAATCGTCGTCAAGGCAGCGGCCCCGTTCCGTCCCACCCAGTCAGGGAGGACCATCACCGCCACCTGACGCTCGAACACATCCAAACACCGCTAAACCTGGCCACCCACGATGGATGACAGAGCTGCGGGGATGCGGCTAGGTTCAACGGCTATGACTCCTGACATCACCGTTTCCCGCACCATCGCCGCGTCACCTGCCGCTGTCTACGCCGCGACAACCGACCTCACCCGAAGGGGCGAGTGGTCGACTGAGTGTTACGCAACCGAATGGCTTGAGGGTTCCTCGGGTCCTGCGGTCGGCGCTCGATTTGCTGGCCACAACCGACACGGTGAGAACGAGTGGACGACCGAGGCAACCATCGTCGAATTGGTCGAGAACGAGCGTTTCTCGTTCGACTGCTCGGCTCGCGACTTCGTGTTCGCGAAGTGGGGCTACACGATCGAACCGGCCGATGATGGTTGCGTGGTGACGGAGTGGACGCAGGACCTCCGGCCCGAATCGGCCCTTGAGCGCAGCAAGGCCATCTCGGGCGTCGAAGACCGCTTGTCGCACAACCGAGCCGGGATGGAGGAGACGCTGGCCCGTCTCGCCGCCGCCGTCGAGGCCTAGCGACGCTCTCGGCGTCCGACGTACTCCGCCAACAACTCGTGTGGGATTGCGTGCACGGTCCGTCCACGGAACCCCGTGGTCGTTTTGGCCGCGCACAGCGCGTTCCAGATCGCCTCTTCGGTCGCCTCGGCGGCCGCTTCAAAGAGCGGCGACATCTGGCCAGCCGGAAGTGTCGTGACACCTATCGGAGCGGAGGCGTCGATCGGAATGGAATTGGCGGTCGAGAACGCCAGGAAGATGTCGCCGCTGCCGTTACTTCCAAAGCCACCGGCGCGGCCAAGACCGATCGTCGCACGTCGGGCGAGGCGTTTGCATTGATCAGCAAGAAGTGGCGCATCGGTCGCCAAAACGCGATGATCGAACCTGCGTCGGCGATTCGGGGATCTTCTGGCAGCGGCACTATGTCAGGACCAATTTTGTCACCGACCAACTCACCGTCCAGACGGAGATGTTGACGAGAGCCGTAATTGGCTTGCACGAGTGCGCCGACCGTGTACGTCTCCCCCGCTGTCTCGATCACGCGGGACGAACTGCCGATCCACCCTTGAATCCGTGGCAGACCATGCCAGTGCCACCGCCCACGCACCCTTCGGCGACTGGGCCTGTCGCAAGGTTGGCCAACGCTGCGGCGACATGGTCCGGGGTTAGCGCAAAGGAGTCGATGTCATTGAGGAACCCGTCGTAGGTTTCACCCACAATCGGCAAACACCACGTCGCGTCGGGGTCTCGAAGCACTTCGTTCGCGACGAGGCCATCGCGGACCAAACCGACCTGATGGGTGTTGGTGATACCAATCGGCCCCGCAAGGACACCCGACTCATCCAACCAGTGTGAGCCCGTCATCTCGCCATTGCCGTTGAACGAGTACATGCCGCCGTAGCAGCCGATGCCCCAATGTGCGGCCGGTCGAGTCCCCACCAATGTGACACCGGTTCGGATCACGTTCGGCTCATCGGCGATCACTGTCTCGTGGCCAACGGCGACGCCACCAACATCAGTAATCGCGTTCAGCGGACCCGTAGACAATGAGCCGATAGTCAATCCAAGGTCGCGCAGTCGAGCCATCGGCAGAGGGTAGTGACGTCCACGTAAGCGAACCAAGTATGGGGGCAATTCCTCATGGACCGACCGGCCGTCGTTGTCGAAGCTGACGAGATGACAAGCGACGTGTCGCCGCCATTCACGAGCCAACCAGTACCGGGCCAGCCGCAGCGGGTTGGAACCCGACGGAGGTCCGCCGGCGTGACTGTTCTCGGCACCATCGCTCTCGTTGCGGCGCTTCTGACTTGGCTGGCTGTCGTCGCCATCCTCGCCTGTCGCTCGTAACGCCTGCCCCGGCCAGCGCTAACTCGGGCTATGGCTCAACGGGCGGCTGACCAACCCTTGACATCGAAATTTGCGACGCCTAGCGTTCGCGAAAAGCGAGGGCCCAGCATGTATAGCGACAGCAGTTCTTTCGGCGATCCGGTGCCGATCATCGTTCCTCTGGAGTCAGTTGTGACCGTGCAGGTTGGGCCCGAGGATTGGATTCGGATCGAGCAGCGAACACCTGCCGGCGATTACGCTGCGCCTACGTGTTCGACTACTTCGGTCGCTGCCGCCACTGGACCATCGGTCGTTGCCATCAAGCCGAGGGTCGGCACCTATGCAGTCCAGGTGGTGTCGGCCGATAACCAGCGGTTGCTCAACATCTCGATCACCGTCGCCGCCCCGTTGGAAATCGACACGACCTACGTTGGCCACGGCAGCCGGTACGCAGTGACCCAGCAAATGAAGCGAGCGGTGGAACTGTGAGCACGGCCGACATCGCCCTCGCAGCGATTGCGGGCGCCGGTGGTGTTCTCGCCTTCGGACGACTTCGACCGGCGCAACTACCGGGGGCAAAGGCAGGTACGCCGCCGGTACCGCAGGAGGACGCACCGAGCGACCCGAACGCAGCGTACGTCTCCGGCATTTTCAAGGAGTGGGGCAGCTTGATCTCAACGGCCGGCACCTTTGCCGGGGCGCTCGGCGCATACCAACTCACAAAGGAGATCGGTAAAGGACAGGCGACGATGACCGATCATTGGCGCATCATCGGCGCGATAGCGGTGTTCGCCCTCGGCCTGACGCTTCTTATCGTCGTTCCGGTGGCGCTGCGGACTCGCACAATGGCGTCGCTCGCTGATGCAGTGAAGGCGCAGCCGCGCGGATGATCGTGGCTCATTCTTTGAGCGACCGCCAAAGCGCTCGTTGTGCCAGAAGCGCCATCTTCGGATTGGACAATGTGATCGTCTTTGACGCCAAGATGACCGAGCTCGTCACCGAGCTCCGAACCAAGTATTGGGAGCAGAATCTCCAACCAAGTAAGGCGCTCCTCGCCCAAGTCGACGAGTACCGACGTCAGAGCAGGGCCGTCGAGACGGCATTCGCGACGTGGCGATTCCGGAGGTCGTCAACGTGGGCAGCACGAGTCGCGGTCGTTGGCATGGTTCTTGCTGTTGCGGGCTTCTCTGATGCGACCTATCGAATCAATCAGAGTCAGCGGTCGGCCGAGCTTGCTGACGCTACGTTGGCATATGAGCGCCAAGCCGGGGCGACCGCACTCGCCATCAGGCGCTGCTCGCGAAGACAAGATTCTCGACGATGCCTTGGCCGAACCTGGCGTCGCGCCAGCACCGGCGCGAAACGACGTTGTTGTTTCCATTCCAGACGAAGGCACGGCTCGCCAAGTGCTCGAGATCAACGCACCCAACCTGGTCGCCGAGTGCTGGGTATCGCGTCAGGCGACCGTGTACGACATAGGAAAGGCGCACGACCCTACGGTGCCACCCGATCACACGCTCTTCGTCGTGTTTCCCCGAACTGCTGCATGCCCAGCCAACGCCGGGTGGGTTGCGCCGGCGTGTAGGCCCGTCCGTCACTATCGACGAGCCCACAGTCGTAAGAAACGCAGGCCGATCCCAGCCACGCCGGCGGGCAGTACGGAGTACAAAGCGTCGGACCCCGAGTGCGATTAGGGGAGGGTGACTGTCGTGGTGAGTGCGACCGGCTCGGTCGTGCGAGGCCGAGATCGTGAGCACGTCGCCCGGCGTGCCAGCAACAACCCGACACCGCCACCGCTCGATCACTCGAATAGTCGTGGTTGCGATCGCCCCAGCTCATCACGGCGTACGCACTCGTTCCCGTCCTGCCAATTGGCCGAGCTCCTGGACCCGTTCGCCGCCCACCAGTGCCACGCCATCGGCAACGGACAACTCGACCACAACCGGCCCACAGATCTTCTTCTTGACCGCCTGTTCCGTCACGTTTGTCGGGAAGTGGCCAACGTTCTCCACCACACGCCAGCGAGAGTAGCCCCATCGCCGACCAACTCGACCACGGTCTCGCGAACCTGCAACAACGGGGTGGTCAACGCCAGCCAGATCTCCCAGTCCGAATGACCGGCAACCTCGGCCTCAAGGCGATAGCCCGGCGTTCTCCCCAGTAGCCGAACATGTCCCAGCCGCCGATCTCCACCTGACCCAGCTGGGGATGGTCGAAGGGCGCCAGCACAAACCCTGCCCCACCGAGCTCCTCGTCATTCCACTTCAGGAGCGCCACTTCGTCGTCAATCGGATGCGCCTCAAACCACTCGGTGAGGTGATAGTCAGTCAAGCCAGCCTGCGCCATCGGACTCCAGAACTCGGTCGTAAACGAGAACATGCCCCGATGGTCATACGCCCAAGTGTCGGCCGAGCCGGAAATCGGCTTGCCCCACTCGTACCCAAAATCGTGGAACACCGACACCGCTGGATACCCGGTCAGCTCGGTCCCCTTCGCGCCGAGCGTCTTGAACCGACGCAGGTCATCGGCCGGAAACACAGAGTCCGGCTTGTCGTCGTGGGCGGAGGATCGCGGCGCTGAACGTGTGGTGAGCCAGATAGATGCAGATATTGGGGCGGGCCAAGGACTGCATCAATCGGTGCTCGCACCTCCGGCTCGACTCCCGGTGCCTTACCGGCGCCCGGCTGGTCGGACTCATCAGCCCAGCCGTACGGGAACTGGCGATTCAGGTCGGGTTGCGCTCGTTAAACGGCCTTCTTGAGCTCGAGCATCGAGGTCGTCGTCGATCGATACCGACCTTCTGACACAATCCGATAGTACGGACCACCACTCACGTCCTCCGGCCGGCACGGCACAACCAGACGATCATCCAGCTCGGATGCCTTCCAGGCGCCGTTCGGATCGACGATGCGCAGATCGAGGATGCGGCCGTCGCCATCGATGTCGCCCGGCACCCAACCGTCGTCATCGACGACCTTCCCGCGACGCACACTCGACCACCAGATAGGTCGGATCATCAGCGAGCGCCAGCTCAGCACCGTCGGGGTTGAGTCGGGGCACCACATAGAAGGTCCGGGTGGCCAAGATATGTGCGGTCTCAGGCTCGTCCTACGCTCGACCAGTGCGCAACAGATGGAGCGCCGCCATTGAGCCGGTGATCTCGACACTGTGGATGTTGGCATCGACCCAAACAGCGGGCTTGTCAGCCGCTGCCCCCGTTGCAGTGTTGGTGACCGTAACGAGCCAGATTTCGCGGCCCTCGTGCGACCGACCGATCTCGGTCAGCTCGACCAGGTCGGGAAAGCGTTTTGCCAGGTCACGCACTACCTGGGTGACCTCGTCAAACGTGAAGAGATGGTCGATTGCGAATAGCTCGGACGACATTGCTGCTCCTGGAGGTGAACGGATGACCCAAACGCTACGGCCTACGCATGGGAAGCGCGGCACCCATGGCATCAGGCACGCACTGGCTTCACTGGAGGAATGCGAAACCAATCTGCTAACATCTCAAATGCGGTTGTTTACTATTGCCTGCGTTGTAATGTTGGCGGTTGCCCGCATCGACCCAGAGGTTGTCGCTCCTGTCGTGACGCTCACGCCAACGACCGAGCTGACGCCCGAAACGACCCCCGTGCCCACCACGATCGACCAAAGAGGCCGCCGACCGGGCCGAAATCGAAGTGTTGGTTGCTGACTACTTCGCCTATGCATATGAGGTTGGATTTGTTACTGGGGCGCCGGGCCTCGATCCAGCTCTCTACGGAGCCGATCTATAGCCGTTCACTTCAAGCAACGAACGAGTTCGCCGAAGCTGGCTACGAGGTCGGAGAGGGTGACAATAGCGACAGACGTCCGTGCGATCGAATTCAAATCAGACGACATAGCTACCGCCGATGTATGCCTCTTAGACGAGGCACCGATTGTAAGACCCGATGGCACCTTCTTGTCCGACGTGACGCAATCCCGATGTTGGCCGAGGTCGACGTGCTCCGGACCGATGAGGGTTGGCGGGTTTCGGATTGGAAGTTTTGGGGATGGCGAATGCGTCCTCTGATTCTTATGTGCCTATCGGCGGCGCTACTCGTATCGCTTCAGTCTGCGGGTTTCGCTGGCGTCACCGACGTACGCGATGGAGTCACGCCCTCCACCTCCTCCGACGGCACCACGCTGAGCGCGGGCATCGACCTTGCGTGGGGGCCGACGGCACCTCCATCAGCACGGCGTCCAACCCGTTCATCGACTGCACCATCCTCTGGTCGCTCACCGGTGATCAGGCCGCTGACTACGGCGGCGCGAAGGGCCAAGCGCTCGGCAAAGTCTCGCCCGACATGAGTCTGAGCACCGAGCGCTTCCACTTCATGTCGTGCCCGTTCGCTCAACCCGCATTCTGGGAGGTCTGGCCCGAGACCGACCCCGTCCCTGCGACCATCATCAGTGCTGTCCAACAGGCCGCACTCGCCCGCATCCAGATCCCAATCGAGCCACCCCAAACCAACCCGCCAGGGACCGAGGACTTCCCCAAATCACCCAGCTCGCCACCTGGCTTTGGACCAACAACTGGACCCCCACTCATTTGGCACAGCTTCACTCGACGAATTGAACGCTCCGTTCGCGTTCTCGTGACGATCACCGCCACCCCAGCGCAGACCGTATGGAGTCCCGGTGACGGCAGCGCCCCGATCACGTGCCAAGCAGGCACCCATGGAACACGCAGCGGTCGGCCAACGACCAGCCGACCTGTAGCCATACCTACACCACAAGGACCACCCGGCACGCCATTCACCATAACGGTCAACCAAACATGGCACCCCGACGAAGCCTGCGCCCGCTGCCTGTGCGCCAATCTACGCCACTCGCCGACATCACAACCGAGGCCAGCCGTCCGATCTACGTCGAGTCGGTCTACCCAGTTCTCACGCAATAGCCGGACGTCGCCGGGGACGCTACAGCTTCGACGCCGACGCCGACATACGCCTAAATCAGCACAAAGACCACACCCGCAACCGTCAGCGACACGCTCGACACGATCACGCTTGCGGCGAATTCAACGGGGCGGTTTCCCCACCCGAAGCGGGCACCGATTTCGGCCTGTTCCCCGTCCACCAAAGCCCGACTGATGGTCGCTTCGCCGCCCGATCGACTCGTCGCCCGGTCCAAGTCTTTGACGAATTGGTATGGCCGGACGAGGTTGAGAATCAAGGAACGAACCAGGCCAAGTAGGCCCACTTCGGCGCGTACTCGAGGACGACACCAGGATGATCACGCAATGCGCTGGCTAAGCGATTTTCAGCGCGAACATGGTGAGGGCGGCAGCGACGAGCAAGCCAACGCCAATTGCGGAAGATATGGCGCAGCAGGTGTTCTCGACGTCTGATAGCCGACTGAATCGTCACTCGGCCACTATCGAGACCCCGAAATACGTATCGAGCAACCAGAGCGAGGTGGCAATTTCCGCTGCCTCCATAGCGGTCGCAATGGCAACCGCCATCGTGGCCACGTTCATCGGTTTCACCCAGGTCCGGGACATCTGAGGCACCGCAGCATCAACGGAGAACGGGACAGGGTCGCAGTCGTCATGACGTCGGACATACCAGTCGTACGGTACCGATTGCGTCGCGCTTTAGCCCTTAATCTGCCTACCGCCCTGGGACTAATTGCTCCTCAAGGATTCCGTTAGCGCTGCCGAAAACCTCTCCTGTGTCCACTCCCCTGGGCACAGAAATGGCGGAAGCGTATGAGCCCTCTGACATCTAATTCGACGCGCCGCTGGCGCAGATCAACTCTCGTAGCTGGCCTCCTCCTGGCCACGTCGATAACCGGCATCGCCCCGGCCTCCGCCTCAACGAGCGGGCTGGACGACATCACGGTCGAAGGAACCGCCGCCCCGGTCGCGGCGGCGACACTCAACACGCCCCGTTACTTCACCGAGATCGAGCGAGACGCCTACGACGCAATCAATATCCAGCGCACCGAGCGTGGACTCTCGGCCTTGGAACTCGACGTCACCACCGACGGCTCCCTGCCTGTCGTCGAGCAACAGTGGCGCGATTGCTTCATGCGATTGAACACCACCGGAATCACGCACGATCCCTACAAGACCTGCCAGACCAACAAGAGTTACGACTACGAGACCGAGCAGATCCTTACGCTCATGTGGTCTGACCAGACCTCAGCACCCAATGCTTCGGTCAACCCCAACACCTACAAGGCCGTGAGCGCCTGGCAGGCATCGCCGCCGCACATGGAGTGGTTAACTGCGACCGACGCCACTGCGGTGCGGGTCTATGCGGGCTGCATCTCCACCGGCAGCAAGACCTACCTGATCATCGCCGCTACCCTCCTCGACAAGCACGGTGAGTGGCCGACCCCAAACAAGAGCTACTCCCGGGCCAACGTAGCCACGAGCTCCGATGCCAACAGCAAGTTCAACCCGGCCAACTACTCATCGTGCGACTCGTCCGGGGGCGCTAGCCCCATCGTCGGCGGCCTTACTGCGACCCACTCGTTGTGGCGAGCCGCGGCCACGCGAAACCCGGGCCTCACGAACCTGACGATGAATGAGCCCTGGAACTGGTCGCCGTTCCAGATCAGCCGCCTCTACTCGGCGTACTTCAATCGCAACCCTGATGGCAGTGGGTTCACCTACTGGATGGAGCAAGCCAAGTACAACCGAACGACCAACCGATCCGTGACGCTCAGCGAGATATCGCAGTACTTCACTGCATCCGACGAGTTCGTCCAGACCTACGGCAACGCGATGTCCCATGAGGCGTTCCTTCGCCTCGTCTACCAAAACGTGCTCGATCGATCGCCCGACGCCGAGGGCACCGCCTACTGGCTCAACTTGATGAACCATGGCCTGTCGCGGGGTGACGTGATGGTGTGGTTTTCCGAAAGCGCCGAATACATCAACAACACCGGCGCGGCGGTAACTGGTTCGTGCTGGAAGGCCGGTGACCCGAAATCCAGCTACCTCTGCGCGGCGGCGAAGATCCCGTCGCTCGCCTAACCGAGTCCCCGGGCCGCCCGCGTTCGAAATCACGAGCGGTGAGCAGGGACACGAAAATCGGCACCGTCACCGACATTGGCCACAGCAAGGCGTAGCTTCTGGGTCAGTCAATGCACGCCAGTGCGTTGGAACACTGGAGGGATCACGATGTCAGATGTAAAACGGGTCATTCTCGGACTCGTCACGGTGGCGTGTTTGCTGCTCGGCGTTACCACGTCGCCCGCATCGGCCGCGCCGCCAACGGCCGACGCATCGGCGACAGACGACGTGCCCACGGCTGAGCCACCAGTGGTGGTCGGGCGAATCTGGCCGTCATCACCGCTGATGTCACCGGAGCTGGATCGTGCGACGGCACCGGAGGCGTGCTTCCAGAACAGTGGTGACGCCGGAACCAACTCATGTGTTGGTCTACGCGCCTGTTTCCAGAACAGCAGCAACGTCGGTGACAACTCGTGTGTGGGCGAGACCGCATGCATGCAGCAGGGGGCCTATGACCCCGCAAACCCGGGCGCGCAATGCCCGTTCGACATCCCCTGCGCAACGGTTGGCAACAACTCGTGCAACGGCACGAGTGGCGTGCTACCAGAACGGCCGGACGATCGGCAATAACTCCTGCAACGGCTTCGAGGTGCTGTTACCAGGCCCGGGGCGACATTGGCGACTGCCAGTTCAACACAATCGAGATCGCCGCCTGCGACGAGACGCCGCCCGAAGTGCTCTTCAACACAACCACAGCGCTGGAGCGGAACCAATCGGCTCAAGCGTTCTATTCGTGTAGCGACACGGGTGGATCGGGTCTCGTTAGTTGTGTGGGCACGCTCGATGGTGTCGCCATTGCGAATGGAGCCACGCTCAACACGACGACACCTGGCCGCTACATCCTGGCCGTCGTCGCCGTCGACGGCAACACAACACCGGTCAACTACATCACCATTACCGTTAGCGAGAACCGCAGGGTTTTGACGGGCCAATACGCTGGCTCGACGGGAAGCGCCGCCGCCATCGCCCGGCTCTATATGACCGTCTTCCTGCGCCAACCTGACGACGGCGGTCACGCCTACTGGGTCACGCAAAATGGTGTGTCGGTGAGCATGTGGGATATCGCTCGCCTGTTCGTGACCAGTGACGAGTTTGTCTTGACCTACGATTCGCTGAGCGATGAACAGTTCATCGCCTTGCTCTACTTCAACGTTCTCGACCGTTAAGCCGACGAAGAGGAAGCGGCCTACTGGCTCTCCTTGATGCAGGGTGGCCTTGACCGAGGCGGCGTCACACTCCAGTTCTCCGAGTCCCCCGAGTTCAAAATCATTACCAGAACCACCTAACCCCACAACGCTCGACGCGAGACCTGCAGTCACGCTGACCGACAAACCAAGGCCGCCCTTGCCCCACGCTGTGGGTGTGAGGGTGGCCTTGTTCGCCCTCAGACGAGTTGTGGTCGACAGACCGTCCATCGACCCGTACTCTTTCTCTATGGCGACGCAGCCAAACAGTTCGGGAGTAGCGAGGGTTCGACCAAAACCGACGAGTTCGACCCCACCCGGTTCGCGCCACCACCCCCTTTCGGGTTCCCGATTCGGTCTACCTTCCACCGTCGCACCATCGCTGGCGATGACCGCTTCGACATAGACGGCGAGGGCCTCGCCAGCGCTCGTTCGATCAGACCGTCGGCCCCAAGACCACGAGGGGCGCCACGATCACCGATGTCTTGGTGCAACTCGCCCGCGACCCACACGACCCCGAGCACCCCGACGCCGTGGCCGCCTACATCGGCGGGCACCATGTCGGCCACATTCCCCACAACTCGGCCAAGAAATGGCATGCCGTGATCGAGTCGCTTGAGATGAAGGGCCTCCCCGCCGTGTGCCAGGGCGAAGTGACCGGCGGCTGGCATCGGCCCGGTAATTCCACTGGCAACTACGGCCTCATCATTTTCGCTACCGATCCGCCGCACGAAATCACCGACGACGACCCGACGGTCGTCACCACCAACGGCCGAGTCAGCATCGACGGCGAGCGGTACTGCCAGGACTATCTGACCGCGCTGGCCGGCGACCGAACATCGACCCAGATCGTCGTGCACCTCGATGCCCGGCATCGCCACCGAATCACTGTCCACCACGAAGGCCGCGAACTCGGCTGGATGACCGCCGCGATGTCCGAGCGCTACAGCCCGTTTCTCCGCGAGCTCGAGCGGGCGGGCCTCCCGCTCACGTGCATTGCCACGATTCGATTCGGCATTGTGCGCTACGAAGTCTCACTCAAACTCCCAACCGGCTCTGACCTCGTCAGCGCGATCGACGAACTGAGACAACACTGAGCGCAACCCATGCCAAGATAGGCAAATGGGTATTCTCCTCTGGCTTCTAACCGGACTGATCGTTGGCGTCATCGCGAAGACGCTCGTCAAGGGCCCGCAGAACCTGGGTTGCCTCGGCACCTCGGTGCTCGGCGGCATTGGGTCGCTGGTCGGCGGCACGGTGCTCAACGTCATTTCGGGCCGTGGCGCCGAGGTGGCGGCGTCGGGCTTCCTCGGCTCCATCTTCGGTGCTGTCATCTTGCTTGTGCTGGCTCGCTTGTTCCGCTCGCCGACACCGAGGACGAAGTAGAACCCTCGCATACGCGATGCAACGATCAGGCCCCTCAGCATCCATCGCCCGACCTCGACGCCACAAGGTTCTACGATGGCGGCGTGTACCGAGCCCGTCTTGTCATCGATCGGAAGTAGCCCAATGCACATCGAAGCCGGAATCGCCACCATTGACGTCGACCTCGATGGCGGGCGCCTCGCAAAGCTGTCTGTGGCGGGACTCGACATGCTCGTGCCCGAGGCCGAGAAGCCCACCCGCTGGGGCTCGTTCCCGATGATTCCGTGGTGTGGGCGCCTCCCGTTTGGGGCACTCCACTTCGACGGCGCCGACTACACGTTCCCCATCACCAGTGCCCCGCACGCCAATCACGGCCGCACGCACCTCCAGCGGTGGGATGTCGTCGACCACCGAACGATCCGAACTGACCTCGTCGATCCCTGGCCCTTCGGCGGCCACGCCATCCAGGTCTTCGATCTCGCCGACGATCGGCTCACCGTCACCGTCGAGGTGCATGCGGGCCACCGGCCGATGCCGGCGATGGCTGGCTGGCACCCGTGGTTCCGGCGCCAGCTGAGCCGCGGTCGCCGAGCCGAACTCACCTTCTCGGCGGCGTCGATGTACGCCACCGACGATGAAGCCACGCCGACAGGTGAGCTCATTCCCGTCCCGCCTGGGCCGTGGGACGCATGTTTTGTCGGGCTCGTGGCAGATCCGGTCATTGAGTGGCCCGGCGCGATCAAACTCACCATCTCATCGACGTTTGATCATTGGGTGATCTTCACCGAGCCCGAGGAAGCGCTCTGCGTCGAGCCCCAAAGCGGGCCGCCAAACCAGCTAAACGCCAACCCCGTCGTGCTTCAACCGGGTGAATCGCTCAGTGGATCGATGACATTCGCCTGGTCCTGACAACACAACCCGCGACGCATCAGCCTCACGCCTCGACCCAGGGGCCTTCACCGCTGATTCGCTCGATCTTGACTCGCACGATCAGCGACGACGGTGAGTCACGCAGCGCCAGGGGATGCTTCGCGAGGCCCGCATACTTCATCGCAAGTCGGTCCATCAGAACGGGATTCGGTCCCGGCTCAAGCTCTGCTCGACCGCTAATCAACAAGTGCCGCTGGAAGCCTCGGGCATTGCGCTCGGTGTCCTCGATCGACAAGATGATCGACGGATCACGCCGCAGGTTCTTCGCCTTCTCGCTTGCGTCTGAGGTGCCGAAGAGGATCTCGTCTCCTCGGCGATGACCCAGACGACCGATACCTTGCGGCGAGCCGTCGGCGTTCCTGGTCCACACGTGCGCAACCGCATCGCTACCCAGAAGTGTCTGCGCCGGTGATGGAATGATGCTCATGTGAGCCTCCCCTCGTGGTGTTTTGGTCCCTGATGTACGTTCTCATTTGCCAGACCCCTGTCAACAAATTGTTGAACCGAGACCGCACGGTGCCCTAGCGCCCGAATCGACGGCGTCGAGATTGGCGGCGATACTGACGAGATGGACGCCATCACCGCATTACGACACAAGCGAGACACCCGCAGCTACACCGACGAGCCGATCGACGAGTCGACCTCTTGCTACCCTTCTTCGACGCAGCACGAATGGCCGGGTCGGCCAAGAACGTGCAGCCCGTCAGGCTCGTGGTGACAACCGACAAGGCCAAGATGACAGCCCTCAAGGCGAGCGGCGATTTTGCAAGCTGGATCGACAACGCCAGGTGGCCGTTGTCGTTGTGACGGTCCGCGACAATGCTGGCCCGCGCTCGTTGTTCGATGCTGGTCGTCATAGCCAAAATCTGATGGTCGTAGCCCACGCGAGTGGTCTTGCGTCCTGCCCAGTGACAATTCATCACCCAGATGTCGCCCGCTGTGCTGTCCATTCCCGACGACGTCCCAGCGATGATCATCACGCTCGGCCGCCCTGCGCCGTCGGCGGCGCCGTCGCCAGTCGCTGGTCCACGGGTCGATCTTGGCGAGTACGCGTCAACACCGAGGTCTGAGCTAACGAATGGAGGCCGCGATCGAGCCCGACCTCGAGATTGTCGACCCTCATCACCACCTTTGGGACTTCGTTACGCCTTCGGCCGCTACGACATCGATGACCTGCGCAAAGACACCAGTGCGGGCCACAACATTGTCCAAACCGTGTTTATCGAATGCAGCGCCAACTACCGAGACACGGGACCCAAACATCTCTACCCGGTGGGCGAAACCGAGTTCGTCGAGCGACGGGCGCGCAAGTCGCCGACCAGACGCCAGGCGCCGTGATTGCCGGCATCGTTGCGTCAGCCGACCTGGCCGACCCCGCCGTTGCCGACCTTCTCCGACTGCCACGCCGAAGCACGCCCCGTTTTTCGCGGTATCCGTCAACGCTGGGCCACTGGACTCACCCGATACACCAGTTTCACCTTGAACCAGTCGCTGCTGTCGCGAGCTCGCTCGCTCGCGGCCACTCGTTCGATGCGTGGCAATTCCATTTCCAACTCGACGACGTCGTCGAACTGGCCAAGGCGGTTCCCGACCTACCGATCGTCGTCAACCACATTTTGGCGGACCACTCGGCACTGGACGATTCGAGGGAATGCGTGACGTTGTCCTGGCCGAGACGAAGGCGGGACTAACCCGCATCGCCGAGTACGAGAACGTCAGCATCAAGCTCGGCGGCATCGGCATGACTCGTTATGGCACTGATTGGCTCCCACCACGGGCGCCCCACGTCCGACGATGTCGTGGCGACATGGGGCCCGATGCTTCGGTGGTGCATCGAGACGTCCGGTCCCAGCCGGGCCATGTTTGAATCCAACTTCAGCGTCGACCTCCAGACCACCGACTACGTCGTGCTTTGGAACGTGCTCAAGAAGGTGTCGGCTGACCTCGAACTGAGTGAGCGAGCCGACCTCTTCGCCGGCACCGCTCGGCGCGCCTACCGCCTTGGCCTCCCGTAGCCTGGCGCGCACTAACGGCGACAGCGCGGGCAACGGCTCGTAGTGGTTGTTGATTACCAGCCTGTCCATCGCTGTGTAAGAGTCTCGAGATGACTCCTCTGTGCCGACTGTCGAGACAGTCCAGTCCCGTCGCTGCCGATCTGCTTGGGCGAGTGCTCATGCACGAGCACATCTTCGTGATTCTACCGAGGTGCAGCAAAACTATCCCGAGGAGTGGGGTGATGAAGATGCTCGGGTCGCCGACGCCATCGCCAAGTTCAACGAACTTCTACGACGCTGGGATCTCGACGATCCTTGACCCAACGGCCATCGGACTCGGCCGCTATATTCCGCGCATTCAGCGCGTTGCCTCCGAGACGAAGATCAACATCGTGGCTGCGACCGGCCACTACACCTTCAACGAACTGCCTCACTACTACCGAGGCCGTCCACCAGAAGGCCGCGACATCCTCCTGACCCAATTTGTCCGCGACATCACCGACGGCATCGCCGAAACAACTGTCAAGGCTGGTGTCATCAAGTGCGCAACGGACAAGCCGGGTGTTACCCCCGACGTCGAACGAGTGCTCCTCGCGGCCGCCCATGCCCATCGCGAGACTGGCTGTCCAATCACGACGCACACCCACGCCCGCACTGAGCGCGGCGCTGACCAGATGGCCATATTTCAATCCCAAGGCGTCGACATGACGCGGGTCGTGATCGGCCATTGTGGCGACACCGACGACCTCGACTATCTCAGCCGACTCGCCGACTCGGGGGCGTACCTCGGCATGGATCGCTTCGGTATCGATGGCTACGCCACGACGGAGCAGCGGGTTGCCGTCATCGCGTCGCTTTGCGAGCGGGGGTATGCCGACCAGCTGGTCCTCAGCCACGATGGCTCGTGCTACATCGACTGGATCCAGGGCGAGGTGCCGCTCGGTGCGCTGCCAAACTGGCACTACCTCCATATCAGCCGAGACGTTATTCCGATGCTGCTTGCCGTCGGTGTAAGCGAAGCCGACGTCGACAAGATGCTCGTCGCGCCAGCCCACGTCAGTTCCTCGGCTCCGCCAGCCTGGGTGGCTACTGGCGGTTAGGCACCCTGCTCTTCCCGGTGCAAGCGCACCAGTCAACCGCAAAGGTGGCCGGGAAGACCGCTGGCACCATGGCAGCGCCGGCGTCGAGACCGTCCGGACACCCGTCGGCGAAGTCGGCCGGTAGTTTGGCCGCAACCCACAGCGATCGTCGGTGAAGTATTTTCGGTGGACCCCGAGCGTGTCGTTCGGGTGCCCGACCCACGAACCGCCAGCAACACGAGGTTGTTTCCGGATATCCCAGGTCGCATCGATCGAGTCAAGGTGGTTGATGTGCCAGGCCAACGCTACCCGGGACCTCGGTGCTTAGTCGATCTTACCTGACCATCCATCGTAAGCAGGAAGTGGACGTAGCCGTTGTCTGACGGCGTGATCGCCAGCGAGAAGACGTGCCATTCGGCTGCGCTCCTGGGGTTTCGAGCACGCTTGTTCCCGTCGCTCGCTTCCTGATTGTCGAGATGGAGGGTGCTGCGAGAAGGCCAGGTTGCTCGGTATGAAAGAGCTCCATGACGTCGAGTTCCGCGATCCGGCCACCAGCATCGTGCGTGAGCCAGACCGCAGGCCATAAACCCTTGACCCTGCGGGATCTTCACCCGTGTCTCGAACGTTCCAAAGCGTTCCGACCGCACAAGCGTGTGCGCCGCCCCTGATTGGAACTCCTCCACGACGTGGTCGTCCCGCCAGAGGTCGACGTCATTCGCACACTGATCGGGCTTTTCGATGGCCTTGATCGTGAGCGCGCCGCCCGTAACCTTGACCTGTTTCGGCCGGTAGCAAGCCTCCCAGACATAGTCACGACCTCCGTCGAGAATCAGCCACCGACTGTCAAGCGAGCTGCTGAACTCATCGACAAACGATGCCTCGAGCGGCGGGACCGGCTGCGGCCGATGATGGGCCAGCGCTGAAGCCGACCCACGGCGAATGCTGCCGCGAAACAACCGCCCAGAACGAGCTGTCTACGTGCCATGGTGGGTTCCCTGCCTTTTTCTCCACGGGGTCGTTTGGACTGCACGTAGTGAGTCAATCGGCCCAGGGCGTCATCTTCTGCGGCGGCGAGGCCCATGGTCACCATTGAGGAGCACCTATTGGTCCGTGCACAACACGACCGGCGCATCGTGGCGCAACCGCCGATGCCGGTCAGCCTGTCGGCTCAAGCACCTGGTCGATCAGGCCATACGTCCCGAGCGCCTCCTCCGCCTGCTCAGCGATAGATGCCGGTCGGTGTCCGCTCGGATCGTGGCTGCATTCCGGCCGGTGTGTTTGGCGGATCGATCGATGAGGTCTCGCTGAAACTCGACCTCCGATGACTGAAGGAGCAGGTCTGAGATCTGCCCCGACCCCTCGCTGACCGGCTGTCGCAACACGAAACGGGCGTTCGGCAGAGCCATCCGTTCGCCGGGAGCACCTGCGGGCGTGAGGACCGCTGCGGTGTACGCCGCCTACCCGAAGCAAATGGTGCGAACGGGCGGCTCGACGTGTTGCATGGTGTCGTAGACCGCAAGCATCGCGGCGATGTCGCCGCCCGGCGAGTTCACGTAGAGCGACAGCGGCGTTGTCGGGCGATCGGCCGCCAGATGCAGAATCTGAGCACACACCAAATTGGCGACTTCGGTTCCAATCGGGTGCCCAATGAAGATGATCCGATGGGACAAGAGCTGCGAATAGAGATCGGCGCTTCGCTCGCCCCGCTGTGTGGTCTCGACCACGCTCGGTATGAGCAGGCTCATCGCAGTGCCGCCTCAAGCTCGTGGCGGGTCGCTACGACCGCGTCGATCATGCCGTACTGCTTGGCCTCCTCCGGACGAAACCAACGATCCCGATCGGCGTCGGCCTCGATAACGGCTTCAGGCTGGCCTGTGTGGCAGGCCAGGATGTTGTTCATCAGGGACTTCATTCGGGCCAGGTTTGCGCCTGGATCTGGATGTCGGCGGCCACGCCGCCTACCCCAACCGAGCCCTGATGCATCATGATCGAGGCGTTGGGTAACGCAGATCGTTTCCCCGGCGCCCCGGCACAGAGCAGGATCTGACCCATCGACGCCGCCAACCCCGTTGCCTGCATGACGACATCGCAGGAACGACTGCATGGCGTCGTAGATGGCAAGACCGGCCGTCACCGAACCGCCTGGCGAATTGATGAACAAGCTTGATGTCGCACGTCAGGGTCTTCGGTTCAGGCAGATTCAGCTTGGCCGTGACGAGGTTGGCGATATCGTCGTCGACCGCCTGCCCAAGCGCAATCGTTCATCCTCAGCAAGCGATCACTGAGCTCATCTGACAATGTCATAAGTGCAACCATACGGTTGCACCATAGATGAGTCGAATGAATAGTGCAACCGTTAGGTTGCGTCGACTATCCTAGTCGAATGGCTGACGAGACGACCGAGACCTTCACGACCGAACGAGCATTCGCTTGTCCCCCACAGGATGTTTGGGACGCAATTACCGACGCCGAAAAGCTCAGCGTGGTGTTCGATGCACCGGTCGACTTCACGCCCGAGGCTGGAGCGGAGGGAACGATCGAGCTCTCGGAGGCGGACGGCGGGACCCGAGTGCTGCTTGTCGAGGAAGTCGTTGAGGGGGAACGCCTTACCCTGCGCTGGGCGTCGCTCACCGAGGCACCAACCCGCGTGACCTTCGACATCGCCCCTAGCGGAAATGGCACACGACTTGTCATCACCGAACGCTCGCTCCAACCGACGATGATGTTGGCCGGCGCCCGATGAGCGACCACTCGGCCGGGCTGGCGGCCCTCGCCGATCCGGTCCGCCGCCAAATCCTCGACAGCCTCAGCGAGAGCGGCCCCCAGAGTGCGTCGGCGCTCGCCAGCGGATTCGACATCACAAGGCAGGCCGTGTCGAAGCACCTCAAACAGCTCGAGGCGGCCGGGCTCATTGGCCGCTCGACAAATGGACGAGCGGTCCTCTACGAGGTCGACCGTCGGGCCATTTCCGATACGGCCATGTGGTTAGCCGCTACCACCCAACGCTGGAACGAACGTCTCGATCGGCTCGGCGGCCTGCTCCACTAGCAGCGGTTCCCGCATCGGTCGCACCGAGACGACCACGGCAATGAGCGCGACGCAACGACGGCAGCGCCGCACCGGCGATGTCGCTCGATGTCGGCGTCGGGTCGTTAGTTGGCCGCGAAGGTGCTGAGTATTGTCTCAGCAATCTGAGCCGAGCGTGGTGAGTCGGTGAGCCCGATATCGACGAGGACTCGCTCGTTCGTCTCGTCCTCGGCAATCACGAGGATTGAGTCGTAGCCGTTGTCGCAGGTGTACTGCTGGATGAGACCAAAGTAGACACCATCATCCCACGGAGACGCCTCGCCAACGGCAGTGCACTCCCACGCGTCGAGCGTAAGTGTCACCTGGGCCTCGATCGGATCATCGAGCACGAGGAAGTACATGTTGGCATACCCCTCGTCACCCTCGGCATAGAGATCGGGGAACTCGTCAGTTGGGCGACCATCAACCGTCCAGTCGACGGGCACGTCAAACCGGAGCGCACCCGAATCGTCGACGGCGGTTTGGTACGTCACGGACGCATCCAGGCCCGCCAGCGGGGCGCCCCCGAATTCACCGACCAACTCGGCGCCGTTTCGGACCACCGTGACGGGCACCGGCTGATCGGTCTTACCAGCAACGGCGCCACAGTACGCGTCCATCCCGGCATCGACACCAAACGTCGTGCCGAGGGCAGTGACGATGACATCGCCCGAGCGCAATCCGGCTGCGGCCGCCGGTGAGTCGGCTGCGACACCGTGGATCACCAGGCCATCAGCACTCGCCGACCCGACGAAGCCAATGTCGTCGGACGAGCCGATCTTCACACGTTGCGCAACATCACTGGGGACGGCGGTGCCGCTCGACAGGTTGATGCCGACGACATCGCCGTCTTCGGACACCAACGCGCTGCCAGCAAAACCATCAGCGATCGGGGCGGTGTGGCCAACCCATTCGGCGTGGACGTCGGTGACGGCGCCTTCTGCGACGCTGTAGGCCTCACCGCCAGCGGCAAACCCGGCGGCGTAGACGACATCTCCCGTCGCCGATTGGCCGCTCGACCACGGCCGTGCGTCGTATTCGCTGAGCCGTCCGTTGAACCGCAGCAGGGCGATGTTCGAGCACTCGGAGACGCCAACAACCTCGGCCGGGAACGAGTTGGCGGCGCCCCCGAGAAACGCCTTGATTTCGTCGGCGCCAAGCACGGCATCGGCCGTGGTGGCCACGTACCCATCAGTTCCGACCATCACACCAGAGGCCGTTATCGAACCTGATGGCGTGTTGCTCTGTAGTCGGACCGCCCAGTCGCCACCCTCGGCCGCATCGAACGCCACGAGCTGTTTTGCCGCGTAGACCGCACCCGCACCGATGCCGCCAAGGACCAACAGGCTCGCGCCGACAATGGCCGCCCGCTTACCCTTCGCCGATTTCTTGGCTGCGGTTGGGGTGAATCCATCGGTCGTTGGGAGCCCGCCTGCCTGGGGATACTGCGGTGGTTGATATTGCGGTGGTTGATACTGCGGTTGTTGATACTGCGGTTGTTGATACTGCGGCGGCGGAGACTGGGGCTGGCCGTAGGGAG
>JAWKIN010000033.1:0-24071 GCA_041394345.1 Acidimicrobiales bacterium | reverse complement strand
CCGAGCGCAATCACAAACAGGCAGCCTGGCGCTACAAACCGCAGCAACCGGTTGGCCAGCGACTCGTCGAGAGTAACTGGCGCGTTATCGGGGATCGCCACTTAGACGTTGACGACGCCAGCGTTGGTGAGCGTCTGGCCCTCGAGCAGAGGGAAGTGACAGGCCACCGTGTGACCAGGGCGAATCTCAAGCATGGGCGGCTCGACCTCTGCGCACTTGTCGGCGGCAATCGGACATCGAGTCCGGAAGCGGCAGCCCGATGGGGGCGACGCCGGGCTCGGGATATCGCCCTCAAGCACAATGCGACGACGGTCTCGCTCAACATCGGGGTCTGGCACCGGAATGGCCGACAGGAGCGAGTGTGTGTAGGGGTGCGCTGGCCGCTCGTAGATGTCGTCGCGTGACGCAACCTCGGCGATCCGGCCCAGGTACATGACCGCCACCCGGTCCGAGATGTGGCGAACGACAGACAAATCGTGAGCGACAAACAAATAGGTGAGATCGAACTCGTCCTGCAGGTCATCAAGCAGGTTGACGACTTGGGCCTGAACCGACACATCGAGCGCCGAGACGGGCTCGTCAAGCACGATGACCTTCGGGCGAAGGGCCAAGGCCCGAGCAATGCCAATGCGCTGACGTTGTCCACCCGAGAACTCATGCGGATACCGGTTGCCGTGCTCGGGCAGCAGGCCTACCGCCTTGAGCAGTTCGCCAGCCCGCTCCCGCGCCTCGGCCTTTGGCACGCCGTGGATGATCATTGGCTCGGAGATGATTTCGTGGACCGGGTGACGAGGGTTGAGCGAGGCGTAGGGGTCTTGGAACACCATCTGCAACTCGGCTCGCAACGCCTGCATCTCTCCGCGAGTGGCCTTCGTGACATCTTGACCCATGAATCGCACCTGGCCAGACGTCGGTTCGACAAGCCGAATGATGGAGCGACCGAGCGTCGACTTCCCGCAGCCCGACTCGCCGACGATGCCAAGCGTCTCGCCCGCTTTGACCGACAGGGTCACACCGTCAACGGCATGAACCTGACCGACCACCGAGCGAAACAGACCAGCTCGGATCGGGAAGTAGGTGACGAGATTATCGATCTCGAGAATTGTCTCACCGGAAGCAGCGCTCATTGTGCGGCTCCTTCGTTTAGGAAGGGCAAGGTGGCAGTGTTATGGCAACGAGACCAGTGGCCCGGCTGAACGAGTTCGAGGGAGGCCGACCTCTCTCGACACACGTCGGTGGCATACACACACCGTGGGCCGAAGGCACAGCCGGACGGCATGTTGGTGATGTTTGGTGGTGAGCCCGGGATCGGATGGAGGCGTCCGCCATGGGAGTCGTCGAGCCGAGGGATCGATCGAAGCAAGCCTTCGGTGTACGGGTTGGTTATAGAAGACGTCGCGGATTTCACCCTGTTCGAAGACTCGACCGCCGTACATCACCAACAGCCGGTCGGCCGCATTGGCCCATGAGACCAAGGTCGTGGGTGATGAGAGTCATCGCCGCCCCACTCTCTTCACGAACCGTCGCGAGCGACTCCGCCAACCTGGGCCTGAATGGTTGCGTCGAGCGCCGTCGTTGGCTCATCGGCGATCAGGAGCTTTGGGTCGTTAGAAATCGCCATGGCGATCATTGCCCGCTGCCGCATGCCGCCGGAGTACTCATGGGGTACTGATCTACCCGCTTGGACGCCTCGGGAACGCCGACGAGTTCAAGCAGCCCCGTTGCTCGCTTCTTCGCCTCGCTGTCGGAGACGTCGGGTTGTGAACTTGGATCGCCTCGCCGATCTGATCACCGATCGTGAAGACAGGGTTGAACGCCGTCATCGGGTCTTGGAAGATCATGGCGATCTCGTTCCCCCGAATCTGTCGGAGTCGTTTGGGGTCCATCCCAATGAGGTCTTCGCCGAGGAACTTGGCCGAGCCCCCAATTGAAGCCGACCGCGGCAGCAGGCGAAGCAGACTCAGGGCGCCGACGGACTTGCCTGAGCCGGACTCGCCAACAATGGCAACCGACTCTCCAGGCATTACCTGATAGGTCCAGACCACGAACCGCAGAGGCATAGCCGTGCTTCGATTTGAAAGTCGACCGTGAGTTCGTTGACATCGAGCAGTGGTTGCGTCATATCAGCCTTCCGACTTGCTGGTCGGATCGATGGCGTCACGAGGCCATCGCCTAGAAAGTTGATGCTCAGCACGATGAGCGTGATGAACAAACCGGGGAACAGAATGCGGTGCGGTGCGCTGATCACATCGCCCTTGGCCTCGGAAACAAGGTTGCCGAGCGTCAGGGTTGGCGGTCGAACGCCGAGCGCCAGGAACGAAAGCGTCGACTCGAGAATGATGGCGGTGCCGGTCATGAGCGTGGCAGCCACGAGAATAGGTCCAACGTGTTTGGCATGATGTGCCGAAGATGATGCGCCACGGTCCCGCGCCCGACGCCTTCGCGGCGTGCACAAACTCCATATTTTTGTATTGGACAAACTGGCTCCGCACCGCGAGCGGTGCCGACCCAGCCGAAGACTGCAATCATCACGGCGGTTGAGAACGGCGACCCGCCGAACCACGCCCATGACAAGTAGGACGGCGATCAACGAATAGTGAGAAACAGATTGACGATCCAGCTGATAACACCGTCGACCCAACCACCGAAGTAGCCCGAGTGCACCCGGAAATGCTGCCCTCAGCGTCGTCAACGTCGCCGTGATGAGCGCGATGACCAAGGAGATCCGGCCGCCACGCAGGTGCGAGTGAGGAGGTCTCGACCAATATCGTCGGTGCCGAACGGGTGCTTCCAAAGTCGGCGACAGGGCCCGTTCTCGGACATTGATCTCATCGAAGCCGTACGGGATCACCATTGGGCCGAAAATGAACAGCACGATGACCAGGACGAGCATCGGCACCCGCGATGGCGATCTTGTGGCTCCTGAATCGTTCCCAGGCTTGTTGGCCAAAGCTCTCGGGAGCGTCGCTCAGCCCTTCGGCGCTGTCGGTGGCGACAATGCGTGACAGATCAGTCATAACGAACCCTCGGATCGAGCAAGCCGTAGAGCAAATCGGCAATGAGGTTAAAGACCACAGCCAAGACGGCCAGGCTGGCAGCAACAGACATCGTCACATCGAGATCAGAAGCAAAGATGCCTTGCACCGGAGTCGACCGAGGCCGGGCCAGCTGAAAATCGATTCGGTGATAACTGCGCCGCCGAGCAGGGCAGAAAAATCGAGGGCCCAGATCGTGACCATCACCAGCATGATGTTGCGCATCATGTGGCGTCCAACCACACGACGCTCGGGCAAGCCCTTGGCTCGTGCCGTTCGAATGTACTCAGCGTTCTTGATCTCGAGGATCGAAGCTCTGGCGCGGCGACTCTCACCAGCGATACTGATGATGATGGCGAGGGTGAGAACGGGCAAGGTGAAGCTGCTGATGATGTCACCAATGCTGCCGGTGAACATGCCATTGGTGACGAACGGTTTCCAGCCAAACCAGTCTCTTGCAGCCCAAGGACCAGGAAGTGGAGCAGCAGGCCAAAGAAGAACGTTGGCATCGAGATGCCGAGGTAGGTACCGCCGGTGACGATGTAGTCACCTGGCGTGTATTGCTTTATCGCCGAGTAAACAGCGAGGGCGAGGGCCACCAGGCAGCAAGAAGGCCGGGATAGCAAGGGCGACGGTATTTTTGAACCGGCTCCACCAGATAGGGGCCACCGGCAACTCACCCTGCGAGGTGGCATGGCCGAGATCGCCGGTTACGGCATCGAGTGAGCCAACTCAATAACGCTCCGGCGGACTTTTGTCGAGCTCATACAACTCGATTAGGCGGTCGTAGGCCGACTGATCACACGTGTTGCAGGTAGCCAACTTGCTCAGTGGGTCGGCGGCCCAGGACGTCACCAGGAACGTGATGAAGGTTGCGGCCAAGAGCAGCAGGATGGCTTGCAACAGCCTTCGAACCGTGTAGAATAAAGCAGCGGACTCCTTGAGACGACGAAACGAGCGAGGAAGCAGACATTAGTCGGGCGGGCCCATGTGGACCCGCTACGACGAGCGTAATTCTTCAGTCAGTGACTAGCCAGCGAACTGGAAGTCAACGACGTTGGCTGAAGGACCAGCGCCTTGAGCGTCAGGAGCGACACCCGCACCGCTGAGCTGGCTTGACGGGTATCCGTAGAAGCTTGGCTTCTGGGTAATCAGGATCATGAACAGGCCGTCGTCACCCATTTCGAGGGTGGTGACAAACTTGTCGAGCTCGTTGTAGCAAGCGGCCCGAGCGGCATCGTCAACGGTGGTATCGCACTCGATCGACTTCGCATCGAAGTCGGCGTTGGCGAAGCCGTAAGGATTGTTCTCGGAGCCACCGCGGTACGAACCCGACTGGCCACCTGGCCATGGACCGCCGACCCAAGCGAACTGGGTGATGTCCCAGACGTTTGGATCGCCTTCAGCGCCACCGGAAACAGCAGCCTGAATAGCGGCCTCAGCGAACGGACGCTCGCTGAAGTAAGCGCCGCCTGGCACATTGTCGATGGTCACTTCGATACCAGCAGCAGCGAACTGAGCCTGAATGATCTGCTCTTGCAGTTCACGGAGCTCGTTACCGCCGGTGGTGCCGACCCGGAGGGTGAGGCGGCCGTCGGTCGGGTGCTCATAGATGCCGTCAGCACCAGCGACATACCCTGCAGCTTCGAGTGAAGCCTTGGCTGCGTCTGGCTGGGCGCCAGCGTACATCGTCTGGTGGTCTTCGTAGCTTGACTGGTTGCTCAGCCAGTAGGTGTTGCCAAGGCCGTCGGCCGGAAGGCTGTCACCGAACAGTGGAGTGTAGAGACCACTCATGACCTCGGACTTATCCATGGCGTACGCAATGGCCTCGCGAACCTCTGGCTTGGCCAGGTGGACGTTGAGGAGGTTGAGACCCCAGTGCTCGAACACCGGACCAGCGGAGGAAGCAACAGTGAAGTCAGGTGACTCGGTCAGACGCTCGAACTGGAGCTGCGGCTGAGTCATGATGATCTGTGCTTCTCCGGCGAGGAGTGCGTTGATCTGCGTGTCGGTGTCGGCAACGAAGTTGATCTGCACACCGTCGATGTACGCAACGCCAGTGTTTCGGGCGTCTGGGCTGTTTGAGCCCGCGTAATTGTCGTTGCGGACCATCGTCATCGAGACGCCACGGTCCCACTTGTCGAAGACCATCGGACCCGACGAAGGCAGCACGCCGTCGGCGTTGCTCCACTCTGGCAGGTTGGCGTTGACTTCAGCCGCATCGGCGCCGTAGGCGTGTGCAGCATAAATCTCGTTCAAGATGCCCTTCCAGCCAGCGAAGAACGAGGCCATCGTCATCGTGAACTCAGTGTCGCTTGCGGCTTCGATGCTCGTGATGAGGTCGAGGCCAGTGCGGTCACCGGTCAGGTAGACGCAGCCTTCAGCGTCGCCGTCAACGATGGAGCCATCGTCCTCGGTGGCGCAGCCTTCGGTCAAAATGCCGTAGGTGTAGAGCACGTCGGCGGTTGTCAGCGGCGTACCGTCTGACCACATGAGGCCGTCACGGAGCTTGTAGTCGATGGTGACCGAGCCGTCATCGTTTGGCGTAACCGTGGCTTCGCCATCGAGCAGTTCGGGGTAGTACTCGGTTGCGCCCGAGACCCCATACAGACCCTCGATAAGGGCGCTGCGAATCCACGACGTAATCGACAGATTGTTGTTTGGATCGTCAAGGTGCATGTCAGGTGGCTCCTGCTCATGCGCCCAGATGAGCGTGCCACCGGTTGCTGCACCCTCCTCGGGTGCCGGCGGCGCCGTGGTGGTTTCTTCCGCAGTTGTGTCAGCGGCAGTTGTCTCAGTGCTGTTGTCTGATGCGTTGTCGGTTCCGTCGCTGCCGCAGGCGGCGGCGATCATCGAACCGGCAAACAACAGAGCAGCAGCTCGTAGGAACTTGCTCTCCTTATTCACGAATTGTCTCCTCGGGTTGTGAACATGGACCACACGCTAAATCGTCAGCGCAGTGGATCTGAGGATGCTAACGCAGATCTGGTGACGGTGGTCTCTCACGCAAGTGATATTACCGTTCGGTAACGGCAGTGTTTCGGACCGAAACGCCGATGGCCGAGAGGCCAACGACAGGTACCGTCGACGCCCTCTCAGCCTGGTGAATCACGCTGTCCTTGGTGTAGTCGGGCCGTAGCGCACGAAGCGCTCGCCCTACTGTTAACTAGCTAGTCGCCAGCGAGACGGTACTGAATGATGCCAGCAAACGATTCGGCGTCAAGGCTGGCACCGCCCACGAGTGCGCCGTCGATATCGGGTTGCGACATCAGCTCAAAGCATTGACCGGTTTCACGAACCATGCATATTGGATGCGAACCGACGCAGTCTCATCGCCCTTAAAGGTCGGCGACGGTGGCCCGCACCGTGGCACCCATAACCTGCGCATCTTCGGCCGAGGCGGTGCGACCCGTGCCGATGGCCCAGATCAGCTCATAGGCGATCACCATCGAGGCAACTTGTTCGGCCGTAACTTTGGCGAGGCCCGCACGGATCTGCCCGTCGACTTTCGCCACCACGCCGTCGGCCTCGCGCTCTTCAGGCGTCTCACCACAGCAGAGGATGGGAGTCATACCAGCGGCCAGGATGGCCTTCACCTTAGCGTTGATCGTTTCGTCGGTCTCACCGAAGATCTCTCGACGCTCCGAGTGGCCAACAATCACATACTTCACCGACAGCTTCGCCAGCATCGACGGCGCCACCTCGCCGGTAAAGGCGCCCTTCTCTTCCTCATGGCAATGCTGGGCACCGACGGCGGGCGGAAGCTGGTCGATGTCGATCACCGTTTGCACGGTACGGATATCGGTGAACGGCGGGTGGACCGAGATGTCGACTTCTTCGACGTCGTCCTTGGTGACCTTGTCAGCTGAGCTCCTGGACGAGCTTCAGCGCCTCAAAATGATTGAGGTGCATCTTCCAGTTGCGCTGATGAGTGGCTTTCTGCTCATTTGGTGCCTTCCCTCAGTGCCGCCAGACCTGGCAGATCGCCTTGCTCGATGAGTTCGAGCGGCGCGCCACCAGTCGACATATGGTCGACGTCGCCATCGACGCCGAATTGTTTGGCCGCGGCAGCCAGGTCGCCGCCACCCACCACCGTGAATGCTCGCGATTCAGCAATCGCATGGGCGATCGTGGCCGTACCAGCCACCGACCGTTCGTCTTCGAAAACGCCCATCGGGCCGTTCCAAAGCACGGTTCCGGCCTCGTCGATGACGTCGCTGAATTGGCCGGCCGTTTCGGGGCCGATGTCGACGCCCATCCAGCCCGGCGCCAGATTGACGCCTGCCTGACGAACCTCTCCCCCAGCCGCCGGATCGAAGAGCTTGCCGCCCTTGGGCGCGGTGACGTCGATGGGCAGATGGATGGTCTTGAGCCCCTGCAACAACCGGCCGCATGTCTCGACCATGTCGTCTTCCAGCAGCGAGTCTCCAACCTCATACCCCTGAGCCTTGAGGAAGGTGAACGCCATGCCGCCGCCGACAATGATGCTGTCGACAATGCCGAGCAGCGCCTCGATTACCCCAAGCTTGTCGGAAACTTTGGCCCCGCCCATGACGGCCACAAGAGGGTCGCCGAGGCGAGTTGCAGACGCCGAGCAAACCTCAACCTCACGTGCCAACAAGCGACCTGCCGCTGATGGAAGGTGCCCCAGGTGGACCGACAATCGATGCATGCGCTCGATGCGGCGCGCCAAAGGCGTCGTTGACGTAAGAGGTCGTGGCCAGCGACGAGTTCGAACGAACGCGTCGTCGTTGCCCTCTTCACCAGGGTTGTAGCGCAGGTTCTCGAGAAGTGTCACGGGTGCCAGCTCTGCGAGGCGGGCTCGAACTGGTTCTACCGAGTAGGCGGGATCGACCGTGCCCTTGGGCCGGCCGAGGTGGGTACACGCCGTGGCCGCGTGCACCCCGCTCGGTCAGCCAATTGAGGGTGTTGGCAACGCACTTTGGATCCGCAGATCGTCGGTGATGACGCCGTCTCGAATAGGAACGTTGAAGTCGACTCGGACGAGAACTGATTTGCCCGCAACATCACCGGGATCCTTCGAGTTCTGGGACTCGCCGAATGCGGCCATCTCAGGCGTTGTTTGCGGCGCCGACGATGACCGCGAGGTCGACAAGGCGGTTTGAGTAACCCCACTCGTTGTCGTACCACCCGAAGACTTTCACCAACGAGCCCTGGGTCATGGTCATGCCGCCATCGATGGTGACAGACGCAGGCGAGGTGACAATGTCCGAACTGACGATTGGCGCCTCGGTGTAACCTGCGCCCGACAGTCGACCCTCCGCCGCAGCTGCAGCGAACGCAGCATTGACCTCGTCAACCGTTGGCTCGCCCTCGACGGCCACCAGTGAGTCGGTGATCAGGCCGGTTGGCTGCGGGCACACGAAGTGGTGCCGTCAAGCTTGCCGTTCATTGCCTGAGTACGAGGCCAGTGGCCCGAGCAGCACCGGTTGAGGTGGGGATGATGATCGCCGCCGCTCATGGGCCCGACGCTGCAGGTCGGGTGCGGTCCGTCGACAATGGACTGATCGCCGGTGTATGTGCGCGTTGAATCGTGGTCATCAATCCCTGTGACGCCAAACGTATCGTCGAGCACCTTCACCATCGGCACGAAGCAGTTGGTTGTGCATGATGCGTTGGAGACAACCTTGTCGGTCGCGGGGTTGAACTGGTCCTCGTTGACGCCAGCGACGAACGTGTTGTCGGCGCCGCCGCACCAGGGCGAAGACACGATGACATACGGTGCGCCCGCATCGAGGGTGGCTGACGCCGATTCCTTACTCGTGAAGAAGCCGGTCGACTCGATAACGACGTCAACACCGAGGTCGGCCCAGGGAGGTCACCTGGATTGCGCTCGGAGAGCACCTTCAGCACATCGCCATCGACGGAGATGCCGCCGTCGACTGCCTTAATTTTCCTGTGGCAGCACCCCGAGAACCGAGTCGTACTTCAGCAGATGCGCCATGGTCTCGAGCGAGCCGAGGTCGTTGACAGCAACGAAGTCGATATCGGCGCCCGATTGCTTTGCAACGAAAGAAGTTGCGGCCGTGCGGCCAAATCCGTTGATTCCGGCGCGAATGGTCATTGATGTATGCCTTCCATGGGGGTCTAGATCGCTACCAGGCTAATGCGTGGTGAGGTGAAGAGTGTTTAGTCCAGCATCCCGAAACTACTTCACAGAGCAGTCGGCCGAGCTTGGCTGGGTTGAGGCCCCAGCCGTCGTCGGCGCTCAAAGGTCGCCGGTGGCGACGGGGATCTTGATTTCGATCGAGACGAGGGTGCCTTTCTGGGCGACGACGGCATCGACGATGACGCCGTGAGCGGTAATGTGGCCAGATGCTCCGGAAGCTCGAATCCCCGCACCTGGCCCCGGTCATTGGCGATATTGGCGACATACACACGCTGGGCCCGACTATGGCGCAACGCAGCCCGAAGGTCGGGCACGACCGCAGCCGCCAGAACGCTCGTAAAGAGCGAACCAGGGCCGATGAGCACTGATCAGCATCAAGGATTGCCTGAATCGCCGGCCGAGGTGACGGGGGTCAGCGGGCAAAAATCTCAGATTTCGAATGCCGGCAGCGCGTTCGATCGTGACCTGACCCGTTAGGCAGCCCTCGTCGAGTCCGGCTTGCAGCGTCACCGGGCCAGTCGTCGCCGGAAGATCTCGCCCATGGCTCCAATCAGCCGGGCAACTTCGGTAATTGCCGCTTGAAAATCACCCGTGGCCTCAGCGAGCCCCGCAATCAGCAGATTGCCGATTGGGTGGCCCTCCAGCGTGCCGCGATTGAACCGGTATTCAAGTGAGCGAGCAAGCAGGCTGTCTTCGGTTGCCAACGCCGAAAGCAACGACGAAGGTCGCCCGGGGCCGGAAGGTCGAGGTCGGCTCCGGAGCTTGCCGCTCGAACCGCCGTCATCGGCCACCGACACGATGCCCACGATCGACGACGTGTATGTCGAAACTGGCCCGCAGCGATGCCAAACCGTGTCCACCACCGAGCGCGACAACACGAAGCTCGCGGCTCGTGTGTGTTGTCGATGGGTCACTCATCCAGTCGTTACCTGTCGATATCCCGGTGAGTTACTCTCGGCTGCCATCCGAGTTCCTTAAGCTGCTGAGCCACAGTCTCGGCAACGGCGACCGACCGGTGCCGGCCGCCGGTGCAACCGAAGGCGATTCCGAGGTAGCTCTTTCCCTCTTCTGCGTAGGCGGGCAAGAGCTCTTCGATCAGGGCCAAAAGCTTGTCGAGGAATCGAGAACTGCGCTCACTCTCGAGCACGTAGGTCTGGATTTCGGGATCCTTCCCGGAGTACGAACGTAGCGAGTCGTCCCAATACGGATTGGGCAGGAAGCGGACGTCAAACACCATGTCGACATCGAGCGGCATCCCGTGTTTAAAGCCGAACGACGAGACCGTGATGCGCATCTTCTCGGTCTCAACCTCCTCTGCGAACTCGGCCGCCAAGCGGTCCCGTAGTTGATAGGGATTGAGGTCGCTCGTATCGATCACGAGATCGGCGCTCGCAAGCGCTGTGGTCAGTCCGCGTCGTTCTTCTTCGATCGCCTGAACAAGGCCTGACTCGTGAGCCGACGCCGAAAGCGGATGGCGGCGCTTACTGGTGACATAACGTCGAGTCAAGACATCAGTGTTGGCCTCAAGAAACACGATGCGAAGTTCACCCACCATGCTCCGAAGCGTCTCAATCGATGCTTCGGTCTCGGCCGAGTGTCCAGAGAGCACCAGGGCCACCCGGTCGTAGGCCCCGCCTGACCCTGTCGCCAGTTCGCCGACCTTGGCGATGAGTGCGGCCGGAAGATTGTCGATCACGAACCAGCCGAGGTCTTCCAGGGCACCCGCCGATACCGATCGACCAGCGCCAGAAAGGCCCGTAACTACAAGGACGGAGGTCATAGCGTCGATTGTCGCACAGGTCCGAACGCTACGAGCGCTTCTCGAGGTGGAGCGCCAACAGGCGAGGCACCGTCGAGGCGTCGAAGTATTCAGGGGCTTGGGCCAGGAACGCTGGCGGCGGGGCTGGCTCGTTCATCTTCCGGACAAAAAGGCCAGCGTCGGCGAGCGCATTGATGTAGCGCGACACCGGCCGATGAATGAAGCGGATGAATACGCCGTTCTGCACTTGCTCGATCGTCGCCTGCTCAAGCAGGTACGGCCCGATCCGCCAATACTGTTCGGGCGGATCGATCATGTGGTCGTCGATCCAACCAGGAGTCGAGGCGTCTGGAGCAGTGGATGGTTCAGTAAGAACAGAGACCGGCCACCGGGCTTCAGAACGCGCCACCTCAGCAATGGCCGAATCGACGTCGTCGATGTGCTCGAAGACCAGGCAGGCGAGCGCCGCGTCCGAAGGTTTCGTCGAAGAGCAGCAGGGCGCAGCCGGACCCCCTGCACGACCTTCACTCCCCCGCCACGCTTCGCAGCCTCGGCAACCAGGCCCAGATCGGGTCGATGCCGACGACCGTCGGGCCGACCGCGGCGAGCTCGCGGGCGACCTGGCCTTCGCCCGTGCCGACGTCGAGGATTAGCGCCGCGTCGCCAAGCGCATCGACGATGATCGGAGGCAGTTTAGTCGGTGTACTCGGGATCGACGCCATCGGTGAACTCGTCCTGCCACCACTGGGCATGCGTTCCAAAGGCAATGTTCTCGTCTGGGTTTGCGAGCTCGGTCATGTTCAGTGGCTTTCCGACTTTGGCGTCAGTCCGTGGGTCTTTGCGTAGATTGCTTCCGCCACTGCCTCAGGCAGCCAACTCAACGCGCTCAGTTGCTCGTGGCTCGCCTTCTTCACTGCGGTGACACTACCGGGCTCATTGACGAGTCGCTTCTTCCTCGTTGGTCCGAGCCCGGGAATGTCGTCGAGAATCCAGGTCGTCATTCGCTTATCCCGAAGCTTCCGGTGATACGTGATCGCGAACCGGTGAGACTCGTCGCGGAGGCATGAAGCAGGTAGAGCGCCTCGGACTGGCGTGGTATCTCGATGGGGTCAGACTGGTAGGGCAGGTAGACCTCTTCAAACTGCTGGCCAGCGAGCAAACAGGGATCTCGTCAAACAGATCGAGCTCGACGAGGACCTTGACCGCTGGCTCAGCTGTCCCTTACCCCGTCGACCACGAGGAGTTGGGGCGGATACTGAAACCGGCCTCGCTCGGCTACCGGCTTCAGCTTGTCCGCCTTATAGGCCGACAACCGGCGGCGCAATACCTCTTCCATCGCAGCAAAATCGTCATTTTGGTCGACGGTCTTGATCTTGAATCGGCGGTATTGGTTCTTCGCTGGCAGCCCATCTTCGACGACCACCATCGAGCCGACATAGTCGGTTCCCTGGAGATGACTCATGTCGTAGCACTCGATTCGGAGTGGCGACGCCGGCAACGACAGGCGATCGCGCAGCTCGTTGAGCGCCCGTGCCCGGCTGTTGTGGTCGGTAGCCCGCTTCATCCGGTGTCGGGTGAATTCGGCCTCGGCGTTTTGGGTAACGGTCTGGGCCAGTTCTCGCTTTGCCCCACGTTGTGGCACGCGGATTGCCACCAGTGAACCTCGCTCCTCGCTCAACCACTGATGGTAAAGCTCGGGGTCCGAGGGCAAGTCGGGCACGAGGACCGTACGGGGCATGCCCTGAACCGGCGTCTCTTCGTACAGTGCTTCGAGTGCCTTATCGACCAGTTCGTTGTTGGTCAGGGGCTCGACCTTGTCAACAATGAAACTTCGGCGACCCATCACTCGACCGTGCCGGACAAAGAACACAAAGATCGCAGCTTCAAGTTCGTCTTGGGCAATGCCAATGACATCGATGTCTTCGTTGCCGTCGGCCACCATCTGTTGCTTTTCGACCGCCTTGCGGACCGTGGCCACGCGATCACGGAGACGTGCTGCCTGCTCGAAATCGAGCTCGAGCGCCGCGGCCCGCATCTCAGCGTCGAGTCGGTCGATCACCGGCTGGGTGTCGCCCTCGAGGAACTCGATGAGGTCCTTGACCATGGTGTCGTAGTCTTCGCGGCTGACTTCGCCGACGCAGGGGCCACTGCATTTCTCGATGTGGAAGAGGAGGCACGGCTTGCCGAGCTTGCGATGACGCTCAAGCTTGGCGTCGCTACAGGTTCGGACCGGAAAGGTTCGTAGAAGCTGATCGAGCGTGTCGCGGATGGCGTAGGCATGACCGTATGGCCCGAAGTAACGCGTGCCCTTCCGCTTCGTGCCCCGCATCACCCTTGGCCTCGGCCACTCGTCTTCGACCGTTACGGCCAAATAGGGATAGCTCTTGTCGTCGACAAGGCGGACGTTGAAACGCGGCCGGTGCTGCTTGATGAGGTTGTACTCAAGCATGAGTGCTTCGACGTCGTTGCGGACCTCAATCCACTCGACCGATTCGGCCGTTGCGACCATCTGAGCGGTCCGCGGGTGCATGGCCGCGGGGTTCTGGAAGTAATTAGACAGCCGAGCCCGAAGGTTCTTGGCCTTCCCCACGTAGATGACTCGGCCGGCCGAATCGCGAAACTGGTAGGAGCCGGGTGTTTCCGGAATCGAGCCTTGCGGGGGTCGGGTAACCACAATCGCAGCCTAGGCCCTTTAGTTGCGGCCTGAACTGCCGATTGGAGGCCAAGGAGCGAATCATGGATATCTGCCGGCAGTGCCACGCGCTCGTGCCTGAACACCAATCTCATTGCATTGACTGCGGCACCGCCGTCGAGAGCGACGCGCCCGACCAGCCACTCGATTTCGCCCCGCCGGTGGGCAACCCGCTCGATCTGCCGCCGCCCGGTGGGCGCACTCGCGAGATCGACGGCGATGAGATAGACGGCGATGAGATCGCGCCCGACGACTTTCTTCGCCAACTGCTCGGGGAGGACCCTCCTACGCCGGATGAGCCCACGTTCGACGCACCCGCGTTCGATGAGCCCACGTTCGACGCACCCACGTTCGATGAGCCCACGTTCGACGCACCCACGTTCGACGCACCGCCAACCGGGGCGCCGCTCGAACTGCCGATATTCGGCGCGCTGCCAGAACCAGACCCTCAACCGGCCACCGACTACCGCTCGCACTACGACGAACTCGACCAACTCTTGGGCTCCCGGGCCAAGCGGGCCGGAACACCACCATCGATCGCGCCAACCACTCGGCTCGCTGAGTACGACCATCTGCCACCGGTGCCACCGAGTGCCGCACCGCAACTTACGGTCGACGAGCCCGCATTCGCCAAGTCCGGAATCGCCCGGCGCACATCGACGACGTCTATTCCGTCACGGCCCGATCGAATCGGCTCAGTACCGCAGCAAACTAGGTCGTTCAGACAATCAACTCGCCTTGGTCGGCATCGCGGTTGGAGCAACGGCCCTACTCTTCGGACTCGGCTCGCTCGTCGGGTGGTTTACGTCCGATCGTCCCGAGCTTGCGGCATCGCTGTCGCTCGACACGACTTCTGCCCCTGGTGGGCAGAAATTTGCCGACGACATCATGGGGTCATTTGCGTCGACCAGTGGGGTTTACTGCGACGGTTCGACGGCGATCGGTGTGGTCACGTCAGGTGTCGTCCTCCTCCCAGCGAACGGTCCACTAACCGGCGCTCAGGTCAACCTCAACTTCTCAACTGGCGATTCATCAACGGGCACGCCCATCGGTGTCACGAGCGACAAACGCTACGTCGTCATCCAACCAGACTCACCTCCCGAGTTCGGCCTCAAACGGGGCAAGACCTCGCAACTCGCGGACGGCACCGAGCTCACATTGCTCGACGTTCGAGGGCTCGCAGCGGGCCGCGACATTGACGGTCTCGATCTCGTCGTGGCCGCATCCGAGCGAAACCGCGATGGGACCTTCATGACGACGTTCGACGTCGAGCGCCTGCCCCCTGGCATGCCGGTTATCGACAGTGCTGGCTTGCTCGTCGCCATCGTCACTAGCGATGGAGACGGAGCGTTAACACTCGGAACCACCGGCACAGACATCTCGCAACTCAAGCTCGATCCAGCCTCGGTAGCAAACGCCTGCCCAGCACCGGAAGAGCCGAGCGAGTCGACCGAGCCGACCGAGTCGACCGACAACTAGCGCGAGCCGTTGAGCGTCGTCAACGACGGCGTTGCTCGGAAAGCAACGAGCCGAGGAATTGGCCGGTGTAGCTCTCCTTGACGTTCACAACATCCTCTGGCGAACCGGTGGCCACGATGGTCCATCCCCCGGTGCCGCCCTCGGGTCCGAGATCGATGATCCAGTCAGCGGTCTTGATGACGTCGAGGTTGTGCTCGATCACAAGAACGGTGTTGCCTTGCTCGACCAGCCGACCGAGCACCGTAGAAACTTTCCGGATGTCTTCGAAATGGAGTCCCGTGGTGGGCTCGTCGAGCAGGTACATCGTGTGACCCGTCGACCGTTTCGCTAGCTCGGAGGCGAGTTTCGCGCTGCGCCTCGCCCCCGAGGTGTGGGGGCCGGTTGGCCGAGCCGGACGTAGCCGAGGCCGACATCGACCAGCGTCTGCAGATGCCGGGCGATAGGTGGCTGGTTGGCGAAAAACTCAAACCCTCCTCGATCGGCATATTGAGGACGTCGGCGATCGTCTTGCCCTTGAAGTGGATCTCGAGGGTGTGCGCGGTTAGCGCCCCCTTGCAGACCTCGCACGGCACGTAGACGTCGGGCAGAAAGTGCATCTCGATCTTGATCGTGCCGTCGCCCGAACACGCCTCGCAGCGGCCGCCAGCAACATTGAACGAGAAACGGCCAGGCATATAGCCGCGGACCTTGGACTCGTTGGTTTGGGCGAAGAGCTTTCGAACGTGATCAAACACGCCGGTGTACGTGGCCGGGTTGGATCGTGGGGTTCGGCCAATCGGCGACTGGTCGATATTGATAACCTTGTCGATGTGTTCCAGACCGTCGACACCCGTATGTAGGCCCGGTGGCGTCTTCGACCCATAGATGCGCTGCATGAGCAGGCGGAGCAAGATCTGATTGATGAGCGTCGACTTACCCGGGCCAGACGCCCGTAACCGCAACGAATAGTCCGAGTGGGATGTCGACGGTCAGGTTTTGCAAGTTGTGCTCGCGAGCGCCCCGAATCGTCAGGCTCGTGCCGTTGAGGGCGACACATTGCTGGCACCGGGATCGACCGCTTACCCGCCAAGTATTGACCGGTCACAGACTCTGAGCTCTTCAGCAACTGCTTGACACTGCCAGCAAAGACAATATCTCCGCCGTGTTCACCCGCCCCAGGCCCGATGTCGACCACGTAGTCGGCCACCCCGATGGTCTCCTCGTCGTGCTCGACGACCAGCACCGTGTTACCGAGGTCGCGCAATCGCTGCAACGTTTCGATCAACTTCGCGTTATCTCGCTGGTGCAAGCCGATAGACGGCTCGTCGAGTACGTAGAGCACCCCGACGAGGCCCGAGCCGATCTGGCTCGCCAACCGGATGCGTTGTGCTTCGCCGCCCGACAGCGTTGAGGCTGAGCGTCCGAGCGAGAGGTAGTCGAGTCCGACGTCGAGGAGGAAGCTCAGGCGGGCGTTGATTTCCTTTACAACCCGCTCGGCGATGAGCATGTCTCGGTCGCTGAGCTCGAGTCCTGCGAGTGTTTTGGCTGCGTCGCGAATCGACATCTTCGACAAGTCAGCGATCGAATGCCCGCCGACCGTGCTGGCCAACGAAAGCGGATTCAGCCTCGCTCCACCACAGGCCGAACAGTCGACCTCCCGCATGTAGCCCTCGATCTGCTCGCGCTGTGAGTCGCTCTCGGACTCAGAGTGGCGGCGACGGAGGTAGGGAATGATGCCCTCGAAGTTGGCTGAGTAGGTGCGCACCCGGCCATACCGATTGGTGTAGTTGACGTCGATCTTCTTGTTGCCTGCGCCGTGCAGAAAGACCTTGCGCTGCTTGGGCGAGAGGTCGGCCCACGGTACGTCGACCGGGATGTTGTTTTGGGCTGCCACTGACTCGACGAGCCGGGCGAAGTATTGGGTTCGGTTACCCGACCATGGTTGGATGGCGCCCCCGCTAATCGAGAGCTGCTCATCGGGGATGACCAAGCGAGGGTCGACCTCTTAGGTGGTGCCGAGCCCATCACACGAGGTACAAGCGCCGTAGGGCGAGTTGAACGAGAAGTTGCGGGGCGCTAGCTCGTCGAAACTCTTCCCATCGCTCGGCCGCGACAGATGCTGGCTAAACACCTTGATCTCAGGTTCTGCGGACGCATCGGAACCCTTAGGCGGAACGATCTCGATCTCGGCCACGCCACCAGACAGCTGGAGAGCGGCTTCCATCGATTCGGTCAGACGCCGCTCGATGCCGTCGCGGCGTACCAGGCGATCAACAACGACGGAGATGTCGTGCTGTTCGTAGCGTTCGAGCTCAGGCAAGTCGCCACTCAGCTCGACCAACTCGCCATCGACGATGGCTCGGGCGAACCCCTGGCCAGCGAGATCAGTCAGCAGGGTGTCGTAGGTTCCTTTGCGGCCCCGAACGACGGGGGCCAAGATCTGGAAACGAGTCCCATCCTCAAGGCGAAGGACCTGGTCGACGATCTGCTGTGGCGTTTGTTTGACCAGCCGCTCGCCGGTCTCTGGATCGTGGGCAACGCCGACGCGGGCATACAGCAGGCGCAGATAGTCGTAGACCTCCGTGACGGTGCCAACCGTCGATCGAGGATTGCGAGAAGCCGACTTCTGATCGATCGAGATCGCGGGCGACAGACCTTCGATGAAATCGACGTCGGGCTTGTCCATCTGACCAAGGAACTGGCGAGCGTAGGCCGAAAGCGATTCGACGTAGCGTCGCTGACCTTCGGCGTAGATCGTGTCGAACGCTAGTGACGACTTGCCCGACCCAGACAGGCCGGTAAAGACAATGAGTGCGTCACGAGGCAGCTCAAGGCTGACGTTTCGCAGGTTGTGCTCGCGTGCTCCGCGGATGATGAGCTTGTTTCCCACAAGGCGAGGCTATCGACTAGACCATCTGCCGAAGCTCGCGTTGGAGATCACGGATCTCGTCGCGAAGCCGGGCTGCGTATTCAAAGCGAAGATCGGTCGACGCCTCGTGCATTTCTTCCTCGAGCGTCAGAATTAGTCGACGCAACTCGTCTTCTGGCAACTCCGCCAATTCCTTGAGCTTCTTGACCTCGTCTGGCCGACGCTTCCGCTTGCCGTCGCCCGGCGCTGGCGCCGACGGATCAGTGGGACGAATCATCGACAAGATGTCGGTGACGGCCTTGCGAATTGTCTGGGGATTGATGCCGTGTTCCTCGTTGTAGGCTACCTGGATGCCGCGCCGACGGTTGGTCTCAGAGATGGCTCGCTGCATCGAATCGGTCATCTTGTCGGCGTACATGACAACACGACCGTCAACATTGCGGGCGGCCCGGCCGATGGTTTGGATCAGCGAGGTTTCCGAGCGAAGGAACCCTTCTTTGTCGGCGTCAAGGATGGCGACCAACTGCACTTCAGGAAGGTCAAGCCCCTCCTCAGCAGGTTGATGCCGACGAGTACATCGAACTCGCCAAGGCGCAGGCCGCGCAGGGTCTCGATTCGCTGGATGGTGTCGATCTCGGAATGCAGATAGCGGACGCGTAGACCCTGTTCCAGTAGGTAGTCGGTGAGGTCCTCGGCCATTTTCTTGGTGAGCGTTGTGATGAGCGCTCGACCGTCGGTTGCGATTACGTCGGTGATGTCTTGGAGAAGGTTGTCGATCTGGCCCTTGGTCGGTCGGACGACGACCTCAGGGTCGACCAAGCCCGTAGGCCGAATAATCTGCTCGATGAGCTGACCACTGTGCTCAAGCTCGTACTTGCTCGGCGTGGCCGACAAGAAAATGGTCTGCCCCGTCCGCTCGACCCATTCCTCGAAACGGAGTGGTCGATTATCGGCCGCCGAGGGTAGGCGAAAGCCGTGCTCAATCAGATTGTCTTTCCGCGAGCGGTCGCCGGCGTACTGGCCATGAAGCTGGGGAATGGCCACGTGGCTCTCATCGATGATGGTGAGGAAGTCGGACGGGAAAAAGTCGATCAGCGTGCTTGGCGCCTCGCCTGGTGCTCGCCCATCAAGGTGTCGGCTGTAGTTTTCGATGCCGTTGCAAAAGCCCATCTCCTGCATCATTTCGAGGTCGTACTGGGTGCGCATCTGCAACCGCTGAGCTTCCAGCAGCTTGGACTCACCTTCGAACGTGGCCAGCCGCTCTTGCAACTCGGCCTCAATACTGGCGATTGCGGCCTGCATTCGGTCGTCTGAGGTTGTGTAGTGCGTGGCGGGGAACAGCACGATGTCGTGGAGGGTCTCGAGCTTTTCGCCGGTGAGTGGGTCGACCGTAGTGATTGACTCGATTTCGTCACCAAAAAGCTCGACTCGAACAACGAACTCTTCGTAGGCGGGATGGATCTCGATGGTGTCGCCGCGGACACGAAATTTGCCGCGAACGAGGTTGAGATCGTTTCGCTCGTAGCGCATCTCGACGAGCCGGCCCAACACGAGACGCTGATCGATTTCGGTACCGGTTTCGAGGTGAACGATCTTTTTGGCGTATTCGTCGGGTGAACCAAGGCCGTAGATACACGAGACGGACGCAACCACGATGACGTCGCGTCGCGTCAACAATGCTGAGGTGGCGGCGTGGCGCAGCCGATCGATGTCGTCGTTGACCGACGAATCCTTCTCGATGTAGGTGTCGGACGAGGCGATATAGGCCTCGGGCTGGTAGTAGTCGTAGTAGCTCACAAAGTATTCGACCCGATTGTTCGGGAAGAATTCTCGGAACTCATTGGCCAACTGAGCAGCGAGCGACTTATTCGGAGCAATCACGAGCGTCGGCCGCTGGACCTGCTCGATCGTCCAGGCAATGGTGGCTGACTTGCCCGAACCAGTGATGCCAAGCAGGGTCTGGAAACGTTCGCCTCGTTCGACGCCATCAACGAGCTTTTCGATGGCGGCGGGCTGTGAACCCGCTGGTTCGAAGTCAGAAACGACTTTGAACGGCACTTGCGACGACGGAGAGATCAGTTCCATCCGCATAGGGTAGCGACCCCCTCTGACAGTGTTTCGTGCCTGTTGAGTCAAACGGCCCATGAAGTAGCCGGAAAAGCGGCCGATTACAGAGGCAGAGGCCACACGCATCGAGGAGATCCAATGGCGTTCAAGCGGCAGACTGACAACCGAAAAGTGAGCCGGCGCCACGAGCGGGGCGCCAACTTGATCGAGTACGCCTTGCTGCTCGCCCTCATTGCCGTTGTGTGCGTCGGGGCAGTATCGATGCTTGGCGGCTCAACCAGCGAGCCGATCAGCAACTTCGGAAGCCAGCTCGGCGAGTAATGCCCTAGCTGTCTCGTTCGGGCGGCGACCAGTCGGTCGGCGGCAACGAGACAAGCCAAGCCCAACACCGGTCAATCTCGCCCTTAAGTGAGGCGAGATCGCCGCCGTTTTCGACCACGAAATCGGCCAGGGCGAGGCGCTCGTCTCTACTGACCTGCGCTTCGATCCGCCGGCGAGCATCGTCGACATCGAAGTTGCGGTACGTGACCAGTCGGCTGACGGCGACGTCCGGCGGGCAGTCAACCACAATGGTTCCCGAGGCTCCCCGACGATCGACGACACCGCCGTTCTTTCGGGCGCCTTCGGCGAGCAGCGGGATGTCCAGAATCACGACCCGATCGCTCGGCGCGGCCTCGATCATTTGCCGCATCATCTCGCGACCAACCTCAGGATGCACGATCTCCTCGATCGCTTTCAGCTCGTCCGGATCGCTAAAGACAATGTCAGCGACCTTCTGACGGAGCAGCACCCCGGCCTCGTCGACGATGCCAGTCCCCCACCGCTCAACCATCTTGGCGAGGACCGAACCACCAGGTGCCTGCAGCCGCTTGACTATCTCGTCAGCGTCAATGATGAGCGCCCTCGCTCAGCCAACGCGGCTGAAACGGTGGACTTTCCCGATCCGATGCCGCCAGTTAACGCTACAAGTCGCACCCGAGAACGCTAGCACGCCTGATCAACCAGGCCCAGGGCACTGGTCCGACCGGCGGCAAATGCTGAGCCGTTTGACTCAACTTCGGTGGCCAGGGGCCGATTCATGGAGTGGTTGGCGACAACACGTCAACCGAATTCACCATGACCAACCTTCTTGATCAACCGCCAGCAGCCCGCCGAGACACCCGGTCTCGTCGCGGCATGCAACCAGTTGCCGGTCGCCGCCAGAGCGACGGCGCGGTCTTTGCTGCCTTCGCTGCCGCCGACCGCCTGGTCAGCTTTAACCCGGTCATCCTCGCCATTCGTTGGGCCACAACGGTCGCTTGCTTCGCGCTTTCCGCCTCGGCGTTCCTCGAAGCGGACCTCACGATCGTGCCCTGGGCCGCCGCCATTCTGGCCAACACCGTCATTCGCAGCGTTCAGCCGCTTGAGTTCACCGACGACACCCGAAGCCTGCTCAACCTCATCTTCGAAATAGCGCTGACCGTCCTCGCCGTCACCCTGACCGGCTTCTGGCACTCGCCTCTGATCTTCTCCCTGGTCAACACCATCATCCTCGCCGGGTTCGCACGCGGGTTCGGGTTCGCGCTGCGGATCAGCGTGGCCTCAACGGTCGCCGTCTCGCTCCCCAGCCTGAGCCACGCTCAGTGGACGGGCGACGAGTGGCGGATAAGCGCCCAATGGTCCCTCGTCCTGCTCCTGGTCGGCGTGGTCGCCGGATACGGCCGGCGGATCTCGGGTGAGGCAACACGCCAGCAATCCATCGCGCTCGACCGACTCTCGCACCTCACTGATGCCAATGCACTGCTCTACAACCTTCACCGGGTTGCCCAGACGTTGCCAGCGTCGCTCGATCTTGAAGAAGTCCTCGAGTCAACGCTCGTCCGGCTTCGTGGACTGGTGCCCGTCGATAGTGCCGTTATCTTCACGATCGAAGAGACCGACGGTACCTGGATCATGAAGCGGCGCCAGGCCGCCACGGGGAGCCTCGTCCGTGAACTCTCCGAGCTTCCGCCAGGGGCCCAGCAAGCGGTTCGAACACTCCGGCCAGCAGTTACAGCCCTCTCGGGCGACGGCACTGGCTCATTTGGGGCCACAACCCGCAGTGCGCTCACCACACCGCTCATCGCCCGGGGCAACCTGATTGGCCTGATCTCGGTTGAGTCAGTCGACGAAGACGCCTACTCCCTACGCGACCGTGAAGTACTCCTCGGTTTTGCCGAGCCCGTTGCGCTCGCCGTCGACAACGCTCGATGGTTTGCCCGGCTCCGCACCGTCGGCGCCGACGAAGAACGCACGAGAATCGCTCGTGACCTCCACGATCGGATTGGGCAGGCGCTCGCCTACCTGGCGTTCGAGATCGATCGTCTGATCCGCAAGGAGAGCTTGGGCGAGGAACTCGCTCAGCCGCTTGCCGACCTGAGAGGCGACCTCAAGAACGTCATCGGCGAAGTTCGCGACACGCTCTATGACCTTCGCACCGATGTCGGTCGCGAGAAGGACTTCACGTCGACAGTCGAGGAATTCGGGGCCCGCGTCGCGGAACGAAGTGGCCTCGCCCTCGAACTCGACTGCGACCAGAACGATCGACTTCCCATCCTGCAAGAGCGGGAAATGTGGCGAATCGCCCAGGAAGCAATCATCAATATCGAACGCCATGCCGAGGCCTCGCTGGCCCGGGTTACGTGGCGCAGTAACGGTGCCAACGCCGTACTTGAGGTCGTCGATGACGGCCGCGGGTTCCCCGCTGGCAGCGCCGGACGCCCAGATTCCTACGGGATTCTCGGCATGCGGGAGCGAGCGTCGAGCATCGGCGCCTCACTCGAAATCATTTCCTCTCCGGGAGAAGGGACGACGGTACGATGCTACCTCGCACAGGAGTAAGTTCAGAACGATCCAACAGCCTCCAGGCTGGTGTTTCAACGCCAAACCCAAGCACACCATCGACGATTCGTTTGATGCTTGCCGACGATCACCGCATGTTGCGGGAGGGGCTTCGACGCTCCATGGTCGAGCGAGGCTTCGATGTCGTTGGCGAGGCCCGCGATGGAGCAGAAGCCGTAGAGCTGGCTGCCGCCTTGCGTCCTGATGTCGTCCTCATGGACGTCACCATGCCTGAGCTTGACGGCGTCGAGGCAACCCGCCTGATAAAGGCTCGAGCGCCCGAGGTGCGGGTGGTCATGTTGACCATGCATGCCGATCAGGACGTTCTTGCCGAGGCCATCCGAGCGGGGGCCAATGGCTACCTCGTCAAGGATTGCAGCACCGACGAGATCGCCTCGGCGATCGAGACGGTCGCCAACGGCGAGACGGCGCTTTCGCCGCGGCTGGCGGCCTCCATGCTCGCTGAGGTTCGCCGCCAGGAAGAAAACGCCACCGCTGAGCGCATCATTACCAAACGCGAAGAAGAGGTGCTTCAGCTGATCGCTGACGGCTGCTCGACCCCCGAGGTCGCCGAACAGCTGTACATCAGTCAGAAGACCGTCAAGAACCACCTCGCATCGATCTACCAGAAGCTCGACGCCCGTGACCGGACGCAGGCCGTATTGGCTGCAGTTCGCATGGGAATCGTGACCCTCGATTGATAGGCACACGCCTTCGAGGCCTCGATTCGTAGCTTCTGGCTAGGAAAAACATCGTCGGGGAGCAAATAGTCCGAATGAACTATTCAGGAAAAGCCCACCCCGGTCGATGAGTTATATGTAAGCCCATACGGGTCCAAGTAACACGACTTACGGAGTCAAAATTATGCTTCACTTCCAGTTCAGCAATGCATGGATGCAGACCAAGGCCAAGAGCGAAAAGGGCGCCTCACTCGTTGAGTACGCACTCCTCGTTGCTCTCATCGCAGTTGTCTGCATCGCCGCCGTCACCCTCCTGGGCGACAGCGCTTCGCAGAAGTTCTCCGATGTCTCAACCGCCATCGAAGACTAATCCTGTCTAGTCGAACGGGGCCGGATGTGCGCAAGCACATCCGGCCCCTTTCGCGTTTTCCCACACCACCACCCGCGACCCCCACCACCCGCGCCCCCTCCCGCCCTCGAACTCCCGCCCTCGAACTCCCGCCCCCCTCGAACTCCCGCCCT
>JAWKIN010000032.1:0-24858 GCA_041394345.1 Acidimicrobiales bacterium | reverse complement strand
ATGGCGGCTCACTCAGCCGGGGCGACATGATGGTGCTCTTCTCCGAGTCCGACGAATACCTCATCAAGACCGCGACAGCGTGGTCGGTGTTCGCCAGTCCGGATCGAGCGACGCTGGCCGCTGATGGCTACGAACTGCGTTCGATTCCCGGCGGCAAGATCGCCGTCATCGACTACGACCGGGTCGACTTCTCAGCCAGTCACGAGCGTTGCTCGGTGGCATCAATTAACGGCAACTGGTTCTTCAATCCCGAGTCGGCCAACCCAACCCCCGTGGGCTTCGCCGTGATCGACGGCGTGCACGTCCCCGGCGCGGCAAACCGGGCCGACCGTGGCGTCCTCGGCGAGCGGTACCGACCAAACGGTGCGTCGGAGGAAATCGTCTGGGTTTACCAAGGTGAGTTCAACATCAACAGCAACCTCGACGCAAAGGACGGGCGGGTGCTGGAGAGTTGGCACAGCTGGCGTCCGACGGGCACTCCCGCCGTCGACAATCCAGCCGAGTGGCGATGGGCCGCCGCTGGTATTCCACTCATCATCAATGGTCAGGTGTGGCCCGGTTTCTACGGCATTTCAACGAGCGACTACACGCACTACACCCTCGGTCACAGCTTTGTGGCGTTCGACAAAGACACCGGCCAGCTCGCCTTCGGCTCGACGAGGGGCATGACGTCGGCTGGCCTTATTAGCTGGGCCACTGCCAACGGCTACGAGGACCTCATCAAGTTTGATGGTGGTGGGTCGGTCGAGTTCAACGTCAACAAGGTGGCGCAGGTCGCCGGCACCCGCCGCAACGTTCCCGTGTGGCTCGGCATCGGCTGCTGACCCGCAGCCCCGGCCGCTCGAACTGGCAGCCGTTCTCGGTCAGCGTTGACCGGTTCGGTCTGCCAGTTGCAGCGGGCCGCTCGAACTGGCAGCCATTCTCGGTCAGCGCTGACCGGTTCGGTCTGCCAGTTGCAGGGGGTGGGGCGGGGTGGGGTGGGGTGGGCGGTGGGGTGGGTGCTAGTCGACCGAGAAGAGGTCGAGCGCCTCGGGGTTGGCGAGCGCTTCGAGGTTTTTCACCGGGCGCCCATGCACCTCCTCGGTCACGGCGAGCTCGACGATCTTGCCCGACCGAGTGCGCGGGATATCGGCCACCGCCTTCACCACCGCCGGTACGTGGCGCGGCGAACACTTCGAGCGCAGCTCAGACTTGATGGTCTTCACGAGGGCGTCGTCGAGTGTCGCCCCGTCGGCCAAGCGGACGAACAACACGATGCGCGTGTCGTCGTCGTATTCCTGACCAATACAGATCGCCCGACGACCTCGTCGAGTTGCTCAACGACGCGGTAGATCTCGGCCGTGCCAATGCGAATGCCTGACGCGTTGAGTGTGGCATCTGAGCGGCCGTGGATAACCATGCCTCCTTCGGGTGTCCACGAGGCGAAGTCACCGTGGGCCCAAACACCATCAAAGCGCTCGAAATAGGCGGCGCGGTAGCGAGACCCATCATCGTCGCCCCAAAATCCCAGCGGCATCGACGGGAACGGATTCACGCACACGAGTTCGCCCTTGTAGCCAACGCCTTGAGCAACACCGGCATCGTCAAAAACCTCGATCGTCAAGCCGTAGGTTGGCCGTTGGATCGCCCCGGCGTACACGGGCATGGTCGGATCGCCAGCCACCAGGCAGCCGCACAGGTCCGTCCCGCCCGACATCGACGCGAGGTGCACGTCGGTCTTCACGGCGTCGTAGACCCAAGCGAATCCCTCATGCGAGAGCGGCGAACCAGTCGAGCAGATCGATCGAACCGACGCCAACGAATGCGTCTCTTTCGGCCGCAGTCCAGCCTTCATCGAGCCGTCGAGAAACTTGGCCGACACACCGAGCAGGTTGAACTGGTACTCATCGGCGAGGTCGAACAGCAACGTTTGGGTGGGGTACGCCGGGTTGCCGTCGTACAAAATGATCGTGGCACCCGATGCCAATGCCGACACCAGCCAGTTCCACATCATCCACCCACAGGTCGTGAAGTAGAAGACTTGGTCGCCCGCCCTGATGTCACATTGGAGCTGTTGCTCAGCGAGGTGCTTGAGCAAGGCACCACCGCTCCGGTGGACGATGCATTTCGGCTTCCCCGTGGTTCCCGATGAGTAGAGAATGTAGAGCGGGTGGTCGGTCGGAAGCGGAGCGAATAGGGGTGGGTGCCCGGCGTAGTCGTCGAGGATTGATGCGAAGGAGACGCCGGACGTCAAGGCCGATAGGTCAGGTTCTGTCGCAATGTTTGCCACAACTACGACCTGCTGGACGGACGGCAAGCTCGCTTCGATCTCGACCAATCGCTCAAGGCAGTCGAACGTCTTGCCCCCATACGAATACCCATCGGCTGCGATCAGGACAGTCGGTTCGGTTTGTCCAAATCGGTCGACTACACCGGCAACGCCAAAGTCGGCCGAGGTCGACGTGAAGACCGCACCGATCGAGGCCGCGGCCAGGAACATGACGACCGTCTCCGGCACGTGGGGCATCCACGCACCAACCCGGTCGCCCGGCTTCACCCCGCTCGCCCGCAGGAACGCCGCGACGGCGCCGACCTGTCCCCTCAACTCATCCCAGGTGAGTCGGCGCTCAGTACCGTCCTCGGCCCTCGCGATGATTGCGTCGGCCGCCGCGTCCGGACGCGCCGCCAACATCGACTCGGCCACGTTCAAGACAGCATCGGGAAGTGCTCGCCAGTCCCAGAAATTCTCGCCGTCCTCGACGAGTCGGTCGCCAGGGTCGCCGACCACGCCGGCGAAATCCCAGACCGAGCGCCAAAACTGTCCCGGATTCTCAACTGACCATCGCCAGAGCTCATGCGTATCGCTGGCCGCGGGCAAGACCTGGCGTCGGAACCGATCGACCTGGGTAGCTCGGATCCATTCAGGTGTCGGTGTCCAAAGGGAAGCGCAAGATCGTCAGTCATGGCTACGCCGTCTCAATCGACGCAGCCGATTCGAGCCCGAACGCCCGATCGCGCCGTCTCGTAGCTTGAACTTCTGGATCTTGCCGGTGACCGTCATCGGGAACTCGTCGGTCGTCAACACGTAGCGGGGAATCTTGTAGTGAGCGATTGTGCCCCGGCAAAATTCTCTGATCTCGGCTTCAGTCACGGTGGTGCCAGGCTCAACCTGGATCCAGGCCATGATCTCCTCGCCGTACTTCTGATCGGGTACACCAACTACCTGGACGTCGCGGATCGCCGGGTGGGTGTATAAGAACTCCTCAACCTCACGGGGATACACATTTTCGCCACCCCGGATGATCATGTCCTTGATGCGACCAACGATGTTGACGTATCCCTCGTCGTCCATTGTGGCGAGGTCGCCGGTGTGCATCCAGCCGTCGGCGTCTATGGCTTCTGCGGTCTTGTCTGGATCGTTCCAATACCCGATCATGACCGAGTAGCCGCGAGTGCAGAACTCGCCGGACTCGCCCCGAGGAACGATCGCACCGGTTGCCGGGTCGACGATCTTGATCTCGACGTGGGGCTGCACGCGGCCAACCGTAGAAACTCGCTTATCGAGCGGATCGTTTGTCGCCGTCTGGGCGCTGACCGGCGAGGTCTCGGTCATCCCGTAGGCGATCGTCACCTGGTCCATATGCATACGCTCAACGCACTGCTTCATGACTTCGATCGGACACGACGACCCTGCCATGATGCCGGTGCGAAGGCTCGAGAGGTCGAACTGGGCGAAGTTGGCGTCGGCCAGTTCGGCGATGAACATGGTCGGAACGCCATACAGACTGGTGCACTTCTCTTCGGCCACAGCGGCAAGGGTGGCCACGGGATCGAAGGCGGCGTCGGGAACCACGACACACGCTCCGTGGCTGGTGCAGCCGAGGTTTCCCATCACCATGCCGAAGCAGTGGTAGAACGGCACCGGCACACAGACCCGGTCCTCGTGGGTGTATCCGCACGCTTCGGCCACGAAGTACCCGTTATTGAGAATGTTGCGGTGACTTAGTGTCGCCCCTTTCGGGAAGCCCGTGGTGCCCGACGTGTACTGGATATTGATGGGGTCGGCGGGGTCGAGGTGGCGCTGATCTCGTCGATAGTCGCCGACGAGACACCTTCGCCTGCCGCGATCATTGCGTCCCAACTGGCCTCGCCCATATAGATGACGTGTTCGAGATCGGGTAGCGATGCCTGAACGTCGTCGATCATCGCAACGTAGTCGCTCGTCTTGAAGCTCGGTGCGCTGACCAGCGCCCGACAGCCCGACTGCTGGAGCGCATACTGAACCTCGTGGGTGCGATACGCCGGGTTGATATTGACCTGGATCACCCGATCTGGCTGTTGCGTACTGCACCAAGAACCACTCGACGCTGTTTGGACCCCACACACCGACTCGATCGCCTTTGACGAGTCCGATGGCGTGGAGACCCTTCGCCACCTTGTCGACCTCATCCCAGAGCTCTTGGTACGTCCAACGAATGTTCTGAAGCTGCACGACGAGTGCTTCGCGCCGCCGTAGGTGCTCACGGCGGCACCAAGATTGTCGCCGATCGTCTGCTCGATGAGTGGTCGTTCGGTCGAACCGACCGCGTGGCTCAACCTGGAGTGTTTCCTCGATCGCTGTCATCGCACTCCCTACTTCCGTTGCGTGGGGTGATAGTAACGCCTCCGAGGCGCTCGGCCTATCCGCAGGGCGCTGCGCTCGATCGGCTAGTCGAGGAGCGCAATGGCGCGGTCCTGCGCCGCCTGGAGCTGGACGGTCAGCTCAGCAGTGAAGCGGGCCATGTCTTCTCGTTTGGCCCGACCCCCGTCGGCGCCAACCACCGCAGGCATCGGTTCGCCAACCACGATGGCAACGGGTGTTCGCTTCAGCATCTTGGCGTGTTCGGGCATCGCCGCTGAGGTCCCGGCGATGCCAACGGGGACAACCCGAGCCCCGGTTCGAGCAGACAGCCAGGCTGCGCCATCGAACAGGTCTTTCACCGGGCCTTCCGGCTGTCGACCGCCTTCGGGGAAGACAAAGATCGACTCACCTCGGTCGAGTAGCATCTTGGCGGCGAGGAGTGCTTCCTTGTCGGCGGTGCCCCGACGGACCGGCAGCGCTCCCAGCGCAGCACAGACGTAGCCAACACCCGGCGTGGTGAAAAGACTTTCCTTGCCGAGCGCTCGTTGTCGCCGCTCACCGAGCGACGCGACGAGAACCGAATCGAGGTGCGAGCGGTGAACGGGAGCGAGAATCGCTGGCCCGTCAAGGTCGAGAATCTCGGCGCCCTCCGACTTCAGGCGGAGGAAGGGAAATAGCACCTTGCGAACGGTGCCTCGCACCAGCCGATAGAGGCGTAGCGACGACGGCTTGTCCCCCACGGTCAGGGCCCGGTCTCGTAGCGCTCGTTGGTCAACCTTTTGCTCACGCCGACGAGTAAAGCACAAGTTGTGGACCCAGACGTAGAGCTGCCAGTTAACGAACGACCGGGAATCGTTCGACGACCTCTCGAGCACTCGCGATCTCGCCAATTTCGCCGACGCCCCGGCCCGCCCAGACCACCCGTCGGGTCATGTCGTGGTTGGCCACAGCGACTTCGTAGTCAGCCTGCACCGAATCGAGCGAGCGTCGGAGCCTCGTCGACATCGTTACGCCATCGTCGGGTGACGTCGGTCTGGACCGAGCGGCCAGAGTACGGAGACGGCCACTCCGGGCCCCGGACGATGTCGTAAACGGTTGAACGAATTGTGTCGTCGGCCGTCGACGCAATGAGTTGCTGTTTCGCGGCTGGTACGTCAAGCGCCTCGGTCGTCAGCAGAACGCCGTGCCCAGCGCAACCCCCGCGGCACTCCAATGAACGCATGCGCTCGTAGTCGAAACGGTCGTTGAGCCCACCGGCCGCGACGAGGGGAACGTTCGGCAACACACGACTGATACTCGACACGAGGGCAGGCAGGGCGACATCGTTTGGGCCGTGCCCACCGGCATCGGAGCCCTGGGCAACGAGCACGTTCGCCCCTGCTCGGACGGCGGTCTGCGCTTCTTCGAGCGACGACACTTGACAGATCGAGACACATCCGGCGGCGTGAATGGCCCAGATTGCTTCCGCCGGGTCACCAAACGACAGCCAGACAGCAGCTGGACGCTTGGCGACAACATGGTGGACGACCGCCATGCTCGAGGCCCACGTAATGACGCCGACACCGACGCGGTTGTCGCCCACCAACGCCCACTGTTCGTCGATCCAGCGGGCATCCCCGTAGCCGCCACCGATCAGACCGAGACCACCGGCAGCGGAGACGGCGCTCGCGCAGCTCGCCGCCGGCAACGCCAGCCATCGGGGCCTGCAACACGGGGCGAGAGATGCCGAGCATGCCGCACAGGTAGCCCGGTGAGGAGCCGGCCGCCTCGCTCATCTGCGAATGGGTTCGCCGCTCCGGGCGACCCTCGTTACCAGGTGTCGATGCACGGACGCTTCTTTCCTGCTCGAGCAGCGGGCTTCGGTGCCGACTTCAGAGCTGCCATGATCCACTGCCGCGACGCGGCCGGGTCGATCACATCATCGATCTCGAAATGGTCAGACATACTGACACCTTTTCCGACCTCGTACATTCTGGCGACCATCGTCTCAAACAACTCGATGCGCGCCTCGGGGTCGTCGATAGCTTCAAGCTCTTTTCGGTAGCCAAGCTTGACCGCACCCTCCAGCCCCATTCCGCCGAACTCACTCGTGGGCCAACCAACAGTGAAGATGGGCGCCTTGAAACTGCCCTTCGGCCATGGCCTGGGCCCCAAGTCCGTAGCCCTTCCGCAAGACGATCGTGCATATCGGGATCGTCAAGGATGCCCCGGTGACAAACAATCGGGCTGCGTGACGTACCAACGCTGCTTCCTCGGCCGCCGGTCCGACCATGAACCCTGGCGTGTCGCAGAGAAACACGATGGGGATATCGAAGGCATCGCACAATTGCATGAAGCGCGCTGACTTGTCGGCCTCGTTCGCATCGATCGCGCCCGCATTGAACGAGGGATTGTTGGCAATGACACCAACCGGCCGGCCCTCGACTCGGGCGAGCGCAGTAATCATTCCGGGAGCAAACCCGGCCCGAAGTTCGAGCACCGAATCCCGGTCGAACAGGCCGTCGATTACCTGACGAACGTCGTAGATCCGCAGCCGATTCTCGGGGATCAGGTGGCGGAGCTGTCGCTGATCGTCCACGCTCCAGTCCTGCGTTGGGCCCTGGAAGAAGGCCAAATACTTCTTCGCTACCGCCACCGCCTCGGCCTCGTCCTTCACCCGGATGTCGACCACGCCGTTGTCGACCTGGCTTTGGAGCGGACCGACCTCGTCTGGCGTGAACACCCCAAGGCCACCGCCCTCGATCATCGCTGGCCCGCCCATGCCGATATTGGAACCTTCGGTTGCAATCACCACATCGCAGCAACCAAGTAGTGCTGCATTTCCGGCAAAACAACGACCGGTCGTTATGCCAACCAGCGGTACCAGACCGCTCAACTCACCAAAGAGCTGGAAGGCGAGGCAGTCGAGCCCAGCAACGGTGACTCCGTCAGTGTCGCCTGGACGACCGCCGCCGCCCTCCGCGAACAGGACGACCGGGAGCCGCAGGTCGGCGGCAAGCGCGAACATGCGGTCTTTCTTCCGGTGGTTCTGGAAGCCCTGCGTGCCTGCCAAGACGGTGTAGTCATAGGACACGACAACGGCTTGCCCGTTGTCACCGAACTGTTCGCCATTGATCGAGCCGATGCCGCCAACAAGGCCGTCGGCCGGCGTCTTTTCGATGAGATCGGCCACCGATCGACGCTTTCGTTGGGCCGCGATCACCAATGGCCCCCATTCCACGAATGAACCATCGTCGACCAGATCAGCGATGTTTCTCCCTGGTCGTACGGTGACCTGTCTTGCGTCGGCGAGCAACCGAGTCGGGCCGGCGCTCATCGAGACCGATGGCATGGCGCTCGATGACCTCGGCGAGGTCGGGTCGGATGTGATCGAGGTCGACAACGGCCTCGGCGGCTACGGCCACCACGGACACGTCGCCCGCGGCTACGTTCACCAAGACGTGCCCCTCGAACACGGCTTCGCCCTCGCCAACGAGCCACGTACCAACGACACCGGAGTGAGGCGCCTCGATGACGTGTTCCATCTTCATCGCTTCCATCACGACGAGCGGCGATCCCTGCGCTACCTCGTCGCCTTCGGCTACCAACTTCGTCACGATCGTTCCCTGCAACGGGGCCACGACGTCGCCTGTCTGCGGCTCGACGACTGCGGTACCAACACTTGCCGCGGCCTTTCCGTGGGCAAGAACGGCCAGCGGATCTCGATTGAGCGGCACGTCGGGGGTACTGCCGAGCACTGCGCAAATCGACGGTGCGAGTTGGGCCACAGACCTTGTTGTCACATGATGTGCCACTACCTCGGGCGCATCCAGCAGGGACCGCAGGAACGCTTTGTTTGTGGCGACGCCCTCGATCGCGAAACCGTCGAGGGCGACCCGGCCCTGGCAAGGAGGTCGCCAAGATCGTCGCTCGGACTAAACACGATCAGTTTGGCCAACAACGAATCGAAGCTAGGCGACGTGGTGTAGCCCGCGCAACCGTGGTTTCCAGCCGGACGCCACGACCGGCTGGCGGCTGAAACGCCGTGAGGCGACCACCGGCCGGTCGCGCCGATCCGTCGGCCAGCATGGTCTCGGTATTGATCCGGAACTGCACGGCCATGCCCCGGATGGGCGGCGGTTCGGCGAGGCCCACCTCGGCCAGCGTTGCCCCGCCGGCCAGGCGGAGTTGGGCGTGAACCAGATCGATTCCGGTGATCTCCTCGGTGACCGTGTGCTCTACCTGAAGCCTGGGGTTGGCCTCGATGAAGTAGTAGTCGAGCGTTGCTGAGTCGACGAGAAACTCGGCAGTGATCAGCTCGAACCGCCGCCAGCCTGACCAATCTTCACTGCGTCAGCAACCAACGCGCCCTGAGTGGACTCAGGAAGGCCGGGCGCCGGTGCGTACTCGACGATCTTCTGCTGTTGGCGCTGCAACGAACAATCACGTTCCCAGAGATGTCTGACCGAGCCGTTCGAGTCGGCGATCAGTTGGACTTCAACATGGCGGGCGCCCTCAAGCAGTTGCTCGACATACAGCTCACCATTGCCGAACGCGCTCAACGCTTCGGACTGGCACCGCGCAAAAGCGGCCGCAAGATCGTCGCCTGGGCCGACTATGCGCATGCCCCGACCGCCGCCACCGCCAATGGCCTTGAGCATCACTGAGGCATCGGGACCGAGACTCGATTGGAACGCGGCCGCGGCCTCGACGGTGGTCACCACACCACTACTGGCGAGTATGGGAACCCCGCATGCCTGAGCCAACGCCAGGGCCGTTGCCTTATCGCCAAACCGGTTGAGTGCGTCGGGTGTCGGACCAACGAACGTCAGTCCAGCGTCGGCGCACGCCGCCGCAAAGTCACCGCGCTCGCTCAAGAAGCCGTATCCGGGATGGATGGCGTCGCAGTTGGTGGCGATCGCCGCTTCAATGATTGCCGTCGCGTCGAGGTATGCCGCGGCGCCCCGACCATCGAGGGCCACCGCCTCGCCACCAAGCCCCACGTGAGCGCACGTTGCGTCGTCGGCTGAGTACACCGCTACCGAGTCGATCCCGATTTCGGCGCAGGCGCGGAGCACCCGGCAGGCGATTTCGCCTCGGTTCGCGACAAGAACTTTTACAAGTGGCATCGAGTTAGTTCTCGGCTTTCTTCCAGTAGGCGTCACGCAAGTAGCGCTTGTAGAGCTTGCCGGTTGGCAGGCGTGGGAGCTCGTCGTGAAAGTCGATCGACCGTGGCACCTTGTAATGCGCAATCTCGGCCCGGACGAACGCAAGTAGCTCTCGCTCGGTGTCTGGCGTTGCTGGCACCCCATCGGCCAGCTGGACCGCCGCCTTCACTGCCTCGCCCATCTCGTCGTCGGGAATGCCGAACACGGCGACGTCCGCCACCGACGGATGAAGCACGAGACAATCCTCGATCTCCTGAGGGTAAATATTCACGCCACCCGAGATGATCATGAACGCCTTGCGATCGGTCAGGAACAGGTAGCCATCATCATCGACGTAGCCGACATCGCCGAGCGTTGCTCTCCCGCCAGCGAGGCGGGACTCGGCCGTTTTCTCGGGTGCGTTGTGATAGACGAATTCGGCGTTGCCACCAAAGTAAACCGCGCCGATTTCGTTCGGCGGAAGGTCGTTGCCCAGCGGGTCGACAATATGAATCGTGCCCTGCGATACACGCCCGACCGAGCCCGGTTTGGTGAGCCACTCCTCGCTCAAAATGAGCGTCGAACCAACACCTTCGGTGCCGGCGTAGTACTCGTAAAGGATCGGCCCCCACCAGTCGATCATTTGACGCTTCACCTCGACCGGACACGGCGCGGCCGCATGAATTGCCACACGGTGGGACGAAAGATCGACATCGGGTCGGTCGTCACCAAGCTTCAGCATGCGGACGAACATGGTTGGGACCCACTGGCTATGGGTGACCTTGTACTGCTCGATGTATCGCAGTGCGGCCGCGGCATCGAACTTCTCCATGATGACCAGGGTTCCGCCCGCCCGGTGGACGTAGAGCGAGAACACCAACGGGGCAGCGTGGTACATCGGTGCCGGAGAGAGGTAGACCATGTCGGGTCCGTAGGAATACGTCGAGAACAACGCGGCGCCTCGTGGATCGCCCTCGTCTACCGCGATCTCGGGTAGGGCCCGAAGGACGCCCTTCGGCTGGCCCGTTGTGCCCGATGAGTAGAGCATGATCGAGCCGGTTGACTCGTCGTCGATTTTCGTCGACGGGTGAGCTCCGACGATCTCCTCGTAGCTCTGAAACTCGTCGGCTGTTCCGTCGACCATGAGCCACGACTTGACCCGCTCCGGGCCGTTTGCCATGACCGCAGTGGCAACCTCCGCTCTGGCCCGGGACGTTACGAAGACCTTTGCCTCGCAGTCGTTGACGATATAGCCAACTTCGGGGGCCGACAGGAAGCTGTTGATGGCCGTGACATAGATGCCAGAGCGAAGCGCAGCCCACGCGACTTCCATGTATCGGATCTGGTTTTCCATGAAAAGCGCAATGTGGTCACCGCGGACCAGACCAACTGATCGGAGATGATGGGCGAGCTGGTTCGATCGAGCATCAAGCTCGCCGTACGACAGTTGTTCACCGCTTCCTGCCATGATTACGGCCGGGTGGTGTGGCTTGGATTGCGCCCAAACGCCTGGATACATCAGGTCCCCTTGTCGGATCGGCGTCCCTGGCCGATCGCATTCGGGCAATCGTAGACCGGTACCCGCGTGGTCCTCGAATCTCGTATTGGCGCCGCTTCGTGGAACGCATTGTTACGACCGGCATCGTAAGTAGATAGCGTCCCTCGCAGCCTGCTAGATATGCGTAGGCGATTTCAAGGGAGAGAAAATGAACAAGACAAGCAAGTTTATGACGTTGGCCCTGGCCACCGCACTGATGGCCGCGAGCTGTGGTAGCGACGCAGAGTCGACGAGCGCCTCGAGCGAGACGACCGACGCATCGTCGGCCGCGACCTGTGACATGGCGAACCTGCCGTTGCACGCCGCCGGCACCCTCACTGTGGCCACCGGCGAAGAGGTGTACCCACCATGGATGACGTTCGGCGACCCGGCTGCCGGGGGCGGTTTTGAGTCGGAGCTCGTGTTTGCGCTCGCCGACCAACTCGGCGTTGGCCGCGACCACGTCGAATGGGTTGGCACTGGCTTTGACGAGGCCATCCTCGCTGGCGAGAAGAACTACGACTTCAACATCCAGCAATACTCGATCACCCCAGAGCGTTCAGCCGTTGTTGACTTCTCTGATGGCTACTACGACGTCGAGCAGGCCATCGTCGCCATCGATGGTTCGGCGATTGCCGGTGCCACGTCGATCGCCGATCTGAAGGACGCCAAGATCGGTGCTGCCATCGGCACCACCAGCCTGACGTATGCCGAGGACGTCATCGCCCCAGCGGACGGTGTTGCGGTATACGACGACAACGCAGCGGCGAAGGCCGCGTTCGATGCTGGCCAACTCGACGGAATGGTGTTCGATCTGCCAACGGCGTATTACGTCACGGCAGTCGAATTCGAGAACTCGTCGATCATCGGCATCTTGCCCCGACAGGGCGAGGCAGACCAGCTCGGCATGTTGTTCGAGAAGGGCAGCCCGCTGGTCGGCTGTGTGAACGAGGCACTGGCGGCGCTTCGCTCCGACGGAACGCTTGAGTCGCTCGAGAACGAGTTCCTCAGCGCTGGCGGCTCCATCCCCACGTTCACGGAGTAGGGCTTGCCCCCTCGCATCTCCACCGATGCACTCCGAGAGGAGGGTGCTCGCGGCGCGCTGATCGCCGCTGCGAGCACCCTTCTGCTCATCGTCGTCGCACTAGTGGCCATTGGACAGAGTCCCCGATGGCCGCTCGTGAAGCAGCAGTTCTTCTCCGTCGACAATATGCGAAGTGCGGCCCCGAAGATCCTCGACGGCTTCTGGCTCGACATCAAGATGTTCGTCGTCGCCCAGATCGCAATCCTTATCTTTGCGCTACTGGTCGCCGTCGTTCGGTCGCTTCGGGGCCCGGCGTTTCTTCTCTCCGCCTGCTCTCCATCATCTACATCGACATCTTCCGCGGCATCCCAATCATTCTGTTGATGCTCATGATCGGGTTCGGGCCGCCGGCTCTGCAGCTGCCTTGGCTCCCGACCGACCCGATCATTTGGGGCATCGTGACGCTCGTGCTGTCATATTCGGCGTACACGGCCGAGGTCTATCGCTCTGGTATCGACTCGGTTCCTGAAAGCCAGCGCTCGTCGGCCCGGGCACTCGGGCTTACCTAATGGCAAGCGCTGCGATATGCCATCTTGCCCCAGGCGGTCCGCAACGTTATTCCGGCGCTCCTAAACGGACTCGTCAGTCTGCAGAAGGACGTCGCCCTCGTTAGTGTGCTCGGCATCCGTGAGGCTGTTCGCGAATCCCAGATCTACTCGTCAGGCACGTTCAACTACTCCAGTTACACGTTCGCCACCATCTTGTTTCTCGCCATCAGCATTCCGGCGGCCCGGTTCGCCGATTGGTACACCGCCCGCGATCGGGCCCGACGAACGAAGGCCGGCGTATGAAGCTCGAGCTTCGCAACATCCACAAATCGTTCGGGACGACCCAGGTGCTCAATGGCATCGATCTCGACGTTGACGATGGCGATGTCGTGTGTCTCATCGGACCGAGCGGTTGCGGAAAGTCGACGCCCTTCGCTGCATCAATCTGCTTGAGCAGCCCGAGCAGGGTCAATCATGCTCGACGGTGTCGACATCACGGCGTCCGGCGTCAATGCCAATGCCGTTCGCCGCCGGATTGGGATCGTCTTCCAATCGTTCAATCTGTTCCCCCATCTCGACACGATCGACAACGTCACGCTTGGTCTGCGGAAGGCGCACGGAGTCAGCAAGCAAGACGCCAAGGCCAAGGCGCTCCCCCTCCTTGAGTCGCTGGGCTTGGCGGAAAAGGCAAACGACTACCCTGATCGCCTATCGGGTGGCCAACAGCAGCGGGCCGCCATCGCCCGAGCGCTCATCAGCGACCCCGAGATCCTGCTCCTCGACGAGATCACCTCGGCCCTCGACCCCGAGCTCGTTGGCGAGGTGCTGGCGACGATCCGGAGCCTGGCCGCCGGTGGCATGACCATGATCTTGGCTACTCACGAGATGGGATTCGCCCGCGATGTGGCCGACAAGATCTGTTTTCTCGACAAGGGCCGGGTCCTCGAGGCATCGCATCCGTCGGAGTTACTAACCAACCCGACCGAGCCGCGTACCCGCCAGTTCCTCGACCGCGTCATCGAGGCCGGACGCCTCTAACCATTTAGAACGGCTAGCGGCGGAGCGGTCGGGGACGGTTGCCGATCCCAGATTGCCCCGACACCACAATCCCAAGCGCAGCTAGCACGACTCCCATCGCCACGATTTGGATAGGCGCCAGTGGCTCGTCCAGAAAAATCCAGGCCGCGGTTGTCGACACCACGGGGATCAGAAGCGTTGTTGTGGAACCGAGCCATAGCGGGATCTGTTTGATCGCCCAGTTCATGACCGAGTGACCCAACACACCGGCACCAAACGTGAGAACGAGGAGCCAGAACCAGGTCCGGCCCGATGGCCAGGCCAAGCTTTGGCCGAACAACACAGCAAGCGGCAGATTGATCAGGCCGGTCCAGATCGAGGCGCCGACGGTGTATTCGGTCGACGTGATGACCTCTTGGGATCGCTTCGAGAAGACGAAATAGGCCGACCAGGCGAACAGCGCACCGACGGCGAGGACGTCCCCCTGCCATGAGGCGTCGGACGTCTCGGGTGAGCCGAGCACGACGGCAGCCGCCCCAGCGATGGCCACGAGACCGAGCGCCATGTCTCGCCGCGGCACCGTTTCGCCAAAAAGCCGCCACGCCACAGTTGCGACGACGATTGGTTGGAGCGAGCCGATGAGTGTCGCATTGGCGATCGCTGTCAGTTTCACCGCCGAGAAGAACAGCGCGGTGTCGAGACCCAACGCAACGCCGCCCCACAGGGACTCTCGCATCATCCGCCGCGATACCTTGACCCCGCGCCAGTGCATCAACGTCCCGACCACGATTCCGTAGACCGTAAAACGGTAGGCCGCGATCGCAAGACCACCCATGTCGATGTACTTCGCTATGACCCCAGACAATCCCCACGCCGAAACGGCGATAATCGCTCCGGCGAGGCCGAGGCCGTGCGATCGATCGGAAGCGGGACTCGGAGTGTCGGACACCGAGCGATCCTAGTATCGACGCAAGCGCAACCACCTAGCTCGGAGTCCAACGCAGTGGCGTCCACTAACTCACGGCATCACTCGTTCGAACCGCGTCGCTCGGTCTGGCGCCGCCGGGCCCAGACGATTCCCACGATGTTGATCGCGACGGGGGTCGGGTTGGCCTTCGCGCCAGTCGCTCTGCCGATGTTGGCGGTCGTCGACCTCATTCGGGCCGACCGCCACTTCCATTCGCCCCGGGCGTATCTCTTTGCGCTGCAGTACATGATCAACGATTCCGTCGAGATACTGGCGGCTCCCGCGCTGTGGGCGATTGCCGGTTTCGGACGATCACTCGACTCCCCCGCGTCGCAACGACGACATGAGCGCCTGCAGAACTGGTCGATTCGTTTGTTGGCCAAACGAGCAGGTCAACTCCTGCGCGTCGGCGTCGTTGTGGCGTCCGGGGCCGAGACCTTCGACCACCCGGGTCCGACGATCGTACTCACACGGCACTGTTCGATATTCGACACCTCGTTGCCGGCACTGCTCTATCAGGAGCGGGGTTTCCGCGTCCGCGGTGTGATCATGGCCGAGTTGCTGGCTGATCCTGGCTTCGATCTGATCTTTGGGCGCCTTGGCTCGGTCTTCGTTCCTCGTACGGATGGCGACACGGCCAAGTCGATGATCGCTCACCTGGCCTCGGACCTCGACACATCGACAGTCGCTGCCATTTTCCCGGAGGGCCGCTTGTTCACGCCGGACCGCTTGACCGCCGCGATGGAACGACTCCGTAACGCCGATCCGGATCGGGCCGAGCGCCTCGCGACGCTGACCAACGTATTGCCGCCGAAAGCGGGCGGTGTCGCCGCCCTGCTTGCGGGGGCACCAAACGCCGACGTCGTCGTTATCGGCCACACGGGGCTCGAGTCGTTCCGACCATTCTCCCTTCGACGGCCGCAGGGCGCTCCGGTCACCGTTCGTGTGCACCCGATCCGCTATCCCCGATCGACCATCCCCGTCGGGGACCAAGCAATCCAACGCTGGCTCGATGACCGCTGGATCGAACTAGACCTCTGGATCGCCGATCAGGCAAGGCCAGACCCGCGGCATTTGCATTGATCGCCGAGGAGCGCTCAGATAGTCCGGTGACGACACAACGACCGCTCCCCACGCCGACACCGGAGACCGCCCATTTTTGGGCTGGTGCCCGTGACGGCAAGCTCCTCCTGCAGCGCTGCGACGACTGTAGTGGCGCCTATTTCCCGCCACGCCCGTTCTGCCCATCGTGCGGATCTCGCTCAGTTGCGGTTTTCGCTGCGTCGGGCAAGGCATCGCTCTACAGCTATGTCATTAACCAGCGGCCCCCGTCGGGCTTTGACGGACCGGTTGCCGTGGCGGTCGTCGAACTCGCCGAAGGACCCCGCATGATGACCAATATCATCGACTGCCCACAAACCGAGGAGGCCCTCGTGCTCGACATGGCGCTCGAAGTGGCATTCGAGAAGCAGACAGATGAGATCACACTGCCCCTGTTCCGTCCCGCTGGGAGCCCGGCATGAAGCCACGATCCGTCGCCGTCGTCGGTGCGGCCGAGACCACCAACCTCGGAACCATCCCCGACCAGTCCGTGATTGGCCTCCACGCCGACGCGGCCCTCAACGCGATGGCCGACGCTGGCCTCAAACCATCGGACATTGATGGTGTCGCAACTGCTGGCACCAGCCCGACCGATGTGGCTCACTACCTCGGCATCACCCCAACGTGGGTCGACGGCACCTCGGTTGGCGGCTGCTCATTCATGCTGCACGTCCGCCACGCCACCGCCGCGATTGCCGCTGGACACGCCAAAACGATCCTAATCACACACGCCGAGAGCGGCCGATCCCGTATCGGTGCCGGACGATGGGCCAGCGACCCGTCGTCGTTGTCCGGCCAGTTCGAGAGCCCGTACGGCGTCGGTGGGCCACCGACCAGATTCACGATCCCATGGCTCCGTTACGCCAAGACCTATGGCGTGCCGATCGAGAAACTGGCCAACGTGCTGCGGTCGTCCAACGCGAATGGGCGGCTTGAACCCTCGAGCAAAGTTCCGCGATCCAATCACCCTCGACGACGTCCTCGGCGCCACCATGATCGCGACTCCCGTTCACGAAACTGATGCTTGTCTCGTTACCGATGGCGGCGGCGCTCATCCTCACTTTCGGCCGGGAGCGCGCCGACGACTTCAACGGCCTGTCTATGTCCTGGGTACGGGCGAGAGCGTTGAGACCCCGATGATCTCCCAGATGGAGGACTTCACACTTTCATCGAAGGCGTTCCGCCGCTGGCTCGGCGTTCGCCGAAGCCGGCATTTTCCGACCAACGACGTCGACCACCTCATGATCTACGACGCATTCACCTCCCCATTTATGGTCTGGAAGACCTTGGCTTCGTCGGTCGGGGCGAGGGGGCCGATTTCATTCTGGGATCGCCATACGGCCATCGGCGGCTCACCCGCTCAACACCAACGGTGGCGGCTTGTCCTACATGCACTCCGGGATGTACGGGATGTACGCCTTACAGGAGAGCGTCAGGCAAATGCGAGGACGGCACCAGCTCAGGCCGAGGGCGCCGAGATCTCCGTTGCACACGGCGTCGGCGGCATGTTCGCGGCGAGCGGCACCATCATCTTCGGTCGCTAGCGACGGCGGCCTTCGCTACCGCCGAGGTCAGCCGTAGCGCCGACGGTTGATCCCAAAGGCCTGAAACAGCAAGACGTAGTACGTGCCGCACAATCCAGTGATCGACAGTCGTGTCGCCACTGCGATCGAATCACCGTCAACGATTGCTTGGGCCATCCACCACGTTCCGCCAATGATCGTGGCCGCCAGACCGAGCATGGCTATCCACGCGCCGAATGTCCATTTCCGAATGTCAAACATTAGTGCTGCCTCCGTGCGACACGCTCGCACCAGCAGATCACGAGCGGCTCCTGTGCCCACCTGAAGAGGAGATCTACCTTTGGCGACGGGTGAAACGACTGTCAGCCGAGTAGGTCCTATCGATTGCCGGCGATGTCAACAAAGACGACATACCGCCTGCATGACTCGTCGCGCAGGCTCGCCGAGAAACTCGACACCCGAGGCAGCATGTGCTGATAGGTCGCATCGAACCATCGACCCGAAGAAACAGACCCAATTCGCCCTGCGAACTGGTTCCCAACGCCTGCTGCTGATCGCTATCGGCTTGAGCCAACAAGAACCCTGTCTCTGCGCTAACAGGACGGGCCGACAATCCACCGTTTGGGCCGTCCATCGTTGGTCAGCGACGGCGAGTCTTCGACGAGCTCGAACGAGAGGATGTCGCAAACCAGCGAATCGCGCCGTCGTAATTGTCGACGATGAGGGCGACGAGCGAGATGCGATGTCGATTGGTCACTGGCCGGACCCCGGTGAGCCTGCGTGTTCTGTCACCATTGATTCATGCGTCGCACCGAGTCGGTCTCGAGACGCGCGCCTGGTAGGATCGGGCCCCAGTTGTCGTCGTGGTTCGCCCCGACCGCAGACGGGGTAGCGGCCAGACCTGGGCGATCTGTTCCAGAGACGGCGATCATGAGCGTCGACATCGGCCGACCCTAGACCGAGGAGCGCACCAGGCGCCCAGGGCGCGCACCGGTGAATGCGTCGTTTCGGCGGGTAGTGACTCCCTCACGATTGTGTAGTCGTACCCTCAGCATCCTGAAGGAAATCCGGAGTGCTCGCCGGCGGGCAGGTCGGCGACCATATGCGGCTCGCGAGCGTCAGTCGCTCGTAGTCACGACGTTGAGATCGGCCCGCAGACCTACCCTCGACACGACCTCGCGATCGGTAAAACCAGCGAGCGCAGCAGTGTCGCTCGTCATTCTCTTTATGACGGCCGGGAGTCCGAGCAGGGCCTGCGAGTGCGATCGCGGAAGTCCAGTGCGTCAGCATCCACGTTGGCGTCGATGCATCACAGATCATGTTGCAATGGGCCCCACCATCGGCCAGGCCTAGCACGGCGGCTGGGTGGGTGAGCATCTCGGAAGAGCGCGTCACCATTGCCGTGCGAATAGCCCAGGAAGGGCTGCATGAGAATCGCCGATCCATCTCGTTCGAGGAGTGCGTCGTAGCAGGCCTCGAGCGGACGCCAAAAGCAGCTGGCTTCCGAGCAATTGATTTCTCGGGGCCCGGCTCGTAATCAACCGGATCGCCGAGGGGAAGGTAATGTTCGAGATTGTCGAGCAGCCGGGCCGCCAGTTGATTTGTCTGCGGAGATGCCTCAATCTGAGCAATGCTCTCGCTCATCAGTTTGGCACGAAGCGCAGGATCCGCCATGACGCTTGCTCGGGGACGGACAACCCCAACAGCGGTGCGAACGATGGGCACGCTGAAGCGATGCCGAGCCGACAGTCCGAGCAACACCGAATGGGCGGCCAGCCACCTGCGGAACAACCTCGTATCCCCGTCTTGAGCCTGCTGCGACCGCCCATGAGCCGCTTCCAGTCATCTGGCGCGGCATCGGTTTTGCAACATGAGCCAGGTGACGGGCCGCTTGATGTCAGCCGCCAACTGACACACCCAGTCGACCTCGCAGGTCGGGGGCAACGAGATCCTCACCGGCAACCCCGGCTGGGGCAACCGAAGAGTCCCTTGCCCGTTCGTCCCACGGTCACCCGCGAGGGCAAACAATTCGTCCTCGGCTGCGAAGGTCCCCGGACTGGTTCGCCATCGATCGCTCGATGCGATCGTGCGGCTTCCGCCTTCGAAAGCCGAGCGCACCCGCCCCGACGGCTCTCCCACGATCGTCGCCATGGCGTCGATCTCGGCGGCTGTCGCTGGCCTGTCGGCCCCCGATCGCCCCATGACATAGGCCCGGACTGGACCGTGAGCGATCATGGCGGCGACGTCGGCGGCGAACTCGCGTCGTTCCAACGCATCAAGGTACTGGGGAAAGGTCTCCCATTCCCACGAGATGCCCTCGCTCAGAGCCACACCAGGGATGTCTTCAACCCCTTCCATCAGTTCAATGAGGAACTGATGTCGATCGGGCCGGGCGGGGGCAAAACCCACGCCACAGTTACCCATCACCAGGGTGGTAACGCCATGCGGCGTTGAGGGAGCAAGTTCTTCGTCCCATGTTGCCTGGCCGTCGTAGTGAGTGTGGATGTCGACGAAGCCCGGCGTCACGAGTTTGCCGGTGGCGTCGATCTCGGCCCGAGCCGCGCCCAGGTCAGGACCCACCTCGACGATCATGCCATCGACGACCGCGACATCAGCGACCACGGCGGGACCGCCGGTCCCATCGACGAGTGTTCCATTGCGAATGACGAGGTCGAACATTGGTACTCCTTGGTCGCTTGGACGTTAATGCAGGCCCGCGATCGCTGCCGAATCTCGCGGCGTCGAGCCGATGACGAACCCGCTGGACTCCGCGTGCTGGCGCCACTGATACGGGGCGTTTCCGGCTCGACTAGAGGGGACGGCACAGCTTGACTAGGGTCTCGGCATGCGATTTGTGATCCACGCCGAAGACCGAGCCGACAGCCTTGAACTCCGGAAGGCAACCAGGCCAACGCACCTTGCCTACATGAACCAGTTTCCCATTCTGGTCGGCGGCCCGATGCTCGATGCGAACGGCGACCCCTGTGGTTCGACGATCATCATGGAAGCCGAGTCCCTGGAAGCCGCACAAGAGTTTGCCGCCAACGATCCATACGCAAAGGCCGGCCTGTTTGAGCGGGTCAACATCCGCGAGTTCGTAACGGTCATCTGGCCGGTCGAGGCGCCATGACCCGGGTGCTCATCGCGGGCGGTGGCATCGGCGGCTTGAGCGCAGCGCTCTCGCTCCACCGAGCGGGCCATGAGGTCACCGTGTTCGAATCCGTGACCGAACCCCGTGAGCTCGGCGTTGGCATCAACCTGCTCCCCCACTCGGTTCGAATCCTCCACGACTTGGGCCTCGAGGACGCACTCAGCGCGGTCGGCATCAAAACCAAGCGATTGTCGTTCTACTCCGAGGACGGGGTGAAGATTTGGGAAGAGCCGCGAGGGCTCGACGCGGGCAACCCGTGGCCCCAATACTCCCTTCACCGCGGCCGTTTCCAGATGTTGTTGCTGGGGGCAACTCGGGCGGCGCTCGGCGAGGACCGGGTCCGGACCGGCCACCACCTCGTTGGCTATGAGCAGGACGCAACCGGCGTTCGGGCCACGTTCGTTGATAAGCGAACCGGTGCACCGGTGGGCACCTACGAAGGCGACGTCCTGGTCGGTGCCGATGGGCTGCATTCGGCACTGCGCAAAATACTCGTCCCGGCCGACGGTCCACCGTTCTACTCAGGCCTCATGCTCTGGCGGGGGGCCATCGAGACCGACCCGTTCCTCGACGGTGAGTCGATGTTCATGGCCGGCAACGACGACAAGAAGGCCGTCGTCTACCCCATTGGCGAACCCGAACGCCAACGCGGCCGAAGCCTCGTCAACTGGATTGCCGAGCGCCCACTCGACTTCGACGTGGCGAATGCCGACTGGAATCGTGAGTCGTCAGCTGAAGCATTCGTCGATGCGTTCGAGACATGGGACTGGGGCTGGATCGACCTGCCAAAGCTCTTCCGCGACACACCCGTGTGCTACGAGTTTCCTATGGTCGACCGTCACCCCCTCGATCGTTGGACCTATGGCCGAGTCACGCTGCTGGGCGACGCCGCCCATGCCATGCGGCCAAACGGATCAAACGGTTCCAGCCAAGCAATTATCGACGGCGAGGCACTCGCAACCGCTATCAACGAAGAAGCCGATGTGCTCACGGCACTCGATCGCTACGAAGAAGCCCGCCTCGGTCCGACGGCGGCGCTCACGTTGGCTAATCGGAGCAGCGGACCAGAGGCTGTCCTCCAATGGGTGAAAGAGCGTTGCGATGGCACGTGCGTCGACACGCACACGTGTGTTGACATGGTCGAACTCGAGCAGGCAGCAACCGCCTATAAGCGCCTCGCCGGTTTCGATCCCGCTCAACTCCGGGCCAAAGCCAGCGAGCACTAGCGACAGTGACGCGAAATGACGACGCGTCCGCCCAGGATCGACTGGTATTTCGACACACTTTGGGTTTCTAAGTAGATTTCGGTTGGGATGTGCCACGAACCGGCCGACACTACGAAGAACATGTCAACCACTGAATCATCGCTACCAGACGACGAGCAACCGGGCACGGCGCGTGACGCGTTTGCCAATCGAGATTTCCGACGAGTGTTTTGGGCGTCCTTTGCGTCCAGCACGGGCCGATGGATGCAAAACGTTGCCCTGGGCGTGTTCGCCTACAAGTTGAGCGGCACGGCGAGCTTCACCACACTGGTCGTCGCGGCCCAACTCTTCCCCTTGCTCGTGCTGAGTCTCGTTGGCGGCTCGCTCGCCGACCTGGTCGATCGACGCAAGCTCCTCATGGTGACCCAAGCGTGGCAAGCAGCGTGGGCTCGATCTTTGGCGTGGAGGTTCTCGACAACGAGATCTCCAAGGCGTTGCTGCTCGTCACCGTCTTCATGATCGGTATCGGCCAGGCGCTTTGCCCCTGCCTTCACCGCCGTCGTTCCCAGTTTGGTCGGTCGCCAAAACCTCCGGGCCGCCATCTCCTCAACTCGACGCAGGTCAACGGGAGCCGGATCGTCGGCCCAAATATCGGTGCTGTCTTACTGAGCTCACTGGCATTTCGCTGGTCTTTGCGATCAATTCACCACCTACCTCATCATCATTGGGGTCCTCTACATCACCCCCGATTCCGCCGACCTACGCCCGACCGGGCCAATCGCTGGCGATCGACTGTTTGGCAGATCCAGCCTCGCTCGACGCTCACCCCAAGTCGGGCGGCCCCTCGCGATCATGGTGACGTTCGCCGTCCTCTGCCTCCCGTTCATCGGCCCGATGCCGGTCATCGCCGAGCGCAACTGGGGCGTCGATCAAGAGCCAGACCTACGGTTTTACCTACGCCGCCTTTGGCCTCGGGGCCCTGGTCGGCGCGCTTCAGCGTCGGTACCGCGTTGCTCAAGATTCCCCAGCAGAAGGTCGTGCGATTTACCCTCGTCGGGTTCGCGGGTCGCTCAGCACCCTCGGCTCGCTGAGCTCGCCTGCGCCCGTCTTTCCTGTCATCTTCCTTGTCGGCTCGTTCTATTTCACGATGCCGACGGCACTGAGCACCTTCCTCCAGGAGCACCTTCGCGACGAGGTTCGAGGACGCGCTCATGGCCCTGTGGGTCGTCCTTCGGTGGCATCCTCGCCGTGACAAACCTGTTCAGTGGGATCATCGTCGATGCCACGTCGTCAAGCGCCGTGCTCTACGGCGGCGCTGCTTGTTGCCCTGGTACTGGGCGCCGCTGCCCGACTTGAGGCCGGGCCCGATCGCCACCGAAGCACTACTCGACAGCATAGCGACACGTCCCACCGATGCAGGCGAATGTGGCCGCGGCTCGCTGCCAGTAGCGGGCAGCATGATCGACGTGCAGAAACCCTGGAGTCGCCCCGGCGAGGACATTTCCTTTACCACGCGGATAGTGCAATTACACTGAACGGATGTCCGCCGGCCCTGCCCTGTTCGAAATCGACGATCTGCACGTGCGACCTCGGCCAAACGCGGAGCGAGCCAGTCCACGTTCTCAGCGGGGTAGCCCTCACGATTCAACCCGGCGCGGTTCACGTCCTCATTGGCCCTCCAAACGCTGGCCAGTCAGCGCTCGCCGCCAGCCTCATGGGCGCACCTAACCACCAGGTGACTCGCGGCAGCATCCGCCTCAAAGGCGACGACATCACCGATTGGGACACCGATATACGGGCGAATGGCATGTTCTGGCGTTTCAACAACCGCCAGAGTTTGCCGGTGCGAGCACCATCGACTTCGTCCAACAGGCACTCAGCGCCCGCACCGGGATTCCTCGCGGTATGGCCGAGCTCGCCTCGCCATCCTCGCCTGGATCGACCGCCTCGGCCTGGACGACGCACTCCTGACCCGGCACCTAAACCATGGTCTGTCGGCCAACGACAGCAAGAAAAGGAACTCCTGCAGATGGCGATGCTCGAACCCGACGTGGCCATCCTCGACGAGACCAGTGCTGGTCTCGACCCCGACACATTGCGGGTTGTGGCAACCGGCGTCCATGAGATCCGAAAGATGCCCAACTCGGTACGCTCGCCGTAACCCATTATCAGCGACTCCCTGACCACCTCCGACCCGACTACGTACACGTCATGCTCGACGGATGCATCGTGGCGTCGGGCGGACCAGAACTCGGGCACCAACTCGAGACCGACGGATACGACTCTTTCCGATGACCGAACCACGCTCCACCCTCGATGTCGCCGCCATCCGGCGAGACTTCCCCATTCTCCAGCAGGAGCAGAACGGGAAGCGTCTCGTTTTCCTCGACTCCGGCGCCTCATCCCAACACCCAAACTCGGTCATCGATGCGATGGACCGCTTCTACCGCGAGTCCTACGCCAACGTGCACCGTGGCGTCTACCAGCTCGCGGAGCGAGCCACCAACGGCTACGAGCTTGGCCGGCAGAAGGTCGCCACGTTTATCGGCGCACCAGACAAAGACGCCGTCATCTTCACGAAGAACGCGACCGAGGCCATCAACGTCGTCGCTGGTTCGTGGGGTCGGGCCAACCTCACTGCGGGCGACGCCGTCGTCCTCACGATGATGGAACACCACGCCAACATCGTGCCCTGGCAAATGCTGGCCGCCGAAAAGGGATTCGAGATCCGCTGGATCCCCGTCGGGGCCGATGGCCACCTCGACCTCACCGACCTCGACCGACTGCTCGATGGCGCCAAGCTGCTCGCCTTCACGGCCATGTCCAACGTGCTCGGCACCATTACTCCGGCCAAACAACTCATTGCTGCCGCCCACGCCAAGGGCGCACTCGCCCTGGTGGACGCGTGCCAAGCGGTGCCGCATTTTCCGGTCGATGTTGTCGATCTCGACGCTGATTTCTTGGTCTTCAGCGGCCACAAGATGCTCGGCCCGTCGGGCATTGGTGTGCTTTGGGGCAAGACCGCCCTGCTCGACGCGATGCCCCCGTTCCTGGGCGGA
>JAWKIN010000031.1:0-27914 GCA_041394345.1 Acidimicrobiales bacterium | reverse complement strand
AAACTCCCACCGCCGATACGCCCCGTGGCCAGGCACGTAGGTTGTCGGCCGTTGCGGATCGCAAAGCTGCTGCACGAAGGGTGAGAGCGAATCGACAGGACGCACGAGACGCAGGTCGAGCACGAGCCAGTCTTGGTCGAATCCTTGGTCGACGAAGGTGAAGCCGAGCGACTTGCGGATTGGGCTTGACGCACCGTCAGCGGCAACGAGCCAGCGAGCTGAGTGGTCGCCGCTGGCGGTCATCGCGAGCACCGAGCCCTCGTCTTGGGACACCTCGGTCACGTCCACCCCGAGACGCAAGTCGACGCCGGCATCGATTGCGGCGGAGCGCAGGAACGCTTCCAACTCAGGTTGGTAGTACGTCACTGACGGGTGATGGCCCAGTGGGAAGGCGGCGTTTGGTGGCAGTTCGATCCCGATGATCCGCTGCCCTGCCGTGTCGACAAACTCGGCCCCAACGAGCGGAGTCGTGATCTCACGCAGACCCTCAGTAAGCCCGACTGCTTGGAACACCCGCTGAAGCTCATCGTCCATGACGATCGCCCGCGGCAGGTTGTACACCTCGGTCGAACGTTCGAGCACTCGAACCTCAAACCCGCGGCGGGCCAGTAAGAGCGCGGTCGTCACGCCCACCGGGCCGCCGCCGACCACGATCGTGTCTACATCCACGCCATCACGTGCGTTCACGAGGCGACACCATTCGGACCGAGCAGCATCGCCACGAGGGCATCGGCATGCGCCTCAATAAACGATGGATCGAGCGTGTCGTGCCCGAGCAGCAACGCTTCAGGCGCGTTGACGAATGGCAGCGATGCCGCACCGACAAGGGCGTAGTAGAGCACCACCTCATCAACGTCGGCCACTATGCCGTCCGATCGAAGCTCGCCCCAGAGCTGTGTGATTGACTCAAACCGCGGCCGCGTGTGGTGGGCCACGATCCAGGTCAGCCGGTCGGAGGCGACGGTGGCTTCCTGCACCATGATGCGGTTCAGCTCGGGTAACTCGGCTGCGGCGTGTACGAAGGCCCGCACCTGCCGAGCAAACGCTGATCGCTTGTCTGTCGGGGCAGGGCTTGCGTCGACCCAGCGGCGAATGGCGTCGTCGAGTCGCCGAAAGAGGTGATCGACGGCCGCCTTCCAAAGCTCCTCTTTCGAGGAGAAGTGATAGTTGATCTGTGGCTGCTGGGTTTGCGCCGCGGCGGCGATCGCCCGCGTCGATGTTCCTTCGTAGCCGTGGGCCGCGAACTCAGCGAGCGCGGCGTCGATCAGATTGGCCCGCGTCGCCTGGGCGCGAGCCTGTCGGCGGGGCCCGGTTGACCGGGCGGAAGCGGCGGGGGCTGAGGTGTCGCTGGCGCCTCGTGACATGTTTGCAATTCTCTATCACTTGATCTAATTTGTCCAGTAATGGCCCTTCACCGACTGACCTCCGTCACGTTGGGTGTTCCCGACGTCGCCGCTTCGACCACGTTCTTCGAGGACTTCGGCCTCGTCAGCAACGCACGCGCGACGGGCCGACTGGCCACCCGCGACGGCGGCGAGCAGGTCGAGCTCGTTCGGGCGCCGACTCGCCAACTACAGCGGCTGGGTGTCGGTGCCGAGCACGCCGACGACCTTGCGGCCATCGCGGCGCGAGCGGCACGTGCAGCCACCGAGATCGTCGAATCGACTCCCGATCGACTCGTGCTGTGCGAACCGGTCACTGGGCTCCTCATCGACCTGACCATCGCTGACGCCTACGCATCCGGTCCCTCGACGCACACATTCAATCGGCCTGGCGCACAGCCAGAACGCATCGATGTACCGGCCGAGAGCGTTCTCACCAACGAACCGGTGCGGCCATCGAACCTGACCCACGTCGTCTATGGCACTCCCGACCAGCCGGCCACGCTCGCCTTCTTCACCGATGTACTCGGGTTCGAAATCAGTGACCAGATACCAGGGATCATTGCGTTCACTCGGTGCGGCGACGTTCACCACAATGTCGCAATCCAAGCCGCGCCCGTTGCGTACCCTCACCACATTGCGTTCGAGGTCGATGACATCGACGATGTGGTTCGCGGCGGGCAACACATGGTCGACATCGACCCTGATCGGCACATGTGGGGCGTCGGCCGACACGCGATCGGTTCGAACTGGTTCTGGTACCTGCGTGAGCCGGGTGGGACCTTCGTCGAATACACCGCCGACATCGACCGCATCTCGGCCCAAGACCTCTACCGACCAAAAGATTGGCAGGGCCACGAATTTCTCTACTCGTTCGGTCCACCAACACCGGCCGAATTTCTCAACCCAGCTGACCTGGCCGCACTCATCGCGGCTGGCTGAAAGGACCAACGACATGGGATTTCGCCTCGCCAACATCGACGGGCGCGCCGCGCTCGTTCACGGCGACTACTACACCGACCTCGCAACCCACGCTGGCGGTGCTGTCGGACCTGACCTGATGGAAGCGCTTGAGCGCCCCGACCTGCTCGCCGAACTCTCAGGACGTCTCGACGATGCCGCGGCCACGGGCTTGCTGGCCGACGTCACGCTCGGCCGCCGGTCACCCGCCCCCAAAGGTCTTCGGGATCGGACTCAACTACGCCTCCCATGCGGCGGAGAGCGGCATCGAGGCCCCCGCTGGCCCGTGGTATTTACCAAATTTCCGTCGTGCCTGACCGGCCCCAACGCCGACGTTGAGATTCGCAGCGACGGCTGCGACTACGAGGTCGAACTGGTCGTCGTTATCGGAACCGGTGGACGTGACATCGCCCCCGAAGATGCGTGGGACCACGTCGTCGGCGTGACGGTTGGCCAAGACATCTCCGACCGTCCAGCCCAATTCGCCGCGAAGCCCCCGCACTTCGATCTCGCCAAATCGTTCGACACATTCGGACCCATCGGGCCATTCGTGGTGTCGACCGACCAACTTGTCGACCGCGACGCGCTCCACCTCACCTGCGCCATCAACGGCGAGATCCGCCAGGACGGCTCGACGTCAGACCTAATTTTCGACGTACCCACCCTGATCAGCTTCCTTTCGTCGATTACGACGCTGTGCACCGGCGACCTGATCTTCACGGGTACCCCCGATGGCGTCGGTGCCGCGCAGGGCAAGTTCCTGGCCGACGGCGATGTGATCACCACCACCATCGACGGCATCGGCACCATGGCAAACCACGTCGTGCGCATCTCCGATGCCCGCGCAATCGGTCAATGATCCGACGACCCCACAGGGCATCAGCGAAACGCAACATCAGCGAGATGACACTACCCAGCACGCCCTCCAGGCGTGCTTCGGCCCATCGTCGAGGCGCGTGACCCACCGCCTCGCGCCGATCTACTAGCCTCCCACGATGGCTTCGATCGCAGATGACACACGATGGCTTGATGCTACCGACCAAGCGGCCCTGGTTTCCTCGGGTCAGGTTTCGGCCGCCGAACTCGTCGACGCCGCGATCGAGCGCATCGAGTCGACCGACGACACAATCAATGCGGTTGTGGTTCGCTGGTTCGAGCACGCCCGCGATCTGGCTCAAAAGGACCTCCCAACGGGCCCGTTCACTGGCGTCCCGTTCCTCTTAAAAGACCTCTGGGCCCACTACGAGGGCCAAGTGTTGACCAACGGCAACAAGGCGCTCAAAGCAGCACAACCCGTTTCTGACTTCGACATCGGCCTGGTTCGCCGGTTCCGCGAGGCGGGGCTTGTGACGCTGGGACGGGCCAGCACCCCGGAGTTCGGCACCCTTCCCGTCACCGAGACCGACGCCTACGGGGCCACCAGAAACCCGTGGAACACCGACCACACGCCCGGTGGATCGAGCGGCGGGTCGGCTGCTGCGGTGGCAGCGGGGATGGTTCCAATCGCGCATGCGTCCGATGGCGGTGGATCAATCAGGATTCCTGCGTCCTGCTGCGGGCTGGTTGGGCTGAAGCCATCGCAGGGACGAATCAGCCTCGCTCCCCAACGCTCCGACACCGGTCTGGGCATCGACTTCTGTGTGAGCCGCTCGATTCGCGACTCGGCCCCCATGCTCGACTTCGTCAACGGGCCGGGCGTCGGGGACACGATCATCGCTCCGCCTCCGAGTCGGCCATATGGTCACGAACTCACCGCCGACCCCGGCTCGCTGCGCATCGGGTTTCTGGATCACCTTCCCCTTGGCGGCGATCTACACGCCGATTGTGCAGCCGCTGTCCGGGCGGCCGCGTCGATGCTCGAGACGCTCGGTCATCAGGTCATGCCGGACTACCCGGCGTCACTGGCCGACAACGAGATCAGCGCGAAGTTCATGGCGATGTGGGCCGCCGGGCGAGCTGCGGCAGTAGACGGACTTTCCGGGCCGCTTGGTCGACCCGCAACCGAGGACGACGTCGAGCCAGTCAATTGGGTGCAGGCGCAGTTTGCGCACCACCTCTCCGCCGTCGACTACGGCGCCGCACTCCAAGCCGTTCTCGACTTCCGCCGGGCCACACAACAATGGTGGGCTGACGGTTTCGATCTGTTGCTTACGCCGACGCTCGGCGAGCCACCGTTGCCGATCGGTGAACTTTGGGCCCACGACGACAAGCCAATGGCTCCCATGGTGCGTGCGAGTAGTTTCGTTCGCTTCACGGCCGCGTTCAACACGTCTGGTCAACCGGCGATCAGTCTGCCGCTTCATTGGAATGCGGCCGGGTTACCGATCGGCGTGCAGTTGGTGGCGGCCTACGGGCGAGAAGACCTCTTGCTTCAGGTTGGCGCTCAGCTTGAAGCGGCCCACCCATGGGCCGATCGCCGCCCGCCGACCTAGCTAGCGCCCAACATCGGACAGGTCGAACGGCGTCGACTGATACGTCTGGTTGATCCAGTTGCCAAACAACAAGAACGCGTGTGAACGCCACAGGTTGCGAGGCGTCTGGGTTGGGTCGTCATTCGGGAAGTAGTGGCACGGAATGTCGATGTCTCCGCCAGCCTCGATGTCTCGGAAGTACTCGTCGGCCAAGGTGGTCAAGTCGTACTCGAATAATGATTCGTTTCATGTAGAGGCGGTTGCCCTCGTCTTCCGAGATCAGACACAGCCCCGTATCGCTCGACTCCATCAGCACATCGAGACCCATTTCTGGTTCGATGTCATCGGATCGAACCTCGGTCCAACGCGATACCGAGACGGCAAAGTCATCGGAGAAGCCAGCTACATAAGGCGACTTGGGGTTGAGATTCCGGTGGCGATAGACGCCAAACGCTTTCTTGTCGAGCGTGTACTTCGGAACGCCGTGGAAATGCCAAATCGCCGCCATCGCCCCCAGCAGATCGTGAAGGTCGAGTGCACGTTGGTCTTCGTCCATTCCAGAATCTCCACCAGCTCATCCCAATACGTCACCTCCTCGAACTCGAGCTTCTCGATGGGGGCGCCCGTGATGATGAACCCGTCGAATTTCTGATCCTTGATCTCGTCCCAGGTTCGGTAGAACGAGATGAGGTGATCGGCATCGGTGTTTTTGGATTCGTGGCTCCCGATGCGCACGAGCGTCAACTCAACCTGGAGCGGCGTCGACCCGATCAACCGGGCGAGCTGCGTCTCGGTTGCGATCTTGTTTGGCATCAGGTTGAGCAACGCGATCTGAAGCGGACGGATGTCCTGCTTCGTGGCGGCTGAGTCGTCGAGCACCATGACGCCTTCGCGCTCGAGTATCTCGCGGGCGGGTAGCTCATCGTGAATCCGGATCGGCATCCTCTAGAGGCTATTCGCCTTGGCTCGACATCGCCGCACTGACTACGTCGTAGTGCTCAGGGCTCACCGCGACCAGGTGACTCAAGCCGGCATCGGCGAGTGCCGCCACGACCTCGGGCCGATCGTTGGCGGCCAACAACAACTGTTGGATCCGGGCCACCTCATCGACTGGCATGGTTGCCCGAGCCACCAACGGCTGCACCGGCCACGGCCCGAGGCGTTCGACCACCCGCAAGTCCGCCGCCGCCGCGTCTGTCCGTGCTCGACGGGCCAACACCACCGAATCGACCACGGCGGCGTCGAGGTGGCCAGCAAGCAGGAGGTCGAGCGACTGATGATGTCCACCGGTGAATACGAGGTCGGCGAACGAGTCGGGGTCGAGGCCTCGTGCTGTCGCAGCGAAACGGAATGAATAGTGGCCGCTGAGGCTGACGGCGTCGTTGCACCCAACCCGCGTGCCGCGCACGTCCTCGAAGCAAGCAATAGCCGAGTCTGGCCGCGTGACGAGGTCGCCGAAGTAGACCGGCTGACCGTTCGATCCCTCGTCGTCTGGCACCCAGGCCACGCCGACGAGCTGCACCGATGGTTCAGGCGTTCGCTCCGAGAGCTCAACAAACGACGTCGAACATATCCAACCCAGATCGGCGGATTGATCCAGGAACGGATCAACGCCAGGAGCTGGTCCCGACGTCGCCTCATCGAAGCTGACCTCCGCGTCGATGACGGCAGCCAAGGTCGCGAAAAGTGATGCCGGAAACCCCGGCGCCAGGTAGGAGAGCAGACGCACCGGGTCACCCTAACCGCGCCAGTTTGCTGATGTCGACACACTCCGATAGACCACACCGGTGACCACAACCACCCAGCCGACGGCCGATCGAATCGCCTCCCGATTTCCGTTCCACCTCATCGCGTTGGGTGTGCTCTTCTATGGAACTGGCCCGGTTCTCGCCCGCTCGGCCAGCACGACGGGCGTGTTGTTGTCGTTCTGGCGCCTCTGGTTTGGCGTCGCCATCCTGGCGGTGTCGCTCGGGATCCACCGCTTGAGCGGAAGGACGCTCGGTTCCCGGCGTGGCCTTGCATTGGCGTGCGCCGCCGGCGCCATGTTCTCGCTCAACCAGGTGCTGTTCTTCACGGCGATCAAACGGACGAGTGTGGTCGACACGACGCTGATGAGCACCCTGGCTCCCGTCATCGTTGCTATCGCCGCCGTCCCACTATTCGGTGAGCGTCCGGCTCCGGCCTTCCGCCTTTGGTCAATCATCGCCATGTTCGGTGCCGCGTTCGTCGTCCTTGGGAGTTCGGCCGGGCCCAGCGGCGACCTGCTTGGCATGCTCATGGCCATCGGCAGCACGTTCTGCTTCGTCGGCTTTTTCATGATCTCGAAAGTCAGTCGAGACGAAATGCCTGTCGTCGCCTTTCTCAGCGGGGTGATGACAACGGCTGCGATCTGCGTGTCGCTGTTCGTCGTAGCCGCGGGGTACTCGCCGGGAAGCGTTGGCAGCGGCGACCTCTGGCGGGCGTCAGCCATGGCGCTCGTGCCCGGCACGCTTGGCCATGTCGTCATGACCTGGCCCCTCAACTACGTGCCAGCCAATATCCCACCACTCATGCGCTTGGCAGGGCCCGTGGTCTCAGGCACGCTGGCGTGGGTCTTCCTCGGCGAAGGCATCACGTGGGTCCATGTCATCGGTGGTGCCGTGATCATTGTCGGGGCGGCTGGCGCCATCCGGTCGAAGGCCGGCCAGACCCTCGTGGCCGATGCCCGGGCAACCGCTAGCTGAGTAAGAAGTCAGCGATCCGCTCACCGATCATGATCGCCGGCAGGTTGGTGTTGCCTCGCGGCGTCCTGGGTATGAGCGATGCATCGGCCACGACGACGTTTCGCAGACCGCGGACCCGACCCCGCGCGTCACACGCCGCCATCGGGTCACTATCAGCTCCCATCGCCGCGGTTCCGACGGGGTGGTAGTAGTGGGCGACCTGGGCGCGAACGGCTTCGACCGTCGACGCATCCGTCACCGCATCACCAACATGGGCCGCGACCGCCGGGTGGTCGAGCATCTCGTTGGCCCGCGCCAACCCATCTACCATCACCGCCAGGTCGTGACCCTCGGGGTCGCTGAGGTAGCGATGATCGATATGGGGCATCGCGGTCGGATCGGCGCTCGTGATGCTGAACTCACCTCGACTCAGTGGGGTCATCACCGCCACTTCAATCGTCGCCCGGCCATACAGCAAGCTGGTCTGGTTGCTGCCGATCACCGGGAAAAGATGCGTGTCGTAGATCCCGTCTGGCGCCTGACCCGAGACGTACTTTCCCAGTGTCTGTTCTTCCGGCAGAAAGCCCGTGGCCGCCACGTCGTCGAGCCAGGACTGAAGCTTGGGACCAACCGCGCGATCGACATGCATCATTGGTTGATCGTGCAGGTTGGCACCAACGCCCGGTAGGTCGACAGCGACGGGAATCCCGAGTCGGTTGAGCAGGCTCTTGGCTCCAACGCCAGAGCGCTGCAGGATCGCTGGCGTGCCGTAGACACCGGCGCTGAGAACAACGGTGCCGGCCCGAATAGTCAGTGGCTCACCGTGGCGATACGCCGTGATTGTCGCTCCGCCGGAGTCGCCGATACCGGCATTATCAACCACCGTGTCAACCAAGACATGATCGATAACGCGCAAGTTTGGCAGGTGGCGGACCGGGTCGAGGTAGGCAAAGGCGGTGTTCCAACGAATCCCGTCCACGACATTGACCGTTTCGAGGCCGAACGATTCGTTGGCATCGAGGTCGCACAGGTCGCTCGCGATCGTCCAGCCCATGGCCTCGGCCGCCACCAGGCAGTGCTCATGAAACGGCACCGCCTCCTCACGTCGATAGGCGCGCACCCTCAGTTGCTCCACCACACGCGCGAAGAGGGGAGCGACATCGTCGGCTGTCCACCCGGGGAGCGCCCACCCGTCGTAGTCGACCCGATGACCAACGGCCGCAATCGCCCCGTTGTGCGCCGAACAGCCGCCGATCACTCGAGCTCGTTCAAAGCACCAGCGCCCGCTTCGGTAGCCCCAGTCGTGCGACGTGGCCAAGGCCGTTGCGTCCAACAGCTCGCCGGGCCACCGACGAGCACCAAACGCTCCGTAGTCGGGCCCCGCTTCTAGCAGGACCACGTCGCGGCCCGCCTCAGCGAGCCGACCGGCCAGCGCCGCCCCACTCGAGCCGCCGCCAACCACTACAAACTCGGCGCCTACGTCACGCTTCAGCCTCATTTGGACGGTCTAGCAGGGCGGAGCAGAGTCCGGCCATGCCAGATCCGATCTTCGCGAACCAGCGACTCGCCCAGATCCATGATGCGCTTGACGCTGGCGGTGAGGGGGCACGCCGTGGCTGACGTAGAAACGAGTGAGCAGCACCTCAAGAATTCACCCAAGCTGCCGATCTTTACGCATGCAGCGTGATGCAGCAACAAGGAGGGTGCGACCCGGTTGTCGAGACTCCTCTTCGCGATTGTGATCTTTTGTGGCCTACTCGTCCAACTCGAGGGTCGGACGACCACGCCGGCCGAAGCCCAGTCGGGTTGGGCGACGAACGGTTCCGCCACAACCAACACGGTCACGAGTAACAACGGTCTCAGCGGTTGGCAGATCGGGACGGCCACTACCCAACATCGAGGAACGACTCGACTCAGCTACCCGACTGCGGTTCGCGCTGGCCAGTCCTTCACTTACCAGCGATGCCTCACACACAAGTCGAACTTTGGGAACCAAGCGGCTACGAGGCAAGCATCGACGGCGCCTCCCTCGACGGCACCTGGACGTGGTTCTCGCAGATCTACACCCAGTCCTACACAAGCAAATCCGTTTCGGTCTGTCGAAGCTACACGGCCACTGCGCCTGGACCGGGGACAAACAAGTCGGTCAGCATTCCTGCGGCACAGGTGCAGACCCACGGCGGTGTCGGCTACGCCGGCACTGCTGCCCAGCCTGGGGCATTACCTGGGGTGGCATGTCGACGTCGGACAACACCATTACGATCCCGAATGTCTACGACCGACCAATAGCAGTCGATGACGGTAGTGATGTGCCGTCTGGTGGTTCGGTCACAATAAACCCGCTTCAGCGAACGACACTGGCTTCACCGGAGGTCTCGGGTCGCGCCCCGGCACGCCAACTGGCCTCACTATCACGTCGCAGGCCTCACAAGGATCATGTGTTGTCGTTGGGACGTCGATTACGTACACCAACAATGGGTCCGGGTACGGAACCGACCAATGCACCTATCAAGTCAACCAAGCCGAAACTGACGATTCAAGCCCATCAAACGGCGCCGTGTCGGCGTCGCGTACTTCTGGCGTGAATGGTGCTAACACCGGGCGACGACGCCCAGACCTTCACCGAGGACACCGGCGGCACAATCACCGTTCTCGCCAACGACTCAGATCCGAACAACGACAGCCTCACCATCACCAGCCTGACTACTACAGGTCTTCTCGGCGCCGTGAGCCACAACAGCACCACGATCACCTATGACCCGCAACAGGCATTCCAGCAGCTCGCCGCCGGCCATTCGCTCACCACGAGTTTCGAGTACACCGTCACGGATGGTCGAGGCGGCTACGGCTCGGCGACCGTCGTTCCTCACCATCGAAGGCGAATACGACCCACCGACTGCGAACCCTGACACGGCGACCGTGTCCGAGGATGGTCCAGGGGTGACGATCGATCCGCGACCCAACGACCGAAATCCCGACAGCGGCTCGATCATCACCGTCACGGGAGTCGATGACTCGTCAACGACTGGTACCGCAACCAGCACGAGCACCGAGGTCACCTACGACCCCGATGGCCACTACGAGTATCTCGCTCTCGGCGAAACCGCAGTCGACACCGTCGACTACACAATCACCGACGGCATCAACCAATCGACGGCCCGGATCTCGGTGACAATCGAAGGCGCAAACGACGCCCCAGCGGCAGCCGACGATACCGCATCGGTGCCCGAGGACGGCCGCCAGCCAGCATCGACGTGCTATCGAACGATGCCGACCCCGACGCATCAGACACGTTCACGCTTGACGCTGTCTCGCTCGCTTCAGGGCTCGGCACACCGAGCATCTCAGGCAACCAGCTGATCTTCGACCCCGCTGGTCTCTACGAAACCCTGGCGAACGACGAGTCTGCGACGGCGACCGTGGACTACACCATGTCCGACCCGTATGGCCTCACCTCCACGGCAACCGTCACGATCACGATTGTCGGTTCCAACGATGGTCCAACGGCGACTGGAAACCAGTTGTTCGTCTCCGAGGACGGCCCGACCGAGTCAATCAACGCCCTTACCCTCGGCACGCCAGACTCCGATCCCGACACTACGGACATCCTGTCAATCATCGGCACATCCCAACCGCCGTTCGGCGAATCGGGATTCACGGCCGCCACCGTTTCGTTCGACCCGCTCGACGATTACCACTATTTGGCTGATGGCGCGGAGGCAACCACCGCGTTCGACTACGAAATAGGCGACGGCCACGGTGGCACGTCAAGCGCCACCATCGACGTCACGGTCCGCGGAATCAATGACGCTCCCGTCGCCGTAGCAGACTCCATTGCGGTCGACGAAAGCGCAGGCGCGACCACCGTCAACCTCATGACAAACGACTACGACGTCGATGACGGTTCGTCCTTCTCACTGGTCTTCGTCAATTCGGCCACTATCGATGGACTGCTGGAGATCGCTGGTGACGCCGTCACCTACGACCCTCAAGGAGCGTACGACTGGCTTGGCTACAACGAGTCCGTTCTCACGACGCTCAGCTATGGCATCGTCGACGAGCACGGGCGATCGAGCGTCGGTGTGCTCGCGATCGTCGTCAATGGCGTCAATACACCGCCAACAACCCAGGGCGAGTCGGTCGACGTCGACGAGGACGGCGAGCTCGTCCTCGATCAGCTCACCGACAACGACACCGACACCGACATCTCTGACCACCTCGTCGTGAGCGCCATCGACACCTCGTCGACGACCGGTGTCGCGACACTCGATGGGGGAACCGTGACGTACTCCCCTGGCCCGAACTACGAGCAGTTGGCCGAAGGCGAGACCGCCATTGATTCCCTTCGCTACACCGTCTCCGATGGCAACGGCGGCTTCACCGACGCCACACTCACCATCACGGTGCACGGACTCAACGACGGTCCGACTACCGCTGATGACACCGCCACGACAGACGAAGACACCGCCATCGAACTCGTCGACCTCACTGCTAACGACACTGATATCGACAACTACGCGACACTCGAAATCATTCGCATTGACCAAAGTGCCACCATTGGTACGGCTGCCCTGGTCGACGGCACCGTCACCTACGACCCAAACGCGGCCTTTGAGTCGCTGGCACTCGGAGAATCGGCGGAGGACACGCTGACCTACACCGTCAGCGACAACGCCGGTGTCGAGAGCACTGCGGTCGTGACGATCACCGTAAATGGCATGAACGATGCCCCCGGCCAGATCGAACAGGAAGTTGGCGCACGAGAAAACGAAGCGATCACGTTCTCGCTCCAGGCGTCCCAGTTTCTCGATGTTGACGAATCAGACACGGTCGATGCGATCGCTCTCGACGCTTCCGTTTCGATCGCCCAGGTGGAGTTCGACGACTCAACCGACGAGGTGACCTACACCAACACCACCGAGTTCGACTATCTCGCTGTTGGCAAACAGCGTCGAATTCTTTCCTGATCCAGGCTGAGACCAACATGAAGCGACTGGCACTGTCACGGTCAAGATGACCATCGACGGGTGGCAGCAACGATGCCCCATTGCCCTCGACGATTCGTTAACGACCGTCGACAAACGTGAACTGTTGTCATTGATGTTCTCGCAAATGACAGCGACGTCGACAGTACCGACAAGCTGACGGTCACCGCATTCGACCAGGGACAAGCTGGCATCGTTTCCGCTTCAGCGGAGGGCTGACCTACAGGGCCGGCGCTCGTTTCCTCGAGCTGGTGCCTGGCGAAAACTCATCGAACACGTGGCCTACACCATTACCGACAGTGCGGGTGCAACAGCCGTGCGACTGCCACCATCATTTTGTCACGCACAATGACAAATTCTGAAGATGCCGACGGGAACGGCGTCCCTGATTGGTTCGAAGTCGACACCTGGATCGGTGGGCTGCGACGAGTTACCACCCAGGATCGCCAGAATGCTGGCGCAGACGGGCAGCCGAGGCTGCTGGCAGGCACGTTCGCTCTGGGCAACGGGTCGAAGTCCATGGTCGCGACTCATGGTTGCCCTACAGCGACATCACGTACTACGTCTGCTCAACCCCGCAGCTACTGCGCTGTTGCCAACGCTGGTGAAACCGGAACCGGCCACACGGTGCTGCCTCTGCCAGCAACCTTCTGCCGGGCGAGCACCTCGTCGTCGGTGGTAGGCTGGGCAACAGCCTGGGCGAGCCCTCGTGCAGTCGTATCAGACCTCGCTCCAGTCTGAGGGGCACGCGAATGCCGCTCGGAAGCAGCTGGGACTGGCGCCATTGGTCGCTGGCCCCCCGTCGTCTCTGGCGTACACGGGAACCGAAACGGGTCGCGTCGTTGGCCTCGCTCAATTGCTCCTTGGGCTTGGGGCAGTCATGATCTTCTGGTCGTGGTCGGCAAAACGGGATCGGCGCGCCAATCAGGTCTCTAACCACTAGCCATGGTCGCCTTGGCGAAAATAGCCAGCCTTGGACGTCGTTCGGTCCAACAACTGGTGTCCGTACCCAGGCAGATGGTGCCGATCGACCCTGATCGGAAGCACCAACTCGGGCCGCCCGTCGTCGTCCGTATCGACCAGTAGCGGGGTTACCCAGCCGCCGCGCTGATCCCCGTCTCGACGATCGTCTTGCTCGCCGGTGACCACCACCAACTCCGTGTTCTCTGCCTGTAGCGGCCGACAACAACTCGACACAGCCATCACCCGTGACGTCGGCGGCGAGCGCTCCGGCGTGACCCGGCTGGACACCGGCATCGAACGTGGACCCAACCTCGCCGGTCGCAAGATCGAGAACGGCGAGTTGTTTCGTCGAGAGCGACCCGAACATACCGGTCATCGTTGTGGCAACAAGATCCTGGACCCCGTCGCACGTCAGGTCAGCGACAATCAAGGGGCCGATGCTGGATGGCAGCTCGGTGGCGTCGCCGTCGGGGACAGTGACACCGACCTGGCTCGACCAGAGAAGCCCGTGGTGAACATCGGCGAGGAAACGGTCCGTTCAGTTCCTGAAATGCGTAGGCGCCGCGGCGCTTCTCGAGCGCGCCACCGAGGTTGTGCGATATAGCCCCCAGTCGCCCGCTGACGTCGCCACGACCTCCGCGTCGAACAGTGACTCATCTCGGACCATGAAAGCACTGGCCCGGGAAGAGCGAGCCCTGATGCGACTCCCCCACCCGTGCCAAACACCACAAAGTCGTCGCCGCTCCGAATCGCTGACAAGCGTCGGGCTCATGTAGACTCGCCGCCATCTGGCATCGCAGTGCAGGACAGCACCGTTCGCCATACTGACAAGCATGAGCGAACCGGCCAGTTTGTCCTCTTCTGGCAACTTCGACTGATCACCGCCGACGGCGACCAGAAGGTCGATTCGACGCCGTCGGCATCGACATCGTCGACCACGACGGGCGATGTAAACGTTGAGGCCAAGTGCGACCGACCATCGGGGCTCACCGGTCGTGATGTCGAGTGCGGTCAGGTACCCCGTGTAGCTGGCGTAGACCACCGTGTCGTCCACAACCAGCGGCACCGAAATAGCCGCTACGGCCAAGGAGGATTCCCACAAGGCGGCACCCGTCGGATCAATCGCAACGGCGGTGGCTCCGTAGTCAGTCCGTCTCCGTAGACCCCCTCGCCCGCCGCCAGGATCACCGTCTCGCCGCCAGCCCCGATAGCCGAGCTGACCCGGCCGCAACCGAATGATCGAAACAGTCGAGCGACCATTGGCGTTGCCACCCAGCCGGTTGGCCGCATGGCCCGGGTTCCGGTCGGCGCGACGCAGTTCGAGCGCGGCTCGCCAACGTTTCCTACACTGACAACTGGCGGCAGGCTGTTTGGCTCAGCTGAGCGTTCGGCACACCCGGTTGACAACAGCAAGCAGCCGACGATTACGGCCATCCAGATGCGCATGGATGTCGATTCTAGGTCAATCAACAGCAGTGGGGTGCGAGGGCGCTACCAGCGCGCCTTCATCGCTATCGTCAAGTGCGATGAATTACCTGACTGACTTGCCTGCAACCGCCGACGACGTCGAGCCCTCCTATACTCGGTCCTGAAAGACAGGGCCTTCTCGAACTCCCGGCGCCGGTCACACTGTCGTCTGGCGCCCAAGAGCCGTTTCTTTCTCGATGGCAAGAGCGCTGGCCCAAGGGCGAGACCTTGCGTTGGCATCGCCAGTGCCTCACTCGACCTCGCGGCCGCATCGGGGACCCCATTCGACGCCGTCGGTGGTCTGACCCTCGGCGCCGACCAATTTGCCACGGCGTCGCCATCATGGGCGACAAGTGGTTGTGGTCCGCAAACAGCCGAAGGGGCGTGGCACCGACCGCTACGTCGAAGGCGCGTCTCTTGAGGGCAAACGAATCCTGCTCGTCGACGACGTCATCACCACCAGCGGATCGAGGCTCGTCGCCAAGGAACGAATCGATGCCGAGGGCGGCATCGTTGTGCTCGCGTCGACACTGGTCGCACGCAGCGACACCCCGCAGGCAACATTTGACATAGCCGGTCACGTTCCGACCGCTCTTCACCTACCTCGACCTTGGCATTCCCGCCGTCGGCACCGAGTAGCCACCCAGCGCACCATGGCCGACAATTTGCATCCCCAAGCCCAACGAGTTGCCGATTTCGCCGCCGATGCCGGCGTCACAATTGAGGTACTCGACTACTGACGGAACGAGAACGGCCGACGATGCAACCGCCGCCGTGGGCTGCCTAGTCGACCAGATCGTTAAGTCGATGATCTTCGACGCCGATGGCGAACTCGTGCTGGCGTTGACCAGCGGCCGCAACCTGGTTGACGGCGACGCGCTCGCCGCTCTCGCTGGCGCCTCAGCCTGCGGCCGAGCCAATGTTGACCGCGTTCGGGACGCAACCGAATGCCATTGGCGGTGTCCCACCGTTCGCGCATTCGACCACGGTGCGGACCTGGATCGATCCTCATCTGTTGACGTTCGATCAGGTGTGGGCTGCGGCCGGCACACCCCGCCACGTCTTCGGGATCTCCCCCAGCGACTTGGTGCGACTCACGGGTGCCATCGCAACTGCGTTCGTCCGTTCATGACCGATCGCCCGACCCAACCGAGGCATCCAGTCCGACGGACGAAAGCGACGTTGGCGTCGGGCCCCATCTTCCGTGGCCGGTGGGCGATCATTTCGACCCGGAGCTTCTGGCTAGCGGCGATCGCCGGAATGTCACCGACAACTACCGCTACTGGACGCTTGAGGCGATCGTCGCCGACGCGACACCTGAAACGACACTCGTTCCATGTGGCCATCGAACCCCAGCAACGACTTCAACATCGGCACCGTGGTGCGCACCGCCAATGCATTCCTCGCCAGAAGTGCACATCATCGGTAAGAAGCGCTGGAATCGGCGAGGCGATGGTCACCGATCACTACCAGCACATCGCCATCATCCGACCGTCGACGCCGCCGCCGGTGGGCCTACCGATGCGGGGCTGGTGGTCGTCGGCATCGACAATCTGCCCGGATCCCTCCGCTTGAAACCGACCCGCTGGGATTAGCGTGCTGGTCTTCGGGCAAGAAGGGTCCCGGATTGTCTGACATCCGGCCGGTACTCGACCAGTGCCGCTCGATTGCGCAATTTGGTTAACTCGGTCGATATCACCACGTTGCGTCGGGCGTGGCCATGCACGCCTGGATCCGCGACGGCTTCGACTGAGCAACCGGCTCGTGGTAACCGGCTCGTGACCGGCTGCCAGCTGGGCTCGCTTCTCCGCCAGCTCGCGCCGGGTCGCCCGACGCCAAACCCGTCGGCAACCACGGCGGCGATAGTACGAGCAGAAGGAACACGATCCAGTTCTGCACGACATCGATGGCGGCCAGGGTTATCGTCGTTGTCAGCAAGCAGGGTCTCGGTGAGGCTCGTAACCGCTGCTGCGGGGGTGAAGCGCGTTGCGGACGGCATCGACCGAGCGCAGGATTCGATCGTGCGATAGTCGTCGACCACCGCCACCTGGTCGTCGCCGTTCTGGGTGAAGACGATCACCGCGTCGACACCGGCTGGTCCCGAGGCCTGTAGGACCCGAAGGCCAAACGCTTCGGCGTCGAGGCTGTCGGCCGGCGCAATCGCAACAATCGTGAGGCCAGCTTTCGGCGTGCGTCGGCGACTGCGGCCGCCACGGCGGCGACGTCAATATCGAACTCTGGGGCAACATAGACACCGTCGTCGGCGATCTCGTCAGCGACGGCGGCTGATGTTTCCGCCAATACTGGGCTTGCCAGTAGAGGTGTTAGGCCGACGGCGCTGATGGCCGCTCTGATCATGCGTCGCACACGCCTGGTGTGCTGGACAAACTCGATGTCCTACCCAAGCGTCCAGTCACGAGCCTTATCGTCGATATCAGCAGCGTTGAAGAATCGGTCAAACCTCGTTCTCGTCGGCACCCATGCCGACCGAGGGGCTTTCTCCAAGTCGGTAATCTCGTCATCGGCAAGCACGAGCTCATCATCCGGCGGCGGCGGATGAGATACTCTTGGAGCTGCGATTCTTCTCGCTGACGCCTGGACCACAGCCGGCTCCATCACTTCAGTCTCGAGCTCTGCCTTTTCAGCCTGAAGTCGGCGGGCGTCGGTGCGCATCGCCTCGATCTCGTTGAGGATGCCGGCGACGTCGTCAGCCAATTCTTCGCGGTGTGAACGCACGTCTTCAAGGTCGATCGTTGCTTGTTTTTTTGAAACTAAGAGCATGGAGAGTTCTTCCTGTGTCGCCTCGCGTTGGGACCTAAGCGCATTGACTTCGGCTTGGAGGGAAGCCGACGTGCCCTCAAGGATTTCGATTGCCGCCCGCGCCGCAACAACCTCAGGGGACTGATGTCGTTCCTTCGCTATTGCTTCAAGTCGCGAGAAGGCTTCGAGCCGGTCCTTTGCGGACGCGAGCGATGCCTCGTAACGCTTGAGTTGATTTCGAAGTTGTTCGTACTGATCGGTGTTGTCAGCAATCAACGCCACGCGTGGCCTCCTGGGTCGTAGTAACCAGTCGGCCCGAGGTCGGCGGAGATGAGCAATTGGGTGGGTTTTAGTGGCCGAACATCATGAGCCATTGCTCGAGTGACGCAGGCTTGAAAACCACGTTCATTCGACGGGTGTCGCCCATCGGTTTTGACGGCTCGTGAGAATACTGATGACCAGGGAAAAGAACGGCATCGTCGGGAACTTTGGCCAGCCGGGTGTGGAGCGAGTGATAGAGCTCCTCGGCGTTGCCGCCAGGCAGGTCGGTACGGCCACAACCATCGAGAAACAGGGTGTCGCCGGCCACGAGCCGGCCATCGACGAGGAAGCACTGGCTTCCTGGCGTGTGACCGGGAGTATGGATGAGCTCGATAGCAATGTCGCCAACGTTCACAATGTCGCCGGACTGATGGCTAACCAGGGAATCTGCGGTGAGACCCGTCACCTTGGCCACGTATTCGGCCTCTGGCGCCTGCACGTGGATTGGCATGTCGACCAATTCGAGCAGGTCAGCCACGCCGTCGATTTCGTAGCCCATCATGGAACCACCAACGTGGTCAGCGTGGTAGTGGGTAGCGAGCGCCCCCGTCAGGCGCATCCCATCCTCGGCGGCGATGTTGACCAAGGAGGCAACGTCGTATGCGGGGTCGACGACGACGGCCTCGCCGGTTTCACGGTCGCCAATGAGGTAACAGAAGTTGACCATCTGCTGCGCAATCATGTTGTCGGTGCCGAAATCTCGGCCGGAAAGCAATTGACGAAAGTAGAGACGATCAGACATGCGCCAATACTAGGAGGTGGGGGTCCTCCCCAGGGCAACTAGGCTGCTTGGCGTGTCTGTACCTACCCGTCGTATCGGATTCCTCGGCCCACAAGGGACGTTCACCGAGGAAGCGCTTCTCCCCAGCCCGACCTCGCAAACCAGGAACTCGTCCCGATGCGGACGTTCGTCGACATCCTCGTCGCGACCCAGGCCGGTGAGCTCGACCTCGGATTCGTTGCCATCGAGAACGCGATCGAGGGAACCGTCAACGTCACCATGGACACGCTCGCGTTCGATACCAACCTCCTCATTCAGCGTGAGGTTGTTCTCGATATCGAGATGAACCTCATGGCCAAACCAGGCACGAAGATGAGCGACGTGACCCTGCTGTCGTCGCACCCAGTGGCAAACGCTCAGTGTCGCGATTTCCTGCGTCGCGAGTTCCCAACAACCGACATCACACCCGCCAACTCGACGGCTGAGGCGGCCGAGATCGCCAGCAAGCACGACGGCATGGCCGCTCTCGGCACCCGACTCGCGGGCGAGCGTTACGGCCTCGACGTCATCGCCGCCAACGTGGCCGATCACCCAGGCAACCAAACCCGCTTCCTCGTCGTCGGCGCCGACGGTGTCCCGCACCAATCTGGCCACGACCGCACCACCGTCGTCATCACCCAGCGCGAAGACAAGCCCGGCTCGCTCGTTGCCATTCTCGAAGAATTCGCGGCCCGGAGCCTCAACCTGTCGAAGCTGGTGTCGCGTCCGGTCAAGACCAACCTGGGCCAGTACTGCTTCATTGTCGATGTCGATGGCCATATCGCCGATGACGTCACCGCCGACTGCCTACGAGCAATTCGAGCGAAGCACGCCGACGTGAAATTCCTCGGCAGCTACCCGGCCACCGGCAAGGGATCGACTGAGGTGCGCACGGCAGCCGATGCGGCGTGGACCGAAGCAACCGAATGGATGCTCGACCTGCGCAGCAAGATTCGCTGATGGCCGCGACGCCGGGTCTCGTCGATCTGCATTGCTCGGCGGTGACGCGCGAGCTCGGCGAACCGGCGCCCGGGTCGGCCGGGACAATGACCCACGTGGTGCTCGTCGAGCTACCAATGCCCTGGCCAAAGAACATTGAAGACCACCCTTTGCTGGTCGGAGCCGACCTTTCGGGCAAGAAGCTCTTTGGCATTGCCACCACTCGGCCAGCCACCGAGATGCATGCCGTGATCAGTTACCGAGCCATCGGCGCTGGTTCGACTGACTTCCATCGGGCCGAACGTTCAGCCCCAACCGCCGAAGTGGCAGATTTTGTCAGTGCAACCGACACATGGTCGCATCAGGTGCCCACGACTGGCGATCTGCTCGTGTGTACTCACGGAACGCACGACCGATGCTGCGGCCAGTATGGCACCCTGCTCCACGGCGAGGTGCTGGCTCAAGCACCGACGCCACCAACGTGTGGCGTGCCAGCCACCTTGGCGGCCACCGGTTTGCCCCCACCATATTGACATTCCCTACTGGCTTGTCGTGGGCCTACGTGACCGCAAACGACGTCGCCCAGATCGTGGCTCGCACCGCCGACCCTGCGCTGATCGCCGACTCACTACGGGGCGCCGTAGCGTTGGGCTCACCCGCAGACAGGCGGCCGATGCTGCGATGTTCAAGGCTGAGGGTGGTCGTGGTTGACCAATACGCGTCGCTTCACCACCACCGAGCACGACGGCGTGATCACCATCGAGGCGATCTCGGCCGAGACGTCAGCGACGGTTACCGTCGAGCAGCTCGACCCGGTGCCGGTGCCACCATGTGGTAAGCCTCTGGGCGAGGCCGAGAAAATGGCGCGGCCGGTGCGCGCTCGACTATCTCTAGCGCCATGACTACCTCGCCACCCGCTCCCGCCGTTTCGCTCCTCACCAACGCCCGACTCGCCGATGGCCGAGTCGTCGACCTGACCATCACGGACGGTCATATCAGTGCGGTGACCGCAGCGGAAGCCCACCGCATCGGGCAACCCGGCGACCACACGTCCCGACAGTGTCACTGACCTCAACGGGTGGCTTCTGCTGCCAGCTTTGGCCGAGCCCCATGCCCATCTCGACAAGGCGTTGACGTCCGAGCAAGTCCCAACCCGACGGGCGACCTGATGGGGGCAATCAAAGCCTGGGTCAGCGCGGCCGACGATGGCATGTTCACCTACGCCGACACGCTGCGGCGGGCGACCGCGATGGCTCCTGCTCGTACACGGCGTCACCGCCGTACGGACACACGTCAACGTCCTGGAAAACGGCGGGACCGAGAGCCTTCGAGCAGTGAAGGACGCAGCCGCCCGCTTCGACGGACTCATCGATGTGCAGACCGTCGCCCTCACCGGCATGCGCATGACGGGGCCCGAAGGAGCCGGCAACCGGGCCGTTCTCGCCCAAGCGATCGAGCTCGGCGTCGACTATGTGGGGGGCTGCCCCCACCTCGACCCCGACGGCCCTGGCCTCATTAAGAACGCCATTGCGGCCGCAACCGACGCGGGAATCGGCATCGATCTCCATGTCGACGAAATGCTCGACCCAACGGTGCTCACCCTTTTGGATTACGCCAAGCAAGTGATCGACAGCGGATTTACCGGACTCGTCGCCGCCAGCCATTGCGTCACCCTCGGCATGCAACCGGCCGCTGTTCAGGCCGAGGTCGCGCGACTTGTCGCCGAGGCAGGCATGGCGGTCTTCCCTCTCCCCCAGACCAACCTGTTCCTCCAAGGACGAGACAACCAGACAGCCATGCCGCGTGGGCTCACCGCCGTCAAGGCCCTCCAGGAAGCGGGCGTCCTCGTGGCGGCGGGGGCCGACAACGTACAAGATCCCTTCAATCTCGTTGGCCGTAGTGACCCACTTGAAACCGCGGCCCTCATGGTGATGGCCGGTCACCAGTTGCCAGACGCGGCGTTCGACATGGTGAGCAACAACGTTCGTCGCGCTATCGGCCTCGCCCCGGTCACGATGGCGGTCGGCGACCCAGCCGACTTCATTGCCATAGACGCCCCATCGATACGCGGCGCTATCGCCGACGCTCCGATGTCTCGCTTAGTGTTTCGCCAGGGCGTGCTGGTGGCCTCGTCGCAGCAAACCTCAACCGTGCACCGCCGCTAGGCCACCATCGATTCGGCGAGTGGGATCGTCGACAGATCGGTGTCTGGCCCCACGATGTAGTTGCCAGCGACGACGCTCACGATCGCGTCGGCCTCATCAAAGCTCACGCCGTAAGGATCACCACCCTCGGCGACAATCGCGAGCTGTTCTTTGAATTGGCGGCGCACAAGCGAGACACCGCGGTCGGTTGACGACAGACGCTCGTCGCTGTGCAACGTAACCGCTCCCTGGCCGACTTGGGTTTCGTAGTCTCCTGGGAATCGTTGGTACGCTCTTCGTCGGAGAGATCGAACCACGAGCGGTTGCCGTCGTACACGGGGAGTCCCTGGGCCGGCTGGCTTTTCAGCTTTCGCAGCATGGCATAAACCCGGGTCCGGTAGCGATCAATCGGTACCGCCCACGAGCAATTGTTGGTGCGACCCAGTACCGAGAGCGTCGGCGTCGGGATGACGCGCATCGTCGGGATGCGGGTCTCGGTCACGCGATGCAACGTCGTGCCATCTGGCAACTCACGGTCTTGCGTGGAGGTGATGCCCCATGGGTGCCGCTGCCAGGCAACCCGCGGCCAGATTTCGAGCTTCGGATCGAACTGGGGGCCGCTGATGGCATTGTGCAGAATGAACACGTGATACGCATCCATTGAGTTTTCGTGGGTCTGGAACCAATTGCACGGCGCCTCACTCGGCCCGCCAAACGCGAAATGGTCGACGATCACGATCTCTTCGTCGTCGGTCATGTCTTCGAAAATGTCGAAGCGGGGGAAGACCGGTTGCTTGTCGGCCGGGCCCATATAGGCGAAGATCAAGCCGTTGTATTCCTGCACCGGATACCAGGGCTGCCGGTACGACGCCTTGTTGCGACCACGATCGGGCTCGCATGGCTGGTCGAGGCACTGGCCGTCCTCAGCGAAAAGCCAGCCGTGATACGAGCATCGGATGCCGTTGTCTTCAACGCGACCGAAGTACAGGGTCGTTCCCCGATGGCAGCATCGCGGGGTGAGCAGACCGGGTGTGCCTGACTTGTCTCTATAGAGCACGAGGTCTTCGCCGAGCAATGTGACATTGCGAGGCGTCGTGGTGGCTTCATCGGAGCGAGCAACCGGATGCCAGTACCGACGAAGCAGCTCGCCCGCTCGTGTGCCGGCCTCCACCTCGATCAGGTCGGGATCGTGGTGCCTGATCGCAGGCCATAGGCCCGGCCGTCAGTGTTCGTCGGTTGTGGCACAGCGCTCCCTCACTCGGTCGTCTGGCCATTGTTCCAAAGGCGCTGGCTAGCAGCAAAACAGGACGTAGCGCCCGGCCGAGGCCGGGCGCTGCGTTCATTCACCTTGAGCAGGGACTAGAAGCCGATGTCTCGTCAATGAATTCGTTGGTGAACATGTCGGCAGCAACCAAATCGCGGGCACATCGAGGCCGGCGGCCTTGATGTCGTCGATCAGCTTCTGGACACGGGCTTCGTCAATGTTGCCGACGGTGGAGTCGGGGCCGTTGCCGTGGAGGCCCAGCTCGTTCATGGTCTGCACTGCATAGTCGCCAAGCTCGGGGCTATAGACCCAGAACGAGTCGATGGTGGCGACGGCGTCGACAATCATCGCGTTGGCCCGAGCCGGGTCGGCGGCGAAGTCAACAACGGCGTGCTGAACCATCGGCACGAGAAGCTCAAGGCAGGGGCTCAGCGTCTCGAGATCGTCGGGACGAACGGCGAGAGTCTGCGAGTAGGTCTCGAAGCCAGCATCGTGGAGAAGCTGGTACTTCGGTGCCTTGCCGTAGTCGGTGAAGACGAACTCGTAGTTGTATGGCTCGGCCGAAGCAAAGCCCTGCTGAGCGATATTGCCCTCAGCGATGAAGCGGGCCGGACTGCCGTCGTAGGAAGGATCGACCTGGTCGGCCGACCAGATGCCTTGCGCCACAAAGACGTCCTGGAATCCAGCGCCGCCGAAGATGTTGATGGTGACACCGGCAGTGCCGAGATCGGCCAACGTGTTGACATCGGGGTAGGTCTCGGCGTCCCACATGATGATCTGTGGGTTGATTTCGAGTGGCGCCATGACCGAGATGAGCGGTGCATCGGCCCAGGCGAGAATCTGCGCATCGAGATTCGAGTACGCCAGGGTGATCGAGTCATCGGTGTACATCTGCACGCGAGGCGCAGCGAAGCCAATGGCCGGGCCGCCAGCGCGAACCTGCAGGGTGACACCAGTTGGGTTGCCTTCGGCATCGATGAGCGAGCCAGTGGTGGTCTGGTTTGCTGCGTCGACCACGTAGTCGTCGCCGATCATTTCGTAGAGGGCACCGTGCTCGGCTTCAGGGAACCAGTCGGTCTGGATGACGATCTCGGCTGGGCACACGCCGCTGAGGTCGATGCCGGCCATCTCGCCTTCGGTGGTCTCCGTGTCGCCGGTCGCCGCTTCGGTGGTTGCGGTGTCGTTTTCCGCAGCTTCGGTAGTCCCTGTGGTGTCGGTCGAGTCGCTACCGCATGCGGCGGCGACGAGACCCATAGCAAAGAGCATCGACATCAGTCGAGTCCAGGTTGATCGCTTCATATCCCCTCCCAGGGGTGTAAGTGATAGGTGGTGCTTAGTGTGCAGGTAGTGCTAGCGGTCCGAACTTTCGTACCACTTGCCAATTGCCACGGTCTGTAACCAGCCGAACAACAGGAATACAGCAACCCCCAACCCACACGACACGATGACCGCGGCCAGGAGTTCTTCGCCCTGGAGTTGGCTTGAGTAGCGTTTGAGGAGTTGCCCAATGCCGGCCTCGCCCTTGCCGAAGAAAAAGTCTCCGACAATGGCGCCAATGACCGAGAGGCCAGCCGAGATTCGAAGGCCAGCAAAGATCGCTGGCATCGCCGCAGGAAACATGAGCTTGCGTAGCCGGACGATACGGCCCGCGTGATGGAGTGTAAAGAGATCGTGCATCCCGCGCTCGGCCGACTGCAAACCGAAGAGCGTGTTGACAATGACCGGGAACAGCGAGATGAGAACGCAAACGGTGACTCGGGAGGTCTGGCCTGTGCCAAACCAAAACGAAAGTAGGGGCACGATGGCCAGGATCGGGATGGCCTGCAGCACCACCATGAAAGGGAAGACGGCCCGCTCAACGATCTTCGTTTGGCTCATGATCACGGCGATGGCAAACCCGATGATGATCGAAATGGCGAGCCCAATAACGGCGACCTTCGTACTCGACCACAACCCACTCACGATGGCACTGAATACGTCACCATCGAGGAAGCCAACCTTGATGACCTGGTGTGGTGGCTGAAGGAGAAAGCGCCGCTTCGCCGAGAGCAGCACATAGGAGACAAAGTACCAGAAGCCGATGAGGAGACCGCCAAGAACAATCGGCGGCAGAACGGTCTCGGCGAGTTGACGCTTGGTCGAACTGCCCGTGGCTGCAGTCGACGCGCCAGCGTTGGACGGTGAATCGGTCATGCGTGTGAACCTCGCAGGGAGTGTGAGATTTCGCCGCTCAGTCGGGCGAAGTCGGGCTCGAAACGCAGATCAGGCGACCGGGGATAGGCGAAGGGCACATCGTATTCAGCCACAATGCGGCCGGGTCGAGCTGACATGACGTAGACCTTGGTGCTCATGAACACGGCCTCGCTGATGGAGTGCGTGATGAAGAGTCCGGCAAAGCCTTCGCGTTGGAAGAGCTGTTGTGTCTCTTCGTTGAGGTGTTCACGAGTGATTTCATCGACAGCGCCGAACGGCTCATCGAAGAGGAACACCGGCGGACTTAGCGTGAGCGTTCGAGCGAGTGACGCCCGCATCTTCATGCCGCCGGAGAGTGACTTTGGATAGTGATTCTCGAAACCAGCGAGTCCAACCAGATTGATGGCCTCCTGAGCGACCTGACGCCGTTCGGCTGAACCCATGTCGTGAAGTTCGGCCAAGAGTTCGACGTTGCCCATCACCGTGCGCCACGGAAGCAGGGTTGCGTCCTGGAAGACATAGCCAATGCGGTCACGATCGACATCAACGGTGCCCTCCGTTGGTTCGAGCAGTCCCGATGCGATCTTCAGGAGGGTCGATTTACCACACCCGGATGGTCCGACGATCGTGACGAACTCGCCGCGGGAAATGTCGAGCGACACGTTGTCGATTGCCGTTGTTCCATCGGGGAACGTCATGCCGATGCCTTTGAAGGACAGTGCGGCTGGTGTCGTTGACATAGGCTGATCAAATCCTCGGTCCTGGAACGGCGCCAAGCGGGTCTCAGTGACTGCGGCTCGCGGAATTCAACGCGTTACGAAACAAAGTGTCTATGTTTCGTCGACCCGATCGGGTGGGGGGTCCACGTCCGACCCAGACCGAAAAACAAATGCCTTGTCGGGAATGTCGCTGAACTGGCGATTTGCTACGCTTTACGGTCGGGCTAACAGGTTGGGCGCAGCAAACTCCGCCCGAGGCGACCCTCGGATTGATTGGACAGCTTGTGATGGTGCAGGGCGACCGGATTTTTAGTAGCTGACGATGACGCGAGCGACACGGATGCTCGTTACGTCGGCCCTCGAGCGTGAGGGCCACGAGGTGATTGCCGCGGCTCCGGCGAGGCGGCGCTGGCCTTGCTTTCGACGATCGACGTTGCTGTGGTCGTCCTCGACATCGAGATGTCGGGCATCGACGGGTTCGAGGTCTGCCGGCAGGATCTGCGAAGTCGGGCAACTGTGTTCCCGTGATCTTCATGTCCGTTCGACTCGCCCGAGGACCGGGAGACCGCTCACCGGGTTGGCGGAACGGGACTACGTGAACAAGCCATTCTCGGTAGTCGAGCTGCAACGAGCCGTGCGCCCGCCTTGCCGTAGCGGGCCCCCGCCGAAATGTCCGTACTTTGTAAGGTTTCCCGGCGTTAGGGTTTCTCGTGACCAGTTCATCGCGACACACGAGGCAACAAAGGACTGCAGAGACTGACACCATCCATCCGGCCCGCTCTCGCTCGCCCTGCGCCGCTCGCCGCGGTGGCCGGGTTTGTGGATGCCACTTTTTTCTTACATGTTGCCAACGTTTCGTGGCCAATATGAGCGGCAACATGGTGAGGCTGGGAATGCTTCTCGGCGCGGGTGACCGGTCGACGGCGGTCGGGCCGGGGGCGGCGTTGACGGGTGTTTGGGCCGGGCGTCGCCGTCGCGATCGCTCACCACGGACGACCGCCTCCGAAAAGGCAAGGCGGTCAACCCCAACCGGCTTCTCGTCGTCGAGGCGTTCCTCATCCTCCTACTGCCCATCATTCTCCTAGTCGTCGACGTCGACTTCAGCCAGGGGGCCAACCTCATTGACTACCCCGCCCTGATGATCGGCGCCTCGCAATGGGAATACAGGCGTCAACCCCAGACGAGTCGGCGACATCGCCGTTGCCACTACCTACGGCACGGGCACGATCGTGCGCATTGGTGAAAAGGCAGCGCTGGCCATACGGCGAGCCGAACGCCAATCGCCCGGCGCGCGGAGTGCCACGTTGCTCCTGCTCACGTCCGTGCTCGTTGCGTACGTCGCGGGGGCCGCGCTGGCGGCAGCCGTAGGGGCGTCGCCCCTGGTGCTCCTCATTCCCACCGCCGTGCTCTTCGGATTCGCGATGCTGATGCAGTTCGACGAGCAATTCCGGTCGGCCTTTGCAGGGCGCGGCCGCCTCCGTCCATGACGAACGTCACCCAGCGCGGCGCGAAGTCGGCGACCTCCAGGCAGGCGAGCACCCGCCGTCGCAACGAGCACAGGCCGACCGCTAGTCGGTGGCCGCAGGTTCGGCGAGATAGACGGTGTCGCCGGCTACGACTGTCCGCACAACCCTGGCCTCGAGCAACTCGTCAACCGGGCGCTCAAGCACATTGCGGTCGACGACAATAAAGTCGGCGGTGAGCCCAACCTGAATCATGCCGCGGCGTGAGTCTTCGAAACAGGCCCACGCCGAGTCGCGGGTCGCGTGGCCGATCGACTCGCCAAGCGGCAAGGCGAAGTCGGGTCGGAGCGGGGTGGCCGACGGGACCGAGGCTGAGCGACGAGTGGCCGCGATGTACATGTTTGGCAGCGGTGCGTAGGGCGCGGTCGGCGTGTCGGTGCCGAAGGCCAGACGAGTATCCGCGGCCAGATATTCGGGCCAC
>JAWKIN010000030.1:0-28822 GCA_041394345.1 Acidimicrobiales bacterium | reverse complement strand
ACGAGATGCCGACGGGCAACGCCAGCGCCAGGAGCGGGAGGTCGATTCTGCCTCCGGAGTCGTTGTACGCAGTGATGATGAAAAAGTCGTAGTACTTGAAGACCCCGAGTAGGGCGAGGTTGGCGACGACGGCGGCCCTGGTGAGTTGTCGTCGGCGAGCGCCTCGGGCGTCGTCGATGGCGCGGGCAAACAGCCAGTTAATGAGCGTCGAGCCCGCGATCAGGCCACAGAACCGCCAGTTCCACCAGCCGTAGAACACGTAGGACGCCGCCACCATGAACAACTTCCAAATGGCCAGGCGCGTCCGTAGAACCTGGTGAACGGCATAGACGACGAGGAAGAAAACAGCGAAGGTGAAGGTGGGGAACAGCATGGGGTTTCGGGGCGGGGCGTGCGTCCGCACCAAGCAAGCCGCATACTAGACACGGTGCCGGACCTATCGCCCCAACGTCGCCCTAACCCAACGATCGCCCCACCGCCCGAGCCCGAGTTCACCGGCTCGTTGTTCGAGACGCTGGCGTCGACGGGGATCGGATTCCCCGTCGAGCGCGACGTCATCACCGCTATCGGTGCCGATGCGGCGACGTACCTACAGGGCCAACTCAGCCAAGATGTCGAGTCCATGGCCGAGGGTGATTCGGCCTGGTCGCTCCTGCTGCAACCGCAAGGCAAGCTTGCGGCGCTCGTGCTCGTGACCCGCATGTCTGCAACCAGTTTCGCGTTGGCGACCGAGCCTGGTGCGGGGGCCGATGCGTTGGCTCGCCTTCTCCGATTCAAGCTCCGCGTCGACTGTGAACTCACGCTTGCGACTCGTCATGGCATCGCCCTCCGAGGCGTCGGTGCATCGTCTTTTGTCGCCAACGGGTCCACAAACCGCGCTGAACTGCTGGTGGCTCGATTCCGGTGGGCCGGCATCGACGGGGTCGATGTCCTCGGAGCCGAGTCGAGCAGCGTTCCCGAGCTCCCTGATGGGGTGCCAGATGTTGGTGCCGATGGAGCGGAGTACTTCCGTATCGCCGTTGGATTCCCGAGGGCCGGTGTCGAGCTGGACGAGAAGACGAATTCCGGCCGAGGCCCGGCATCGTCACGATGTCGACGTCGTTTACGAAAGGTTGCTACGTCGGCCAAGAGCTCGTTGCTCGGGTCCACTCCCGTGGCAACAACACATGCCGCGCACCTGGTCCGGATGGCTGCCGATGCTCCCGTCGGGGCCGACGAACAGCTCCACCTCGACGGCGAGACCGTTGGTTACCTCACCTCGGTCGTGGCGAATCCTGACGGGGGAGTACTGGCGCTCGGCTACCTGATGCGAAAGGCAGGCGATGCTGAGCTGTTCATTGCGGCCGAGTCGGTGGTGCCGGTTCGATTACTGGGCACCGTCTGAGCTAGGTTCGCCCGATGACCAAGATCTCACTAATTGCGATCCCTGCGGCCGAAGGCAAGGCCGGCGCGATGAAAGAAGCCCTGGCGGCACTCGTTGCTGCGGCTGAAGAAGAAGCCGGGCTCGAAATCTACAGCGCACACCAAGATGGCGCGAACCCACGACTTCTACTTTTCGAGCTTTACACGGACGCTGATGCGTTCGCCGTCCACGGCAAGAGCGATGCGATGAAGGCGGCGATGGGCGCGGTTGGCGCCAACATGGGCGGCAAGCCAGAGATCCCGAGGATGACGCCCGTCGTAGCCAAAGGCATCGCTCTCTAGACTCGTCGAGATAGAGCGGAAGGCACTCCACTGAAGACCTATCTCGATCGAATTCTCGCCGCGCATCGCGACGCAGCAAACGAAGACACACGAGGGCTTGATGAGCTCATCGAACGGGCCGCGTCGCTCGGACCAGCTCGCAGCTTTCGCCGAGCGCTCGACGAGTGCGATGGACTCGCAGTTATCAGCGAGATCAAACGCCGTTCGCCCTCGAAGGGCGATCTGAACCCGGGCCTGTCGCCTGATGTTTGGGCCTCTGCCTATGAGGCGGCGGCGCAACGTGTTTGAGCGTGCTGACCGACGTCGACTTCTTCGGCGGATCAGTGGCTGACTTGCAGCAGGCCCGCAGCGCCGTGTCGTTGCCGGTACTGCGGAAGGACTTCACCGTCAGCGCCAACGACGTGGTCGACGCCCGGCTCATGGGCGCCGACTGCGTCCTTCTGATCGTGGCTGCGCTCGACGATGTGGAGCTTATGGACTTTCACCAACTCGCGCTCGACGTCGGGCTCGACGTGTTGGTCGAGACCCATGATGAGCTTGAGGTCGAGCGGGCGCTTAGTGTCGGCGCAACGCTGATCGGGGTAAACCAGCGTGATCTCGTGACATTCGAAGTCGACACCGAGCGCGCCGTGCGCGTCGGAGCGTCATTGCCCGACGGCGTCATACGGGTGGCCGAATCAGGTGTTCGCGGTCCCGACGACGCACGACTACTGCACGCCGCTGGCTACCACGCCGTGCTCGTCGGCGAAACCCTCGTCCGCGCCAACGACCCGGCGGGCGCCGTTCGCGCCCTGCGAGCGAGTTAATTCGGTGTCAGACCAGGCTGAACAGGGCTAGGTTGCAGACAGTGTTCGTGAAGATCTGCGGATTGACCAACGAAGAAGATGCCCTCATGTGCGCTGCGCTCGGCGCTGACGCCATCGGCCTGGTGTTCGCCGCGTCGTCACGCCGGGTAAGTTCGGGAGTCGCCCGAGACATCGTTCGTCGCCTCCCGCCCGAGATTCTTTCGGTCGGCGTGTTCCGAAACGAGAGCAAGGAGCGCGTCGTCTCCATCGCCAACAAGGTCGGCCTTCGAGCAGTCCAATTGCACGGTCACGAGACGCCAGACGAGACCCAGTGGGTTGCGGCACGCGTTCCCGTCGTCATCCGGGCCTTCGCCGCAGGTGATCCTGCCATCGCTCGAATCGACGACTACGGCGATGTGCGCCTGATGATCGACTCGGCCGAGCCGGGCAGCGGCAAGGCGTTTGACTGGCAACGCCTGCGAGCGTCTCGACCGAGACAAGAGTTCTGGTTGGCCGGCGGCCTGCATCCCGACAACGTTGGTCGAGCCATCAGTTCGCTCAGCCCCGTTGGCGTCGACGTGAGTACGGGTGTTGAGGCTCGCCCTGGCATCAAGGACCCCGTCAAAGTGGCCCATTTCATTACCGCTGCTCGGATGCCACCGCCCCCGTCGGCCAACGACGCCATCGTGATCGATAGCTCCGAACCGTCCGCCGACACGTGGGACGCTCAGCGAACCGACTCCGATCCGATCACTGATCAGGCGACCTATTCGCAATCGGGGCCACACGGCCCCTACAACTGGGAGGATGACGCCTGATGGCGCCACACCAACTCGACACCACCACCTCGGTCATGGGTGAACCCGATGACCGCGGTCGTTTCGGCCGCTTCGGCGGTCGCTTCGTCCCCGAGACCCTTGTTCCGGCTTGCGCCGAACTCGAGGACGCCTTCCGTGATGCGTGGCGAGATGACGAGTTCCGGGCCGAGCTCCATCGTCTGCTCAACGACTACGCGGGCCGTCCGTCAATGCTCACCGAGTGCTTCAACCTCTCGGAGCAGCTTGGCTGTCGCATTCTGCTCAAGCGTGAAGATCTCAATCACACGGGCAGTCACAAGATCAACAATGTGCTCGGGCAGGTGCTGTTGGCCAAACGAATGGGCAAGACCCGCATCGTGGCCGAAACGGGCGCCGGTCAGCACGGCGTCGCCACTGCGACGGCGGCGGCGCTGCTCGGCCTTGAATGCGTCGTCTACATGGGCGAGGTCGACATGGCTCGTCAGGCGCTCAATGTGTTCCGCATGCAACTTTTGGGCTCCGAAGTACGGCCCGCGCTCTCGGGGAGTCGCACGCTCAAAGATGCGGTCAACGAGGCCATGCGCGACTGGGTTGCGACAGTCGAGTCCACCTACTACTGCCTCGGCTCCGTTATGGGTCCCCATCCGTACCCGTGGATGGTCCGCGAGTTTCATCGGGTAATCGGCGACGAAGCGCGCGAACAATGCGCCTTGCTCCTCGGCCCCGATTCGCCAACCGGGGGCGTGCCTGATGTCGTCGTCGCCTGCGTCGGTGGCGGCTCAAACGCTGCTGGCATCTTCTCCGGTTTTGCCGATACAACGGCAGATCTTGTCGGCGTCGAGCCGGCCGGCGGGGCAGCGGTGAAGCGTGGTGTCCCTGGCGTCGTCCACGGCTCCCTCTCGTTCCTCATGCAAGACGAGTGGGGTCAGGTGCAGGAAGCCGAATCGGTGTCGGCTGGCCTCGATTACCCCGGCGTTGGGCCCGAGCATTCGCACCTGGCCGACATTGGACGGGCCCGCTACGAATCGGTTACCGACGGCGAAGTACTCGATGCCTTCCAGTTGCTGTCTCGCTCAGAGGGAATCATTCCAGCGCTCGAATCGGCCCATGGCCTGGCCTGGATTGTGCAGCAGCAGGCCGCACTACGCGGGAAAACGGTGCTGCTAAACCTGTCTGGTCGGGGCGACAAAGACGTTGCTCAAGTGCAAGCAATTCTCGATGGCGACGCCGAAGCACTGGAGACGATGCGCTCATGAACACCTTTACCGGGACGCTCGAAGGTCGGTTGCGAGAACGCCGCGCCGCCGGCCACAAGTTATTGGTTCCCTACATCACGGGCGGCTACCCGGTGGACGACTGGACCCGCCTCATCGAGGGAATGGCGGACGCTGGTGCTGACGCCATCGAGATTGGTGTCCCGTTCTCCGATCCGGTGATGGACGGTCCCACAATCCAGGAGTCGTCGGCGCTTGCGCTCGAGCTTGGTGCCACTCCTGCGTCGGTGTTGGCCGGTGTGGCCACGGTCGACGCTGGTATTCCGATGGCCGTTATGACCTACTACAACATCGCGTTTCACATGGGCCACCATCGTTTCGCGGCGTCGCTCAAAGAGGCCGGCGTATCGGCGGCAATCCTTCCCGATCTCCCCCTCGAAGAGTCAGACGATTGGTGTCGTGACGCCGCCGAGGCTGGCATCGAGACGGTCATGCTGGCTGCGCCGACTGGCGACGATGCTCGCCTGGCTCGCGTGTGCGAGCGCTCAACCGGCTTTGTGTATGGCGTTGGCCTCGTGGGCATCACCGGTGAGCGGGCTGAATTGGCCGACAGCGCAACCAAGATGGCCATGCGCCTGAAGGCGACGACCGATAAGCCCGTCCTCATCGGTATCGGTGTCTCTAATGCGGCACAGGCGGCTGAGGTGTGCGAGGTAGCCGACGGCGTCGTCGTCGGGTCGGCCGTTATTCGGCGGATCCTCGACACCGGGCGCGTCGATGCAGCTATTGAGTTCGTCGCCGAGCTTCGGGCCGGACTCGACGCTGGTTGAGCGCTCGACGCCGGTCGTGTAGCCCTTCCCAACGACCGGCGGGTACAAAAACAAATCGGCCTCGGCTGGACGTTTCTCCAGCGTAGGACGCTGTCGATCGATAGTAAGTCTGTTCGGCGCAGAGTGGTCCACCAACTACTGTCAGCGCGACGGTAACTTTGTGTTGTCACCTAATGAGACACAAGATCGCTAGCTAGAACAAAGGGGCGCGTATGTCAAAGATCATCGCCGCAGCTTTTGCGGCCACAGCACTCGTCGGTGCTGGCGTCCTCACGCAAAGCGTGACGACCTCAGCGAGCACGGCGGTTGGCACAGTCGAAGCCACCGCGCCGGCGTCGCTGGGTGGTCCTGATGCGCCTGGAGCGCTCGATCTGGCTCGCAAGGGACCAGTTGCTGCGCTAGTGGTCGATCCGGGACCCACTGCGGGCGGCACTGCTACCTACACCGTCACCGGTTCGGTCGCTCACGCCGTTAACTCAAGCGGCACCGTCGTCGTCGACGGGTTCGACGGCCGAGGCACACTCCTCTCGGCGTCGGTGACGACCGAGGTCGGCGGCCAGACCGTCGGTTCCTACGAGAATCGTGGCGTCAACACCTACAACTTCTACATCGATAGCTCGTCCCGTTTCGCGGGCGAAATAACCGGCCCAGGCATCACCGGCGCCGCATACTCGGGCACCTTCAATCTGTACGAGGGTGCGGTTGCCTCGGGTATGACGGTCAGTTTCGATGCGGAGGTTACGGCGGCGACTAACACCGAAGACGCCACCGATCTGGCGCCGTATCTGGCCCCGACCGTCACCTTCTCGACCCTGACCTCGGGTGATTTCGTGAACAACGCAAACAGCGACGGGACCCTCATCGTCGATTCGTTTTTCCACGCGTCCGTCAGCGTCACGTACACCTACTCGACACCAGCGTCCATTGGCGTCGTGAAGACGGTCACCGCTGATGCGGGCGTCCTCCTGCCGACGTTCAATTTCGCGGTGACCTGTAGTGACGGGTTCGCCGCCGAGGTAGCAATCGAGGGTGCCGGGGCCACACTCGTCTCTGGCATGAGCGCCAAGTCGACGTGCACCGTCACAGAATCCGCCCCAAGTGGCGGTACCTGGGTCGCCGCCACCGGCGATGATTGCCGTGGCTCGATCGTTGGGGTGAAGCCGGGGGAGACGGCGACGATCAACAATCGGGCATGGGCCGGCGCGTACGATCCCTGCACGCCGCTCTAGCTATCGGGTTCGATTGCTCAGACCTCTCGACCCGCCGTGCCGGCGCGAAGCCCCAGCGACCATCGTGGTCGGGCTCGCGCTGGCACAGCGGGTGTCTACGCGAGGTCCTTGGCGCGGTTGATGCCGGAGACGATCGCCCGTAGTGACGAGGTGACGATGTCATTGTGGAGTCCAACACCCCAGATCTCGGCGTCGCCCACCTTGAGCTCCATATAGCAGACAGCCTTTACCTCGGTACCTGAACCGAGGCCGTGCTCGTGGTAGTCGAGCACACGCAAGTCGATGCCGAACGCATCTGACATGCCGACGGCGAACGCCTCAACCGAACCGCCACCCTCACCGGTGATGGTCCGTTCGCCCCGTCGACCCGCACAACGGCCGTCACGGATGAGCGGTCGTGGCCGGACGCATTTTGGGTGGTCGAGAACGATACGAGCTCAGTAGTGGTTTATTGGCGCTGAGGTAGTGCGAATTGAACTCGCTCCAGATCTCGGCGCCGGTGATCTCTTTGCCCGTCGTATCGGTGATCTGCTGGATGACTCGGGTGAACTCGATTTGCAGGCGGCGAGGCAGATCGAGCTCATACTCGTTCTTGAGCAGATAGGCCACACCGCCCTTGCCAGACTGCGAGTTGACACGGATGACATCTTCGTAGGTGCGCCCGACGTCGGCTGGGTCGATCGGCAGGTAGGGACTTCCCACAGCACCTGGCCGGTCGCGGCCATGGCGTCAAAGCCCTTCTTGATGGCGTCCTGATGGGAGCCGGAGAACGCGTAAACGAGGTCACCAACATAGGGGTGCCGTGGATGCACGGGCAGCTGGTTGCAGTGCTCCGCGATGCGGCGACTCTCGTTGATGTCAGTGAAGTCGATGCCGGGATCGACGCCCTGGCTCATGAGGTTGAGTCCCAGCGTGGCGAGATCGACATTGCCGGTTCGCTCACCGTTACCGAAGAGCGTGCCCTCGACGCGATCGGCGCCAGCCATCATGCCGCACTCGGCGGCCGCGACGCCGGTCCCACGGTCGTTGTGCGGGTGGAGGAGATGATGACCGAGTCGCGATTGGCGATGTTGCGGTCCATCCATTCGATCATGTCGCCGTACACATTCGCCGTGCTCATCTCGACGGTGGCCGGGAGATTGAGGATCAGCTTGTTGTCTGGGGCGGCGTCGAGCACATCCATGACCGCCTCACAGATGCGCTTGGCGAACGGCAGCTCGGTGCCGGTGAAGCTTTCCGGTGAGTACTCATAGCGGATATGGGTATCACCGGCGTGGGCTTCGAGTGCCTTGCAGAGCTTGGCCCCCTCGACCGCAATATCGACGATGCCGTCCTCGTCGAGGCCAAACACGACGCGGCGCTGGACGGCTGAGGTGGAGTTGTACAGGTGAATGATGGCCTGCTTGGCCCCCTTCACGCTTTCGAACGTGCGGGTGATCAGCTCGGGCCTGGCCTGAGTCAGTACCTGAATCGTGACGTTGTCCGGGATGAGGTCTTCCTCAATGATCGTGCGAACGAAATCAAAATCGGTGTCTGAGGCGGCCGGGAAACCGACCTCGATCTCGGTGAAGCCCATTTCGACGAGATGCAGGAACATGATCCGCTTGCGTTCGGCATCCATTGGCTCGATAAGCGCCTGGTTGCCATCGCGGAGATCGACCGAGCACCACAGGGGTGCGACATCGATGACTTTGGAGGGCCAGGTGCGGTCGTCGAGACCGACCTGGGGGAATGGTTGGTACTTCTGGATCGGCATGACGCCTGGCTTGGCGTTGGACGAAATGGTGCTTGACATGATGTTCTCCGACGTGCGTTTGGCGATGCGCTCGTTGGCGGGCGAGGCGTCTGGTGGCCTCTGCAGCTGCGCCGTAAGCGTCGATCTACTGACTACTTAACGTGACACGACCCGACACGCCTACTAGGCGGCCGGGCTCAGAAGTCGAAGGTTAAGGAGGTGTGCCATCACGGGGGAAATAGTAGCCGAAGATTTTACTTGTTGGTCGGATCGCCAGAATTCTCATCGATGGAGCGGAGATTCATGGCGTATGTCTCAAGACGATCGAGGATCTCGGCGTCGATGTCGTTGGCTTGTGCTGCGATCGCAGCCTGGATCCGGCGGAAGAGCTCGGCTTCGTGCGCGCACTGCTCACACATGTCGAGATGCAAAATCACACTGCGGGCGACGGACTCGTCGACCTCGCCGTCGAGGTACGACTGGAGTACCTCGAGGACCTGATGGCAGGAGTAGCCCTTCCGTCGCTTCAGGCGTCCAAGGATCATGTCGTCCTCCGAAGAAAATTGCGACCAGCCGGGCGCTCGTTGGTTTCTGCCAGCGATTCACGGATTCGCTTGCGCCCGCGATGCAGGCGGCTCATGACGGTGCCGGGCGGAATGTCGAGAAGGTCCGCTGCCTCCTGATAGGAGAGGTCGCCGATATCGACGAGCTCGATGACCTGTTTGAACACCTCGGGCAGGGTATTGAACGCAGCGGCAACCTGCTCGTCGAAGACGGGCTCGACCACGGTCTCGCTTGGCTCATCGCCCGTGGCAAAGGCCGTGCTGTGCTCGAATGTCGTGTCTGGATCGTCGAGCAGGACAGCCGACTTCTTGCGGCCGTTGTTGATGTTGGCATTGCGCATGATGGTCACGAGCCACGCCTTCGGGTAGCGCCCGTCGAATCGCTCGTAGGCGCGGTAGGCCCGCAGCAAGGTGTCCTGCACGAGGTCATCCGCGCCGGCGGGTTTGCGGGTGAGCGACAACGCGACACGGTAGAGGTATGGAATCAGCGGCACGATCGTGTCGTTGAAGTCGGCGTCGGTGGTCGGTCGTTCGGCGATGGCAAGAACCATAGACGATCAACAATCTAAATCTGTGCCGCATTCCGCACGGTCCCACTGCTTCTGGCCGGACGGCGGCGCCGCTACGGTGGTTCTGGTGAGCGACGCAGGCGAAGAGCGAATGATTACGGTCTACGACGCGGTGGGGGGCGACGCCTATTTCGTCGATCTCGTCGATCGCTTTTATGACAAGGTGATGGCCGACCCAGTACTGATCCCCCTGTACCGAGACGATGTGGCCGAGGCGAGTCGAAAGACGGCCCTGTTCCTCATCCAATATTGGGGCGGCCCGTCCACCTACAACGACGAGCGAGGCCATCCACGACTGCGCATGAGGCACAATCCTTTCGTCATCGGGCAGGCCGAACGTGACGCTTGGCTCACCCACATGATGGCGTCGATCGACGAACGGCCACTTCAGCCCGAGGTTCGCGAGCTCTTTTCTCGATATTTCGAGCACGCGAGCACTGCGATGATGAACCATCCCTGACCACGGCGGGCAGGCCGCCTAAACTTGCAGGTGAGAGCGTTGCCGAGGACTGGTCGGGTTTGTTGTAATTTGCCTCGACCGCCGAAAATGTGGCTGAAAAAGCCGGTTCTTCGCCCCCATGTGACAAGGAAATGCTTGACATTGTCATTTGAACTTGCTCAAGTAGCACCCGTCTGACCCGAATGGCGGGGGACGGAAAAAAGGAAACACCATGAACAAGACCGAATTGGTTGACGCCGTAGCCGGACGCACCGGCATGGCAAAGAAAGACGTCGCAGCGGTTATCGACGCGATGTTCACGGAAATCTCGCACGTCGTTGCCAAGGGCACCGACACCGTGACGATCCCGGGCTTCCTCAAGTTCGAGCGTGTGAATCGCAAGGCCCGCATGGGCTTCAACCCACAGACCCAAGAGCCAATCAAGATCCCGGCTTCAAAGTCTGTCTAGGTGACCGCAGGCGCCAAGCTCAAGGCATACGCCAAGGGCGAGCAGAAGCCACCAAAATAGTCCACCGACGTTGGACTGAGCGCGGCCGAGGCCGTGCCAATACTTTCGTTGTGAGCCCAGGTATCAACCTGGGCTCACTGCGTTTTCGCCTATCCTGGCCCGATGACATCTCGGCTCGGCCCAGGCGACCCCATCCCCGCGTTCAACGCTCCCAACCAGCGGGGCGAGATCGTCTCACACGACGACCTCGCAGGCCACCAGACCCTGCTCTACTTCTACCCCAAAGCGCTCACCGGTGGCTGCACGACCCAGTCGTGCCTTCTGCGTGATATCGCCCCCGATATTGGCGACGCTCGCATCATCGGGGTGAGCCCAGACGCACCAGAGCGTCAGGCCAAGTTCGATGCCAAATATGAGCTTGGGTTCGACCTATTGTCTGATCCCGACCACGTCATGGCCGAGGCCTTTGGCGTGTGGGGCGAGAAAAGCTCTACGGGAAGGTCTACGACGGCATCATCCGGTCGGCCTTCCTCCTCGGTGCCGACGGCACCGTCACGGCGGCGTTCTACAAGATCAGCCCCAAAGACACCCCTATCAAGCTGCTTGCGGCGATGGAGAGCCAATGACCACGTTCCCTGCCCCAATTGATCTCCTGCCCCACAGGGCGCCGTTCCTGCTGGTCGACGAGATCACCGAGCTTGAGCCCGGTGCTCACATCAAGGGCATCTGGAAGCTCACCGGCGACGAGTATTTCTTCCCTGGACACTTTCCGGGACGGCCAACCCTTCCGGGCGTGCTCATGGTCGAGTCGCTGGCCCAACTCGGCGCCTGTGCGGTGTTATCCGACGAGCGGTACGCGCCGAAGTTGCCACTCTTTTGGCGGCGTCGACAAGGTGAAGTTTCGGCGCCAGGTCGTGCCGGGCGAGACCCCTCGAGCTTGAGGTGACCATGACCCGCCTCGGCAGCCGCGCCGCAAAGCCTCCGCTCGCGCACCTGTCGAGGGCGAGCTCGCCTGTCAGGCTGAGCTCACCCTCGTACTGGTGGAACCGTAGAAAAATCGTGGGTCTGGCGGGCCCACGAGTGAGTTAGCTAGCCGGGCCGATAATGATCGTGCCGTTGTGACCGCCGAAGCCGAAACTGTTCGACATCGTTGGTCCCGGCTCCCATTCGACGGCAACGCCGGTCACCACATTGATCTGCGGTAGCTCGGGGTCGACATCGCTCGTGCCCATGGTGGGTGGTACCAGGCGTCGTCGCATCGACTCGACAACGGCCACCGCTTCAATTGCGCCGGCCGCGCCTGAGGGCGTGGCCCGTCACCCCCTTGATCGAGGTGACGAGAGGTCCGTTTTCGATGCCGAACACCGCAGCCATGGCCTTGGCCTCGGCCGCGTCGTTGAGCGGGGTTGAGGTGCCGTGGGCATTGATCTGGACGATGGCGTCGGCCTCGAGGCCCGCATCGACCAGCGCGTTTTGCATGCTGCGGATGGCGCCGGAACCCTCGGGCGATGGCGCCGTGATGTGGTGGGCGTCGGCTGTACTGGCCGAGCCCAGGTATTCGGCGAGGATGGTCGCCCCGCGTGCCACGGCCCGATCCCACTCTTCCATGACCAAAATGCCAGCGCCTTCGGAGATGACAAAGCCATCTCGTTCAGCCGAGAATGGCATCGATTCGCCCGAATTGGAGAGCGCCGTCATATTACGGAAACCCGCCATGGAGGTTGGGGTCCGGGGCGCCTCGGCACCGCCGGCGATAACGACGTCGCAGCGACCCCAGCGGATGAGATCGCCCGCATTGCCAATGGAGTGAGTGCCAGCGGCACACGCAGTCACCGTCGCTTCGCACGGTCCTTGAAAGCCGTGGCGCATCGAGATTGACGCGGCGGCTGCGTTTGGCATCATCATCGGGACAAGGAAGGGCGACACACGACGTGAACCCTTCACATGCTGGATGACGATTTGCTCCTCGTTGGTGCCGATGCCGCCAATTCCGGTGCCGACGAGAACCCCAATCCTTCCCGGGTCAGCATCGAGCGGGCCTGCCTGCTCGAGTGCCTCTGCCGCTGCGGCCAGCGCAAACTGGCTAAAGCGGTCAGGCCATAGCGCCTCCTTCGGATTGTCGAACAGGGGCGACGGGTCCCAATCGGCGAGTTCTCGCTCCTTGGTTCCCTGATCGACCTGTAAGCCATCCCAGAAGGCGTCGACGCCGACACCGCAAGGGGCAACCACGCCGACGCCGGTAATTGCTACGCGACGCGGGGCCCCCATTAGAGCTTGCCGACGACGAGATCGAAGGCCGCGCCAGCGGTGCTGACCCCTTCAAGCTCTTCTTCGTCGACGCTGACGTCGAATTCCTCTTCGAGCGCCATGACGAGCTCGACCAGGTCGAGGCTGTCGGCGTCGAGATCTTCAGCGAAGCGGGCTTCGCGGGTTACTGCGCTTGCCTCAACGGAAAGAACTTCCACGGCACACTTCGTGAAACGTTCAAAATTTTTGTCATCGCTCATTGGGGTTTTCCTTCGTAGCTATTGGTGCACCGGTGACCGGCACACGCTCTCTCAATTGTAATCGAAAATGGGTCGTTCGCAGACCTAGCGGCGCTTAGCCGCCCATCCCCAGCCCGCCATCGACCGGGATGGTTGCGCCGGTGATGTAACCAGCGCCTTCTGATGCCAGAAACGACACTGCGGCAGCGACGTCTTCGGGCTGACCAACACGCCCGAGCGGCACCGCCCCGACCATTGCGTCGCGGGCCGCTTCGCTGACATCGGCGAGCATGTCGGTCTCGATCGGACCGGGGGCAACGAGATTGACCGTGATGTTTCGCGAGGCGAACTCTCGGGCCATCGAACGGCCGAAGCCGACAAGTCCGGCTTTCGACGCGGCGTAATTGGCTTGGCCGGTTTGGCCGACACTGCCGACCACCGACGACATCAAGATGATCCGGCCCCAGCGCGCTTTCATCATGGACTTGACCGCCCGCTTGGCGACCCGGAAGGCCCCGGTGAGGTTGGCGTCGAGCACGCTCGAGAAGTCGTCTTCGCTCATGCGAAGCATCAACGTGTCTTTGGTGACGCCAGCGTTGGCGACGACGATCGTGATGGGACCGAGGCTCGCTTCCACGTCGCTAAACGCGGCGTCGATCGACTCGGTTGAGCGCACATCACACTCGACCCAATACAGATCGCTATCGAGATCGGCGGGCATCGAGCGACTGGCCACGGCAACCCGATGGCCGTCGGCGACGAGTTGGCGGGCGCAGGCAAGGCCGATGCCGCGCGTGCCGCCGGTTACAAGAGCGATGCGTTCAGTTGTTGTCATGTTTTCCTGCCCATGTGACGAGTGTGCTGCCCCAGGTCATGCCAGCGCCGAAGCCAACGAACAGTACCTTGTCGCCATCGTTGATGCGGCCCCGGTTGAGCGCGTCGTCGAGCGCCAACGGTATGGACGCCGAGGACGTGTTGCCGGTCCGATCGAGCACAAGCGAGGTCTGCTCCATGGTGAACCCGAGTCGCTTCCACGCCGCTTCGACAATGCGGACATTGGCCTGGTGGGGGATAACGAAATCGACATCGGCCGTGGTCAGGCCAGCCATGGCGAGCGTGTTGTTGGTGGAGGTCACGATGGCCTTGACCGCCTGGCGGAAGACCTCCTTGCCGTCCATTGACCACGTGCTGCCATGATCGATGTAGAGGATGTGATCGAAATTGCCATCAGCGCCGAGGTCGTAGCCGAGGATTTGGCCCGCCATCGATGGTTCGGGCTCGAGGATGACGGCCGCAGCACCGTTGCCGAAGAGGATGCCGGTACCACGGTCGGTGTAGTCGGTGACCCGATCGAGTGACTCGGCGCCGATCAGGAGGATCTTCTTCATCCCCTGGAGAAGGAAGCCATTGGCAATGACCAGGCCATACACCCAGCCAGAACACACAGCCTGCACGTCGACGGCGCCACACGACAGGCCGAGCTCGCGAGCCACTGCGGTGGACGTCGCCGGGCACATCTGATCGGGCGTAGTGGTGGCCAAAATGACGTGGTCGATGGAGTCGGGCGTGGCCCCGGCATCGGCCATGGCGGCCCGTGCGGCTTCGACGGCGAGTTCGGTGGTCGTGCCGCCGATGCGACGCTCGGTGATGCCCGTTCTCTCCCGGATCCACTCGTCGGAGGTATCCATGGTGGCGGAAAGATCGTCGTTGGTGACGATTGTTGGCGGGAGGTAGGCGCCGACGCCGGAAAAGCGTAGGCCGACAGATGGCATCATATGTTGGCGATCGCTTTCGAGTTGGCGCTAGGCCGTGCGGAGCCAGGCAATAGGCTGCGAGGTGGTCACACGCTCGCCAGCGAGGGCGAGCATGCCTTGCATTGAGCCAGCGAACGGGGAGCGGACGTCGACGGAGCCAACCTGGCCGATGAGTTGGCCAGCCTTGACGTCGAGGCCAATTACTGCCTCAGGGGTCGGTTCGAATACTCCCGTGGCCGGGCTAACTATGAGTCGTTCGATGGCGTAGAGAAACTCGCCCTCGTGGGCCACCCCGTTTCTCGAGGATGCGACAGTGACTCCAGGAGCGCATCGATGTCGTCAGGCGAACTGATCGAGACCTTGGTGGCGTGTGGCAGCGTTCGCTTCGCCATGCCCGTAAGGGCTGAGCCGGGGCCGAGCTCGACCAGGGTTGTCACGCCAGCGGCGTCGAGGGCTTCGAGGGTGTGGCGCCAACGAACCGGGCTGGTGAGTTGAGCAGCCAGCAGATTGGCCCACACGTCGGCATCGTCGTGGGGGAGTGCGTCGACGTTGGCGAAGACGGGCCGGTTGGGCTGGCGAATCTCGGTTTCGTCAATGGCTTTGCGGAGCCGGTCGCGGGCCGGGGACATGAACGGGGTGTGGAACGCCCCGCCTACCTTGATGGGCATGACTCGCTTGGCCCCGAGTTCTTTGGCGTGGCTGGCAGCGGCCTCGATTGCGGTGGGATCGCCGGCAATGATGACTTGACCTGGCGCATTGAAGTTGGCGACCCAGACATCGCCGGCGGTACGACTACAGGCCATTTCGACCTTGTCGTCGTCGAGGCCGAGGACCGCAGCCATCGTGCCAGCGTGGGAGTCGGCTGCGGCCTGCATGGCGTTGCCGCGCTCGGCCACCAGGCGGACCGCGTCATCGAACGCCAACGCACCGGACGCCGTGAGTGCAGAGTATTCGCCAAGGCTGTGGCCAGCGTGATAGGCGGGCTCGACGCCGGTTCGTTCGACGGCATCGAGGGCCACCATGCTCAGGACAAAGGTGGCGAGCTGTGAGTTGCGGGTCTCGCGGAGTTCTTCATCGCCGGCTTCGAGCAGGAGGTAGTCGACGTCTCGTCCGGACGCCTCCGAGGCCTCGCCGACGAGCTCCCAGGATGGATGGTCTTGCCACGGTCGGCCCATTCCCTGCGCCTGGGATCCCTGACCAGGAAACGTGAAAGCAAGCATGGCGGACTCGGCCGAACGAGCCGAGTGCGGTGACGAGGTGTGGGAATCCATTACATCCTTTGACCAGGTTCTTGGCGAAAGCGTTTCATCGTTAGGACAAATAATGCCCCAGCGCTGATCAATGGTGCTGGTTACTCGTCAGTATTCCTCCATTGGCGGAGAATTAATGGGCGTCGCCTCGTCGGTCATTACGCCAGAAAAGGAACTCACGAAGAGCGAGGACGGTGATGGCGAAAAGAACTGGGCGGATGATCGACCTGATCGCGTGGCTTGACACAAAGACAGGCTAGGCTCTGCGAACTGTTCCCGTCGTGCAACGGTGCTGACTATTGTCACATTGTCAACACGGCGAGCTCCCAGCCCGGGTGGCGGAATGGCAGACGCGGTGGACTCAAAATCCACTGTCCGAGAGGGCGTGTGGGTTCGAGTCCCACCCCGGGCACAACAGACACCCTGCGTTGGGGAACCCCCCTGCGGGGAAAAGAGGTCGGGTGTTCCGCTCAAAGGCTCGGATCGAGAAGAATCTACGACGAAACGGCTCGGAGCTGAGCCGGTTGCGCGAGGAACTGCGGATCCTGGCCGAGCAGCGGGTGCAACTAGACGAAGAGGCCGAAGACGCCCGACTCCGGTCGATCGTCTCCGACGACCGGGCGGCGCCCGGCGAGTTCCGCGAATCGGCGAAAACCGCGGCTGCGTTCAAAAACGACTTCGAGGCCAAGACCGCGCGGGTGGCCAAGTTGGAGTCGCGCCAGGACGAGCTTCTCGACAAACTGCGCGAACGGGCCGGAAGGGACTAACCGATGGAAAAGTCACGAGTAGTGATCGCCGAGGATGAAGCGCTCATTCGCCTCGATCTCAAAGAAAGCCTGATCGAAGAAGGCTACGACGTTGTTGGTGAAGCGGCCGACGGCGAACAAGCATTGCGCCTGGTCGCCGAGCTCAATCCCGACGTCGCCATCCTCGATATCAAGATGCCGGGGACCGATGGGCTGGTGGCGGCCAAGGAGATCATCTCCAAGCGCCAGTGCGCCGTGGTCATCCTGACGGCGTTCTCACAACGCGACCTCATCGAACAAGCACGAGACGCCGGGGCGTTGGCCTACGTCGTCAAGCCGTTTCATCGCAACGAACTCGTTCCGGCCATCGAACTCGCGGTCGCTCGGTTTCGGGAGCTCACCGCGCTCGCTAGCCAGGCCGAAGCACTCACCGATCAACTCGAGACACGCAAGCTCGTCGATCGGGCGAAGGGCCGACTGATGGACCAACACGCCATGAGCGAGCACGAGTCGTTCCGCTTTGTTCAGCAGGGGGCAATGAGTTCACGAATGAGTATGCGTGAGGTCGCCGAACGCATCTTGTCTGGCGAACTCACGCCTAGCGTCGGGTCCCTGACTAGAGTCGGTTGCAATGCCAACTCTCATGCTCATTGACGGAAACTCGCTTACCTATCGCGCGTTTACGCCCTGCCGCCCGACCTGTCGACTGCGTCGGGGCAGATCACCAACGCGGTATTCGGCTTCACGTCGATGCTTATTAATCTGGCTCGCGATCACCAACCCGACGGGTTCATCGTGGCGTTCGACCGGCCCGAGCCGACGTTTCGCCACAAGATGGTCGACACCTACAAGGCCAATCGTGACCGGGCGCCCGACACACTGCGCGAACAGATGGGCCTCGTCAAGCAATTGCTCGAAACGGTCGGCATCACCCAGATCGAGATGGTCGGATTCGAAGCCGACGACATCATCGCGACCCTGGCAACACGGGCTGCTGCCGAGGCGATGGACGTGCTCATCGTCACCGGCGACCGAGATAGCTACCAATTGGTGGAAGACCCTTACATCAAGGTCGTCTACAACAAGCGAGGCGTCAGCGACTATGCGCTTTACGACGAATCGGGCATTCTCGAACGCACTGGTGTGACACCTCGCCTCTACGTGCAATACGCCGCGCTCCGGGGCGACACGTCGGACAATCTGCCTGGTGTTCCCGGCGTCGGCGAAAGACGGCGGCGAAACTCATCAACAAATACGGCGGGATCGACGGCCTGTTTGCCGATACCGCGTCGCAGACCCCGAAGTTGCGCGAAAACCTTGAAGCCAACGAGGCACAGGCCCGTTCCAATCTGCAAATGATGGAGCTCGTTCGCGATGCGCCGGTCGAGGGCGACATTGCCGAGCTCATGGTTCGTCAGCCGATCGATGCGGCCAAACTGAAAGAACTCTTCGACTTCCTCGAGTTCCATTCCCTAGCCAAGCGATTCGATGCTGCGTTTGGCGAGCAGACCGAGGGGTTCTCCGCCGAGGCCGACGACGTCGCCACTCGCGACGCCAACGTTACGGCCATCCCCAGCGTCGCCGCAGCAATCGACCAACTTGGGGCCATTGCGAGCCATCCGCGACCCGCCGGGCTCGCAGCTGGCTACGACGGCGCAGCACTATCGGTCTCGCCGTGGTGGCCGATGCCGCGCAAGGGGCACGTCATCTGGCTCACTAGCGACCTACTCGACGACGCTGGCGTGCACGACGCTCTCCGCTCGTTCGGCGCTGGCGCTGGTTTCGTCAGCCATCACGCCAAACCCATCTTGCGGAGCTTGCTTCGGCGCGGTCTCGACCTCACCGGTGCGCTCCGAAACGACACTGCGGTTGGCGAATACCTGCTTGAACCAGCCAGCGGCGCAACCGAGATCATGGAGTTGGTTCGTCGATACGCCGGCGTGGCGTTCCCTGTCGCCGGTGAAGTCGAACCAGGGCAGCTTGACTTCGGCGCTGCTGCGGTTGATCCATCGCTGGTTGCCGCCCGCCGCGTTGGCCGCCGAGCTAGCCGGTTCGCCGATGGCCGATGCGTTGGAGGAAGAACGGTCTGACCACCCTGCACGACGACATCGAGATTCCCCTCGTTGGTGTTCTCGCTCGCATGGAGGTCGTCGGTGTCGGCGTCGATCGCGATGGCCTCGAGCGACTTCGGGCTGATATGACCGCAGAGGTCGAGCAGCTCAGCGAACAAATTCAAGAACTCGCCGGTGAGCGGTTCAACGTCAATTCCACCAAGGCCCTTCAGAAAGTACTGTTCGAGAAACTCGAGCTCACTACGGGGAAGAAGACCAAAACCGGTGACTCGACCGATCAGGCCACGCTCGAAAAGCTGGTGGGCGAGCACGAGATCATCGAGCTACTCCTTCGCTATCGCGAGGTCGAGAAGCTGCGGTCGACCTACGGCGAGTCGTTGCTGGCCTCGGTCGAGGACGACGGTCGAATCCACGCCACGTTCAATCAGCTCGTGGCTCGGACGGGCCGCCTATCGAGCGAAAACCCCAATCTGCACAACATCCCGGTGCGAACCGAGCTCGGCCGGAGTTTCCGGACGGTCTTCGTGCCTCGTCCCGGCTCGCGCCTTCTGGTCGCCGACTACAACCAGATCGAGCTGCGGTGTATCGCCCATCTGGCCCAAGACCCAGGGTTGATCGAAGCGTTCACGTCGGGGACCGATGTCCATGCCGCCGTCGCCGGTCGTGTATTCGGCGTCGACCCGGCGGAGGTCAGCTACGAACAGCGGAGCAAGGCCAAAATGGTCTCGTACGGCCTGGCCTATGGCATGGAAGCCTTTGGCCTAGCCCAGCGCTTGGGGATTCGGGTGTCCGAAGCGGCGGAAATCCTCGACGCCTACTTTGCCGGGTTCCCGGCGGTCCGCAGTTATATGGACGCCACGGTGACTGAGGCACGAAATCGGGGCTACACCGAGACACTCTTCGGTCGCCGGCGTCCCATTCCCGAACTCCTTAGTGACAATCCCCGAGTGCGCCAGGCGGGCGAGCGCCAAGCAATGAACTCAGGCATCCAAGGCCTGGCGGCCGACATCTTCAAGGTTGCGCTCCTTCGCCTCGACGCTCGGCTGACCTCGGAGGGCCTGAAGAGCGCGTTGATTCTCCAGGTTCACGACGAAGTCCTGCTTGACGTGCCGACCGATGAGGAAGCAGTAGCCGAGGCCGCAGTGCGCGAAGAACTCATGGGCGCCTTCGACATGAGCGTGCCGCTTGAAGTCAACCTGAGCTTTGGTGCTACCTGGGCCGACGCCAAAGGGTAAGGGACACGTTCATGACCGGTCACTGGTTTGAAGACGTCGCCGACCACCTCGGCACGGCCTACCTCCGATACAGCTTCACCAAGGGCACTCGACACGAGGTCGACGCCCTCATCGATCTCCTCGACCTCGTGCCAGGCGAACGTATTCTCGATGTGGGTTGTGGGCCCGGTCGTCATTCGCTCGCGCTGGCCGAGCGTGGGTTTGACGTCGTTGGTATCGACATCGCCGAGCGGTTTGTCGAGATAGCCAACACGAACGCTCCCGACAATGCCACGTTTCTGGTTTGCGATGCCCGTGACCTGGCCTTTGACCAAGAGTTCGATGCGGTCATCTCACTGTGCCAGGGTGCATTCGGCTTAGCCGGAGGAGCGGGGGCCCACGACGTCTTGCCCGCCCGCGAGCTCGACGAGCCAATCCTGAACGGCATGTTTCGAGCGTTGAAGCGAGGCGGTCGCCTTGGGGTTTCTGCCTTTTCGGCCTATTTCCAGCTTCGCTACCTCGAAGCGCACGACACGTTCGATGCCCTCACCGGTGTGAATCACGAGCGAACCTCGATCAAGAGCGAAGCCGGCGTCGACCAGGAGACCGATTTGTGGACGACGACGTTCACCCCACGTGAGCTGCGGCTCCTCGCCAGGGTCGTTGGCCTCGAGGTTGACGACGTCTTCAGCGTGACGCCTGGGGACTACGCACGGAATGCTCCGACGATCGACGCGCCAGAGTTTCTCCTTATTGCTCACCGCCCCGGCATCAAGACCGCACCGTAATGGTCGACGGGTACGAGCGCTTCGCATGATAGGCTTGCGAACCGGCCAGGACCGTCCTGACCCTCGCGATGCCTGTTGAACGTTTGACGGCAACGCCGAGTAGTGAAGAAAGTATCCCCTAGCACCCGTGTCAACCACCGAAGAAAACCCCGAGATGCCAGCAACCGAGGCGTATGTCCCACGTCAGATCGTGGAAAACGACCTTGTCGGCACGCTCGAAGAGGCCTATAGCAAGTCGATGGTTTCCGTCGACGATGGCCAGCTTGTAACCGGAACCGTCGTTCGCGTCGATCGCGACGAGGTTCTCCTCGATATCGGCTTCAAGAGCGAAGGCGTTATCCCCTCCCGCGAACTCTCGATCCGCAACGACGCCGACCCATCCGAGGTCGTTTCCGTTGGCGAACAGATCGAAGCGCTCGTCCTCCAAAAGGAAGACAAAGAAGGCCGCCTCGTTCTTTCCAAGAAGCGTGCCCAGTACGAACGAGCCTGGGGCACGATCGAGCAGGTCAAGGAGGCCGACGGTGTGGTGTCGGGCCTCGTCATCGAAGTCGTCAAGGGCGGCCTGATCGTCGATATCGGCCTCCGCGGCTTCCTTCCCGCCTCACTCGTCGAGCTTCGCCGGGTGCGCGACCTCCAGCCCTACGTGGGCAAGGTGCTCGAAGCGAAGATCATCGAACTCGATAAGAATCGCAACAATGTGGTGCTGTCACGCCGCGCCTTCCTCGAAGAGACCCAGAAGGAACAGCGCGAAGACTTCCTCACCAACCTCGCCCCGGGCGAAGTTCGTGCCGGTGTTGTTTCCTCCGTTGTCAACTTCGGCGCATTCGTCGACCTTGGCGGCATGGATGGCCTCATCCATGTGTCGGAACTCTCGTGGAAGCACGTCGATCATCCCGGTTCAGTGGTCCAGGTCGGCGACGAAGTCACCGTCCAGGTGCTCGAAGTCGATCTCAGCCGCGAGCGCATCTCGCTCTCACTCAAGGCCACACAGCAGGATCCGTGGCAAGAGTTCGCGACCAGCCACCGCGTTGGCGAACTCGTCTATGGCCGGGTCACCAAGCTCGTGCCGTTCGGCTCGTTTGTCCAGGTTGGCGACGGTATCGAAGGGCTTGTCCACATCTCGGAAATGTCGGCGCACCACGTCGATCTGCCCGAGCAGGTCGTTACGCCGGGCGAAGTGCTCTGGGTCTATATCATCGACATCGAGCTTCAGCGTAGTCGTATCAGCCTGTCGATCAAGCAGGCCGCCGAGGGTGGCGTTGTTGCTGCTGAGTACCAGGAGCACTTCGGCGAGCATGCCTTTGACGAAGAGGGCAACTACATCGGTGCCGAAGCCGATCCCGACGTCGAGGCCGCCTGGGCCGAGTACTACGCCGAGCTCGAAGGCAACGACAGCGTTTCGGCCGAGCCGGCACCGGTTGCGCCGACCGAACCGGCCGACGCCGCACCGGTTGACGACGACGCCGACGCTGGCGACGAGCCAGTAGAAGCCGAGTAAGGCTGAGCGAGCTGGGCATCACTGTCGGCCCAGCGAATCAGCACCGAAAAACCCTGAACACAAGGACGGGCCGCCTGCGAAGCGCAGGCGGCCCGTCCTTTTTCGATTTCTGTGAGCGAAATGCTGAACGCTGCCATTAGTGGCCGATTGGTACCAGGAGTCAACCGAGACCCTTTGGTGGAAACCCAAGGGCTAGATGTGAGGAGCGTGTCGTGAACTCGCGACGAATGATTATTCTTCTGGTGGCGGTGCTGGCGGGGGCGATGGCCTCGTTTGCGATCTACACCTATGTCGGCAACGTCAAGACCGAGGCGGCCCAGGGCTCTCAAATGGTCGACGTCTGGCGTAACCGAAGAGATTCCCAAGGGAACCCCAGCCGCCGAAGTGATCCAGCGTGGGTTCATCGTGCAGAGAAGGTCGAGATCTCCTCTCGTCCACTCACCGCCATCGATGATCCATCCGTCGAGATCCTCGGTCTCGTCGCCGTCATTGACATCCCGGCCAATGTGCCGCTCGTCGAGGGTCTCTTCGTTGAGCCCGGCGTTGTGGCCACAGGTATCACCGACCGCCTCGAAGAGCGTGGACTGGTAACGGTCACGATCAACGTCGACCAGGTCAACGGTGTCGCCAACTTCATCGAGCCGGGTGACCGCGTCCAACATCATTTGCGATCCGCAAGCGGGAAGCGACTGGTGCAACCTCAACTGCGACGGGTACGCCGCGCCGACGGCGCTGCGGTTCCCGTCGACAGTGCGTCGTCAGGCACTGAAGTGGTCGGCACTGCCCCCTTCAACAACGGCTATGTCTACCAGTACGTCGAGGTGCTCGCCGTCGGCAAGAACCTGACCGACGACCTTGGCACCGTGACAACCAACCCTGACGGCACCCCCGTCCAGCAAGCCGACAGCGGCCTAATCACGATGGCCCGTCCCACCAGAGGCCGTGCTGGTTCTGCTCAATGCCGACCCGAGCTCGCTCTATCTGTCCTTGGTTCCTCAGAACTACGTGCCGTATCCAATCATGCCGCTCGACGAGAGCCCGCTCTTCCCTGGTGAGACCGACGGTCAGCTCACCCCCTACTGGCAGATGACGACGTCGACCACGACGCCCGAAGAGAACCAGTAATCCCTTGTCCGTTCCAGTTAGCACTCCGGAGATGACCACATGATCGAGGAACAACACGACTTCTCGACCTTTAACTTCGACGATTTCTCGGTCGATGGCGGGTATGCGCACGCCGAACAGGCAGTCGCTGAGGCTGCCCCCGAACTGCCTGCACTTGGTTCGGAGTTGCCAAATGGAGCGGTCGTCGCCGCTGTCGATGCCGACGCTGCGGTGCGAGACTACTTGGCGAGCCAATTCGGTTCCGCCGACGTTGCGACTGCGGCATCGCTCACCGAACTTGAGACCCGACTCGGTCGGGGAGCGTGCGTTGTTCTGCTTGGGCCGTCGTGCTCTGAGCCCAACGATCTCGCTCTCGTCGAACAATGGGCCCGGACTCGGCCCGAGGTCGGAACGATCCTCGTAACCAGCGAACTGACGACGGCCCTGCTTCACAGCGCCATGCGGGCCGGCGTGAAGGACGTCTTGTCGGCACCGATCGACCAGATGCAGTTGCTCGAGACCGTATCTCGGGTGGCGGAAGGCCTTGTCGCCAGCTCGCCAACCCCGATGGCGGCCGGTCCCGGTGAGATCCCACTCGAATCGCTTGACGGCGAAGTCGGTAAGGCGATCGCCGTATTCTCGACCAAGGGCGGATCCGGTAAGTCGGTCGTGGCCACGAATCTGGCCGTTGCACTCGCTCGTCGAAGTGACCGGCCGGTTGTCCTCATTGACGGACACCTGCAATTCGGCGATGTCGGCGTGATGCTCAAGCTCCAACCGCAACACACCGTGATCGATGCTACGTCCCAGTTGTCGAAGCTCGATGCGCCGATGCTCAGCCAGTTGTTGACGGTCCATCAGCCAAGCGGCGTGATGGTCTTGCCGGCCCCGCACGAGCCGACCTTCGCCGACCAGATCACCGGGGCCGACATGGTCCAGCTGATCGAACTGGTTCGGACGTTCGCTGGTCATGTCGTGATCGACCTGCCGGCCATCTTCAACGACGTCGTCCTCAGCGTGATTGAAGCATCCGACGATGTCATCCTCGTCACGGGGCTCGATATCCCCAACATCAAGAACGTCAAGATCGGCCTCAGCACCCTTGCGATGCTGAATGTGCCGAAGGAGAAGCTCCACCTCGTACTCAACCGGGCTGACTCAAAGGTCAAGCTCGACGTGGGCGAGGTCGAGAAGACGCTCCAGATCCATGCGGCGGCGAGAATTCCGTCCGACGTCGTTGTCCCCATTTCTGTCAACAAGGGAATGCCCGTTGTGCTCTCGGCGCCGAAGTCTGGCGTCGCCCGAGCGTTCGAGCTGCTTGCTGCAAGTTTCCTTGACGGCTCAGCTATGGCTGCCGACGGTAGCAGCAACAGCAAGCGCCGGTTCTTCGGTTAACTCGAGAGGTACGTGCCCGAATGTCCTTGTATAAGCGACTAAACGAAAACACTGGTCCGGCGGCAACCAAGTCCGGCCCTGACCCTGCACTCGATGCCCTTCGTCATCGTGTTCATACCTCCCTCATCGAGGAACTCGGCCCCCTGCTGTACGACAAGCGGCTCTCCGAGGAGGACCTTCGCAAGAAAGGTCTATGGCCTTGCGGGGTGCCATTGCGATGGAGCGGACGCCACTTGCGGCCGCCGACAAGAAGCCCAGCTGATCCAGGACGTCTCCGACGACATCAGCAGCTATGGCCCAATCGACAAGTTGCTGCGGGACGACAACGTCTCGGAAATCATGTGCAACGGTCAAAGCAGGTTATGTCGAGCGAAGCGGCAAGCTGACCCTCGACGTGACGTTCGTCGACGAGATGCATCTCCGACGAATCATCGACAAGATCGTGGCCAAGGGTTGGTCGTCGTATCGACGAGTCGTCGCCGCTTTGCGACGCCCGTCCTGATGGATGGCTCCCGTGTCTGCGTGATCTACCATCGCCGTTGGTGGACCGTTCCTCCATTCGTAAGTTCGCCGCCGATCCGCTTCGGATCGACGACCTCATCCGCTTCGGTACGCTGAGCGTCCACTCGGCCCACACCTGCGGAGCTGCATCGTCAGCAAGCTCAACGTCATTGTTTCAGGCGGCACCGGTACCGGCAAGACGACCATGCTCAACGTGTTGTCCTCGTTCATCCCGAGCGATGAGCGCATCATCACGGTGGAAGGCATGAAGGAGCTCCAGCTTGTTCAGGACCACGTCCTGTCATGGAAACTCGCCCGCCAACATTGAAGGCAAAGGCGAAGTCAGCATTCGTGAACTCGTCAGAACACTGCGTATGCGCCCCGACCAGATCGTCGTCGGCGAGTGCCGGTCCGGCGAAGCGCTCGACATACTCCAGGCCATGAACACTGGTCACGACGGTCGCTCACCGCATCTCCACGCCAACACGCCCCGAGACTCTTTGCGCGGGTCGTCTCTCGGACCCTGGTGCTTATGGCTGGCTACGACCTACCCGTCCGGGCCATTCGCGAACAGATCGCCTCCGCAGTCAACTATAGTCCGTCCAGCTGCAGCGTTTGCGTGACGGCTCTCGCCGCATCACCCACATCACTGAAGTTGCCGGCATGGAAGGTGAGATCATCACCCTCCAGGACGTCTTCCTCTTTGACTACGGCGCAGGCGTCGACGAGAACGGCAAGTTCAAAGGTCAGCTGAAGCCAACTGGCGTGCGGCCGAAGTTCGCCCAGAAGCTTGCCGACCACGGCATCCGCCTCAGTCCAGAAATGTTCTCGCTCCACAATCGGCCGACTCACGGCCGCTCCGGCGGAAGGCCGCCGATGCTTTCGCCTACTCGCAGCTCTCTTCGGCTTGCTGATCACGTTCGCCATGGTCGGCCCTGTTGCGGCGCAGAAGAAGCCTCAGGGGCAACAATCCTTCGGCCGTACTCGGTAGACGCCGTCGATAAGCATCGCCAGCATATCATCGCCGCCGACGACTATGCGATCCCCGCCAGTGATGTGGTTTCACTCACCGACAACGGTGTCGCACAGACCGTCGACTCACTCACGACGGCATCGAAGGCCGGTACGCCGCTCGTCATGTTCGTGGTCGACCTCGGTCATCGCTCGCTCAGGGCGATGCTCTCGATACCGTCAAGGCGTCTTTGGGACGAACGGCCATCGATCAGCTTCCGGCTGGCTCGAAGGCCGGTGTTGTTGCTGCGTCCGACAACGATTCTGCTGCAGGAACCTGACCGGCGATCTCGGCCAGGTCGAGCCACCAGTCGATCAGCTCGGTCGCTCGACGAACGGTGTCGTCATCGACGCCATGACCCGGGCCGCGAATGAATTTGACGACCGGCCCGGATTTGGCACTGATCGATCAGTTACCACCGAGCCGATCCGCTCCATCGTCGTGGTTTCTGCTGGCGATGACACGCTTTCCACCGCTACAACAAGAGAACCCTTGCCCAACCGTCGTCCAGAAGAGGCGCTACGTTCTTCTGGTTCGCTACCGGGGCGGCGCAGGCTCCAGTCGATCGTGTCCAGCGCCAGCAGGCTCAATGTGCGGCCTCGACCATGAAGAGCTAGCCGGTGGTGTGACCCAAAGCATCGCCGCCGCTCAAGACGGGTTCATCCTGACCTACAACAACACTGATGACGGCGCAGTCCGTTCCGACGTCGCCATCACCATCGGCCCTTCATCAGCGGACGTGTCGTTCGCCCGGGGTCACTTCACTGGTATCCCAACAGCGTTGACTCCAGCCACCGTGGTGGAAGAGTCCGGCCCGGCTCACCTGTTCCAGCACCGGCCTCCATTGCGTTGCCACTCGCCTTCCTGGCGATCTGCCTGGCGATCTACGCCATTGGATCGCTGTTCTTCATGGGCGCGACGTCACCCTCGAGACACTCCTCGAACGGTATGCGAACGAGGGCGTCAGCTCGAAACTAACCGCCGAGGACAACTCGATCGTGCAGACGGCGCTGGTTCAGCGGGCCGTCGAGTTCTCTGAGTCATTCGCCGAAGACCGAGGCTTCCTCATTCAAAATCGAAGAGCTGCTGGAACAGGCGAGCATGCCACTTCGTCCCGGCGAGGCAATGGGCTTCCTGGTCGCTGGCATGTTTACCGGCCGCACTCGGCATCATCTTTGTTGGTGGTCAAATTTCGGCGCCCTGTTCCTGTCTGCTTTCACGGGCATGTTCCTCTTCGGCTATGTGAAATTCAAAGGCCCAAGCGCACCGGAAGTTTGAGCAGCAACTTCCTGACATGCTCACACTGCTCGCCGGCGCGTTGCGGGCTGGCTATTCGCTGCCCCAGGGCATGGACGCAGTTTCGCACGAAATCGCCGACCCGATGGGCTACGGATCCGCCAGTGATGACCGAGCTCCAGCTCAGACGTGAACTCGAAGAGGCACTCAGCGCATGAGCGTATGAAGAGCCCCGACTACGCCTGGGCCGTCATGGCCATCGGCATCAACGAGAAGTCGGCGGCAACTTGAACGAACTCCTTATGACCGTCGCGGAAACCATGATCGCTCGTGAGCGGCTACGGGGTGAAGTGGCGGCCCTAACGGCCGAAGGAAAGATGACCTCGGTGCTTCTCGGTGGTCTGCCACCTGGCCTCGGCCTGGTGATGTGGATCATGAACCCGGAGTACATCAATCAGCTGTTCATCACCACCATGGGAAATGTGATGCTTGGTGCTGGTGTCGTGATCATGGCAATCGGCATGGCCTGGATGAAGAAGGTGATGACAATCAATGTTTGATTTCGTCAATTCGGTACCAATTGAAATGCTGGTTGGCCTCGTCGGTGTGGTTGTTGGGCTCGTCCTCTGGACAGTCCTCAGCCAGGTCGACGAGCAGGCAGCAATGCGCGATTCGCTGCGTGCGCTCGACGACTATGAAGTCGAAGACGTACGTGAAGCCGAGCTGCTCGTCCCGCTGAAGGATCGTGTCACTGGCCCTATCTTCAGCGCGTTGAGGCTGGCCGGTTCGCGGTTCAACCCTCCCGAGTTCGTTGAGGGTGTTCGCAAGAAGCATCTCCAGGCCGGTATTACCAATCCCGACACGGTTGAGCGCTTCCTGGCGTTGCGCATTCTCGGCTTTGTGATGATTCCCATCTGGCTCCTCGTCAACGTGGTCTGGAACCCGATGAACTTCGAGGGTCTATCGCTGTGGGCCGTGCTCGGCCTCGGTGGATTGATCTTCGGCATCGGTCCCGCCTCGTCTCTCAACAAGAAGGTCGAGGCCCGCCAGCTCGAAATCCGTCGGTCGCTGCCGGACGTGATGGACCTGCTCGTGATTTCCGTCGAGGCCGGTCTTGGCTTCGAACAGGCGCTCGACCGAGTGATCAACAACGTTCCCGGTGAGTTGTCGGACGAGTTTGCTCGTGTGCTTGGTGAGACCAGGGCTGGATCAACCCGCTCTGACGCTCTTCGGGCTATGGACATCCGTTGTGACACGCCCGAGGTTCGCTCGTTTGTGCTGGCGATGATCCAGGCCGACACGTTCGGTGTGAGTATTGGCCGCGTGCTGCGAGCCCAGGCCGACGAACTCCGCATCAAGCGGCGTCAGCGAGCACAAGAGCAGGCCCAGAAGGCGCCAGTCAAGATGATGATTCCGATGGTGTTCTGTATCT
>JAWKIN010000029.1:0-29197 GCA_041394345.1 Acidimicrobiales bacterium | reverse complement strand
CGAACGCGAGCCCGAGCAAGCACGCGAGCTCTCTCGCCGACTGCCCGGCGTCACCGTCGTCATGGGCGACATCACCGACACCCAACTCTTGATAGAGGAAGACGTTGGTCGCATGGACGCTGTGGTTGCCGCCACGGGCGAGGATGCCGCCAACGTCCTAGCCTGCGCGCTCGCCCAATCCGAGGGAACGGCGTTCACGGTCGTGGTCCTGCACCGACTCGAACTACTTCCGCTCGTTCGCCAATTTGGCATCAACGCTGCCATTAGTCCTCGGACGGCATCGGCCAACTCGATCCTGCGACTGGTCCGCGGCGACGTCAGCGTCTCAACATTTCTCGAGAGCAACATCGAAGTCGACGAGATCCAGGTGCAGGCAGAGTCCGAGGTGTGCGGCGTCGAGGTCAAGGACATCCATTTCTCGCATGACATCCTCCTTGGCGCGGTGATTCGTGGCGATGGGTCGAGCGAGATCGTTCGTGGCAGCACGCGCCTCGCCGCCAGCGACCATGTGGTGCTCTTCGCCCAGCCAAACGCACTCCAGAAGGCCCGCGGGGCGTTCACCGCACGACCATGATTCGCACCGAATCAGGCCGATACCCCAGTGTGATCCTGCACGTCGTTGGCCTCACGGTCCTCATGACGGGCATCGGTGAGGTTGTCTCTGCCGTCGTCGACATGATCAAAGGCGGTCCGGACACCGCCGTGCTCGCTGGCCTCGGACTTGCGACGTCGATCGTTGGCTACCTCGTCTGGCGCACCACCGAGGTTCCGACGCGGATACGGATCGCCGACGTTTTCGCGGTCGTCGTCGCGGCGTGGATCGGACTTGCCGTCGTTGGGGGCCTCCCCTACCTCGCCACCGGCACCCTGAGCCGCCCGGACGACGCCATTTTCGAAGCCGTCTCGGGGTTCACTACCACCGGGGCGACCGTCTTGCGGCCAATTGAGGGCACGGGTCCTGGCATATTGTTCTGGCGTTCGTTGAGCCAGTGGATCGGGGGCATGGGCGTCATCGTGCTCGTGGTTGCTGTGTTGCCAACCATCGGGAGCGGTGGCATGGACCTTCTCCAGGCCGAAGCGCCAGGTCCAACCGGCGAGCGACTGACCCCGAAGGTGCGCCACACGGCCCGACGCTTATGGGGGGTGTACCTCCTACTCACCTTCGTCGTGATCGCGGGTTTCCTGCTTGGTGGCATGAGCATCTACGACGCCGTAGTCCACTCGTTCACCACGGTCTCCACCGGCGGGTTCTCGCCCTACAACCGATCGCTCGGACACTTTGAATCGGCGTTCATCGAATGGGTTGCCATCCTCGGCATGTTTCTAGCCGGCGGAAGCTTCACGCTGTACTACCGCGCCATCCGAGGATCGGTCGGTCCCCTCTATCGCTCGGTCGAGTTCCGTCTCTACCTCGGGGCGGTGTTGGGATCGAGCGCCGTGTGTTACCTGACCAACAGCGACGAGTTTGGCTACGGGCACGACGCCGTCCGAGGCACGCTTTTCACCGTCGTTTCCATCGTCTCAACAACGGGGTACGCCACCGTCGACTACGAACAATGGGCCGAAGCGGCGCAGATCATCCTCCTCTTCCTCATGCCCGTGGGGGCGATGGCTGGCTCGACGGCAGGCGGCGTGAAGTACATCCGAGTCTTGTCCGTGGCGTCGTATGCATGGCGAGATTCGACGCCAGCTCCACCCCGGCTCGTTCGGCCGATACGAGTCGGCAACAACATCGTCGAGGAAGACGTCGCAGCGAGGGTCGCGGCTTTCTCATCATCGCACTTGCGATCTTCGGGTCCGGCGCCGTCGCCATTGCGCTCACGGGCGAGGACTTGTGGACCTCGATGTCGGCGTCGGCAACCGCGTTCGGCAACGTGGGTCCTGGCATGTCTGAGCTCGGCCCTACCCGATGACATGCGAAACCTCAAGCCCGTGGCCCGTGGCATCGTCATCATCGAGATGCTCCTAGGTCGCCTCGAGATCTACCCGATTCTTCTCGCCTTCGCCGCTGCTCCTCGTCGGCTCCACGTCAGGCGTCCGAGCCGAATCAGTTCCTAAGGGTTCAGGCGCACGACTCGCCAGCCCGACACGTCGCGCACGTAGCGCAAACGATCGTGTAGTCGACTCGGATTCCCTTGCCAAAACTCGACGGTGGCCGGGGTAACGCGATAGCCGCCCCAGTGAGGTGGGCGGGGCACCAACTCGGGATGGGCGGCGTCGGCCGCCGCGAACGCGGTCTCGAGGTCGTTTCGACTGCTGAGCGGTGAGCTCTGGTTTGATGCCCACGCACCGAGCTGCGAGCCGCGGGGCCGAAGCGAGAAATAGGCGTCCGACTCGGCTTCGGTTACTCGGGCGGCAGTCCCGGTGACGTTGACCTGCCGGTTCAAACCCAGCCAGCCAAACGTCAACGCGACCCGTTTCTCCCCATCGAGTTGGGCCGCCTTGTCGCTTGTGTAGTTGGTGTAGAACTCGAAGCCGCCGTCGCTCAGTCCCTTGAGCAAGAGATGCCGAGACCACGGCTGACCGGCCGAATCGACGGTGGAAACAACCATGGCGTTCGGCTCCGCCAAGCGAGCGTCGACTGCTTCCTGCAGCCACACCATGAACTGGTCGAGCGGATCCGCGGCCAGATCGGATTCGGCTAAGCCACGCGCTTCATAGTCACTTCTCATCCGAGCCAGGTCCATCCCTACAGTCAACTCGATATTTGGCGGTAAGTTACAGCCCGTGGCCCTTCTCGAGGTTTCCGACATCGTCGTTCGCTACGGAACAACAACGGCGCTGAACGGCGTCTCGCTTACGGTCGAGCCCGGCGAGGTGGTGGCGCTCCTCGGACCGAACGGTGCGGGAAAAACAACCCTGCTCGAAGCCGTCGAGGGCTATCGCCAGCCCAGCGAGGGCAACGTCAAGGTGTTCGGACTCGACCCGATGACCAAGAGAACCGATATCGCCTCTCGTTGGGGAATCATGCCCCAAACCAACGGCCTGCCAATGGGAGTAACCGTGGCCGAGGCCGTCACCTTGTTCGCCAAGCTCTACTCATCGCCCGAGACGCCAGCCGCGATCCTCGAATCCGCTGGCCTCACCGCGCTCGCCAAACGGAAGTGGCGACGCCTCTCCGGTGGCGAACAGCAGCGACTGTCCCTCGCACTGGCGCTCGCTGGCGGACGCGACCTTCTCCTCCTCGATGAGCCGACGGCCGCCGTCGACCAAGCGGGGCGCGAGCGCATCCTCGACATCATCACCCGCCGGGCCGCCGATGGCGCTGGTGTCCTTGTTACCACCCACCGCTTCGACGATGTTGAAGCCGTCGCCAATCGCATTGTCGTGCTCGATAAGGGACGCGTTGCGGGAAGCGGGACCCTCGTCGAACTCACCGCTGTCACCGACACCAACGGCTTCCGGGCGGCCCCAGGACTAGCTACCGCACCGTTGGCAGCAGCGCTCAATGCGCCGGTATGCGAAACGGCGGCAGGCCACTATCAGCAGCATCGCTCAGACCAACGGCCGACAACGTGGCCAGCTTGGCCCGGCGCTCGCAACGCTCGATATCCCGATCGACGCACTCGATGCCAGTCGTACCAGCATCGAGGCTGCGTTCCGACGCCTGACATTGAGCAAGGACTCGAACGTCGAATCTCCGCTATGACCGCCACCGAGCTACGAATCGCGGCTCGCGATGGCGAGCAGTTACTGCTGACGGTCGGGCTCCCCCTGTTGTTCTTGGTGTTCTTCACCAATGTTGACGTTCTGCCGGCAGGCACGGGGAAACCAGTCGACTTCATCGCCCCCGGCATCATTGTCTTGGCGCTCCTATCCGTCGCCTTCGTGCGGCCGGCTATCTCGCTCGGGTTCGACCGCAGCTTCGGCGCGATCAAACGGTTCGCGATTACACCCTTGACCGTTGCCGAATTTCTGTGTGCCAAACTCGTAGCCACGGCCACCATCTTCGCCGTGCAGCTCGTCCTGATCTGCGGTCTTGCGGTCACCATGGGGTGGCGGCCCGATGTCAACCTCTCGGTTGCTGGTGCACTGCCAGCGGCCTCGTCGTTTTCGGTGCGCTTGCTGTTGTGTTATCGAGCGTCATCGACGGGCTCGCCTCACTCGCCGTCGCCAATGCCTTGTACATCGTGCTTCTCATGCTCAGCGGCCTCGTGTTCGAGTTCGACAAGCTACCAAGCCCCATCGTCGCCGTCGCCCGCTGGTTGCCCACGACGGCCGTGGTCGACATTGTCCGGTCCGGTCTGACGGCGGACACCGTCGGTGAGGTCGCTGCCCACCCTGGCTCGTGCTCGCCCTGTGGCTCGGCGCAAGTTCGGTGGCCGCGGCCAAGCTCTTCCGCTGGGAGTAAGCCAATCGGGCAGCCCGTGAGCGCCTAGCGTTCGACGATGGCAGTGATGCGTCGAAGGCGTCGGTGATGTCGTTGTAGGTCAGGGTGGCAAAGACAGTTGCGATCCCGCACCCGACGGGCGGCCAGATCAGTGTCTTGCATCTCTTTGGCGTGGCGGCCGTAGATAACTACGATGACGCCCACCGAAGAACGCCAGGATCTTTGCATGATGGCACCAGCCGCCTGCTGATCGCTCAGCACGCCGATCCCAAAGACGATCGGCGATGTCTGGTACCGGTAGACGCCATTGGCAAAGACCAACCAGCCGCCGGGAACCGTTGCTTCGATCGACATCGAAAAACAGGTAGATGCACTGGGCAAAGGGCTCGGACACTTCACTCGTCGATCGGGCTGGACAAGCATCACATCAACCACCAGACAGGAAAATCGTGGTGTGGAACAGGAGATGGGCAGCACCCGAATCGGCGAACAGCTGGACCGTCGCCGACCAGTGGAGAAGGCTGAGTTATGACGTTGAAGATCACGAAGAGCCGAAGTAAGCCCCGGCTCCATCCACTTGTTGCTCGCCAAAGACCCGACTGCGGTGGCACCACGAGCTCAAACATCCAGCGCGGCACGGCCATCAAGAACATCGCGAGCTGATCATCGAGATGAGAACATGTGTTGCGGGCATGTGCTGAGAGTGAGGTAGCCCTCAAGCCACGTCGTGGACCGGCCAGTCTGACGCCAACCACATCGAGATCAGCGCCGCGAAGTACCAACGCTTTTGTCTGCGAGTGATTGGGGCCAAGCCCGATGCCACTGCCTTTGGCTCAATAACATGCTTGGCGTACCGAGCAATGAAAGCGAGGCGGCGACAAGGAACCACCTCGGGATGGGGCACAAACGGGATCGTCTTGATGCCGTCGCAACCACAGCTATATCTCGAATTCGAACACGTGCCCGTGATGGCGATGAATACCAACACAGCAATGACGAGTCCGCTTGCGAACACCATCCAAAAGCCCACGACCGTTAAGGATCTTGGCGTCAGTAAGAGATGGAACGCACCGAGGAGAAGAACTGCAGCATCTGTCGCAGAAAACTGGCAGGGTAAGCGGAGTCCACGTGACTCCGGCGTATGACAAACGGCCTCGAGGCCAGTAATGATCGCAGGCGAGGAAGACAAGCCAATACTGCCTCTCCGTGGGATGGTGATCCTCCGGTTGCGTGTGCGTCTCACGTGAGAGCGATATCAGTCATAAGTTGCTTCCCGTATCAACGAACCAGGTAGACGATGGTGAAGATGAGCACCCAGACGACGTCGACGAAATTCAGTAGAGCCCGACGAGCTCAACGGTTTCTGCCCGGTCAGCCTGGAGCTTGCCCCGGTTCGCCATGATCACCAGCGCCACCAGCATCAAGATGCCGACGGTGACGTGAATGCCATGGAACCCGGTCAGCGTGTAGAACGCCGAGCCGAAGAGGTTGCCGTCATGGAACGCCTGCGCGGTAGAACGCCGTGAACTCATAGACCTGCCCCGCGATGAACAACGAGCAGAAGCGCCATCGCGGACAGAAAGAGAGCTTGGTGTTCTTGTAGTTGCTGTGCACCACGGCATTGTGGGCGAGCACGCTGGTAGTGAGCTCGTCAGCAGGATAAACGAACTGGCGGACGTGAGCAGGATGTCAGACATCGGTTCAACTGATCCACGAGACACCATCTCGTGGCCAACTCGGCCGGCAACGTGTGGACCACGTTTGGGGTTACCAGCGATGACTCGGTCAAGAACCGGGTCTTGGAGAGCAAGTAGGTCAAGATAGCGCCCCGAAGAGCGGAGGCACTCCGAACCGAGGAGCAAACCACATCACGCCAACTTCATGTTGGAAATGCCGAGGCTCGTATGAGTGGGCCCCGTGGTCGTCGGCGCCGTGGTCGTCGCTGCGATGTTCGTCGGTTACCACTGCGGCATCAGACATGGGTCAGGCTTTCCGTGTGATCGTGGTGAGGATATCGAGGTCGTCGGCTGGCTCGAGGGCCCAACCGAACGCCGACGCTACGAGCAAGACGGCGCCGGGGATCGTCAACCAAAGGCTGAAGATGATGCCGTAGCCAATGATCGGAATGCTGAACACGAGATGATGGGCCAGTAGGACGGTGCCGGCAAGTGGACGCCTTCGCCGTTGCCAGGCTGAGCAACTCGGCTCCCGTCACCAGCGCGACGGAGCTTGTGGTTTCGTCCTCAGCGTACTTTTGATGCTGCCAGAACTCGTCGAGGTCGGTGACCACCGGCAGGTGTCGAAGTTGATAACCAAGGCGCCGGTGACTGGATCTCCTCGATTGAGCGAGCGTCCCAAGGTCCAGGGCGGTATCGGGTCGGCCGTCGACCTTCCGCTTTCGATAGCTGAAGAGGCATTGACGAGCGCCAGCAGTGCCGATGCCAAGTATGAATGCGCCGATCGTCGCAACGAGGTTCCAGGTGTTGAAGCCCATGGCATCGTCGTAGGTCTGCATGCGCCGAGGCATACCTTGAAGACCAAGAATGTGCATCGGCCCGAACGTGGTGTTGAAGCCAACGACCATCATCCAGAAATTCCACTTGCCCAGCTTCTCGCCGAGCTTGTAGCCAAAGATTTTCGGCCACCAGAAGTAAAGGCCACCAACGAAGCCGAAGAACGCACCGCCAAAGAGCACGTAATGGAAGTGGGCGACGATGTAGTAGGTGTCCGTCTGCTGGGTGTCCGACGGCGCAACGGCGTGAGACACACCCGACAGACCGCCAACGGTGAACTGGGTAACGAGGCCAAGCGCAAACAGCATCGCCGTATTGAGCGTGAGCTTGCCGCCCCAAATTGTCCCCAGCCAGTTGAGAATCTTTACACCCGTTGGCACCGCGATGAACATCGTGGCGAAGGAGAACGCCGATACCGAAAGCGGACCCAGACCAGAAACGAACATGTGGTGAGCCCACACACCGAAACCAAGGAAGCCGATCGCGATGCCCGAGAACACCATGAATGAATAGCCAAAGATGGGCTTGCGGGAGAAGGTCGGAATGATCTCAGAGACAATGCCGAACGCCGGCAAGATCATCAGGTACACCTCGGGGTGGCCGAACACCCAGAAGAGGTGCTGCCACAGGAGCGGGTCGGCGCCCTGGGAGACATTGAAGAAGTTGGCGCCGAAGTTCCGATCGAGCATCAGCAGGATCTGGGCGACGGTCAAGACTGGCACTGCGAACAAAAGCAGGAACTGGGTAACCAGGGTCATCCACACGAAGATCGGCATGCGGAAGAGCGTCATTCCCGGCGTGCGCATGTTGAGCACCGTCGTGATGAGGTTCGTTGCACCAGTAACCGACCCGATGCCGGCGATCAGCAGGCCCACGTTCCAGAAGTCAATGCCGTGGCTCGGCGAGAAGGTCACGCCGTTGTTTGGCGCATAGTTGAACCAGCCACCGTCGGGAGCGCCACCAAGGAACCACGACGTGTTGAGCAAAATCCGCCAGCCAGGAACACCCAGAAGCTGAAGGCATTGATGCGAGGAACGCAACATCGCGAGCGCCAATCTGGAGCGGCAACAAGTAGTTGGCAAACGCCGCGCCGATCGGCATGACGACCAAGAAGATCATGATCGTGCCGTGCATCGTGTAGGCGCGGTTGTAGGCGTCGCCACTCAGCAGCTCGTTATTGGGCACCGCCAGCTGAAGCCGGATGAGCAGGGCCGCCACACCACCAATGACCAAGAAGAACATGGCGGCAGCGCCGTACATGATTCCGATCTTCTTGTGGTCGACCGTGGTCAACCAGTTTTTCAGTCCGGTCGCGTTCCTCGGTCGACTGAATACCCCAAGCGGCTTGCTGACGCCTGGGTTTGCTCCGGCCGGGAGGGCGAGCGGTTCTTCAATGATCGCCATGCGGGATCAGCTCCTGCTCAGTCGAGCGTCGCCAAAGAGGCGACGAGATTGTCGAGTTCTTCTTCACCCAACTGTGGGAACGGCAGCATGCCTTGCTGGTTCTCATAGTTGGCGTCCTTGCGGCTTGGCGCATTCTTGATCCAGCGACGGAGCTCGGCTTCATTCCACCGATACTCCGACGCCAAATTGAGGTAGGTCGATACGTCGAGCGCATCATCGTTGGGATCGATGTCGCGGTATTGCCCATAGATGGCGCCCGCAAACGATGTCCGGGAAGCAAAGTGGGTGAGGCTTGGCGCGCCCTTCGAGGCCAGCGGAATGGTGGTCGCCCATGGGTCGCCCGACTCGGTCGGGTTGTATTCGAGCTCGCCGTCTTTAATGACGTGGCAGCTCATGCAGAGGTTCTTGAAGGTCTCGCGACCGGCAAACTCTGGCGTTCCCTCGGCCGGAACAGCAGCAGGCCGTGTTTGGTTTTCGAACCACGTCGTGTAGTCGGCCGGATCGAGCGCAATAACCGACATACGCATACGAGCATGCGACAAGCCACAGAATTCGGTGCACCAGCCCGTGTACTTCCCGGCAGCATCGGCCTCGACCGACCAGGTAGTGAAGCGACCAGGGACAGCGTCGCGTTTACCGTTGAGGCGCGGAATCCAGAACGAGTGGATGACGTCACCAGAGGTGATGTAGAGGTCGACCTGATTACCGGTCGGGATGACAAGTTCGCCAGCGGTCGAGACATCATCAGGGTCGAGAATGTATTCGAGCGGCCATTCGAGATCGTCCTCATCACCGGACACGCCACCAGGACCGTCGGCCCCTTCACCGTCGACTCCCCAGATCTGGCCGTCGCCGTCGGCGTCGACGAAGAACCCATCGCCGTCAACGTCGTAGCGGTATTCCCACCACCATTGCCGCCCGATGACGAGGACGTCGAGTTCAGAGGACTCGTTCTTGGTCTCGAGATCGAGAATCGTGGCGATTGAGTACACACCGACCACGGCAAGAATGATTGCCGGCAAGATGGTCCAGGTAATCTCGCCGGCGAACCATCCGTGGACCTGCTCGGGCAGGTCGTCCGGGTCGAAGTCTTCTTCCTTCACACGGTTCTTGATGGCGAGGCCAATGCCGCCAACAACAACAATGAGGAAGACCAGCCCCATAATGCCCCAGACGATGGGCCACATGAGATCGAGCTCTTGTTGGGCCCCGGGGCCGCGGGGCTCAAACGTGTTGAGCGGTTTGTCGTCGGCACACGCACTAACGGCGAGGCCAAAGACGGCAAGGCCAACGAGCGGCCTGACGCGCTTTCGGAACGATGTCATGGGGGTGAGGATTGTCGAGCGCATGGATGAATGCCAAGTCGGGTTGTTGTGGTCAGTCGTCACTAGTGTTCTCCAGCCTCATCAACGTGGTGGAAGTCTCGCTCGCCAGCAGCAGCGCCAACGATGCCACCCGCCAGAACCGCAACCGCAAAGATGGCGACAATCCCGGTCATGATGCGGCGGCTGACCTCAACACGCGACAGCAGGATGATGGTGCCGAAGATAAGTGCGGCAGCGACGCAGGCCACGACGACCGAGCCCGTCTTGGAGACGGCAAGCAATACCCGAGACGAACCGATCACGACGGCGGCGATTGCCAGCGTGGAAAGCAACGGCAATTCGACCGGTCCGATGAGACGCTGGCGCATGACCTCGTTGACCTCGGCATCGCCACTGGCGTGGTCGGCCCAAGCCTGGATGCACCACTCGAGCGCGACAACGGCGAGGGCGATAACGCCGAGGATGATGAACGCCGGGCTGAGTGCAACGCCAACGATCAGCGCAACGACGCCGAAGGCGCTGAGCGGAGCCCAGTAGCTGGGAAACGCCGGGGGCGTCACGGCCGAAACGCTGCTGATGCCCGTTCGCTGGGTCAGTTCTTCGGGGTCGCCGTCGCGAGCAATCGTGGTGACAACGCCAACCACAATCATCGCCAGGCCGATGAAGATGAGGATGCCATACGCTATGTGGTCGCCCACGCCGCCCTTGTACCCGGAACTGATGACGCCGACAAAGTCGCCGCCGGTCACCAACCCCATGACAACCGCGCCGAACAGGGCGCCGAAACCAATACCGAAACTGAACTTAGATCCCCAGGTGAGCATCATTTACCTACTTGGTGATGTAGATGGCGTACCACATTGCGAAGTACAGCGCGACCGTCACGAACCAGAACATTGCTGCGCCATACAGACCTTCGACGTCTTTGGCGTTGTAGTTACCGCCGAGGCTTCGAATACCCATGATGGCGAGATAGGCCATCGCAGCACCTGTAATGGCGAGGTGGGAGCCGATGACCGCAAAGAACAATGGGGCTCGGCCTGCGTCATCGCCCGCAATCGGCAGACCCATGAGCGAGAGCAGATACGCGGTCTGTGCGATGTAGGCAAAGCCAAACATGATCGACAAACCAACGGCGATGTAGGTGTTGGAGCGATCATCCGACTTCATCGAGGCGACAGCCCACACCACGGTGATGAGCGAGAACACCAGGGTGATCGCCATCATGTTTGGCTGGGTCAGCGGGATGTTGACCCCGCTTGGGAGCCACGTACCGGAGTCGCTGGCCAACCAAAGCGCCCGAGTCCGAACATAGAACGACAGGAGTGATCCAAAGCCAACGATCACTGCGGCTGACGCCAGCGCGGTGCCAATGACCAGGAGTCGTGGCCGGTTCGGTGTCGCCGGCGCAAGCGCAGCGGGAACGATCTCGCGAATCGAGATGTCTGACATCAGGCGTCCTCTCCATCGGTCGAATTGTCAGCAAGCGGCGTTGCTGAGGTCACCACAGGGGCAGTGGCAAAGTTACCGCGTCGAGGCGGGGAGTCTGTGGCCCACTCGAGGGTGACGCCGCGCCACGGCTCGGTACCCGCGCCACGCCGGCCGATCAGGCTGACGAAGATGTTGAGCACGAAGATTCCGACGCCGGCTACCAAGAGTCCGAGTCCGATGAGCGAGGCAACGTTGAAGGCCTCGATCGTCGAGTCGACGCCCGATTCGACGGCAGGGAGCATCGGCTGCCCGGCGAAGCCAGCACCAACGCCACCGACGCCCCACACGAGGGTTCCGGCGGCGCCAGCAAGGACGGAGATGGCACCAAGGCCCCCGTTCATCGTGCGGCCCCAGACCTTGTGGGCGAAGTGCTCGACGCCGCCGATGATGCCAACGATTGCGGCACCGAGAATGAATCCCCGAAGCCCCTCATGGAACGAGGTGCCATTGAGCATGAGGGCGTCGTCGAGGTTGATCGAGGCGTCGAAGTTCTTGTTGATGAAGTTGACCACGGGATCGATTTGGGCGAGTTCGGCGACAATGGCACCGAGCACCAGCAAGAGACCCGATACGAGACCAGCAAGCAGTGGCGTGGTGAGCTTTGGCTTGCCGCCCTTCACGCTGTCGCCCGCCGCCGCCAAGATTGCGAGCATCACAACGGCGGTCGCAAGAATGGCGACAACCATCAGACCATTGTCGAGGGCGATCGAGCGACCGCGGCTCGAGAAGCTGTAGACGTCGGCCCCGTAGGCAACGAAGCCGAGCAGGCCAATCAAAGCAAGGATGGTCTTGTGGAATCGAATGGCGCGACCCGTGTGGACACCAATGGCCTCGACGGCGAGGCCGAGGGTTGGCACCGCAACCCAGTAGAGCGCAGGGGCAATAGAGAGCGTGTTGACGACGCCGACGAGGCCAGCCCGTGACTCGGCGGTCGGGAGATAGCCGTACTTCGTGTCGAGGTAGGCCATGACCAGTTCGGCGATCATGACGGGCAAGGTGAGGAGCCCGCCAACGCTGAAGACAAAGAAGCCCCAGGTGGCTACGGGTACCCGCTCGAGAGTCATTCCCTCGGCTCGGGCCCCGAGCACGGTCGTGGCAATCGTGACCATGGCCCAGAGAAGCGAGACACCGACGAGAACGAGGCCAAGCGCCCAGAGGACAACGAAGTCGGTGTCGCCCCCGGCGGGTCCGCCATCGAATGCGTAGGCCAGGATGACGACGCCAATAGAGAGAAGCCAGGTCCAGAAGGCGGCCGCTGCACCTCGGGCAAACGCCAGGCCAGCCGAGCCGACCTGAAGGGGCACGATTGAGGTGGCGAGGCCAACGAGAATTGGCAGGACGCCGCCAAGGAGCAAGAACACACGACCCGCTGACCAGAGCTGGGTGAACGTGTTGGCGTTGTTGACAAGGTCGAATCCGCCGGTATCGGCATGCTCGACAGCCGCCAGCAGTCCGGCCACGAGTCCGCCAAGCAGGAAGACGGATCCGGCCGCGACCCAAGCGCGGCCAACCGCAACGTGATCGGCGGTACCCAGCAGCCCTCCGGCCACGGATTGAGTCGGAGACAATGCCTCGTCAGAAGCGGTGTCGTCTGGGCGAGTTTCTGTCAATGCCATAAGTTCTTGGACCTCGCAGCGGAACAGGAGCAGCGGTGAGTGGCCGTCGGACACGAACTGCGCCCGCGACGGACCATGTCGCGCGGCAAGGTACTGTAACCCGACCTGAGCGCGTATTCGAAATGATCGGCGCGACAACTCGTGTTTATTTCCGAGTTTTTCGTCATACGCCCCATCCAACGAGCTGATCGAGGGCGACCGCCCCGAACAGAATCGTGAGGTGTGTGATGGAGAAAGCGAAGTATTTGATCGCCTTCTTTTCCTGGGCCGCGGCGTCGTTTTCCCTGGCCAGATCGATTGCACCGGCGGTAAAGACGAACGAAACGACGATCGTGGCCCCGAGATAGATCCACCCCATGTCGGCCACGAAATAGAGCGAAAGCGCGCAGAGCCCGACGATCACGGAATAGACAACGATTTGACGTGCAGTTTTCTGTCGACCGGCGACGACAGGCATCATCGGGACCGATGCCGCGGCGTAGTCGCCTTCGTAACGAATGGCCAACGCCCAGAAATGGGGTGGCGTCCAGAAGAACACCACGAGAAAGAGCACGACGGCGGGCCATCCAACGGAATTGGTTACCGCCGACCAGCCAATCAGGACCGGGGCCGCACCAGCGGCACCACCGATGACGATGTTTTGTGTGGAGGTTCGCTTGAGCCACAGCGTGTAGATAAAGACATAGAACAGACACGCGGCGACAGCGAGAAGACCCGAGAGCAGATTGACCGTCGCCCAGAGCCAGAAGAACGCCACGATTTCGAGCACGATCGCAAAGACCAAGCCCTCCGTCGGCTGGATCTCGCCGGTCACGAGCGGACGGTTCTTCGTTCGCTCCATCTCGGCGTCAATATCGCGATCGACGTACATGTTGATGGCGTTGGCACCGCCAGCCGACAACGATCCACCGACGACGGTGGCGACCATCAACCAGATCGATGGCAACCCGCGCTGAGCCAGCACCATCGTCGGAACCGTACTCACGAGGAGCAGTTCGATTATTCGAGGCTTAGTCAAGGCCACAAAGGCCATGGCCGCGATCGAGTGTTCACAGTGGCCAGCACAAGCGTCGATGGTACCGAGCCATTCGACTGGCGCGCCCGCTCGCGCCAATCTCCCGGGTCACAAAGGTCACTCTTTCGTTGGTAACGCGCCGGACCGCTTCGCCTCTAGCTTGGGAGAATGCACGCCCTCGCCCCAGCCCACTACCGGAGACATGTCCGCATCGCCACGGCCCTGCTCGTGGTTATTGTTTTTTCCGGGGCGGCGGTTCGCCTCACCGGATCCGGTCTGGGATGTGATGCTTGGCCCAATTGTTCAGAGGGTCAGATTGTGCCGGAATTCACCTACCACGGCACGATCGAATACGGCAACCGAGCATTCAGCGGCCTCGTTTCGCTCGCTGTCGCGTTCGCCGTACTCGGCGCCTATCGCCGAACCCCGCGAGCCAAACGCCTGATCGTTGGGTCATGGGGACTCGTGGCGGGCATCGTCTTCCAGATCGTGTGGGGCAACTACGTCGTCTCGCACGAACTCCATCCCTTCTTCGTGGCGGTTCACTTCCTCGCCAGCATGGTGCTGCTTGCGAACGCGCTGTACCTCCTTGACCGGGCGACCGACGACCAGCCCCGCCGACCCGTGGTTCGAGCGCTGGTGCCTCACCAACTCCTCCAACTCGGCCTCGGCGTCGCGGTGATCTTGACTGGCACGTTTGTGACGGGCGCCGGACCAAACAGTGGCGATGTCAATGTCGTTCGTACCGACTTCGACCTGGCCGCCATCGCCCGAATCCACAGCGCCTTCGTTTGGCTGTTTCTCGCGTCACTCCTTGCCCTGCTCTTCAGGATTGGCAAGACCGATGCCGCCCAACGACTTCGTACGACCCACCTGCCACTCCTCGCCGTTACCGTGCTGCAAGGCGCCGTCGGTTACGTCCAGTACTTCACCGGCGTTCCGGCCCTCATCGTGTTTGTCCATATCGTCGGGGCAACGGCCCTGTGGTGCGCACTAGTGTGGAGCGTCTTACAGTCATGGACACCAGCCAACGACAGCGCTCGATGATGACTCAGCTTGCGAACCACACGATCAGCGCCTCGGCCGACGAAGAAACCTCAACGCTCGTCGCCGAAGACACCGACACGTTGACCGACGAAGACCTGCCGTGGCAGGTCATTGTCTGGAACGACCCAATCAACCTCATGACCTACGTGACCTACGTGCTGCAGAAGCTCTTTGCCTTCTCGAACGAGAAAGCCACGTCGCTGATGCTCGACGTTCACGAGAAGGGTCGGGCCATCGTGGCCAGTGGCACCCGGAGCGAGGCCGAGCGAGATGTTCACCGGCTTCATGCCCACGGCCTCTGGGCCACCATGGAGCACCAGTCCGAATGATCTTTCGATCGAAACGCCTCTTCCAACGCACCGGACCCGGTCGCTTCAAAGTAGAGCTACCCCAACATCTCCGCGATTTCCTTGTCCAGCTTGGCGGCGAGCTCGATGCGGCCCTCGACCATGACCACCCCGCCCTTACCCGCCTCTTCCCGACGGCCTACCCAGATGATGCCGAGAAGGACGCCGGCTACCAGGTGTTCGCCCATGGCGAGTTGATCGATCAACGCCGCGAGGCAATAGCGCTGCTCACCAACACAGCCAACGACACCGACGTCGACCTCGACACCCTGAGCTCATGGATGCGGGTCATCAACGACACCCGCCTGGTCCTTGGCACCTTGCTCGACGTCTCTGAGTTCGACGAGACACCTCCCAGCGAGCCGACGAGCAATCGTTCGATGCCTACGAACTCCTCGGCTATCTGCTGGGTGAAATTGTCGACGCACTCCAGGCCGACCTCTAGTTCGCGAACAACCGCAAGGTCGAGCCGTTGGCTCGGAGAATTGGACGCGAAATTCGCCCGATATCGGTGGTGTTCAATCGCCCGCCCTGTTACATTGACCCAGCCCTTAGGAGCTTCGGCTTCGTTTGGTTTTACCGGCCCCCATCGTTCAGAGGCCTAGGACACTGCCCTTTCACGGCAGGAACACGGGTTCGAATCCCGTTGGGGGTGCTACAGCAGTCACAAATCACTGCTGCGAGGTCCCGTGGTGCAGCTTGGAGTGCACGCCGGCCTGTCACGCCGGAGGTCGCGGGTTCAAATCCCGTCGGGACCGCCAACCTTGCCCCCTTTTCTCCGGAAAAGGGGGCAGCGTTTTCTTGACAAGTTCTACGAACTACAACAACAAAATCGTGCCAACCCACAGATCGAACAGGTTTGTGGTCGGGTAGCTCAGTTGGCAGAGCGACCGCCTGAAAAGCGGTAGGTCACCGGATCGACGCCGGTCCCGACCACCATTACATCCAAGGACCCGCAGCCTCAGCTGCGGGTCCTTGTCGTTTTCGACCGACGCTCGACCTAGAGAATGTCGGCGCCCCGGTAGCTGGCGGCGTTGACATCGGTCGCCACCACTTCCGCCACCCGGGCCGCAAACTCCGCTACTTGGGCGTCGACGGCGCCGAGCAACGAGCGGGGGTCGCTCAGGATTTCGCCAAGTTCGTCGGCCGTGCCAGGGAACGCGTCATCGTCGCCAAGCCGAGCAATCAGGCCTACCGCGTTGTCGGTGTTTTCTCGCATGGCCAAGGCCGACGCGACCGCATGCGTCTTGATGAGTTCGTGGCCCTCCTCGCGTCCCAGACCAGCGCGAACCGCGTGCATGAGCAGGCTGGGCGTGGCCAGGAACGGAAGATACCGCCGTAGCTCAGCGTCGATGACCGCAGGAAAGATGCCGAAGTTATTGAGCACGGAGAACGTGGTTTCGATGAGACCGTCAAGGGCGAAAAACGCGTCGGGCAAGACCACACGACGAACGACCGAGCACGAAACATCGCCCTCGTTCCACTGCTCGCCCGAGAGGCCAGCAGCCATCGCCAGATGCCCTTTGAGGATGACAGCAAGGCCCGAGATGCGCTCGCACGATCGCGTGTTCATCTTGTGCGGCATGGCCGAAGAACCAACCTGACCAGCTTGGAAGCCCTCGGTGGCGAGATCGTGGCCAGCCATGAGGCGAACCAACAAGGCAAGGTTGGCTGGAGCGGCCGCTACCTGCACCAGGCTTGAGACAAGACGGAAGTCGAGCGAACGAGGGTAGACCTGGCCGACCGATCCAAGGACGCGGTCGATGCCGACGTCTCGGGCGAGCGACGCCTCGAGCGCCCTGGCATTATCGGCGTTCCCGAGCAGATCAATCTGATCTTGCTGGGATCCAACGGGGCCTTTGATCCCGCGCAAGGCGAAGTGGCGAATCGTGTCGTCGATCGTGTCGAATGCAGCCAAGAGCTCTTCACCCAACGAGGCAAATCGCTTGCCCATCGTTGTTGGCTGGGCCGGGACATTGTGCGTGCGCGCCACCATTGGTTGGCCGGCGAAACGCACGGCGAGCTCGGCGAAGAGATCGAGTAGGCCGATGAGTCGACCACGAACGAGCTGGAGCGCCTGATACGACAACAGCTGCTCGACGTTTTCGGTGACGTCTCGTGACGTCAGTCCCTTGTGTAGATCTTGATGCCCGGCGATAGCGCAGAACTCGTCGAGGCGCGCCTTCACATCGTGTTTGGTCACCAATTCGCGCTGACGGATTGCGTCAAGATCGATGTTGTCAAGTTCGCGTTCGTAGTCGGCGATTGCCGTCGGGGCGACCGGTAGACCAAGTGCGACTTGGGCTTTGAGCACGGCGACCCAGAACCGTCGCTCAACCGAACCCGGTTGACGGGGTCGAAGATCGCAACCATCTCGTCGCTCGCATAACGGTCGGCGAGAACATTGGGGATGGACATATTTCCTCCCGAGACTTCCTCAAGGCGCGCCGCCAGCATGACGAAGCATCAAGGGTAAGTGTGCCCGGATTTCTCCCTTGGACAACATGCCATGAATGGTCGATGCGACAATGATCCCCTAGACCCCACAGACGATGTCTGTGACCTGTGCGGGGGTGAATTCTGCAGTGGTTGCCTCGTCGCGGCGAGCAAGCGCAATAAAGCAGTCGCATGCAAGAACTGCACCATGATCAATGCGGGAGTTCGCCCTGGCAAGATCATACGAGTTCGCTCCAAGCGGGATGCGAAGAAGCGCCGCGAGGAGATCGCGAAGGAGCACAACACGTTGCGAGCCGAGGGTCGATTCGTGTTCTTCGACGAGGGCGACGAACCCCGGCACCAACCGGCGGAGCCAAAGAAGCGCATTCGCGAGCGCTTGCATCACAACGATCACCTTCTTGACGACGTTGTCGCGCTCGAGTCGCCCCATTTCGTTGATGATCCTGACGAGCCCGTTGGCGCCAGCACCGACGGCGACGGGTCCGATGACTGGCTCGCGATGCTCGACCTTGAGGTCGAAAAGCCAGCGGTGCCAACAATGGAGGAGCTGTACTCAGTTCCTAATGCGCCGGCGATGGAACGTCTCGAGCAACTGCGAGCCACAACCGAGCGGGAGCCGGTGTTCGTGCCGCTCGACCCGTCGGCCACAGTTATCCAACCAATGACTGACAGCGAGCGTCCGACCTCCTTCGACGAGGTCGACCCCTTCGCCGTTGACGCCAGTCCGGCCTCAGCACCAGTTGCCTCAGCACCAGTTGCTGCGGCACCTCGGGCACCGGAACCATCACCTCCCTTGGTGACCCCGCCCCCGATCCTGCAGGCACCGGAACCATCACCCCCGATGGTGCAAGCACCGCGGCCAGCCATGCCAACCCCTCGCCCGATGCCGACCAACACGCCAGCGCCAGCCCCGGTTCCTCCGGCGATGAAACCGGCGGCAACGCCGGCGGCCGTCCCGGCCGCACTCGACGTGCCCCCAGCCTTCCGACCAAAAGCGCCGAAGCCGGCACCGACCCGACGCGTCGACGACGCGGCTCCAGCGGCCGACGAAGTCGATGAACGAGGGGCTTGGATTCCTCCGGCCCTTCGCGGCGTTTCGTCCTAGCCACCGGAGTTGGTGGCGAGGGGCGTTAGCTCAAGCCGACCAGTGGATGAACTGGCTGCGGCCTGGGCCGGTACTCGCGAGCGTCACCGGCACACCGACTTGCGCTTCGAGCGCCCGAAGGTAGGCCGCGGCGTTGGGATGAAGATCGCCGGGCTCTCGGGCTGCGGTGAGATCGCACATCCATCCGGGAAACTCTTCGTATATCGGCTTGGCCCGGTGGATTTCGGACTGGTGATAGGGAAGCGTCTCGACGCGCTTGCCGTCGATTTCGTAGGCCACGCACATCTTGATGGTTTCGAACGTGTCGAACACATCGAGCTTGGTGATGGCAAGTTCGGTGAGGCTATTGAGCCGAACCGCGTGGCGCAACATGACGGCGTCGAACCAGCCTGGCCGGCGGCGGCGCTTGGTGTTGACGCCATATTCGTGGCCGATGTCGACAAGCTTGTCGCCTGTTTCATCCAACAGTTCGGTTGGCATTGGCCCCGAACCAACACGGGTCACGTAGGCCTTGGCGATGCCAACAACGCGCTCGACGTGGCGCGGCCCAATCCCTGCCCCAGCGCAAACACCGCCAGCCGTCGGGTGTGACGACGTGACGAAGGGATAGGTGCCGTGGTCGAGGTCGAGGAAGGTCGCTTGGGCCCCTTCGAAGAGCACCTGCTGGCCTGCCTCGAGCGCCTCGTGAATATTGTTGACGGTGTCGCTGATCATCGGCGCGAGGCGCGGCAGGCACTCGGTGAGCACCCGATCGGCGAGGGCGGTTGCGTCGACGGCCTCGTGGCCGAAGACCTTGGTCAGAACTTCATTGGTGTGGCTCAGAACGAGGTCGAGCTTGGCCCGGAAGATGCCCTCGTCGAGGATGTCTTGGACTCGGAGGCCGACCCGCATCGCCTTGTCGGCATAGGCCGGGCCGATGCCACGCTTGGTAGTACCGAGCATCGCGTCGCCGAGGTGACGCTCGTGCAGTTCGTCAAGGATTTGGTGGTACGGCATGATCAGGTGAGCGTTGCCAGACACCTGAAGGCGGGAGCAGTCGACGCCGCGACTCTCAAGCATGTCGATCTCTTTGAGGAGCACGAACGGGTCGACGACCACGCCATTGCCGATGACCGGCGTGACGTGCGGGTAGAGCACGCCTGACGGCACAAGCTGGATCGCGAACTTTTCTTCACCGACCACGATGGTGTGGCCCGCATTGTGGCCTCCCTGGTACCGCACCACCATGGATGCTTCTTCGGCGAGAAGGTCGGTGAACTTACCCTTACCCTCGTCGCCCCACTGGGTTCCAACAACAATCAATGCAGGCACGTTGCCCAATCATATCGGTGGGTGAACATGATGCCGCTCGCCGTTGCTGGGCAATACTTGCGTCGCCGCCCAACACCGCGTGAGCCGTCAGTTCCCGTTGCCATGAAGGGGCGCAGAGGTCGACCGGATTTCAGCTCGCTCAGCACTAGGCCGATGAACTCTACGATCGAGCGCGCTGACCGCCAGAGTTAGCGACGCTACAACGACCCTGCTCGAGCATCCCGTTCTGCTCCCATCTACGTGTGGCCCGGGTCGATGGACCGGCGCGGTAGGAATGGGCTGACAGAAATCAGTTTGTCCGCCTGAGGTCGCCGACGGGTGGGCGTCTCCCACGATCGCGAGCAGGGACGCCTAGGGACGCCATCCAGGGAGCTCGGATGCCTGCTTGAACCACGACGCGAGAAGCGCATCGTCAACCTCGTCGGTCTCATAGACATCGAGATACCGGGTGCCCTCGACCTTTGACTTACCCGGCGGAATTGGGTCGAGCAGGGTGCCCTGGAAGAACGCGAGCTTGACGTACTTGGTGAGGCAGTGGAACCCAACGAAGAAGCCATCGCCATCGACGCCGTAGAAAGGCGTGTTCCACTTGACAGCTTTTTTCACGTCAGGCACCGTCGCGACGATCAACTTGTCGAGTCGTTCGCCCAAAGCTCGCTTCCACCCTGGCATGGCGGCGATGTAGGCCTGCACCACTGCATCGCCTTCGCCCTTCGCTATCTGCGGGTTTCCGCCCGCCAGAAGTTTTGGCTCTCCGTCGTCGGCCATCGTTTCCTAGCGCCTCCTTGCGTCGGCCAATCCCTTCCCGATAGATCGTCTCACAGCGGTGCCTACGAGTCGAGGGGACCGATCGTTTGTCGAATAAGCGGCACACCAGGTCGATAGGCGAGGTGATGGTGCGAGGGCGCCTCAAGAACTATCGCGTGACCGGCAAAACCGGGCGCCAGCCTTCCCACGTCATCACGCCGAAGCGCAGCAGCACCGCCGATGGTCACGGCTTGAATCGCTTCGTCGATCGTCATGTGCATCTCGCGAACGGCGATGGCGACACAGAACGAGATTGAGGTGGTGTAGCTCGAACCGGGGTTGCAGTTTGAGGCGATGGCCACGTTGCCGCCGGCATCGATCAACCGCCTGGCATCGGGATACGGCTGGCGAGTGGAAAAATCGGCGGCGGGGAGGAACGTGGCCACCGTGTCGCTGGCAGCAAGAGCGGCGATGTCGTCGTCGCTGAGATAGCTGCAATGGTCGACCGAAGCGCAGCCGCAGTCGACGGCCAACTGGACGCCGGGACCGTGACCAAGTTGGTTGCCGTGCAGCCGGAGTCCAAGTCCCGCGGCCTTCCCCGCCTCGAGAACCGCTCGACACTGGTCGTCGTTGAAGGCTCCGGTCTCGCAGAACGCATCGATCCATTTTGCGTTGGGCGTAGCGGCCTCGAGCATTTCGTGGCAGACAAGATGAATGTAGTCATCGGCTCGTCCGGCAAACTCTGCGGGCAGGAGGTGGGCCCCGAGGAAGGTTGTTTCGGGCGTGTGGGCCTTGGCGATTGCCAGTGATCTTGCCTCATCGACGACGTTGAGTCCGTAGCCCGACTTGATCTCGATGGTCGTCGTACCCGCCCGATGCGCTTCGGCGAGCCGAAGGCGGACGAGGCGATCGAGTTCGCTGGTCGGCGTGGTACGGGTGGCGTCGGTCACCGTACGAATGCCACCACCGTCGTACGGCGTTCCCGCCATCCGGGCCGTGAACTCCTCAGCCCGATCGCCAGCAAAGACAAGGTGGGTGTGGGAATCGACAAAGCCCGGCAACACGCACGCACCGCCTGCGTCGATGTGTTGGTCGGCCGCAGCGCCAGCCGGACCGACGTGTTCGACAACTCCATCCGTGATGACAACGCACGCGTTCTCGATAATGCCGAGAGGCCCCCAGCCGAGCCCGGGTCGTTGGTCACGAGCGAACCGATGTTGTCGATGACAAGCGACTGCTGGTTGGGCCCGTCAGGCATGATCCATCAGCTCCGGATCGCGGCATCGAGCTCGGAGGCAACCTCCACGGTCGCGTGGGCGCCGTCGACGACTACCGCTCGCCCGTCGACTACCACATCGGTGACATCAGCGGTCGAGCCGGCGAAGATCACCGACTCGATGCCCGTCGTGGCGTCGGCCCCGGCAAGGCGAACTGACCCGAGACCGAGCGTGACGAGGTCGGCCCGACTCCCGATCGTTATAGACCCTGCGTCGCCCCAGCCAAGACTACGATGGCCGTTGACCGTTGCCATTGCGAGAAGGTCGGCCGCCTGGTGGATCCGCGAGCGAGTCCGGAGTCGTTCGTCCAACTCCAGGGATCGAGCTTCTTCGAGGAGATCGATGATCGCATGGGAGTCGCTCCCCAACGCCATCGACACTCCCGCCTCGGCCAGGTCGCTGGTCGGACCGAGCCCATCGCCCAGGTCGCGCTCCGTCGTCGGACACATCACAACAGTAGATCCCGAGGCAGCCAGCAATGAGATGTCGTGGCTGTCGACATGGGTGGCGTGTACTGCGGAGGCGCGACGACAGGCAGCCCGCAGCATCGAGGATTTCGATCGGCGTGCCCTCGTGGTAGGCGAGACAGGCATCGTTCTCGCCCGTTTGTTCCGAGACGTGGGCGTGGAGTGGCGCATTGCGCTCAGCTGCCCACTGCTCGACCATCGTCATTGCGGCAGGATCAACGGCGCGGACGGAATGGATCGCTGCGCCGATCCGGACATGGTCGCTCTCATTCAGCCGGTTGACACGATCAATCCACGCGTCAACCGAGGCGTCGGTGAACCGCTGTTGGGCTGGGCCCAGCGGAAGGTAACCGGTCGGGGCGAGGCCGCCGTGCAGATACAACGTGCCGAGCAAGGTCATGCGAATGCGAGCCTCAGCCGCCGCTGCGATCAGGGCGTTTCCCATTGCGTTGGGGTCGCCGTAACGACTGCCGTCGGTCCGGTGATGGAGGTAATGGAACTCGCCGACGCAGGTCACACCGGCCATCGCCATCTCGCCAAAAACCGCACGAGCGAGGCGGAAGTAGCTATCAGGTTCGAGTCGCTCGGCCGCCTGATACATCAAGTCACGCCAGTTCCAAAACGTACCTCGGTCGGCCTGTGTTCGGCCTCGAAGCGCTCGATGGAACGCATGGCTGTGGGCGTTGGCCAGCCCGGGAATCGAGATACCTGGCCGCTGCTCGGCCGGGCCAGGCGGTACCCCGATCGAGATTGCGACAAACCGGCCGTCTGCGATCGTCAGGGCGACACTGGCCTCTACCCGTCCGTCGATCACCGCGAGTTCGCACCAGAGGTCGGTCACGAACCGACTCGCTCGACGAACTCGGTGATGCGAGCGACGAAGGCATCTCGATGAAAGACCTCAAACTCGTTCCATGTGGCAAGCGTCGACGGGTCCCTCACCTTGTCGACGAAGAGCACCCCATCGAGGTGGTCACACTCGTGTTGCCAGGTTCCCGCCGTCAGACCCCGCTTGATTTCCTCGTGTTCGACGCCGTCGCGGTCGAGGTACCGAACCCGAATATTGACCGCGCGCTCGACACTTCCTCGAAGTGGTACTGACAGGCAGCCCTCGTTGATCTCGACCAGTTCGTCGTCAAGGACGTCGATGACCGGATTGATGGCCACCGTGAGCGGAATCTTGGGCTTGTATGGGTATCGGGGGTTGTCACCAACTTCCATCACGGCGACCCGCATCGCCACCCCGATCTGGGTTGCCGCCAGGCCAGCACCGTTGGCATGACGCATGGTGTCGATCAGGTCGTCGATGAGTTCTTGGACCTCGGCACCAGCGATGTCTTTTCGTGGCACATCTGCTGCCACAACCCGTAGGCCAGGGTGCCCGATCGACAGGATGGGCCTGACGGTCATGACTCACCCCGAGCGGCGTCGCCTGCACCCGCCCGCATGGGGATGACCACGCCCCGTTGGTCAGCCACCTCGATTGCTCGGTCGTAGCCAGCATCGACATGGCGGATAACGCCCATCGCCGGGTCGTTCGTCAGCACCCGTTCGAGCTTCTCGGCGGCCAGATCGGTGCCGTCAGCAACGCTTACTTGGCCCGCGTGGATCGAGCGGCCGATGCCAACGCCTCCACCATGATGAATGCTGACCCACGTGGCCCCCGAGCAGGTGTTGACCAGGCCGTTGAGCAACGGCCAGTCGGCAATTGCGTCGGAACCATCGATCATCGCCTCAGTCTCGCGATACGGCGACGCCACCGAGCCGGAGTCGAGATGGTCACGGCCAATGACGATTGGCGCCTTGAGTTCGCCGCTTCTCACCATCTCGTTGAAGCGCAGACCGAGTCGATGGCGCTCGCCGTAGCCCAGCCAGCAGATACGGGCCGGTAGGCCCTGGAAGGCAACTCGCTCGCCGGCAAGTCGAATCCATCGGTGGAGACCTTCGTTGTCGGGGAACTCCTCAAGCACCGCCTTGTCGGTGGCAGCAATGTCGGCGGGGTCACCAGATAGGGCAACCCACCGGAACGGTCCGAGGCCCTCGCAAAACAGGGGCCGGATGTAGGCAGGGAGGAAGCCCGGGTAGTCGAAGGCGCGGTCGAAGCCACCAAGTTTGGCCTCGGCGCGGAGACTGTTGCCGTAGTCGAACACTTCAGCACCAGCATCCATGAAGCCAACCATCGCTTCGCAGTGGGCGGCCATCGCCGCCCGGGACCGACGGGTGAACTCGGTCGGGTCGCTTCGCTTGAGTTCGGCCGCCGCAGCTGGGGTGAGGTCATTCGGCAGATAGCTGAGCGGATCGTGGGCGCTCGTCTGGTCGGTCACGATGTCGGCGTCGACACCATCAGCCAAGAGCCTCGGCATGATGTCAGCGGCATTGCCGAGCAAGCCAACCGACAAGGGCGTGCGACTCGCCTTCGCCTCGTGAACTCGCCTGACGGCAGTCGCATAGTCGGGGGCAATCTCATCGAGGTATCGGTGGTCGACCCGTCGTTGCAGCATGTGCGGGTCGACATCGATGATCAGGACGACACCATCGTTCATGGTGACAGCGAGTGGCTGCGCCCCACCCATGCCGCCAGCGCCCGCAGTGATCGTCAACGTGCCGGCCAAGGTGCCGCCAAAACGCTTCCGAGCAATTTCGGCGAAGCACTCGTAGGTCCCCTGGAGGATCCCCTGCGTACCGATGTAGATCCAGGAGCCCGCCGTCATCTGGCCGTACATCGTGAGACCTTGATGTTCGAGTCGTCGGAACTCGTCCCAGTTGGCCCAGTCGGGCACCAGGTTCGAGTTGGCCAGGATGACACGAGGTGCCCACTCGTGGGTTCGCATGACACCAACCGGCTTGCCGCTCTGAACGAGCATCGTTTCATCCCGCTCCAGCGTGGTGAGCGTGCGCAACATGGCCCGGTAGGCGTCCCACGATCGAGCAGCCCGGCCCGTCCCTCCATAGACCACGAGCTCGTCAGGGTTCTCGGCCACCTCCGGGTCGAGGTTGTTCTGCAGCATCCGGTAGGCCGCCTCTTGAGGCCAGCCCTTGCAACTGAGGTCCGTCCCACGCGGCGCAGAGATGTTGGTAACGGGCGTTCCGATCGAACCGAATGACGTGTTCATGTCTTGCAGTCTGCTCGCGCCGTCTCTACAATGTCAACCATTCACATTCAATGTCATTCAGTGACAACTGGACCTGCATGCCTGCGCCCACCGCCATCGTCGACTCTGCCCACCCACTCGACTCTGACGCCGTCCCCCGATCCATTTCTCGGGTCCTCGATCTCTTCGAGATCGTCCTCGCTCGCCGGTCGTGCAACCTGACCGAGGCGGCGAAAGCGTCGGCGCTCACCCCCACCACGGCGCTCCGCTACCTTCGGGCGCTCGAGGCCCGGGGTTATGTCAATCGAGACTCGACCGGCGACTACTCGGCTGGTCCGACGATCTTGCGACTTGCGGCCTCGCTGCAGGGCGGCACCATGCTCGACCGCCTGGTGGCGATCGCCCAACCGCACCTCGATACCTTGACCAAACGCACTGGCGAGTCGGCGTATCTCGCGGTTAGCGATGGGCGAACGGGCACGTATGTCGCGACAGCCGAGAGCCAGCGAGCTATTCGCCACGTCGGCTGGATCGGCCAGGACGTCACACTCGATGGCTCGGCCCTGGGCGCTGCGCTGCAATCGCCGGGCACCGTTGCCACTCGGACTGGTGCCGTCGAGCCTGATGTTTCGGCGATGAGCCTGGCGATCAACGCCGAGAGCCCGCTCGGTATTGCGATCTCAATCGTCGGGCCGACGCATCGGTTCACTCGCCCGCAGCGAGCCAAAAACATTGTCTTTCTCACCGAAACCGTTGAGGCAATCGGGCAAGAACTCCGCATAAACGGAGAGGACTTCAGTTCATGACTATCCAACTGGATGGACCCGGCGTCACGATCGAGGACGTCGCGGCCGTAGCCCGCCGAGCCGAGCCGGTCGTTCTGACCGACGCCGCGCTCGAGCGAATGGCGGCGGCGCGTGCCATCGTCGAACGACTCGCCGAAGGCGAGCCCAAGTACGGCATCTCCACTGGCTTCGGCGCCCGGCCACTGTCTCAATTCCGTCCGATCGGCGCCGCGCCCTGCAAGTCGCACTTGTCCGTTCTCATGCCGCTGGCATGGGCGATCCCATCGAGGAAGAGGCTGTACGAGCGATGGTGTTTCTCCGCGCTCGCACCCTCGCACTCGGCCACAGTGGCGCTCGGCCCCTGGTGGCCCAGGCCATGATCGACATCCTCAATGCTGGCATCACCCCGATAGTGCCTGAGTTCGGCTCCTCGGCGCGAGTGGCGATCTCGCCCCGCTCGCCCACGGGGCCCTGGCCTTGCTCGGTGAGGGCAACGTTGTCTACCGAGGCGCTGTCTGGTCCGCCGCCGACGCCCTGGCCGATGCTGGCCTCCATCCGATCGAACTCGCCGAGAAGGAAGGACTCTCGGTTACCAACGGAACCGATGGCATCCTCGGACAGCTCTGTCTTGCCATCGCCGATGTCCAGCAGCTACTGGCCGAGGCCGACATGATCACGGCGATGACGGTCGAAGCACTCCTCGCCACCGACGCACCGTTTGCGGCCGATCTTCAAGCCCTTCGCCCTCAACCGGGCCAAGCCGTGTCGGCCGCCAACCTACGGGCCATGCTCGCCGGTTCGCCGATCGTCGCCAGCCACGCCAACGCCGACGACGTGAGGGTGCAGGACGCCTACTCCATTCGCTGTACGCCATCAGTCCACGGCGCTGTTCGCATATCGCTTGCCCACTGCCGAACGGTCGCTCAGAACGAGCTGGCTTCCGCTATCGACAACCCAATGGTGCTGGCCGACGGCCGAGTCGAGTCGTGTGGCAACTTCCATGGGGCGCCGCTTGGCTTCGCCGCTGACTTCCTCGCGATCGCGGTTGCCGAAATCGGTGCCATCGCCGAGCGCCGCATGGATCGCATGCTCGACAAGACCCGAAGCCATGGACTCCCGCCATTTCTGGCCGACGAGGTCGGCGTCGATAGCGGGCTCATGATCGGCCACTACACCGCTGCGGCATTGGCGTCAGAGAACAAGCGCCTCGCCGCCCCCGCCTCAGTCGACTCATTGCCCACCTCCGGGATGCAGGAAGATCACGTTTCTATGGCGTGGCTCTCGGTCCGCAAGCTGCGCAAGGTCGTCGACAACGTCCGTCGCATTCTGGCCGTCGAATACATGTGCGCGGCCAGGGCCATCGACTTCCGAGCTCCCCTCCTGCCGTCCCCGGCCACCGGCGCATTGCACGCCCTACTGCGGACGGTGGTCGACGGACCTGGCCCCGACCGCTTCCTCTCCCCCGAACTCGCCGAAGCTGAATCGCTCCTGCGTTCGGGGGCCTTGGCCGACGCGCTCGCCCGTGTCGGCGTCAATCTCGACTAGCGGCCGTCGGTCCTACGTGAAGCTGAGCAAGCTCGGCTGATAGTCGTCGGGAGCCTCAAACCCCATGAGGTTGAGGAGGGTTGCCGCGACGTTTGCGAGTCCTGCATCGGCGGGCCGAACCACGTGGTACTCCTCGGCATAGGCCGGATCGTGGATGGCGAGCGCCACCGGACTCAGCGTGTGGGATGTCTTGGGCGAGCGCACACCATCCTTCTCGGTGTACATGATGTCGGCATTGCCGTGGTCGGCGGTGAAGACCAACACACCGCCTAACTCATCGATCACCTTGACGAGTCGACCCAGGCACTCATCGAGCACCACCATCGCTTCGATCGTGGCGCCAAGGTCGCCGGTGTGGCCAACCATGTCGCCGTTCGGGAAATTGAGCCGGCCGAAGTCATAGTTGCCGCTGCGCAACATCTCGATTGTCTTGTCGGTGATTTCGACCAGCTTCATGCCTGGTGTGGTGTTGAACTCGACATTGTCGGACGGGATCTCAACGTAGGTTTCAAGCGATTCGTCGATGTAGCCCGACTTGTTGCCGTTCCAGAAGTAGGTGACGTGACCAAACTTCTGGGTCTCACTGATAGCGAAACTGCGGATGCCTTCGGCGCAAAGGTACTGGCTGATCGTGTTGTCGATTTGCGGCGGCTCAACAAGGTAGTGCTGCGGCACCTTGAGGTCGCCGTCGTACTGGAGCATTCCCGCGAAATAGACGTTGGGCCGCCTGCCGCGGTCAAAGTGATCGAACACATCATCGTCGTAGGCCACGGAGATCTCGATAGCGCGGTCACCTCGGAAGTTGAACAAGACGACTGCGTCGCCGTCGGCCATCGCACCGACTGGCTGGCCATCGTCGTCGACAACCACGAACTCGGGCAGGTATTGGTCGCCCTTGTCCATCTCGGCGTAGACCGTCTCGACTGCTTCGGTGGCGCTGCGGAACGGACGACCAATGCCGTGGGTGTGGCAGTTGTAGCCACGCTCAACCATCGGCCAGTCGGCGTCGTAACGGTCCATCGTGACGGTCATTCGGCCACCGCCCGATGCGATCCGGAAGTCGGCGTCGTAGTGGGTATTGATCTCGGCCAACACCGCCTCGGTCTCGGCGATGTAGCCAAGGGCCGATCGGGCGGCGACGTCGCGGCCATCATGCAAGATATGGACTCGGGCTCGGGTGACCCCTTCGGCCGCCGCCTCACGAAGCAAGGCATAGAGGTGGGCCGTGTTGCTATGAACATTTCCATCGGAATGAAGCCCGAGGAAATGCATCGTGTGGGATCGGCCGTGTTGTATTGCCGTTTGCCAGACAGAACTTTCGTA
>JAWKIN010000028.1:0-30996 GCA_041394345.1 Acidimicrobiales bacterium | reverse complement strand
AAAGGCATCCAGTCAACGCTCAGCCTCGGGCCTGACTATTCGACGGCGACCGCACTGACCGGACCATTCCCGACCGCAGACGAAACCGGGGCCTACACCTACGTCGAGACGTTCGAGCTGTCCGGTCCGCAGGCCGCCAACTTCTCAAACTTCGAAGTCGTCATCCATGGCATCGACATTGACGACAGCGGCGCTTACGACGGCGAGAAGCGCTCGTCGCTCACCGACGATCTGCCGTTTGAAGTAACTGTCCCCGCGGCGTGTGGCGGATTATCGGAGGTGCCTGCTGGGGGCCTTGCCCAGAGCTACACCGGGACCCTCGGTGAAATGAACAACTCGGGCGCGACCGGCACGGTCAACGCGATCCGGATCGGCACCACCGTCACGCTGGCGATGGAAGTGTCCGGTGTAGCGCCTGGCCTTCTCCACCCGCAGCATGTCCATGGCGCTTTTGACATCGCCAACTCGTGTCCCCCAGCGTCGGCTGACACCGACGGTGACGGATTTGTAAGCGTCGCTGAAGGCGGTCCGTTGTACGGTGGCATTCAGGCAACACTCGCCACCGGAGCCGATTTCAGTCCCAGCGTTGCGCTGAGTGGTCCGTTCCCGACCGCTGACGAAACCGGCGAGTACAGCTATGTCGCAACCTTTGACGTCACCGACCAACAGGCCGCCGACTTCGGCAACCTGCATGTCGTCGTTCATGGCATCGACATTGATGACAGCGGTGCCTACGACGGCGAGAAGCGGTCGTCACTCACCGATGCCGTCCCGTTCGAAGTCACTGTTCCTGCCGCCTGCGGTGGTCTGGAGTTGAGCAATCTCTCGCTGACCGACGGATTTGCGGGAACGAGCGGCCAGAGCGGCACCATCACCCGGTCGTACCTCACCTTGTTGGACCGTGAGCCAGACACCACCGGTTTCGACTACTTCAAGACCGAGCTCGACCAAGGCGCTTCGCTGCTCGACCTCTACTACGCCGTTGCGGTGTCGGATGAGTTCAAGGCACGCTTCGGTTCGAAGATCGATGTCGCCGACACCGGCGACTACGTCGACTTCGTGTACTCGGTCGTCTTTGAGCGACCAGCCGACGAAAGCGGACGGGCCTACTGGATCAACCAGCTTGCTACCGGCAGCCTGGACCGCACCACGATGCTTGTCTACTTCGCCGAGTCGCAGGAGTTCATGAACCTGACCGGCACCAGCTGATCGGCCTCTCGTCGTCACACAACCGAACCAGCCGTCCCTAGCGGGGCGGCTTGTTCGCGGTCGTTGAGCCGAGGCGATTTGTCGAAACAACCAAGACGTGGAAACGTCAGCGGATGACGACCGACATTTTGGATCCGCATTGGTGGCAGTCGAATCCGCAGGCCGACTACCAGTCACTCCTCGCCTACGACGGATTGTGGCGCGACGAACGAAGCAACATCTGGGTCGCCGCCCGCCACGCCGATGTGCTCGCCGTCGAACGCGACCCACAAACGTTTGCCAGTCGCCAGGGTGACGCTGGCCAATATCGGCTGGAGCCATCGGAGCTCGAGGCGACAATGATTTCGAACGACGACCCGGTGCACCTCGAGCAGCGTCGCATGATCAACCGGCGTTTCACACCAAAGGCGGCCCGCACCCACGCCGACCATTACCGGGCGTTAGTCACCACCATGGTGGACGAAGCAATCAGCGCCAACCGGCAAGACGGCCACGTCGAAGTGATCGACGCCCTCGCCGCCCGTTTGCCTTGTCAGGTGACCGCCGAGTTGATCGGATTCGGTCCCGAGCGATGGCGTGAGGTGAAAAGCTGGTCGGAACGCCAGATGCGGATCGATCGTCGCTTCGTCGATCCGGCTATCGGTGAAGGACTTCATGACAGCATCCAGGAGTGGGCAACCGTGATGCAAGACCTGTTGCCGAAACGTTTCGCCGAACCGCAGCACGACCTCTTTTCCGACTGGATCGCGGCCGGCATGGATCCAATGACGATGGTTCAAGAAACGGGGCTTCTCATCGCTGGCGGTGCAGAGACAACGCGGACGGTCATTGCCCACGGTATCCGCGCACTCGTCGATCGCCCGGAGACCTGGGAGTACCTCGCGGCCGACCCCGCGCGCATTCCGCTTGCCGTCGAGGAGCTCATCCGTTGGGTGACCCCGCTCAACAACATGTTCCGTGTCGCCACCGTCGACACAACGGTGTCGGGCACCACGATTGCCGCTGGTGACCGCGTGATGCTGCTGTATCCGGCCGCCAACCGCGATGCCCGTGTTTTCGACTCGCCCGATCAGCTTGACGTGACCCGGGATCCCAATCCCCACCTTGCCTTCGGCCACGGCACCCACTTCTGCCTGGGGGCCAACCTCGCCCGCATCGAGTTGCGCCTCCTGTTCGAGTCGCTCACGAGCCGCATCACCAACCTTCGGGTGGTGTCGGAGCCCAACGTCGAACCCAACATCTTCGCCAGGGCGGTGACGAGATTCGATCTGGCCTTCGACGAGCGATGACCGAGCGATACTGGTGACGCCGTCTGCGCGGCGCTACCGGCCGCGACGGATGAGGCGACCCGGCCGGGCACCCGTGTCGACTCCGTCCGAGCGGGTCTGCACACCGTTCACAAACGTCGCCACGTAGCCAGACACTGGCTGCAAGAACCGCCAGCCCCTGCGGGCAGATCGGCAGTAGCCACAGGGCGTTCGACCACAAGGCGGTCGAGGTCGATGACGTTGATGTCGGCGCGCAGACCGACCGCAATGGACCCACGATCCGAAAGACCGTAGAGCTCGGCGTTTCGACGCGTCTGCTTCTCGACCAAGAACTCGATCGGGATCCGGTCGCCTCTGGTGCGGTCTCGGGTCCAATGCGTGAGTTGGGTGGTCGGCATCGTGCCGTCGCAGATCAGCTTGACGTGAGCGCCAGCGTCGGCGAGTCCGGTCACGGTGTTTGGATCGAGCAGCATCTCACGAATTGCGTCGAGGTTGCCGTCGACATAGCCGGCGCCGAGCAGTGAGGCGACGTTGCTGCCGTCGTCCTCGCATAAGAAGTCGTACAACGCCTCCTCGAGTGAGACCCCGAGGGCTGCGGCGCGTGCGGCGAAACACTCGTCCTCGCCTGGTTCGTAGTCTGGCGTTGCGGCCGCAGGAAACATCCGGTGGATCGAAAGCTGAAGCGCCTGGTAGAGGCTTTCCATCCCGCCCTCGTGCTCGGGCGCGATGTCGTCGTCGGCGAGGACGGCGGCCTTGACCGCCGGGTCCCGCATGACCGCCGCCCGCTCGGCGGTCGACAGGTTGGCCAGGTCGAGATAGCTCCGGCGACGCATGAACGGGTGATAGCCGGCGAGGCTCGACAGCAAGCCGATTGGCCGCGACGACACCTGCGGATACAGCTTCGCCCCGAGCGCATTTTGCTCGGCGGCAAAGGTCAGCACGTCGCGCCAGGCATCGGGAAAATCACGACTCTGCACCGTGGTGAACGTGGTGGGCAAACCCGTCCGATGAGCTATTTCCGCCAGCAGCTTGAGCTCGTGCTCGAGGCTAAATCGCTCGCCGCCGAAGGCCGCCATTGATCCAATCGACTCCGACATGATCGCTTCGAAGACACCGCCGCCCCCGTCGGCGACGCCCTGCACCAACTCAGAAAGCTCGTGGTTGGTTGCGTAGGTTCCGGGCACGGCCGAACCGTCGATCGAGCGGTGGAAGATGGTTCTCGACGTCGAGAATCCGAGGGCGCCCGCAGCCGTCGCCTCAGCGACGATCGTGCGCATCTCGGCGATGTCGGCCTCGGTCGCGTCCTCATTGCGGACGCCGCGCTCGCCCATCACCGAAAAGCGCAATGCGCCGTGGGCCAACTGAGCGCCGATATCGAGCGCGTAGGAACGGGAGTCGAGGAAGTCGAGATACTCAGGGAACGACGACCAGGCCCCCCACGGCACGCCTTCGTGCAGGGCGCTTCCGGGGATGTCTTCAACACCCTCCATCAACTCGATCAAGGTCTGCTCCTCGCCGGGCGGGCAGGGCGCGAAACCAACACCACAATTGCCCATCACGAGCGAGGTGACACCGTTCGAGAAGGGTCAAGCGTGTCATCCCAGGCCGCCTGGCCATCGAAGTGGGTATGAACGTCGACCCAACCCGGGGTGACCGTCAAGCCGGTTGCGTCGAGCAATCTGATCACCCTCAAGGGTCCCACTGACGGCACTGATGATCCCGTCGTCAATGGCGACATCGCCGACAAACGCTGGCGCACCCGTTCCGTCGATGATTCGCCCGCCTCTAATCACAATCTGGTGTGGCATTCCGAACATCCCCTTGGTCGTCGACGCGACACTACTGCCCACCAGATGACTTCGAACTGGAGTGATACGACCAGAAACTCACGGTCGTACTTGCCGCCTGCGCTCCGGTCTGCGAGCCTGACGCCCATGATCACGACAACGCTCGATATCTCGGCGAAGACCTCTGCTGCCGCCACGGGATGGGAAATCAAGCCCGAAGGTGCATGCAAGGGTGAGGTATGCGTGCCGCTGCCCGACGGCTATACGGCCGTGAACGCGGCCGAACGCCTTGGCATGGCCATTGTCGCCGACGAGGCGTCGGGCCTGACGGCGTTCGGCCCAGAGTCACTGAGCGGTCGAGCGCTGGTCACCGCCCAAGCTCCCGAGGTTGTGCTGCCCGACTTGGACGGAAACGACTTTCATCTCTCGTCCTGCGAGGCAAGAAAGTCGTTGTCGTCGCCTGGGCCCCTATTGAGGTTGCCGCTATGACCTGCCAGGTTGGCAGGCACTTCGCGAAGAACTCGCCCCACTCGGCGTCGAGATCGTGACGGTCTCGCTCGAACTGAGCGACCCCGACGTCTCCCGTCCTTTCATCGAGGCCGCAAACCCGACGCACCTCGCCCTCGACCCCAAACACCAGCTTGATGCTCTCTTTGGTGTCGTCAATATTCCGAACGTCATCTGGATCGACGAGGCAGGCGTCATCGTGCGGCCGCCCGAGCCGGGCTGGCCACCGGGCGACGACTACCCCGAGTGGCTCCGCAGTTTCCTGGACGAGCGGGACAAGGCAGTGAAGGCCAAGGCAGCGGCGATCGAGCACGACGATCCCGAACTCGCAGCGCGCATGTGGAGGTCAGGACCGCGAGTCGTATCCCGATGCCATTCGGTGACTGGCCCAGAAGGGCGCAGCGAGTGCGTTTGCGATGACGCCCGATGAGGTGCTCGCAGCATCAGCGCCGCGAATAGGCCAAGAGCGCTGGCGCTGCCCATTTCGAACTCGCCAATCACCTGTGGACCGCAGGCAATCGAGATGCCGCCATTGCTCACCTGGTCTGCGGCCCACCGCTTGCAGCCCGATAACTGGACCTACAAGCGCTAAGCATGTATCGCTTCGTCGGTGTAAATGAGAATGCTGGCGGGGGCGAACTCGGCCGCTTCAACCAAGGCCCACTCCCGGGCGCGAAGATGATTGGCCCTTCGAAGGCAACTTCACGGCCGAGTCGTCTCGAACGCTGCCGGTGATTACTACCCGAACACCATGTAGTTAAACACCATGTAGTTACTCACCCAGGTAGTTACCACCCAGGTAGCTGCTTCACCATTAGGTGCCGCTACCGCCCACCGGTTGCGCCGCGATGCACCGGATCATCAGACGCAGTTTGGCACCAATCGAATCGTCGAGGATGCTTTCGCCAGAACGTTTCCTCACCGTCGAGCACGTTCTCGGTGAAGACGGTCTGCTTACCCGTCTGCTCGATCCAGCCTTCAGCAATCACGATCCCCGGACCAACCGGCCGAAAGCTCACCTTCGTCTAAGCGTGGCAATCCAGAACGCGGTCGTGTACTTGGCGATACAGGCGTGGGCCATCGCGGCATCGATCCAGCCCGTGACAAATCCACCTTGGGCCACTCCCGGAATGACACATCGCTGGCGAACACGTGAACTCGATCACCGATCGCCCGCTGTCTCCTCCATCTCGAGTACTCGGCCGTCGCCCAACGTCGCCAGTACGTCGGGCCCTTCGCCGGTTGGCTCTAGTGGGTTGGAGTCCGTCATGGTGACGTCGACCTTTCAATGTTGGCGTGCGTGCGAAACAGTGCAGTTCTACACGGCTGGCGCGGCGACATCCAAGTCCGCGCCAACAGCGCCACGATCGACTCGCCTGTGCTACGCCGCCGATGCTGAGCGATACACGCGAGGCGATCGCCCCAGCGAAGGCTGGCATCACGGCCGAGAGCATCTCGGCGTCAGGCCGTCGCCGCTCCCAAGCGTCCAGGAATACGAAGAGGCTGTGCTGTGTGCCGTCAGCCTCGGTCAGCCTCATCGTGATTGGCGACAACCAGTTCGAGCTAACGATGACCTCCCAGTCGCCTAGCTGCTGAACAACGGCGTCTGCCTCGCTGGCTGCGAGATCCCAGACATCGCTCCCCGCTGACCCCGATGCTGATGAAATTCTCGGTGCCGCCAACTTCGTAATGTTGCAGAGGAAACCGAAGGTCTCGTAGAGATCAGCGCTGTAGGGACCTCCATCAACGGAGACCTCGCTCGATGTGAAGAGACCAAGCGTCACGAGATCGTCGCCGGACAGTGCGCCGTTGATTGGTTCACCGCCGCTACAGAGGTCGGCTGGAATGACCCCGCTGTCACCGCTCGCTGGCTCTGCTGGCGTGGCAACGGTGCCGCCGGTTGCGTCCTCTTCCGGCGCAGTCGCATCTGCGGCCGGAGAAGCGTCGTGCCGCTACCCGCAGCGGCGTCCGCCGTGGCTTGCTGGTGCCGGTCGCGGCTCTGACTGTCGGCACTACCGCAGGCTGGCAACCAGCGCCAGCACCACAAAACACCAATACGACCCCAACGTCCACGTGCACACCACGACAATCTCCCCACCCTAGATCGACCCGTCCGGCCGAACGCCGACCGTAGCAAAGCACCACAGCGATGCCGGAAGGCACCCGACGCGCCATAGTCCGTCGCCACCCGCTAGCCGACCCAGCACACCTGGCCGCTAGGTCGCAGTGTTTGCGCGGCGAGGGTGACGTGTCAACCCAGGGCGAGGCACGCTGTCGCTGCCGTTTGGTGTAGGATCCTGCGGATCGTCGAGGACCCGAGCAGTAGTCTGACCTTGAGCTCGACGATTGCCCTCTCGGTACATGACGACGGCGTAGTCGGTGATTTGGCGAACCACCGCCAGGTCGTGACTAATGAGGAGATACGACACCCCAGTCTGCTCTCGGATATCGGCCAGCAGATTGAGTACCTGCGCTTGGATCGAGACATCGAGCGCAGCCACCGATTCGTCGAGAACAAGCAGACGCGGCTCGGCCGCGAGGGCACGAGCAATCGCCACCCGTTGTCGTTGGCCACCAGACAAGGCGCGGGGCAAGGCCTGGAGCTGCCTCACATCAAGACCAACGAGGTCGCCGAGCTCAGCCACCCGAGCCCGACGCTCAACGTCGGAACCTCCCTGGTGAAGGCGAAGGACCTCGTCAATGGCTGCAGCACCAGACTGCTTCGGGTCGAGGCTGGTGTAGGGGTCTTGGAAAACGATCTGGACCTCTCGCCCACGGCGGCGGCGTTCGGCCAGATTGGCTGGCTTCGTCGATCGATCCGCCCCACAAACCGCAATGCTGCCCGCGGTGGGTGTGAGCAGCCCGACAATCATCTTGGCGATGGTGGTCTTGCCCGACCCCGATTCGCCGACGATTGCCAGCGACGAACCAGCGCCAATCGCAAAGGAAACGTCGTCGACCGCGACAAAGCCGGCGAACTCCTTGCGTAGTCCGACCACCTCGAGCACTGGCTGATCAGCCATGGCCCACCTCGCTGAGGTTGCCGCGCAGCTCGACGGCTCGAAGACAGCGAACGAGTCCGCCGTCGAGTGCGTCGAGCGTCGGGCTACCTGTACTGCATGCCGCTTGGGCGTGGCCGCAGCGATCGGCAAACGAACAGCCCGCTGGCGCCTCGAAGGCCGATAACGGCCGGCCCGGAATCGCCGCAAGGCGGGCCGCGGTTGCGTCGATCCGCGGTCGTGCGGCCACTAGCCCAGCACTATAGGGGTGGAGCGGATCATCGTGAAGGACCGACGACGATCTCTCCTCGACAATCTGACCGGCATACATGACTGCGGTGCGATCACACATCGCGCTTGCCAGCTCAAGGTCATGGGTGATGAACATGAGTGCCATGCCGCGTTCGCGGCGAAGCTCATCGAGTATCCCGACGACTTCGGCCTGCGTTGTCACGTCGAGCGCGGTCGTTGGCTCGTCGGCCAAGAGAAGCTTCGGCTCTGTCAGTAACGCAGTAGCGATCATGACGCGCTGCAGCAAACCACCGGAAAGCTCGTGGGGGAACTGACGAAGACGCCGAGCCCCGTCATCGATGCCGACGTCGTTGAGCAAGGCAACGTCGCGAGCGCGAGCAACCTTGCCAGACACACCATCGTTTGTCACCAGCGCTTCGGTCATGAAATCGCCAATCGAACGAACGGGATTGGTGTGGGCCCTGGCGTCTTGAAACACGACAGCGACCTCACGCCGAAACGCCCGAAGGGCACTTCGGTCGAACGAGTCAATCGCCGCCCCGTTGAACCGGATTGAACCTGAAGTCATCGCGCCGGGGCAGGATCCGAGCGATGGAACGGGCGGTCATCGACTTGCCAGACCCCGACTCCCGACCAACGCCAACGTGCCGCCCGCGCCGATCGTGAACGAGAGATCGTGAAGCACTCGGCGAGGCGAACCGCCGACCGGAAGGTGCACACTGAGGCCGTCAACGACGAGTAGTGGTTCCACCGTCATCGGACAGTCTCGTTCGCTCGATCGGTCAGACGCTCGCCCAACAGGTTGACGGCGACAACCACGACGATGATGCAAACGCCCGAGGCCAGCGACTCCATCGGGTAGCCCTGCAAGACGCCGCTCTGACCGCCGCCGACCATGACGCCCCAGTCGGCCTGGGGCGGCTGAACCCCTAACCCGAGGAACGAGATCGCGGCGAGGTCGACCATCGCGAACCGAAAAGGATGGCACCTTGCGCCACCAGGAGCGGCAACAAGTTGCGAGCAAGGTGACGGAAACAGATGGCGACTGCGCTGATGCCTTGCACTTCAAGGGCCGCGATGTAGTCACGCGATCGTTCGCGTAGCGCGGCGCTCCTCAGAATCCGAGCGATATACGGCGTGTAGGCAACGGACAGGGCCAGCGTCGCGGCGGTCAGACCGGGCGAGAACACAACACTCGCCAGGATCGCCAGCACGATGCCCGGGAAGGCGAACAGCACATTGAGGATCGCCGACATGATGGTGTCGAACCGCCCGCCCCGCCACGCCGACGCAATCGCCAGAACGGTCCCGAGGAGCATCCCAACGCCGACGACAACAGTTGGCCCCAACACGGTGGTGCGAGCACCGACGAGTAGTCGCGAAAGGAGGTCGCGACCTTGTGAATCGAACCCGAGGTAGTGGTCGCCGGTGGGGCCGACGAACGCCATCGACAAGTTGACATCGTTCGGTGCGTGGGGCGCAAGGAACGGTCCGACGACCGCCACCAAAATGGCAAGCACGATCACGGCCGCGCTCACGTGCCCAACCGAGCCCGTGCCGCGGAGGCCGGGAACGCCACGACGGCGTGCCTCCACGACGTTCTCCTCGGCCACCGCCGCAGCGACCGCGCTCACTGAGCCGCGTCCCCGAGGGAGACCCGTGGGTCGAGAACCGCGTACAGCACATCAACGATGGCGTTCACCACGACGAACACGGTGACCAACACGAGCGAGATGCCTTGCACGACGGCGATGTCCTTCGACAGGGCCGCCTGGATCAGGTAGGCGCCGATTCCGTTGAGGGTGAACGCCCGCTCGACAATGGCTGACGCCGCAAAGAGCGACGCCATCGTGATGCCAATGACGGTTGTAATGGGAATCGACGCGTTTCGGAGCACATGCCGCTGGATGACCAGGCGATACGGAACGCCTCGACTTATCGCCGTGGTCACATGCTCGCGCCCGAGCTCGTCTCGAACCGACGTCCGAGTCACCCGTGCGACCAACGCCGTAGCCGAGAACGCCAAGGCCGCAGCCGGGAGCGTGAGATGCCTGATCTGGTCGATCACCCCGTCGCCCGTTCCCAGCACCGGGAACCAACCAAGCTGGACCGCAAAGATCGAGAGCAGCACGATTGCCGCGACGAACGAAGGCAGCGCGGCGCTAATCGTGGTAGCCACGATCACGATGTTGTCGACCGCGCCACGCTTGAGCCCCGCCGCAATGCCGAGTCCGACGCCGACGACAATGATCAAGATCGAGGCATACAGCACGAGTTGAATGGTGGTGCCGATGCGTTCCCAGATAAGCGTCGACACATCTTGTCGAAGAGAATCGAGACACCAAGGTCGCCCCGTACCGCCGCCCCGAGCCAGCGGAAGTATCGGACGAGGAACGGGTCGTTGAGGTGATAGCGCTCTTCGAGCACGGCGACTGCCTCGGGTGATGGGGTTCGACCCCCGGTCAACGCCGCGATCGGGTTGCCGGGGGCCAGGTACATGGCGGTGTAGATAGCGAAGCTGGCGCCGAGCAAGGTCAGCGCAAGCATCCCAAGTCGGCGAGCCAAGAAGCGCAGCATCACACCGAACCTAGGGGGCGCCTAGATACGCCGCCCACGGACCAAACATGTAGGAGAAGGTGGCGGGGCGCCGGTCAGCTCGTTGTCATCACGAGCAATTCGTTGGCGCAACGATTGGGATCCACAGCATCTCGTCCATGATCATCGACTGGAGTTCGATCACGAGCTTGGCCCGCTCGGCGTCGTCGGCCGTTGCCTGAGCCCGCCCCGCAAGATCAATGGCAGCCGGGTCGGCGTACCCGTTGTATGCCTGCGATCCGTTTGGTCCGATGAGCGTGCTCAGAATGGCGAGCGGATCGGCATAGTCCGGATAGTTGACCGTGAAGAATCCGTCGACATCGGCTCGGGCCGCTTCGTCGATGAAGAAGTTGATGTAGTTGGCGGCCGACACCGAGACAAGCTCGGCCGTGAGCCCGATCGATTCAGCGGCCCGTTGCAACTCGCCGGCGGACAGCGCAAGGGCTCCAATCTCGCTCGACATACCGATCCTGACCGTCTGCCCCGTCGCTCCTGCTTCTTCGATGAGTGCCTTCGCGGCCTCAATGTCGGGGGTGGACACGTCGGGCAGGTCATCCCACGCTTGCGCGAACGCATCCTCGGCGTAGCCCCAGGTTCCGGGGACGGCGAGTGATCGGGCTGGCACGGCAGCGCCCTTATAGAGCGCATTCGTCAGGCCTTGACGGTCGAGCGCCATCGACAGCGCCTGACGCACTCGCTTGTCGGCCAACGTCCCCTGGAAATCGGAGATCACAAACGCCGAGATCCCATAGCTTGGCCCCTTCGCTTACGGTCACCGCATCGCTTCTCGCGAAGCTGATCGAGGTCGATATGGCAATCGGGTAGGTGCCATCGATCTCGCCGGTGAGGAGTCCGGAGGTCAACACCGCTTCGTCGGGTACACCGGTGAACCTGATGCTCTTCAACATCTGGGAAGCGAATCGTCCCAGTAGTTGTCATTGCGAGTGAACGTCACACCTTCGCCGATGTTCCACGACTCGAACTGGAACGGACCGGTGCACATGACGCCAGCGGCCAGTGTACCGAAGTCGGGTCCACTGCTTTCGACAAATGCCTGCTGCGTGATGGCCCCACAGGACCGGACAGCTCGCCAAGTAGGACCATGTCCTGCTTCGTCGTCGTAATCGTCACTTCATTGTCGGCCGTCTCGGCAATGTCGGTGACATTCGCGAACACGGCGCTGTAGAACCCGCCGAGCTCCGGGTTGCGCTGCCGCTCGAGGCTGAAATGACGTCGCCAGTCGTCAGCGTTGTGCCGTCCCAGAACGTCACTCCGTCGCGAAGTGTGATCACAAGCGACGTCGGGGTGACATACTCGACCTTTGGTTGCGAGCCCGGGCTCGACCTTCAGGTCGGGTGTCTGCCGCAACAACGAATCGCAGGCGACAGCCATGACTGCGTTGTCTGGATAGTCGAAGACATAGAGCGGATCGATGATGGCTGGCTCACGATAGAACGCCCAGACAGCCGTCTCGGCCCTCGCTCGTAGGGGCCGGGTGAGGATCGTGGCGGCTGCCGTAGACGTGTCGCCCGATCCGCCCGAGGTTGCATCGGTTGAGTCAGCCGACTTCCCGCACGCGGCACCAAGTAGGGCGAACGCGAGTCCGGTGGCGGCAACGACTCGCATCGTTGAGTTTCTAGTCATGGCTTCTCCCTCGGCAGAACATCGGTAGGTCGGTTTGCATGTTGGTCGGCGAGCTGGGCTCTGAGCCCAGCGAGGTAGGTGGCGAGGATGAGATCGAACGCGTCGTTGGCCTGGTCGTCGGGAGCGACCGCGGCGCCGTAGAGGCGCTTGTTAATAGCGGCGTCAGTCTGGCGAGTCGCTTCTGGCAGGATGAGGTACTCGGCGGTCGACACGACGTGGCTCATCAGCAACTCGCCAAAGGCACGGGTGTTGGCAACGACCGCTTCCTCATCAAACCCCGCGTTGCTAAAGATCGCGTTGATGAATTCGACTGCGACTCGCTCGCCGGCGCCTCCGGTAAATCGGGTGCCAACCTCCGACGCCAAAGCGGGTCGCCGAAGGAGCATCACGGGTCTTGTGGGCGACATCCGACAAGGCTACGCACCAATCGTCGCCAATCTCAAATGACTCGAGCGCTTCGACGTAGAGCCGATCACCAAGGTCGAGCATGAGCTCGTCCGCGACACCGATAATGCCGGTAGAGGGCCGTTGGGTCGGCATCGAGCAAGGCGCCAAGCCGAGCCAACGTGAGGGCGCCTCGGGCTCATCGAGCGTCATTCGCATCGCGGTGTCTGCGATGAGTTCCTTCGAGAGCGCCGGACGAGTTCGGCCGTCGCTCATGCCGGACCACCAGGTTGGATCGGCCCACCAGCCGCCCATCTCGCGCTCGACTGCACCGCCGATTTCGAAGGTCGTCGCATCGTCGTAGGTGTGACCAATGATCTGCATGCCCGTCGGCACGCCGTTATCGGCGATGCCACTCGGCACGTTGAGCACGGGATGGCGGCTCGCGATGTTGAACAACGGCGTGAACATCGATTCGAAATAGTCGTCGAGTACGACACCGCCAACCGTCAATTTGTTGTCGACGTAGTCGTCGTCGGCCAACCATCCAGACGAGCCAACCGTTGGCATAACGAGGGCGTCGACGCCTTGCATGGCGGTGGCAATGGCCTGGTGAATTTCGGACTCAATCTCGAGCCCTTCATAGAAGCTGTGCTCTGCCATAACCGCCGCCGACCTCCGGGCAAAGTCGGCTGCGTAGGTCGTAAGTAATGCCGCATTTTTCGGCAGAATCGTCGCCGACCGAAGCCCCAAAGATTGCGCCAAAGTGAACCATGGCTGCGGTCATCCACATCGCTCGGGGGATGTCGATCGTGACTTCCTCGACGATTGCGCCTGCGGCCCGCAACACGTCGGCGAACGCCCTGGTGTTCCGCTCAACGTCGACATCGAGTGGCATATCGCCGACGGTCACCGCCATGGCGATGCGCCGACCCTTTATCGAGCCGTACTCCAGCGGCAACTGGGGCGGGTTGGGCAAGCTCACGTGGTCGATTGGGTCGCTGCCAGCAATGACGTTTTGCAACAGCGCAACGTCAGCAACACTGCGGCCCATTGGCCCATCGTGGCAGTACGCGTCGAGGTTGAACGGTGGCAAGGCCGGCACGCGGCCGTACGGCGGTTTGAAGCCGACGACCCCGGTGACGGCAGCCGGGATTCTGATCGAACCACCGATGTCGGAGCCGGTTGCCAATACTGAGGTGCCCGACGCCAATGACGCACCCGATCCGCCACTCGAACCACCAGGGCTCAGGGCGTGATTCCAGGGATTGCGGGTGACGCCCCAAAGCTTCGAATGGGTGAAGCCGGCGCACGAAAATTCCGGTGTGGTGGTGCGGACATGGATGACGCCGCCCGCATCGATGATGCGCTTCGGGACCGGGTGGGTGACGGGCGAGATCTCGTTCTCGAACAGCAACGATCCAAACTGGATCGACTCGCCAATCAGCGGCTGCTCTTCCTTCGCCGCAATCGGGAGACCCTCAAGTGGCCGTGGTGCGCCACCCCCACCGCCGGCCCAGCGCTCGGCCGACTCCTTGGCCGCCTCGTATGCCTGCTCGGTCCGGCGACCGCTGAGCGCATTGATCGTCGGCTCGACGGCGTCGGCCCGTTCGTACATCGCGTCGAGAAGCTCAACCGGGCTCAGTGAACCATCCTGAAAGCGGCGCAACGCGTCAACCGCGCCTATGAACGACAACTCATCGGCCATCACGTTTCCCCTTGACTAGTCCCACGACTGCCTCACTCAATCACGCTGCAACGCTATTGTCAATGCCGTTGACAGTAGCGCTGACTCGCCCCCGAAGCCGGGGCGATGGGTGCCAGAACCCCATCTCTGCCACAATCGATCGATGGCTGCTGTTCGTGAAACCAACCTCCCCGGCGTCGGCGTAAAACATGACTTCACGACCGAAGATGGTCGGGCCGTCGGCGTCCTCGTACATGGGCGACGGACGGCGACATCGTTGTGTACGACCAACACGACCCCGATCGTTGTTCGGCGCAGATCCAGTTTGGTGCCGCCGACGCAACCCTGACCGAGTTACTCGGCGCCAGTGTCGTGACCGAAGCGGTGTTGGCCGTCCAGCAGCAGATCGAGGGCCTCGCGATCGAGTGGATCACACTCGATGCCGGTTCACCTGCGGTCGGCATCACTATCGGCGATGGCCAGTACCGGACCCACACTGGCGCGTCAATCGTCGCAGTGCTGCGAGCGGGTACGGCGGTTCCCGCCCCAGGGCCAGAGTTCGCACTCCAGGCCGCCGACGTCGTGGTTGCGGTTGGCACCGTCCTTGGCATTGGTGCGCTGCGCTCCCTCGTCGCGACAGGCTGACAGGCGCCATCCGATGCAACTGATCGCGGCGGGAACACCCGAAGCTGCCCTCGCCTTCCTGGAGGTGGGTGCGGTCGCGTTCGCGCTTGCCGTCTTGGCCCGCCTGGCTGGACGAATCGGCATCACGGCCGTGCCGCTTTATCTCATTGCTGGCCTGGCTTTCGGCGACGGCGGCTTCACTCGCGTCGACGTCAGCGAGAACTTCATTTCGCTGGCAGCCGAGATTGGCGTACTGCTCCTACTCCTCACGCTTGGACTCGAGTACTCCGAGTCCGAATTGCGCGAAGGGCTGCGAACCGGACTGCCCCCTGGCGTAGTTGATATGGCACTCAATGCCGTTCCCGGCGTCGCGCTGGGACTACTGCTGGGCTGGAGTCCGATTGCGTCGGTCCTCCTTGGCGGCGTTGCGTGGATCTCGTCGAGCGGCATTATCTCGAAGGTGCTCGCCGATCTTGGCCGTCTCGCCAATCGCGAAACCCCGGCGATTCTCAACCTGCTCGTCGTCGAGGACCTCGCGATGGCGGTCTACCTGCCGACGGTCGCGGCGCTCATCGTTGGTGGATCGTTGCTCGCGACCATCACCAGTGTGGCGATCGCCATCGTGACCGTTGCGGTCATCCTGCTCGTTGCGCTTCGCTACGGCAAAACCCTGAGTTCGCTGATCGGCGGCGGCAGTGACGAGTCGGTCCTGCTCGCTGTCTTTGGCCTCACCTTGCTCATCGCCGGAGCGGCCCAGTCGCTTGAGGTGTCCGGGGCAATTGGCGCCTTCCTCGTCGGTATCGCCCTTCAGGGGTCGGTGGCCGAACGGGCAAACCGGCTAATCGCCCCACTCCGAGACCTGTTCGCTGCCACCTTCTTTGTGTTTTTCTCCTTCCAGATCGACCCAGCCGACTTGTTTGACGCTGCGCTACCCGCGCTCGCACTTGCGACGGTCACGACCGCGTCGAAGATCGCGACCGGGTGGTACGCCGCTGGTCGCGTTGGTGCCGGGCCGCGGGGGCGATTGCGGGTCGGCACCGCACTGGTGTCTCGAGGCGAGTTCTCGATCGTGATCGCCGCGCTTGGCGCCGACCTGGCCGAAGGCCCGAACTGGGTGCGCTCGCAGCTGGCTATGTGTTACTGACGGCGGTCGCTGGGCGTTGCTCGCTCGCTTCGCCAATGACATCCCGCTCCCTCGCCGACTCGCTCCTAGCTGAACCAAGCTCGCGCTGTGGTGGCGTTGGCCAACTGTCGTCGCTCGGGGCGCCGCTACGCCGGGCCGGTGCTCGCCGCTCCATCGGCAGACTCGTCCAGTCGACGATAGAACTCGACGGCAAACGTGCTCGGATCGGCCGGCTCGACGTGATGCCGGCGACCGGGAGGGATGACCACGGACTCGCCCGCACGAACCGTGACGGCGGCGTCTGGGTCATCTTCGAAGATGAAGCCGACCGACCCTGAATGCACCACCAGACGACCCCAAACGTCGTTGGCTACCCGGTGAGCCTTGAGCAAGCCAGCTGGCACAGACTCATGGTCGAACACGTCGGTTGTGCGGACGATGGTGAAGCCGTCGGGAATGTGCTCGGTGCTCATTTACGACTCCTGTCGTGGTGTCCCGCTGTCATCGTCACGCCAGTCTGGCTAGCGACGGGCGGCACTCGCCGGATTGGCCTAGTCAGCGGAGGCCTAGTCAGCGGAGGCCTAGTCAGCGGAGGCCTAGTCAGCGGAGGAGCCGTCGCCGCGAACGTCGATCAGGTTGATCTTCGTTGGTCGCATCGTCAATACGGCACGCCTCGCACCGGGGGCATCAAACGATCGCATGTCAGTCGCATATTTCGACGGCCCAAGCCGGTCGGCAAAGGCGTAGTCGAGATCGTCGTCGAGTTCGATATCGCCGCGGATCTCGACGTAGTAGTTGTTTGACTCGGGGTGAGTAATCAGCACGGTGGCCCGCGGATCGACCGCGAGGTTCTTGTATTTCTGCCGAGCTTGGGTAACCGACATCTTGATCGCGCGCCATCTTCGACGATGAACCAAATCACCGATAGCTGGGGCCGCCCGTCGGGACCCGTCGTGGCCAGAATCGCCGTCGGGCTTGCCAACAACGCCGGGTCGATCTGATCAATAGTCCTGGGCATCGCCGCAGTCTAGCGATCTCCACCTGGCCAGGCTGAGCGTGTAGCGTCGAGCGATGACCACTGACGCAACTCCCCGCATCGACATCGGCACGTTCGGCGTTTGGAGCGGCACCCTCGATCTCCAACCGACCACCGCCGTCAAAGAAGCGGTTGCTGTGCTCGATCAGCAGGGTTGGGGCTGTCTTTGGCGTCCCGAGTCGACCGGCCGCGAGCCGTTCGTCTCCGCCGCTATCTACCTTGGCGCTTGCAACCGGATGGCTGTCGCCACTGGCATCGCCCAAACATACGCCGTCACCCGCTCACCACAATGGCGGCCGCTCGGACGCTCGACGAAGCGTTTCCGGGCCGGTTCCTCCTCCGGCCTCAGGGTGAGCCACGCACCGCTTGTGGAAGGGATCCGCAAGCTCGACTACTCCACTCCCTGTCCGACATGCGCCTGCATCTCGACGAGATGGACGCCGCACCGTTCACTGCGCTCGGCAGCAACGGTCGGCCCCCTCGCCTGCTCGCTGCACTCGGTCCCAAAATCTCGCGCTTCGCGGCAGAGCGGGCCGATGGCGCGCATCCCTACTTCACGACACCAGATCACACCGCCACTGCTCGCGACATCATGGGGCCCGACAAGTTTCTCGGCGCCCGAACACATGGTGTGTGTCGAGACCGACCCAGCCAAGCGCGAGCCATCGGCCGGGCCAACATGCCGCTCGCTACTTGCAGCTCCCCAACTACACCAACAACCTCAAGCGCCTCGGCTTCACCGATGAAGACATCGATTCGGTGAGCGAGCGCCTCGTCGACTGCCATTGTGCTGTGGGGCGATGCCGAGTCGATCGCGAGCCGGGTGAGGAGCACCTCGACGTGGAGCAAACCATGTGTGCGTGCAGGCGCTCAACGACAACCCCCGAGAACTGCCATTCGAGCAGTGGAGAGCCCTCGCCGGCGCGCTCCTCTGACCCATCACCCGCCCGCATTCCCCTCAACCCCGCCCAGTTTCCCTCAACCCCCGCCCGCTGTCCTCAACTGGCAGACCGAACCGGTCACCGCTGACTGGTTCGGTCTGCCAGTTAGAGAATTGGGGGACCTGGGGAGTTGGGGAAGATGCTGGCGCTCATCGTGATCCACTGCTCCATCGCGGCGTCGACCCCATCGCGGTCATGCGTTGCGAGTAGATCGAGAAGCAGCCCGCGAGTCACCGCGAGGCCGAAGACGCGCTGCGCGGTCGCGGTCTCGGACGGAACGCCTCTCGCTTCGGCCAAATCAGCGGCGGGCCTGACCCACGACTCGACGATGCCATCGAGAAACGTGTTGGTACCCGGATCGTCGTGCAACGCCTTCGTGTAGACCTCAGAAGAAGAGTCGCTCGTTCGGCCACAAGGCCGGATCGGACAAGTTGCGCCACCAGCGTCGCATGAACTCGGGAAAGGACAACGTCTCGTCGGGTCCGAGTGTCTCGAACGTGGCGAGTTGGCGGCGCTCGACCTCCTGCACGATCGCCGCCCACAGGTCATCCTTCGATCCAAAGTAGTGACTGAGCATCCGATGGCTCGTACCAAGCTCCGTGGCCAGTCGCCGAAGTGAGAGGTCGGCAAGGCCGTGCTCGGCGACGTAGTCGATGGCAGCGTCGAGCAGTCGCACCCGTGCGGACGATTCATCCATGCGAAAGTGTACCACTTGGTCCACGCGATCATGTACCATGTGGTACATGATCAAGCCGGTTACCGTTTCCATCGACGTGCCCCACGACAGAGCCGACGTCTTCGCCTTCCTCGATGTCATGGCCAACCACGAGCCCTTCAACGACCACCTGATGCAGGACTGGGAGTTTTCCGGCCCAGCGCGGGCGTCGGATCGAAGGCCCGAGTCCGTACTCGCGCCCTCGGCATCAGTGACACCGTCGAGATCGAGGTGGTTGCGTCCCATGCGCCGACCACAATCGTAGAGACGAACGTCGCAGCCAAAGCGAAACGGACCGGTCAGGGGACCTACACCCTCGAACCGCTGCCAGGCGGGGGAACCAGAATCGACTTTGAGTTTCGTTGGCTCGTTGCTCCGCTGATGGATCGACTCACGAAGCCAATCGTCCGGGCCTTCATCAGACGCAACAACACTCGGGCGATGCAACGCCTTGCCGTGCAACTCGACCAGGCCGCGTAACTCGACCGGGCCGGGCAACTGACCCATCTGCACCGCAACCAGACTCGTGATCGGTTCAGGCAGCCATCGTTCACCGATCGATACGACGTCGAAACGATGTGTACGATCCTGTTCGTTGGATCGGGCACACCCGTCACCCAAAGGAGCGCCGCCACGATGACCAATTTTCTCATCTCGTTCCCGAGTAGCGCCATGGTCTTCCCCGACGAGGACCTCCAGGCGGTATCCGATGCCGCCCATGCCGTGCTGCGTGAAGCCAAAGACGCTGGCGTGTGGGTATTCGGCGGTGGGATCGATGAAAGCATCCCGCCCGTGATGGTCGACGGAGATGGGACAGTAACGGAGACGACCTACCCGCAAACCAAAGAGATCGCTGGCGGCTACTGCATTCTTTCGTTGCCGTCTCACGATGATGCGATTGCGTGGGCTGCCAAGTTCGCAGTTGCCTGTCGGTGTGCCCAGGAAGTGCGGGCGTTTCAGTTTGATCCCGAGAGCTGAGCGTTTCCCTGGACAGGGCGACCGCTTCGGATCTACTCGGTCGTCGCGCCAAGGTCCTCCGCCGATAATCGGCCGCGAGCGCCCAGATTGACTCCGGCCATCCGAGACAACGACCGAGGGACGTGATGGAACGCTCGCTCACCACCTCAGTGCGCTCCAGCTACTTCGCCCTCGTCATCCTCCTCCCGCTCTTGGGGGCACCTCTGGCCGTCAACGGCAGTGCGGTGTTTCAGATCATCGCCATCGAGGAACTCGGCCTCACGTCTCGCCAGGTTGGATTGGCGGTCGGCCTTGGCGCTATCTCCATCCCGTTCCAGATCTGGGCTGCGCATATTCCGCTTCGACTCGCTCACCGGCACATGCGGCTCTATCTCCTAACGATGTCGGCAATGTGCCTTGCCATGGCCTGGCTCATGACGGGCCCAGGCTCGCCGGCATTCGTCGTCACGTGCGCGTTGGCCATCGCCATACTCGCCGAGCTGGCTGTCTCGGTGCTCTTTGCCACGTCGTTCCAGCCGTTGTTGTCCACCACCATCGGCCCGCAGTTCCGACAGCGACTCAACGCCCAGGGCCGCGCCGCCGGCGGTGTGCTGTCGATCGGCCTTGTGGTGCTCGTTGGTTGGACGTCGACCACGGGGCGCGTCGCAATCGTTATCGGACTCGCCGTCATTGCCGCCGCGCTGTGGCCCGTCGTTTCGCACCTCAACCACCCGACTCCGTCTCAAGACCCCGCGTCGACACCTCAGAGCGAGCCTTCCGAGGCCGCCGACCTGAAGTGGATCTTCGCCGCCATCGCCATCAGCGTCGTTCCGGCGTGGCCGTTCTTCGTTACCTACGCGGCCGACGCCTACTGGCCATCAGCCAACCTCGGACTGATCGGCGCTGCGCTCGTTGTTGGCGGGCTTGGCGCGGCGGCCCTCTGGAGACCGGCCGTGAGCGGCCTCGCCGGCCGGGCCCGTCTGGGCGCCATCGTCGTGTTGGGCTGTTCCCTCGCCCTCGTGCCACTGAACAAGCCACTGCACGGCAGTGCGTCAGAGGCGATAGTGATCGGCATTCTCGTCGCTGCCACCGCGGCGGGCACCATCGTGCGAACGGCGCTCCTCGAGATGGTCCACATGCGTTCAAACGAGACGACGTCGGTCGCGGCACTTACCCGACTCGACGTCATCGCCTCGACGTGTATGCAGGTTGGCTTTCTGGCGGCCGGCTTCCTCATCGAGCTCAGCGTCGATTCAACCTGGCGTGTCGACCCATTCCAGCTCTCGCTCATCGCCGGCGGCGCGTTGCTGGTGGTCGCCACCACACAGATTGTCGAGTAGGGCCACGGCTACAGGCCACTACCGGCGTGCCTCTATCGGCCAATGGGCGACGGCTCGACCGAGTCCTAGCTCGCCGGCGATGTGAGCCAGTTCAGCGGACCGGCGGCGTTCTGGCCAGAACCGTTCCCTGATTGAAGGGTCTGCCGCCGTCGGGCGGCGGCTGGACACCAATCTCGACGTCGACGAAGCCAGCGTCGTGTAGGTGGCGGGCGACGGTCTCGGGAAACAGTTCGTAGGCCGTTACAACCGCATGGTCGAATGGCCTGCCGTGCGTCTCGGCCGCCGTCGACGCGAAGAACGAGATGAGGACCGGCGCTCCCGGCGCGAGAAGGCGATGCCAATACTCGAACACGCGGGCAAGGCGGGTGGGAAGTAGATGGATGATCGAATAGCGCGCGACCACGCCACCCAAGGACGAATCGGCTACGCCCAAGTCGGCGAAGTCACCTACCTCAAAATGCGAGTCGGGGAAGGTGGCTCGAGCTTGTGCCACCTGGCCAGACGAGAGGTCGTAGCCAACGGCGGTCAAGCCGAGCTCCTCGAGATAGCGGACGAGCTGGCCGGGCCCGCAGCCAAGGTCAGCAACCAATGCGTCGGCGTCACCGACCAATCCGGCGAACCTATGAATCCAGTCGAGAGCAATCGTGTCCTGATCCAGCTCGTTGAGAAACAACGATGCATAGAGCTCGGCCACGTCGTCGTAGGAGTCTCGCACGTCGTCAGTCATCGTGATCCAGTTTCAAAACGCGGCGTCGTTGGTTCATTCGACCAGCCTGTCGAGTCGACGAGCCAATAGTCGCACACAAACCCATCCTGCCCTAGCGTTCGCCGGACGGCCGTCCGTCTCTCCGAACGAGCAACCGGTCGTCGGGAGATTCGCTCGAACGTGTCGGTTTTGCACAACGCTATTCGACGTAGCGGTACGGACGACATCCGGTCGGACGCACGACAAGGAGCACGACAACATGACTCGCTATCTCCTCTCCGTCGGCTATCGAGCCGGCGCCACGCCACCCAGCCCCGACGAGCTGCAAGAAATCATGGCCGATGTCGGTGACGTCCGCCGTCGAATGCAGGCCGAAGGTTCCTGGGTTTTCGGCGGCGGACTTCACGATCCAAGCACCGCGTCCGTCGTCACAGCACACGACGGCTCCGCGGTGACGACCGACGGGCCGTTCATCGACAGCAAGGAAGTCATCGGTGGCATAACAATCATCGACGTGGCTGATCTGGACGCTGCGCTCGGCTGGGCGGAGCGAACAGCGCGAGCCACCCGGTGTCCGATTGAAGTTCGCCCGTTCATGGACGACCACCCCGAGTGAAACCGAACGCCGCGTCCGACGAGCCACTGGCACTTCAACGCGTCTTTCGCGACGAATGGAGTCGGGTGGTGGCCGTACTCGCTCGGTCGTTTCACGACCTCGACCTTGCCGAGGACGCCGCCCAGCAAGCGTTTGCCGAAGCGGCCGCCTCGTGGCCGGCGACCGGCATCCCCCGTAGCCCTGGAGCGTGGGTAACGGCAGTCGCCCGGCGCCGGGCCATCGACCGCGTTCGACGCGAGTCGACCCGAGACGCGAAGCAGCTGCTCGCCGTGCGCTCGGCCAGCATCGACACGTGGCCAGACTTCGACCTTGGGGGCGAGTCGGTCGACGATGATGTGTTGCGTCTTGTCTTCATGTGCTGCCACCCGGCACTCGCTCCGCCGGCGCAGGTAGCACTCACCCTGCGTCTGGTCGCGGGCATCGAAACCACGGCGATTGCCCGAGCGTTCCTCGTTTCCGAATCAGTTATGACCCAACGAATTGTTCGAGCGAAACGCAAGATTCGCGCGGCAAACATACCGTTCCGCATGCCCGAAGATGCCCAGCTACCGGACCGGCTAGCGTCGGTTCTCGCCGTCATCTTCCTCGCGTTCAACGAAGGCTACATCGCCGCGGGTGGCGACCGACTGGATCGCCCGGACCTGTGCGAAGAAGCCATCGAACTTGCTCGACTCGTGGTGCGCCTCATGCCGGACGAACCCGAGGCTCGCGGCCTCCTCGCATTGCTGCTCTTCACCAGTTCTCGCCGGCGAGCGAGGGTAGCGGCCGATGGGTCGCTCATCGTGTTGGCCGAGCAAGACCGCGGCCGATGGGACCACGAACTCATCGACGAAGCGGCCGTACTACTTCGCTCGTGTCTACGTCAGGGTCGGGCGGGCCACTACCAGCTTCACGCCGCGATCACCGCGGTGTACACCGAGGCCACCACCTTTGCCGCCACCGATTGGCACCAAATCCTCGCGCTCTATGACCATCTGCTCCTCATCGCACCAACACCGGTCGTTGCCCTGAACCGGTCCGTTGCGCTCGCCGAAGTCGAAGGACCGGAAGCGGCGTTGATGGCGCTAGCGGAGCTGGACCTCGATCACTACTATCTCTGGCATGCGATTCAGGCCGAACTGCTCCTCCGGTGCGGGCGAGACGATGCTGCCGCACTCGAGTTCGAGCGAGCCCTTCAGCTCACTGACAATCCAGCCGAGCGCCGGCACCTTCAGCGTCGAGCGCACCGCCGCTAATGGCTGAGAACGCCTACACCGTCCGGGCTCTGGACGCGTCCACGTGGGACGCCTACGCCGATTTGATCGAGCGAAACAATGGTGTCTTTGGCGGCTGCTGGTGTCTGGGGTTTCACCCCGAGGGAGGCGAAAAGGGCGTGCCGCTCGACGAGAAGCGAGAACGCAAACGCCTTCGCGTCGTATCGGGGACCGCATCCGCCGCGTTGGTCTTCGACGGCGAGCAATGCGTCGGCTGGTGCCAGTTCGGTCCGCCCCAAGAACTGACGCGAATCAAGAGCAAAGCCGTCTACGACAGGACGGGTGGCGGATCACCCGACTGGCGCATTGCGTGCTGCTTCGTGGGCAAAGGGCATCGACGGGCTGGCGTCGCAACAGCGGCGCTTCGAGGAGCGCTCGATCTCATCGCCGACCAGGGCGGCGGAACAGTCGAGGGCTATCCCGAAGCGGCAGACGCAGTTCCCGCCGGCTTCCTCTTCAACGGAGCGCTCTCCACCTACGAACAGCGTGGGTTCACCCGCGACCGGATGATCGGCAAGCATCGATGGGTCATGAAGACGACAGTTGCGGCCCGCGAGCAGGGCTCGAAGTGACACCAATGGAGATCCGAAATTGAGTCAGTCATTCGAAGACGTAGATCTGCAGGGCGCAGTGTTCTGGGGTGTCAACCTACGCGACGCCACGTTCCGAGATGTCGACCTGAGCGGGGCCACGACCCATCACGTTTTGCTGAAGAACGTCGAACTCGATGGGCTCATTGATCGCCTCGTCGTCAACGGCGTGGACGTCACCGACTTTGTCAATGCGAACGATCCCTGGCAGCCCCTGCGAGGCATGCTGGAGCCGACGACAGCCGACGGGGTTCGCGCCGCATGGGCCGAAGTCGAGGCGGTGTGGGATGCAACGATAGAGACAGCGGCCGAGCGGACCGAGGAAGACCTCAACCGGTCGGTCAACGGAGAATGGTCGTTTGTCGAGACACTTCGCCACGTCGTGTTCGCCGTTGACAAGTGGTTCACTGGCCCAATCATGGGTGGCGAATGGCAGCCGCTGGGGATCCCCAACACCGGGTCGGTCGACTTCGCCTGGCCAACCATCGACCCGAACGCGTCGCCTACCCTCGGCGAGGTTCTCGCCGCCCGGCAGGCGCAGGCCGCCAACATCAGGTCGAGTCTCGGTGCGCTTACCGACGACGACCTTGTTCGCTCGGTCGAGGTTCTGGAGAACGGGACGGTGGCCGTGCTCCAATGCTGGCATGTCGTGTTCGAAGAATCGTTCGAGCATCGCCGCTATGCCCTCCGTGACCTCGCCCAACTCTGACCGCACCCTGGAGCAGTAATGACGTCCGATAGCCCGACAGCGAATGACCCAGCGCTTCATGATCTGGTGGCGAACTCGATGCCCTTCTGCGCCCATCTCGGCGTCAACACGACATCCCTCGTCCCGAGCGAGGTGATTCTCACTCTCGACTGGAAGCCCGAGTGGTGCACCATCGGTGGCACTATTCACGGTGGTGTCCTGATGGCGCTCGCCGACTCGGCTGGAGCGGTATGCGCCTTCCTCAATTTGCCGGAGGGCGCCACGGCCACGTCAACGATCGAGTCGAAGACCAACTTCATGCGCCCCGTTCGCGAGGGCACCGTCATCGCCACCGCTCGCCCACTACACACCGGACGAACAACCATCGTGATCGAGACCGAGCTTCGCCACAACGACCGACTCGTCGCCAAGACAACACAAACCCAGGCTGTCGTGCATCCCTAAGAAGGTCAGGCCTCCGTCAGGGTCGGGAGCAAGGCTGCCGCCACGGCTGCGGGGGACTCTTCGTGAGCGAACAGGCCGACACCCTCAAGCACGTCGATGCTGGCGTTCGGGAAGCTGGCGACCATCGCCCTCGCTCGCTCGACGGGGAAGAACGGATCGCGGTCGCCCCACACCAGCTTGACGGGCACATCGAGTTGCGCATGAACCGCTGGAAGGTCGGTCACGTGCGTCATATCAAAACTTCGTAGTAAGCGGACCGCTGCGTCACAGGCCACGGGATTGTTGTGGAGTGGGTCGAAGAAGAACTCGGCAAACTCACCGCCAAGCAGGGTGCGGTCGACGAAAGCGTCGCCGAAGACGAACTTGTTCGCCCTGACGTTGGGCTGACCGGCAACCCAACCAAGTCCAGCGTTGAGGCCGGGCAGTCGTCGAGCCGCGATGAACGAACGAAACCGCCAGCTGGGGTTGGGGGGTTCGGTGTTGATAAGCCCCATCGACCGCAATCGCGCGTCGCCAGCCAACGCATGGCGAGCAATCAGTCCCCCACTGTCGTGGGCCACAACGGCGAACGTATCGAGACCGAGCAGGTCGGCGACACGTTGCACACTCGTGATGTGCTGTTGAATCGACATCGGCGTGTTGCGGTCGAAACGACTTGATCCGGCGGAAGGGAGATCGATGACGTGACACGTGACGTGGTCGACGAGGTGAGGAAGTAACCGGCGCCAGGTTGCGCCGCTGACAGGCCACCCATGAACGAAGATCACATCCGGGCCAGAACCGACTGTCCGATACGCGGCCTCGCCAGCACCGACATCAAGAAACCCGTCAGGCTCCCCACGGAAGAGATGAACAGCGTCGTGTTCAGTGAGCGGCATGGCTTGGATTCTCCAATCGGTTGTCAGATTCGTGCTGCCACCGTCCGACAGCCAACGCTGGCCCGTTTGTAGTGACTACTGCGAAACCCTAGTCGCAGTGTCCGCTACAATCAACCAGTGGGTCACAAACACACCAAGAGCGACATCCTCCAGGCCGCGCTAGAAGCAGCCCTCGACGACGGCCTCAGCCAGTTGACATTCGGGCGTTTGGCGAAACGAATCGGGATCAGCGACCGCATCGTCGTCTACTACTTTCCGACGAAGGCCGATCTGATCGGTGAGGTCATCGCAGCAATGGGTCTCGAGTTGCAGGCGACGCTCGCCGCTGCATTCACCAGACCAGCGGCCGACCATCTTGGCCTGGCACGCGTCGCCTGGCCGTTGTTGGCCGCGCCTTCGAACGATCGAGTGTTTGCCTTGTTCTTTGAGGCCAACGGGCTTGCGGCAGTTGGCCGAGAACCCTATGCCTCACTCGTACCGGGTCTGGTCACGGGCTGGATCGAGTGGGCTGCCTCCCTCATTGAAGGCAGTGCCCACCATCGCACTGTGCAGGCCCAGGGGGCCATTGCCATGATTGAGGGCCTCATTCTCCTCCGGCTACTCGCCGGCCCGAAGGCAGCATCGAGCGCGGCAAAGACCCTGGGAATCCTCTAGGCGACTGCGGCGTCCACCCGGGGGCGAATCGATTCGATGCGCACCCGAATCGAGGAACGCTCCGGCTCTGGCGCCGCCGGATCGAAGCTCGGCCGATCACCGAGCACGGTCACCCGATGGCCCAACCGCTCGTTCGGCCAGTAGTCCCACAAGGCGTAGTGCTGCAGGCATCGGTTGTCCCACAGTGCGACATCGTTTTGCTCCCAGCTGAAGCGGATCTGGAATTCTGGTCGCTCAACGTGGTCGAGGAGTCGGCCCAGGAGCCGATGCCCTTCCTCTGTATCCATGCCGTCGATGCTCGTCGTGAACGCACGGTTGACGTAGATACTTGGTCGCCCGGTTTCGGGGTGCGTGCGAACAACGGGGTGCACGGCCGCCGGGTACGACGCCCGGTCAGAATCGTCAACGCCCCGATCGGCGTACCGGCCGCGGAAGATGTGCTCGGACGTGTGATTGGCACTCAGGCCGCGGAGGAACTGACGGTCGTCGTCGGAGAGCACTGCATAGGCCGCCTCCATATTGGCGAACATCGTGTCGCCGCCCCCACCTTCGGGCAACAGCCGCAGTTGGAGCATTGTCGCCATCGGCGGCTGCTCGTCGCAGGACACGTCGGTGTGCCAGCCGTTTCCGTTGGCGACTTTGGAATCACGGTGGGCGTGAATAACAAAGATGGCATCGTCCTCGCCCGAACCGGGCGCCGCGGGGTGGATGTGCAGCGGTCCGAATCGGCGCCCGAAGGCAATCTGGGTGGCCTCATCCATCGGCGCTGGCTGGTCTTTGAAGAACAGCACGCCGTAATCGAGAAAGGCTTGGTGAATCTCAGCGAACGTGTCGTCGTTCAGCCCGGCCGCGAGATTGACCCCGCGGACCTCAGCACCAAACACCGGTGACAGTGGACGAAGTTGGATTTTACTCATCGTTGAATCTCCCTGACCTGAATGAGATCGTCAGCTTTCCACGCTCCGAGCGTTCGGAGCAACCTGCGCTCCCCAGCGAAGGTTCAGGAGCGACTCGCCCGCGACAGGCCGTCGAGAATCAGGTTGAGTCCAAATCCAAACTCGGCCGCGAAGTCGTAGCCCGGTTGCAACACGTGTGCCGCGGTGAACCCGGCGAGGTGAGGATACGGAGCGAGATGCACCGACATCATCTCGACGAGCTCCTGCATCTCGACTCCCCCGGTGGCCGGAAGATTCGTCAGCTGCAAGGCGAATCCATAGACGTAGCTGTCGATGAGCGCGTAGGCGTGGGCCGTGAGTTCGGTGGTGAACCCTGCGGCGGCGAGGCAACCAAGTACGGCATCGTGATGGGAAAGCGTTTCCGGCCCAGGATTCGTCCGAGACTCCATGAGCGGCGCAGCCCACGGGTGACGAACGAGTGCCTTGAGGGCTGAGTCGCATCTCACCCGGATCGCGTCGTCCCACGCCACGTCCAATGGCGGCTTCGCGATCTCGGCGAAGACCCGATCGACCATGCCGTCGATGATCGCTTCCTTGCTCGCCAGGTGGTAGTAGATCGACATCGGCTTGGTTTCGAGCGCTTCGGCGAGCTTTCGGATGGTGAAGGCCTCGATGCCAATCTGGTCGGCGAGCGCCATGGCGCCGTCGAGCACGCGGTCGGCCGTCAACCGTTGTTTCGTTGTCTCGGCTTTGCGTGCCATCGGTCGCTCCTTTGCCTTGGTGGTTGACAATCGTACATAGTACGAATAGAGTCTTCAACTTATGGTACTAAGTACGAAAATACCCCGAAGGACCTCCACCATGCAGGCGGTCACCCAGCGCAGCTACGGCTCGGCCGACGTGCTCAGAATCGAAACCGTCGACCGGCCAACGATCGCGGCCGACGAGGTGCTGATCGAGGTGGTGGCCGCCGGCCTCGACCGCGGCGTGTGGCATCTCGCGACCGGACTCCCGTATCTCGTGCGAATCATGGGCTACGGCGTTACCAAGCCCAAGCAACTCATCCCGGGAGCAGACGTAGCCGGCCGAGTCGTTGAGGTCGGGGCCGACGTCACCCGCTTCGGTGTCGGCGACGAGGTCTTCGGCATAGCGAAGGGTCGTTCGCCGAGTACGCGGCCGCGAAAGCGTCCAAGCTCGTGACAAAACCCCTCCAACGTTCCGTTCGAGGATGCCGCCGCCACCACCATCTCGGGCATCACTGCGCTTCAGGCGCTCACCACAGTTGGTCGAGTCCAGTCAGGCGATCGTGTGTTGATCGTGGGTGCCTCGGGCGGGGTCGGCTCGTTCGCCGTTCAGATTGCGAAGGCGCTCGGCGCGAACGTGACAGGTGTGGCCAGCGGACCAAAGCTCGACGCGGTCAGAGCCCTTGGGGCTGACGACGTGATCGACTACACGACAACCCCGCTCGATGGGCGCGAACAGCGGTATGACGTCATCATCGATGCCGGCGGCCGCAATCGATTAGCGACGCTCCGTCGTGCACTCACCGCGACGGGCACGCTCGTTATTGTCGGGGGCGAGGGCGGTGATCGCTTCACCGGCGGCCTTGGTCGCCAACTTCGAGCCGCTCTGCTTTCGCCCTTCGTCAAGCAACGGCTGGTGTTCTTCATGAGCTCCGAGTCGCTCGAGTCCATCGAGCAGATCGCCGAGTACCTTCGGGACGGCACAGTGGCCGCCGCGGTGGGGCATCGATACCGCCTGGCGGAAGCGCCGTCGGCGATCGCCGCGATGGCGGCCGGCCAGCTAACGGGAAAGGCCGTGATCGCGGTAGCGGCCGAGGTCTGAGGCCAGCGACGCACGCATTCGGACGATGAGACGTACGGTGTCGTCAAGCGTCCTCGTTGAACACCCGTCGCGGCACCCGCTGGCCAACCCGTTCGATGCCGCTTATTATGGCCTGGTCAGCGAGGACGGCGAGGCCGACCAGGACGGCAATCATTGGCAACAAGGTGTAGTCACCAAGGAACTCGGGAATGAGGAACACCGCCACGAGCGGCGAGCGGAGGCCGATGGCGACGCCAACGGCCACGGCCGCGACCATGACGTCCCAGGGATTGGCCACGACGAGTCCGAGCGACTGGGCGCCGAGCAAGACAAGCAAAACACTGCCGCCCGTTATCGAGATCGTTGGCGTCAACACACCACCAGGAGCACCAGCGGCGAGAGCGGCCGTAGTGCCGACGAGTTTGCCAATCGACAGCGCCAGCGCCAGACCAACGGTCGCTCCGAGTGACGCATGACGAAGCGCTTCCATGCCGTTGCCCGACGCCAAGGGAAACCATGCGACGGCGGCCCCGGCGAGCGCACTGAAAAGGGCGACTCGGACCCACGGCCGACTGAATCGCTCACGCATCGCGTCTCCCGTTACCCGGGTTCGCAGCTGCAGGAACCCGTGGGCAACCAGCACTGCCGGCACGAGGCCGACGAGGCCAAGCTCAAACATCGTCCAGCGCGAGCCCTGGGTCGGAGGAAACACCTGCGTGCCCGAGAGAAGGTAGATCGACGTGGCGAATCCGCCCGCCGATCCGGCAACCGCGAAACGAAGCGCCCGAGGGCTCGAGCGAACGTGGAGCGTCTCCTCCACGTAGAAGAGCGCAGCAATGGGTGCGTGGTAGGCCGCAGCGAATGCTGCCGCGATGCCAGCCGCCGCCATTGCGTCACCGCGTCCGTTGAACCGCCGGCCGGCTGTCGCGCCAACAGCACCGCCAGACTCGATGATGGCCGACTCTCGACCGATCGAGACCATGCCGGCCGACACGATCCAGGTGGCGGTTGCCCGCAGGGCCGTGGCTCGAAGCGAGATGCGCCGACCCTCGCCTCGGGCCGATGCCGCGACCGCCTCCAGACCCACCTGATCGGACCATTCTCGACGCACCATCGTGGAGAGCGACGAGGCCAGCGCCACGGCGCACGCCGCAACCACGAACAACTCAATTCGGTTGAGCGATGCTGCGGCCACGGTCGGGTCGGTCGAGTCGGCGTAAAACTCAAGGGCCGCCATCGCCAGTTCTTTGAAGTAGTGAGCGATCAACGTCGCCGCAAAAACGACGAGGGCCAAGAGGGCTAGCGTGGCCGGGACCATCCGGCGGGGGCGGTGCTCGAATCCTTGGCCGGGGGCCTGC
>JAWKIN010000027.1:0-44370 GCA_041394345.1 Acidimicrobiales bacterium | reverse complement strand
CGAGCGTCCTGGTGCAGCTTCCCCCGACCCGCTTACGACCATCCGCACCGGGCTAACCGGCGCGAGCGACGCAGCCCCGCACGAGCTCGCACAGCTAGCCGACAAGCTCGCGACCGCAGAGAAGCGCATCGCCGATCTCGAGCGCGATCGTGAGTCGTTCCAGCGTGAGCGTTCACTTGTTGCCGACAGCCTGGCGTCCGCCGAGGCGAGCATGGGCGCAGCCCAGAACCAGGCCGACGCCGCCCGCCTCGAACGCGATGCCGCCATTGCCGAACGCGACCAAGCTCTTGAGCAGGTCGCGGCGGCCGAGGCGGCCCGAGCTGATCTCGAAGCCGAACTAACCGAACTCAGCCAGCAGTGGACGGTCGTCCAAGCCGAACTCGCAGAGATTACTGAGCAGCGCATTGCGGTCGAGGCCGAGTTGGAGCGTCTCAGCCAGGCCCGCGTTGTGTCGGTGCATGACAACGCGGCGCTCTTCACCCGATTGGCTGAGCAGCTCGATGTGGTGGAGCGCTCGTTCGGCGAGCTCTCACTGACGACCGAGTCCCTTGCTCGGGGCCTCGCACAAATTACCGAAACCAAACACGACCTCGACGCCCTTCTCGCCGACGCCGCCGAGGTTGAAGCGTCGAACGAGACGCCCGGTGATCCAATCGCACCTTCGTCGTTCCTCGACGATGTCGATGACGTCGGATTCGCCGCGAAGCCAGCGACGACGATTCCGCCAATGCCGAATCCACCATCGTTTGATCAACTCCCTCCGTTCGACCCCACGGGGGACGACGCCGAGGATGCCGCGATGATCGAGGAGGTCCGGGCGCCGGGCATCATCACGGCTAACCGAGCGCAGGTCGCTCTGAGCAACGCAGTCGAGTAGACCCCGCCCTGGCCGCACGTGAAGTAGTGCAGACCGTTGACGTGGTTGTTCTCGTCGACGGTGATTCTGTTGCCGAGATGGGCTGGCCGGACCCTGGGTTAGCCGATCGTCGCGGAGCCATCGTCGAATATCTTGAGGGCCTCGCGGCGTCTACCGGTGCGGCCGCTCACGTGATCTTCGATCGTCAGCTTGGCGGTGAGGAGGCCAAACCCGAATCGAAAGCGATTCGAGTTGAGCTAACGCTTGCCCAGGTATCGCCACCGCGTTGGCATTGCGCATCGGCGACTACCCGATCGAATGCCAGTCGCCGTGGTCAGCGACGATCCAACGCTCGCTTCCGAGGCAGCGAGTCAGGGAGCGAGCCAGCTTGGCATCGGCCAGCTGCTCGACTTGTTCATCGCTCAGTAGTACCCACGACTACAACCATTTCGGCAACAGGCATCGCATCGAGCGATGCCTGATTGCTTTGCCAGACGCCGAGCGAATACGCGTGGCGTCGTCGACTATCGAGAGGCCAAGCATCGGAAGTGAGCGAGCGGCCTGGGCCCTCGCCAGTATTGACGCGGCGATGAGCGCGCTACCGCCGACTGGTGAAACCAGGTTGAGGGCGAGCGACAAGGGCCAATAGGGTCTGGTGGCTGATTCGATCATGCCTTCGAACGCCTCGTACCTGCCCTTGAACGACAAGTTTGGTGGCCAACGTTGTCTCTCCAAGTCATTTGGCAGATTGCGTGCCAAGAGATTGGACCGCCAGGCCAACTCCAACGGCGGTGATTGGATGACCGGTCGCCATGAGCCTGACGGCTGCCGCTGTCCAACGATCGAGGAACAGGGGCGCAGTGCTGCTGCCGTGCCGGGACGCGAGTGGCGCAGCTGATGGATCCGTACGACATGCGCTGTCGGGCGAACGACCTGATGCCGAACGGGCCGGATGAGCTGCCTCAATCGAACCGACATAGAACGTGCCGTGGCGGCGAGGCGCCAGACGAGATCGACGTCCTCGCCGAATCGCAACTGTTCGTCGAAACCACCACTAGCGCAAGTCGGCGGCCCTGACAGCCAGGCACGTGGAGGGTACAAACGAGGTGTGCGCCAGCGGCTTGACGATCGCCTGACCCTGACCGAGGTCGGAGTGGCGATCGACGCTTCTCGCAGGCGGTGATCAGGGCCGAGCCCCCATCGGTTGCCCTTATGCGGGTGCGATGATCGCGTCGCGGCGTTCGCCGAGAAATGACACGAGGGCTGACAGTTGTGCGAGCTCGATGGATGCGCCGGAGTCAACGAAAACGATTGTCGGCTGCGTTGCCTTGGCCGCACCGAGTTGCGGGCCGCACCAGGCCCCTTATTCGTTGCGTGACGGCATTTTTACCGGTGAAACGCCCTCGACGGTCGAGTTCGAGCGGCGTGTCAGAGCAGTCGTCGACCACAATGATTCAGCGACTGGTTGCCGGTCGCGTACGCCGGCACCTCGAGCGAATCGAGTGACCAAGATCAAGCGGATCGTTGAAGTAGGGGATGACGACCGAGACAGGCCCTGGTACGCCAGGCGGCGGCCTGGCTGAGGCCATCCCGGTTTGCTCAAGACGGCGGGCGAGGGCCCCTTTCGCCGACTCGTCGCTCGACGGCTCCACCGCCAAGGAGCCGTTTGGCGGTTTGGCTGCCGTTCCCGGACAGCCGAGGGTTGTCGGCGAACCACCAAACATCACCCTCCAGTTGCAGCGAGTGGCGCAGGTCAGCAGACGCTGCCAGCCGCCAACCTGGGGGGAAAGTGGGGGCAGCGCCGGGGATTAGCCATGGTCGAGTAGGAGGCGAGTGCCCGACGACCGAACGGGGACCTCCCACAGGGGCGAGACGTCTCAGCCTGCCTGATCGACGAGGCGTGCTGTTGCTCGTCTTCGGGGCGAGAACCAGCAGTTCCTCGAGCCCTTGAGCAATGGGCACCGGATCACCGGCCTGTTGTCACCTCTGCATCAGACAAGAGCAGGGTGATCTTCCGCTTGGCTTTGGAACCCGATAGTTGAAACGCGGCTGACTCGAGGGCGAGTCGAACATCGGTCGTTCCGTGCCCCCGTAACGAAAGTACGTCGTTGATGACGGCATCGATTGGTCGAGGACTCGTCATCGATTTCACCTCGTAGCTGCGATCACCGAAGGCAACGACCGCAAAGTCCTGTGGCGCTCGTAGGGAACACATTGCCGCTGCGAGGGCGGCGCTTGCAAGCCGCTCGCCACTCATTGATCCCGACCGATCGATGAGGAGACAGAGCGCCGTTGTCGGCCTGCGCCATTCGAGTGTGGATCAGCTCGTCGAGTGACGGTGGTTGTCGCTCGGCGGCGGCCTCGAGATGGTCCCCGTTGTCGATGTCGATATCGCCGACCGGGCGGCTCGAGCGGACCTGGGTCAGCTTGCCGATGCCTCCGAGCGGCGCGGTTCCCGGCGGCAGATGTCGACTGGACAGTCGGTGCCAGTGGGCGCTTCGCCAGCTTGGCCAGATCGCGATCAGTCGCTTGCGCCATCTTGGCCAAGAGCTCGAGCGCATCGTCGGGTGCTTCTTCGACCAGTTGGTTAAAAGCGTCTTCGTCCAGCTCGCCAAGTTCGGGGGAGACCCGTTCAAAGCTCTTCAGCCGTTGGAGATCGCGGCGGCTCGCCGTTCGCCGTTGCTGGTCGGCGAGGGCCTCCCGAGCCTCGTCGCCTCGCAACATCCGCTCGTCGGGGGCAGCGCCACCGGTCGGTGGCTCTAGACTTTGCCCGCAGGCTCCTGGGTTGACTCGGGCGACACCTCATCCGCGGGTCGGCGACTCATGACACGGCGCCAGAGCTCCTCGACGATCGCCTTCCGGGCGCACGCTGGCCGAGTCGTGAAGTCTGATGCGGCCAGACAGTGCGGCTTGCGCCGCATCGAGCCTGACATCGTAGTTGTCGGCTCGTGTCCCGCGTAAGCTCGGCAAGGTCGACCGACAGTTTCGGCACAAGTCGATGGCACCGCGGACCGAAGAACCGATCCGGACATCGCCGTGTTCTGCGTCAAAGCACGACCCTCGACGACGTTGGCGACGTAGTCGAGGTCGAAAAACCGGCGATGTGGGTGCCGACGATCGACACCTCGTCGCTGGCGTCTTGGTAGTTGACGCTGAGACGCGCACACGCGGTCATAGAGGGCGCCCGAGATGCGGGCGGTCCCGACGGCATCGAACGGATTCATGGCCGCCACAAGGCGGAATGTCGGAGCTGCGACGATTCGACCGAGCCGCGGCACGGTGATCTCACCCTCGGACATAACGGTCACGAGCACGTTGGAGTCTCTTCGGGGATCCGGTTGATTTTCCGAGGTAGCAAGCCACCGTCTCGCAGGGCTGCGGTGAGCGGACCATCGACCCAGACGTCGGGCGAGTAACCGGAGGCAAGTACCTGCGATGGATCGAAGTGGCCGATGAGGCGCGCTGGCGTGAGCTCGGCGTTGCCTTCGACGAAATGGAACGACAAGTTCTCGCCGACTCGGCCGCCCCCCGCAAAGGGTGGACTTGCCTGTCCCCGGCGGCCCTGAGCAGAAGATGGGTTCCCGCTCGCAGCGACGCAATGATGAGTCACTTCTGCGGGTCCGACCAACAACGAGCGCCTGAAGCGCCCGGAGCTGATCGGACCCGGTCGTTGTCAACTCAGTCGGGCGGATCATGCCACGGATTTAAAATGCCTCCCGTCACGCATGTCCTGGTAGCCCTCGTTGATCTCGTCGAGCGTGTACTGCTTCGTGATGAGCTCGTCGAGCTTGAGGGATCCCCGCTCGGTAGAAGCCCCGAGCAGGGTTGATTTCGGCACGGGGGCTGCCCGAACCGAAAATGGTGCCTTTGATTTCTTTGTTGTACATCGAGAGGCCAAAGAGGTCGAGGGCGACATCGCGGGCCATCATCGGAGCCAGGCCGGTCACGACGATGGTGCCGCCCCTTGCCGATGATGTTGAGCGCAGGCTCGAACATTTCGCCCCTGACTACACCGGGAGCGAGAATGGCCGAGTCGGCCATGCGGCCACGGGTGAGCTCCATGACGGTCATGGTTGCCTCCATCGACGCAAAGAAATGCGTCGTTTCGAACTCCTCGGCCTTCTCCCTGCTTGGTCGGATTGGTGTCGATGGCGATGATGTTGGTGGCACCGGCCATACGAGCGCCCTGAATGGCGTTTGCGCCGATACCGCCGACGCCGACAACCACGACCGTGTCACCAGACTTGACCGCGGCTCGGTTGCGAGCTGATCCGACGCCAGTAGCGACGCCGCAGCTCACGAGGGCCACGTTCTGAAGCGGGACGCCGTCGACCTTGACGAGCGACTTCTCGCTCACACACATGTGCTCGGCGAAGGTTCCCCAGCTGCGCCATGCGGTTGAGAGGGTGCCGTCGGCGTGGTAGCGGTAGGTGCCGTCGCTAATCATGGGCCCAACAAGGGTGTGGTTGAGATCGCAAAGGTTCTGACGACCAGTTGCGCAATAGTGGCACCGACCCACAGGCAGGGAACAAAGGACGCCGCAACGTGGTCACCGACCGTCGGTTACGCCGGGGCCAACCTCGATAACGACACCAGAGCCTTCGTGGCCACCGAGCATGGGGAAGATGTCGGGGAGCTCGAGAAGAGCGAGCAGAATGGCGGGCGGCACCATGTCGCCGGTGACCAGGTGCTCGTCGGAGTGGCAGAGGCCGGCATAGGCCATCTTCACCAGTACCTCGCCTGCTTTGGCGGGTCAATGTCGATTTCCTGGACTCCACGGCTGGTCTTGTCCCTGGCAGAGGACGGCGGGCTCGAGTCTTCATCAATTTCCATCGATCGGTTCAGGGGGCGGTTGTCCCCGAGTACTGGCACGACGGTAGCAGTCGCAATTCATGGTCGAAACCGCGGTCTCCGTCCGGTTGCATTCGCTGCTCGGGCGCCGCCGAATTCGCTCGTCGGTCATGAATCTTGGCGTCGAATCAAGATTTCTTTCACGTGTTTGTCATTGGCAGTTTGCTCCCTTGTTGCGACCGGCCCAATCGCGCATACGAACTGTTGAAGCGGGTTGTCGGCGATCGTTGGATTCCGGTCCGGCCGGTTGAGCGAGCGGTTGGGCATTGCAATCGCCACACTTTTTCGCTGTGGGTTCGACGGGGGGTCGTGTCATCGGTCACAATGCGACCTATTCAAATTTGACCGCCGTTTTCGGAGAGGGAGCTCACTCGAGTGACTGACGCTGCAACAACGACAAACCAACGCATGACTGGAAACAGCGAGCCTTTGCTAGTCGTTGACGACCTGAAGACACATTTTGAGCTTCCCGCAGGCATGGTCAAGGCGGTTGACGGCGTCAGCCTCCGATTGGAACGGGGCAAGACCCTCGGCGTCGTCGGTGAGAGCGGTTCCGGTAAGACGGTGCTCTCGCGTTCGATCATGCGGCTCATTCTTGGCAACAACGTCCACAACTCCGGATCGGTCCGCTTTGATGGCAAGGACATCCTGGATCTGCCGATCAAGCAGATGCAGTCGATCTGGGGTGTCGATATGGCGATGGTCTTCCAGGATCCGATGACCTCGCTCAACCCGGTCGTAAAGATCGGTCGTCAGGTCACCGAACACATCCGCCACCATTTGGGTGTCTCCAATGAGGAGGCCAAGGCCACGGCCATCCAGCTACTTCGTAGTGTCCGGATTCCCGAGCCCGAAGCGCGCTTTGACGCGTACCCCCACCAGCTTTCTGGCGGCATGCGCCAGCGGGTGTGCATCGCCATTGCACTGGCCTGCGGGCCAAAGCTCCTTTTCGCCGACGAACCCACCACCGCGCTCGACGTAACCGTCCAACACCAGATCCTCAACCTGCTCAACCAGCAACGCAAAGATCGCTTCATGGCAATGATCATGGTCACCCACGATCTTGGTGTGGTTGCCGGGCGAACCGACGAAATCATCGTGATGTATGCGGGTAAGGTCGTCGAACAGGCGCCGACCAATGTGTTGTTCGCCGATGTACGGCATCCCTACACCGAAGCGCTCCTTCGAGCTATTCCCCGCACGACCCAGACCAACCACACGAGGCTCGCCGCTATTTCTGGTCGGCCACCCGACCTCATCAACCCCCCGTCGGGTTGTGCGTTCTCGCCGCGTTGCCCCTATGTGCAAGACAAGTGCCGTGAAGAGATGCCGCCCCTTGAGCCTGCGGCCACTCCCGGCCACGCGTTCCGGTGCTGGTACCCAGTGGGAACGCCAGAAAACAAGGCTGCCTACGAGAAGAATCTCGCTGCTCGTCTGCCGCAAACCGTTTCGATTGCCGAAGGCACGGTCGTCGATGAGTCTGTCCTCGAAGGTGCTAACTAATGGCCGGAAGCGGTAAGGCGCATCTGCGCGACGACGCGAACATCTTGATGCGCGTCGAAGATCTCGTTGTCGAATTCCCTGCTCCCAAGGGCAAGGTCGTCAACGCCGTCAGCGGCATCAGCCTCGACATCAAGAAGGGCGAAACCCTTGGACTCGTCGGCGAGTCTGGCTGTGGCAAGTCGACAACGGGCAAGGCCCTGATCCAGCTGCCACGACCCACGTCGGGTCAGGTCATCTTTAAGGGGATCGACCTCAGCAAGCTCTACGGTGAGTCGCTTCGAAGGATGCGCACCGACGTGCAGATGATCTTCCAAGATCCCGTCTCGTCCCTCAACCCCCGGCGCAAGGTCGGCGACGTGGTCGCCGAACCACTCAAGGTGTGGGGTCCATTCGACAAGGCCGAACAGCGAGCCAAGGTTCCGACGCCATGCTCGATGCGGTTGGCATCGACCCCGTGCTCGCTCGGCCAAAGCACGCACGAGTTCTCGGGTGGCCAGTGTCAGCGCATCTCGATCGCTCGGTCGTTGGTGGTCGAACCAGAACTCATCATCTGCGACGAGCCGGTGTCGGCGCTCGACGTTTCCGTCCAGGCCCAGATCCTCAACCTACTCGAAGATCTCAAGGTCCAATACGACCTGACCCTGGTCTTCATCGCCCACGACCTCGCAGTGGTCAAGAACATCAGCGACCGGGTGGCGGTTATGTACCTGGGCAAGATGTGCGAGGTGTCCGAAGCCAATGAGCTCTACGCCACACCTGCTCACCCCTACACCAAGCTTCTTATTGAGTCGGCACCTGTGCCCGACCCACTCGCGATCATCGATGACTCGATGGTCGACGAGCGAGAACTGCCATCACCGATCGATCCGCCTTCGGGCTGCCGTTTCCGGACGCGTTGCGACTTCGCCACCGACGTCTGCGAGCGAGTCGAGCCACAGATGCGCAAGGTAAGCGACGACCACTACGTCGCCTGCCATCATCCGCTAATCCCAATTGCCGGAGAGTCGGAGGTGCACCTATCTAACGCATGATTGGTTCATCTGCAATGCCGAAATGCTGTATGACGTCCCGGGTTTCGGGACCAAAACCCAAATTGTCAATACTAGGGGAGAAATAATGCGCCAAAAATGGCTAAAACTTCTTTCGATGATGTTCGCTCTGGCGTTCGTTGCTGCCGCTTGCGGTAGTTCGGGCTCAGACTCATCGGAAGGGTCCGCAACCACCGCCGCCGGCGAGGATGGGACCACCACGACACTAGACCAGGAAGACACGGCAATCACCGAGCCTCCAGCCGAAGCGGCCGGTCCGGTCGTTGGTGGCACGCTCATCGTTGGCCTCGAGGCCGAGGCTCCTGGCCTCCGCCCGTGGGAAGACACGTTCTCGGCACCGTCCTACAACGTCGGTGTTGCGATTTACGACAAGCTCATGGAGCAGACCCTTGCCGGTGACTATGTCGGCTGGGCCGCCGAGTCAATCGAGGCAAACGAGACGCTCGACGTATGGACCATGACCTTGCGCGACGGCATGAAGTTCACCAACGGCACCGAGATCACGGGCCAGACCATCGCTGACATGTTCGTCGTGCAGCAAACCGGCGCCACCAGCGCCGGCCAGGTCGCTTCCTCGTCGCTGGTTGACGTCACGGCCGAAGGCAACGTCGTTACCTACACGCTGAGCAAGGCAAACGCCGCGTTCCCGAGCATCTTGTCCCGAGCCCCGCTCGGCATGATCTTCGACCCCGCCGTCGCCACCGCTGATCCTGAAGGCTACGCCAACAACCCAATCGGTTCTGGCCCCTTCATGGTCGAGACCCGCGACATCGACAACGAGACCGTCCTCGTCCGCAACCCGGACTACTGGATGACCGACAAGGACGGCACCCAATTGCCGTACCTCGACTCGATTGTGTTCCGCCCAATTCCTGACGAGAACACCCGCCTCGACGCCCTGACCTCAGGCACCGTCAACGCATTCCAGACCCTTCGCCAGGGCACGATCCGCAACGCTCGTGACGTTGGTGACAGCATCAAGGTGCTCGAGTTCCAGGGTTCAAACACCGGTGGTGGCATGTTCAACGTCGCTGTTGCTCCGTACGACGACCTTCGGGTTCGTATGGGTCTCACGATGAACAACTCCCAAGAGGCTGTCATCTCCGCACTCGGGGGCGACGGCATTTCCGCTCCGGCCAAGGAGTGGTTCAGCGTTGACAGCCCGTGGTACTCACAGGCTGCGGCCGACGTGTACCCGAAGTTCGATCAGGCTGCCGGCACCGCACTCCTCCAGGAGTACGTTGACGATCCGGCCCGTTCTGATGGTAAGGCCGCTGGTGAACCAATCACCGTCGACCTGAGCTGCCCGCCCGATCCGACGCTCATCGCTGCTATGCAGGTGCTTGAGCAGTTGTGGACCGCTACCGGATTGGTTGAGGTCAACCTCACCAACTTCGATCAGCAGACCCACATCGGCATCGCCTTGGGTGAGGCTCCTGACTACATCGGTACGCACGGTGCGCACTGCTGGCGTGTGTCGGACGACAACGATCCGTCCACCACACTCAACGCTGCCTTTGCTCCCGTCGACGCTTCACCGTTGAACTGGACCAACTTCTTTGATGAAGAGATGTACGGCTGGATCGTCGAAGCCTCAAGCACCACCGATTTCCAGACCCGGTATGACCTCTATGAGAAGGTCAACATTCGTCTCAATGAGCAGGTCCCTATGTGGTACTCGGGTGCAACCGCTACGGCGATTGCCACCGACCCCAACGTCAACGGCATCGATGCCTGGTTCACCCCAGGCGGTGACCTTGGTGTTGGCTTCCCCAGCGCCGAGGGCCGTTGGGGCCAGGTCTACATCGCCGCTGAGTAAGAAAGTACTCAGTAACCCAGTGCCGAGTTACTACTCACCTGGTTACTAACTAGTGCGGTATGACGCCCGGCCAACTCCACCCACCCCGGTACGCAGCGGCCGGTTTCGCTGCGGCAAAGATCTTCACTACCAGTTCTTCGAAAAGGAGTCAGGTGCGGAGACGGTCTTTGTAAGCCGATTGATCGCCTCTTTGCGACAATCATGACTGCTGTCGTTCGTCATCTCGGACGTTCCTGCCCGGCGACCAGGTGAGTGCCATTCTTGGCATCGTCGAGCGGTGAACACCTGAGCTCTTGAGGCTCCATTCGGGGAGGAATACCACCTGATGACTCCAATCCCCGTGCAGTACGGCTACTGGCTCAAAGACGCCGTGCAAGGCGACCTGGGTCCAACCATCCCAGGCATACCGGTTGCCACCGATATCAAGAACCGGATCCCAATTACCGCCGAACTCACGCTAGTCGCCATTGCGCTCGCCGTGATTGTGGCGGTCCCGCTTGGCATTCTCGGTGCATTCAAAGAGGGCACCTGGATCGACAAGCTGACGTCAGCGATCGCGCAGCTCTTCTTGTCGATACCCAACTATGTGCTCGCCATCTTTCTCGGCTACTTCATCTCGGTGAAGCTCAACTTGTTGCCTAACTCTGGCTGGAATCGCATCAGCAATGGGTCGTCGGCAACCTGAAGACCGTCACCCTGCCTGCGATCTCTATTGCGATGGCGGAGAGATCGCCAGGTTCAGTCGCCTTGTGCGCTCTGACATGATCGGTACCACTGAAGGAAAATTTCGTTCTCTCGGCTCGAGCAAAAGGGCTGTCGAACTGATACATCTTGTTCCGACACGCCCTGCGTAATAGTCTTCGTTGAGCCTCACCGTCGTCGGTCTCACGATCGGTGGGCTCCTCGGCGGTACGGTCATTATCGAACAGATTCGCTGGGATCCCTGCCCGGCAAACGCATGATTGACGCGATCTCCCAACGCGAGCGTCTACATGGTGCAAGGCATCGTGGTCTTCATCTCGGTTGTCTACGTCTTGCTCAACTTCCTCGTCGACATGCTGTACCTCTACATTGACCCACGTATCCGCTCCAGGAGGGGCTGATCACAGACTGACTCCAGCACTACACGTCAGGCGCCGCGGCCATGCCGGTCTACGAAGACGACTTCGGCGTTGCCTACCAACTGAAGCGCTTTCTCACTATTGGCGCCCTGAAATCGTTTGGCTCGACGTTCAGGTCGATGCCGCTCTCGATCAAGCTCGCAACGGTCTGGCTGCTCGCAATCTCCTCGGCACCGTTCGCGAGTTGGCTTCCGCTGCAGGACCCCGTCTGCCAGCTCAATCTGCCGCTGCCATGCGCCAACGGGATGAAGGCCGTCAAGGGAAGGGCCGTCGACCCAACACTTCCTCGGCACCGCCACACACCGGTTCGCGACAATGCTCCACGGATTGTGTTCGGCGCCCAGGTCTGGCTTGGTGGTGATTGGTGCCGTTGGCATCGGGATGACCATCGGTGGTATCAGCGGAGCCCTTGTCGCCTTGTTCGAGGCAGACCGAGTCGGTGGTGATGTCGATCATCGACATCATCCCTGGCCTTCCCCCTGCTGGTGCTCCCGCTCGCACTCGCCTCGGCGGTCGAAAACCGGACAATCTGGCTCGTGGCTGGCATCATCGGTGTGCTGTCTATTCCGCACACCCGGGTGGCCAGGGCGAATGCGTTAGCGGTGTCGCGGCGAGTTCGTGATGCTGCTGCGGGAGGAAGGAACCAAGCGCTGGACCATCCCCCTTCCGAGAGGTACTCCCGAACGTGCCATCAATCCTCGCGCCTACGCCATGGTGGTAGCGGCACGAGTCATCGTGGTAGAGGGTGCGTTGGCCTCCAAACCTGAGCGTGCCGCCCCCGCCGTTGGGGGTCGATGATCAATGAGTCACGCGCCGATATCACAGATTCTGCTGCCGACGCTTTGGCCGTCACTTGCCCTCATCTTCACGGTGCTCTCGCTCAATATGCTTGGCGACTGGCTACAGCGCCGAGGGGCCGGGCGTTCGTCGGCACTCTAAGTCGCCCGCGACGTTCCAAGCCGATCGGCAATAACCGACGCCTGCTCGCCCAGTTCGGCGAGCAGGCGTCGGCCGTTTTCGGCCGACGCGCTTGTCGGGTCGCCCAAGATTCCGTTGGCCGACACGGTGGCGACGCCGCCACGGCGCATGAGGTCGAGCACGTCGCGCAGCGGTTCGACACAGCCTGCAACCGCCTGGGTCATGTCGACCGCCGTAGGATCTATGGCGAGCATGAGCGACGTTTCGGTCTCGCCTGCGTGGGCATCGGCGCCGTCGAACGCCGGGATGAGGGCCGTGATCTGATGCCCCTCGTGGCGCATCTGGGCGACGACCGCGTGGAGAACGGACGCGTTGCCTGCATGCCCACAACAAAGACGATACCGGCAAAACTGTGGGCGGCCGAACGAGTGAGCTCCACCAACACCGCAGTGAGTGCATCCTGGCCAATGGAGAGATGGTTCCCGCAAAACATGACTGGTGCTCGCCGGAGGAGCCAAAAGGCAGCGGCGGACCGGACAACGCAGCGATCGAGCCGATCGGCGAGTTCATGGCACCCGGGCTATGGCGATCGTGGTGTCGGTCCCGAGGGGGAGAAAGGGGCCATGCTGCCTGGAGTTGCGCCGCCAAGCGGCACGAGGAGCACGGCGTCGCGGATGATTCGGCGTCGAGCGTTGTCAACGAGGCCAGCCCGCGGGGTGGCGTCATGATCAAGCAGCAAACCGGTTTCACTGCCTCGACCTCGATGCCAACGCGGCTGCTGCAACGGTGACCTTGACCCAGTGGGGCGCTCATCACCTCGGCTGCAATTTCGACCGCCAGGCCTCGGCAAACACCGCACGGCTTTTCCGGTAGGACCAGCGAACAGCTTGAGTGATTTCGACCGATGCAACTGGCGTCTGGCTCGTGTACGATCAGCGACATTGCTGAGGTCTGGCTGTTAGACAGGGCACATCGAGTTGAGCTCTGGTCCGGAATGTCACTTTCGTGCATCCGGGTGGCGCGGTAGCCACTGACGTGCGGGATGGATGGCGCAACGCTTTGGCTGAACAGTGAGATCATCGGTGGCAACCAGAGGGCCGGAGGTCAGACGAGGTCGAAGGCTATCCGTCGACCCGGCCGGCGCTCTACAGCAGCTCCAAGCCCCGAATCGGCCAGACCTGGACGAACGATCGGCCAACGACCAGATCCTGGGGATCGGCCTGAAAACGCGGCTACCGGCCGAGTTGCTGCGATTGTTGTCTCCCATGACCTGGCAGCTCGCCTTCGGGACCTCGATCGGACCAAACGTCGAGGTCAGAATCCCTTGGTCGAGATACGGCTCGTCGATTTCGACACCGTTGACGAGGACGTGGCCGTTGCGACCTTCGACGGTGTCGCCGCCGATGGCAATAACCCGCTTGATCAGGTTGTCCATCGTGCCGTTGAGGTTTGATGGCCGATCAACAAGACTGGCCGCCGCCGGCACAGTCGCCAAACTGGTAGCTCATCTTGTTGACGAGCACACGGTCATCGATGGTCAGCGTGTGTTCCATCGATCCCGATGGGATGTAGTAGGACTGCACCACCATCGTGCGAAGAAGCAGCGCCAAGAACAGTGAACCAACGGCAATCGCCGTCCATTCGAGCAGTGCGGCCACCAGATCGGCTATCGACCACGTTCCTCGTCGGCCGCAACGTCGTGGAGGCTGCGGGTTATGGCAACCGGGAGGTCGATGCTGGGTTCGTCGAGCAGCGTACTGCCCGCCTTTGATTGTGCGCTTGGCCGATCAGACACCGTGTCTGCGACTCGTTGCGGTTGACCCATCAACGGGCTCCTGTACGTGGTTATCGCCCCATGCCGTTTTGCCATGGATCATTAGCAACAAGTGTGGTCGGCAGAAATGGCACCGGCCTAACAAATACTTCGAATCGAGCGCAGAATCTGTCGTGGGCGTTTCTGCCCGTTCGTCTCGCTGGCGTCGGATCTACCATGAGTCACGGTAGGTGGTTGCCGCCGCGAATGGCGCCGTAACGCGGAACAAGGGAGCGGAAGATGACGGGGTCGATGCGTGTTCAACGACGGCGAGGCTATGGTCCGGCCTGTCCGTCCTCGCTGTGCTGGCAGCACTGGCTTGAGCCGGTCGCCCCAGCTGCCGCGAGACGTCGGCGTGTCGACCGACACCACAGATTAGTCTGGTCTACCACCTTTGGAACGACGCATCGGCCTCCATCAGCAACATGACCTGCTCGTCGACGCGGCTGGCCAGGACCCGGCCACCGAACGACGCTCGGGGCATATCGAGAGCAGGCCGATGGGCACCCGTACTGCAAACAACCACACCAGGGCTGGTGTCGATGGCATCAATCTGGCCCAAGGGGCCGCGCCTGACGCATGCGGAGGCCGATGTTGTGGCGGCCCGATTCGCCGTCGGTTTCAATGCCGTCCGCTTCACCAGCTCGACCGCCGTTTCCGAAGGCCTCTATCCAGCCTCGGCGAGTACCACCCAACAGATGGATGCCGGGCAACTCGGACCGCCCGACTACTTCGTCGCCCATTGGCGACAGCGCGGCATCTACGTGATGTTCAGCTCCTCCGGCGCATACTTTGATCCCAGCACCGACGCCGACGGGAGTTTTCGATAGGGGCTACGGAGTCGGTTGACACCGGAATCTGGGCGGACAAGAACGCAACCCAGTTCGACCCCGTGATCGGCGCGTTGACCCGCTCATTCGCTGCCGACTTCCCGTCGGGTGGACCTCACACCGGCCATCGATATGGCGATGATCCTCAGGTGATGGCGATTCAACTCCACAACGAAGATCACCTCTTCCGGGGATTTATCAGCGGAAGCAGCGAGTTGAACTACAACCCGGCAAACCCGCAGTCGCTGCCGGAGTTCTATTCGCGAGAGCTCGATGGCTGGAGCACGACAGCGGAGCACCTCAACCGCCTAACACGGTTCGTCTGGCGCTGGTCTGATCGCGGACCTCCCAGCGGGCTGGCGAAGGCCCAGTTCACGCTAGACGACACCAACGGACCCCGTCCGCGGGCCGGTGGTCGAAATCGCCATCTCCCTGCAGCCGGGCATGGCTCCTGGCACGGCCAGCTCAGTCAATGCAACTTGGGGTCGAAGCGGCAAGGAGTACGTCGTCCGAAGGTCTGGCGAGGCCACCGCTCGATGGTCGTGGTAACGGCCGCACTGCCACTCGGCAGCCGTTCTTGCTCGGTCAGCCCTGCTGGTGCCGCTGACCCCGACGTGGACGCAGTACGAGGAGCGGTTTGTCGCCAACCAATCCGACTTCGGGAACCGGCGCTGTCGTTTGAGCCCATTCCGGCCGCTGGTCAGACTGGGCGATCGATGACAGCGTCGAGTTCATGAAGCCAGGCCCCACCCGCAGCTGGCTGGCCAGTTCTTGAAGGACAAGTACGGCTCGACAAACGCCATTGGCTCGGCTTGGGGTGGGGGTGCTGTCAATCGAGCGATCGCACCGCGAGTTCGATGCCGGAATCCGATGGCTGGACCGCCCAGTTTGTGCAGCTGCCGCAGGATCGCCGGACCGTCGATGCGGAGCACCGGGTGGCGCGCGAATCCGCTTCCGCATCGATGTCGACCAGATCGGCTCTGGCGGTGGCATACCAAGTCTTCCAACGTGTGACGTCGACCTCGTCTCGTCAGAACTATCGCGCCTCGTTCGCCGCCAAGGCCAGCGTCGCTGACCGGCAGTCCTCGAGGCGGTCGCAGTACGGGCTTTGGCGTTCGGTCAATCTCACCACCAACTGGGCCGGACGGTTCCTGCAGAGTCATCAGAGTCCGGCAACCGGCGCCGCTCATCACCCTTGCGGTTTCGGTCAGGCCGCTGCCTGATCTGTGTGTGGCTCGGACAAGGTTTCGGGTCGCTGCGGTTAAGAGCGGCCGGGCTCGAGGGAGTCGCTCGAGGCCAACTCGATTCGTCGGGTGACGTGGCAGGAGCTGGAAGCAGGTGCCTGCGGAGTGCAGGAGATCAGTGGTTTGCCTGCTGACTCAGCAGACTGAGTACTTCGATGGCCTGACGGCACTCCTGCAGCACCGACCACCGTCCAGGCGCCACCGGTCGGCGACAACGCTTTTCCAGCACCTGCCCGATCGAGGGCATTCAAGGCAGTTGATTTGACTGACAACCACCTCATTGGGATCACCCGAAATACGGGCGACGACGGTGGCTGGAACTGGAACCCAAACAAGTGGCAGATCACACAGGATTACCCGGAAGCCAACCGGACCATCGATATCTGTACGACGCCGCACCGGTGTAGTCGTGGGCACGCCGGGTGACGGTGTCGTGGAATCACAACAGCGCAACCCCAAGCAAGTACGAAGGCCCAGATGATCTCGCTGACCGCAGGCCCACCAGATTGGGACGCCGTATCTGTTTGCCTACGCCCACTCCCGACTGATGCTGGTAAGCCAGCGAATCATCGCTCAACTCGACGTGGCTGGCAATCCGATGGACATCGGCATGGCACCGTTTGCCGCCCGACAGTTCCTCCGAGGCCAGCGTGCGCCTGGCCCTGGACGACCAGGACGTTCTCGTTCAAGGCCACGCCGCGGCTGATCGACGCTGCCGCGTATCGGCGCGGCGGCTCGGCTGACGAATTGTTGGCCTGCGGTGTTGCCCTTCGGTCAGCCCGCATCTCCGCCTCGGCGACCTGGCGGCGCAGACCGTGGTGAACTCCACCAACCGCCGTCACGGGACCCGTCTACCGAAGCCCGACGGCTGGTTGCGCCGGGACCAGGTCGCAGGCGAGCCGCGGTCTATGCCGTCAACAGTCCGGACTATCAGGCGATGGTTGATTCTGCGGTGGCCGCCTGGTCACTGGAGGCACCGTCGACGCAGCGGTGAGCGGCCCGGCCGAGTTCATTGGCGCACTGTTGTGCAGTCTGGATTGATGCCCGTCGTCGACCGAACAAGCCGTTATTCGGCATCGACCGGCGGCGAGAATACGGGGCAGCGGTGGACGCCTGATTACTTCAGCGTGTCGAACTGGGGAGTGGTCCACGTTGGCTGACGCCCGTTGTTCAATTGACACTCCGGGTGACGAATCCTGGCCAGTTCACCGTGGTGGCGCTGGAACGGCGCCGCCAGCCGATCGGGACCGTGCTGACTACTGCCGCCGAACACGCGCCGAGGTCACCATTGATACCGAACAGACCGGTGCGCAGTTCGGTATTCGGTGACTCGCTAGTGCAAATCGAAGCAGACGATCTTGGCCAGCGCCTGACGACCGGCGGTTTTTGGCGGCGTGGTCGAGTGCGTCTCTTCACCGCTCAGCGGAGAAGCTCGACACGAGCCGTCCGAGGTCGGCCGGCCTTTGATCAGTTCCATCGCCAGCGTCGAACGCGGGCGATGGGTGCCGTCGGGCAGCGTCTCGGTGCCGTAGGTGTAGGCGCCGACGAGTTCGGTCTCGCGATGCCAAAGGCCGGTGAAGTTGGCCGAGATTTGGCCCGGCATGCCGAGCAGAACGACCCGACCTTCGTGGGCGGGTCATGGCGATGGCCTGTTCAATCGAGGCGGAGGAGCCAACAGCGTCACTGACGACATCAGCACCGCCCGAGAGGAGCGTCGCCGATTTCCGGGCGTTGGTGCTGCCGGTGGCCTGACGAACGCTCGGCTGACCTCGTCTGGTTTGCACACGCGGTCGCCCAAGGCGTCGCGAGCTCGATCTGCTCGGGGTGTCGGCCCACCGACGATGGTCTGGCCGGGGGTGAAGTGGCGGAGCGCAGCCAGCGTGCTGAGGCCCATCGTTCCGGCGCCGATGATGGCAACCGTATGCCGGACTGGATGCTGCCTCGGAGCGCGGCATGGACGCCAACCGCAACTGGAAGTTCCGACTGGCGACATGGCTTACCGTCATCGAGTCGGGAACGGCGTGGAGTTGGCTCGGATGGCAACGAATTCGCTCTTGACCAGCCACCGCCGGTTGATGGCAGTAGCCGATTTGGATGCCGGGCTCGACGTGATTCCGTCGACGAGGTGGCGAAGGTCGTTGCCGCCGCTGGGAGCGGCACCAGGGAATGGCGGCTCGAAGCCGGCGGGCCTCGTGTCCGAGCACGGGTTCGAGTGCGACGCGGGTGCCGTCGGCCAGCGTGCCAACCACCTCGTGGCCGGGCACAAACGGGAAGGACACCCAGGGCTCGAAGTAGCGCGACGACCGGCCCTCAACCGTGGCGAGGTCGGAACTACAAATACCAGCGAGGCGGGTGGTGACGCGAACCCACTCGTTGGAGGGGAGTTCGGGGGCATCGGTTTCGATGAGCGAGAGTGGGGCTGCCTTGGCGCCGGCGCCGGTTCGGAATCGAGCGGTCACGGCGGCGGCAGCGTAGCGGGCTTCGTTGCGGCGGAACTCCAGGGCTTTCACAGCCAGCACGCTAGCGCGAGTCGCTGCCCGTTCAGAACTCGGCCCGCGTCCGATGATGCGGCCAACCATGTCAGCTGCCCAGTACCTTCCGGTCACTTTGGCCCCAGAGGAATCCGCATTGGCATCGGTCTTCGACCACACATTGCCGAGCAGCACTTGCTTGACGCGCGCCGCAGCCAGCCCAGGATGGCTTTACAAGTTGAACACGTGGTACGTCTGCACATACCCCCGAGGGTATAGGAGCTCACTGGTATGACAACCTGGGGTAAAAAGTTGCCGCCGCTGTAAACGGGCAAATCGTCCGACCCCCCCAGGCATACTGCGGTATGAGTCTCCTCATCGATTGCGACACCTGCACCCGCTAAACACACCTGACGTCACGACTGCGTCGTCAACTTCTTCGTCGACCGGCCCGCGAAACGGCGGTCGACATCGCATCGTTCGCGGCCCTGAAATGATTACAGAATGCGGGCATGGTGCCCGCCCTTCGCCAACGTCGCAGGCAAGCTCTGGTAGTCGACCGGTCCCGGGTTGGTAGGTTGGCTGGCGTGACCATCTCGCCGAGTTCTTCCGCTTTCACCACGGCGGTAATCGATTATACTCGGCCAATGGTCTCAGCGCCGTCGGGGCCACCGATAATGGTCAGTCGAGCCAGCTCCGGACTGTGATCCCGCTGCGGCCAACGGCATGGCCTCGTCGATGGCGTTCACCTACAAGAATCCGGAGCGGTCGACCGACCCATCGCGGCCGCTTCGCACGCCGCGCTCCTGATCGTCGGCGCCTATGACTACCTCGCGGCCCTGACGCCGGAGCCCGACCCGAGCCAACCACAGGCCAGGGTCGCTCGATACGTGCGGGATGACTACTACGCTGAGCTTCGAGCTGGGCCGAATCAATCGCCGAACTGGTCCGCTCGGCGCTCGAGCCAGGGTGTGGCTGATCAGAACGACCTTGTCGACCGCAACGTGGCCTTCCGCGGCCGCCTGGGCTGGAAGGCAAGAACGCCAACCTCCTGCTGTCCGGCCAAGGAAGCTGGTTTGTGCTCGGCACGGTGGTCACCGACCTCGTGCTCGAACACACCCCGTCGCCGGTCGACGACGGCTGTGGGAGCTGCAATTTGTGTGAGACCGGTTGTCCAACTGCGGCGATCGTGGCGCCGGAATGATCGATGCGAGGCGATGCCTGGCGTGGCTCCTGCAAGGGCCCGACCCTCGCCGCCGGCGAGGCGGTGGGCGATCGGGTCTACGGGTGCGATGTCTGCCAAGACGTGTCCGGCCAATCAGGCCGGAGGCTCTGACGCCGCAGCCGGGCCCGATGCCTTTGTGCCCCTCCATTGGTTGCTCGGGAAGCCGACGATGCTGCGTTGCTCGATCGGGTTGGCCGCTGGTACACTTCCAACCGAGACCCAAACGTGGTCTGGCGGAGCGCCCTGGTGGCGTTCGGCAATACGGCCGATCCTACCTGGAAGAGACGGCCGACGCGTGCGTCGGCATCTTGGGTCAAGCTCGGCGCAGGTGCGCTCCATGCCGTGTGGGCCACCCGGAGGCTCGCCTCGACTACCTGCTCGACGGCCAGTCAGCTGAACCAGATCCACTGGTTCGAGCCGAGTACGACGGTGTTGTGGCCCTGCCAGGCAACTGACCCGATGACGCACCCTGCTCGTCACCAATGACTTTCCGCCAAAGGTCGCGGCATCCAAACTATCTGTGGGAGCTGTGGCGGCCTGCCCGCCACCGACACGACGTTCACACCACCCCTATGACGCCAGCAGCGTTCGACGCCGCCCAGGACTTTGCGATCCAACGCTCGCCCGAGCCGGTCGTTGCCCTATCCCCGGTTGGTCAAACGTATCCGGCCCGCCGACGCCAATGACATCGAGTTGATCCTGCTCGACCTGGCCGTCCCGCTCGGCATCGAGCTGGGTCTGTCTTGGGACGGCCATACGGCGTCATCCTGCACGGAGCCGAGGCACCATTCCTGGTCGTGTCCCCGGTCTCCTCGTCGACCCTGCGCCGCGCCTTGAGGCGCCGATCTCGTCGTTTCGCTGGCCAGTATGCGGCGGACGAAGCAGAGGCCTGCGCTGGACAAACCCTACCGACACTATTGTTCCGCCCGGTGTCGATGTCGAGCGCTTCGCCTGGATTGCGGCGGGTGAGCGCGACGCTCAACGCGGCGTTCGGGATTGACCGCGATGCCATCGTGGTTGCGACGGTCAACCGCCTGGTGCCCCGAAAGCGGTATGGCCGTGCTTATCGAGGCCGCAGCCCGGCTGGCCCCAGCGAACCCAACGCTCACGGTCCTCATCGGGGGAACCGGGCGGCGAGTCGGCTCGACTCGAGAAACTCATTGCCGCTACGGGAGCGCCCGCCCGCTTTTGGGTCGCTTACGCGAGCACGAGGTGGCGGGCTGTACGGCGCGGCTGACCTGATGGCGATGCTGTGCTCGAATCGTTGGGGTGGGATCGAACAGAGGGCTTCGGGATTGTCTTCCTCGAAGCTGCAAGTCGGGGGCTTCCACAGGTTGCCGGTCGTTCGGGTGGGGCGAGCGAGGCGGTCATCGACGGCGTGACCGGGCTCATCGTCGACAATCCGCTCGACGTTGACGCGGTGGCGGCGTCGCTCCAAACCCTCATCGACGACGATGACCTGCGGTCTCGCCTCGGCACCGCCGCCCGTAATCGAGTGAGTGAGTCGTTTCGCTGCGAAGTCGGCCGAGCGACTCGCAGCCGGGATCGATGCTGCCAGACTGGGCACTCATGGCTGACACCCTCGTAGCCCCCACGCGATTAACGGCGCCACGCCTGGTGAAGGCATCGGTGGTCGTTGCCGCCATCCAGCTGATTGCAACCGTCGCGCGCGCTCGTCGCCGATCGCCGGGGTATTCCGGCAGTTCTTAGTGGCACCCTGGTGACCATGGTGCTGTTCATCGGCGGTTCCCTGGCGTTCTTCGTCGGATTCTTGAAGGGTTGAGCCGGAGTCGGGATCGAGGAGCTCAGCGTTGCTGGCTTGTTCTTCTGCTGGGGCCCGCTGCACCAGCGGCCGACCGGCGGTCGATGCATACCCGGCGTCCAGGTCATGACGGGAATCGTCGGTGCGTCGCTCGCCCCGCTCACCGCTGTCGCCTTCACCTGTTTGTCACCAGCAGCGGGTTTTGGGTGCCTTGCCCTCTATGGCTCATTCCTCGGCGCTTTCGCTGACTCGAACAGAGTTTGACGGTGATGGAAACACCAGCTCGTTCTGAATACGCCATGCGCCGGGCGACCGTGCTCGCCTCGCCGCAACAGTGCTTCGACGTCGCCCTCGATCTCGCGACGTACCCCGAGTGGGCTCATGCGATTTCTGAAGTAACGATCGACTCAGTCGACGACCTCGGTCGCCCATCGACCGTCACCTACGTTGCTGAGGCCATCGGTCGTTCGACCCGCTATCAGCTTCAATACGACCTGTCGCAAGCGGCCGCCATGATTGGCTGGTTACTCGTCGAAGGCGACATCATGGCCCGCCTCGATGGCGCCTACACGTTCGCCGACTCGGTCGATGAGCCGGGAGCCACCGATGTGACCTACGAGCTGCTCGATCTCCTCGGTTGCCCTGCCGGGCTTTGTCAAGCGCCGGGCCGAGGCCAAACTCATCGACTTCGCCCTGCCCCGATTCAAATCACGGGTCGAGAGCATCGTTCACGCCGACGTCTAGCGGCCAGAATTCCCAGATTTTCTTGAGTGGGTTCAGATCGCGTTTGAAGAACGGACCATGAGAACTCCGTCTCGATCTCGGCCGCACCGTCGGCACGCTCGATCTGCATCCTTTCGTAACCGCCGTCAGTGACCTCGGCCCGTGAGCAGGGTGATTCGATGGCCGAAGCCGTCCGGGGCATCGTTCGGGGCTCAACTGGCGGTCGGTGGCCTTGTCGAGAATCGGGGTCTGATCGAACTCGGCGGTCCCGACGACAATCGTCCCGGCATTCTCACCACCAAAGACATTCGGACTGCACGAGCTCGTTGGTGATCCGGCCTCACCGTGTCGCTGGAGGCGGAGCGAGACCAGCTGCAGCACAAGGCGAACCTCGATGGTGTTCGTCGAGCAGGTTCGAGCCGACTTCGATCCGACCAGCGCCGCACAAGTCCATCGCCTTGCGCCAGATTCTTGATGGCAACGCCATGGTGAGCGTCGACCGAGCGCAGCTTGAAAACGCCCACTCATCCGCGCTCAACAGTTGGCGACGGTCGACGAACCTCCGACGATCGCCGAGACACCCGAGATGAGCCGATCGGGCGTTTGATCGAGGCCTGGGACGAGTACGTTGCCAAGCGATCAGGCCAAGCGGCATCTGTCCTTGCTCGTCGACCGGGTCGCCGCGCGAAGTGTCGTTGAGGGGAAGCAATCGAAACGAAGACCATCGCCGACGCGGCCGCCGTACCCGTGCTGCTCAGCGCCGAAGATGATGCCCGACCAGCGAGCTCGCCAACCCGGCGAACGCCCGGCCGACGCCGGCGGAAGAAGAAGGAAAGCGAGGGTGGACGAGGCCGATCGAGGCCCTCCTGGCTCGTGCGCAGCAGCCGTCATACACGGCATACGTCATGCATCGGCTCAACCCCACACCACCGGCCGACAAGATGGACGCCGTGGTCTCAGCGGAGTTTGCGTGGAGCGGGCTTATGCTGCAAGAAGCGCGGGCCGAGGTCGAAATGGACCCGGTGGCCAGCGAGCTCGAGCATGAACTCCACATCAGCTTCGCGAGGCGTGCCGTCAGCACCCGGTGCGGTGTTGCCTGACGATCTCGGCGCCGGCCTGTCGTCGGTGCTCGACCACCAGAGAACCTCCGGAGTGGACGCTGCGCCGCTGCCCTGTACGAGACGCTGGCGCGTCGGTGCGGTGATTCCCGGAGATGATCGAGCCAGCAGAAGCTCCCCTGCATTCGCCGTCGATTGGCTGAACGCCTTCGATCAGCGTGTTGCCGCGGCCCATGAGTTCGACTCCGGCACAGGTGAACGCCGATCTTGAGGCTGCCGAGGCTGCCTTCCGTCGCCATGCGAAGTCGATGGCCCAGATCGACCGGTTCGAGGGCCCGCTCGGCCGAGTCGGCCGCGGTGCCAGGAGCTATCGGATCAGGATCGAACGGCTCCGCACCGGTGAGGCGTCAACGGCTGATCGGTTGCTGAAGCCACACTTCGCCCGGCCCTCGACCGCATCCTGGTTGAGGCCGGCGTGCCCGTGCCGATCATCGTTTGGGAAGGCGAACCTGACGAGTTGTCCGACGATGAGGTCACCCAGCTCTATGACGGTCTCGAGGCCCTTTCGCAACAGGTGCAGATCATCTATGTCGCCGATGGCGATCGCGTCATGCGTTGGGTCGAGGAGGCGGGTTTGCGCCGTTCGATGCGCAGCTCGGTCGTGTCGGTCCGGAGCTAGTTCGAGAGCTCGCTATCGAGCCTTGGTAGCGTGACGCCGTGCCTCGTCGAGAATCGTCGTCTCCACCATCACTTACGCTCGGTGTCGACATCGGTGGGACCAAGATCCTGGCTGGTGTCGTCGACCCGACGACGGGGTGAGAGACTGTCGCCTCAACCGGTTTCAGCACCCCGACCGAAAGTGCCAGCGCACGACGTGTCGCGGTTGGTCGATGAACTGATCGAGCACCACGATGTCGGTTCAATCGGACTCGGAATTCCGGGCCTGGTCACACTCGATGGGCGATTGCGGTATGGCCCAAATGTTGACGGCGTGCTCGATCTCGATCTTGTCTCACTCTTGCGTCAACGCACCGGCCTCCCGACGCGGGCCACCAACGATGGCTCGTGCGCCGCTCTGGCCGAGTCTCGACTCGGAGCCGGACGGGGCGTTGCCAACCTGCTCTTCATCGCGCAAGGCACCGGGATCGCTGGTGGCCTGATTGTTGACGGAGTGCTCGCGCTCGGGGCCAACGGATTCGCCGGTGAGCCTGGTCATATGCTCGTTCAGGACAGCGGACCGCTCTGCGCGTGCGGTCGAATCGGCTGCTGGGAGGCCGTGGCGTCGGGGACGGCGTTGGCCAACCTGGCACACGAGCTCGGCCCTGCGTCGACCGTCGCCTCATGGATTCCTGCGGCCGAACGTGATCGGCCGCTTATTGGCGAGGATGTGGCGGCTGCGTTCGAACGCGGTGACCCGGTGGCGGCGGCTGTTTTCGATCGCTTCGCCTACTGGACCGCCCGCGGAATTGGGTCGCTGATCAATCTGCTCGACCCCGAGCTTGTCGTGTTGGGCGGTGGCGTGGCGCGCAGCGGCGCGCACTTTGTCGCGGCGGTTGCCCGTCAAGTCGATGCGTTTGTGCTCGGTGCCGCTCATCGCCCGAGCGTGCCCGTTGTCGGGGCGCATTTCGTCGAACGGGCTGGCGTCGTCGGCGCGGCATTGTTCGGAGCCGAACGATCCTGACCTCAGCGTTTGGCCGAAGTAAATCAAGTACCGAGGCCCAGACTCGCCGACGGATCCCACTACATTGCGATGATGGAATTCCGCCGGATCAATCATCTGCCGCCGTACGTGCTCGGGATCATCAACGAACTCAAGATGGACGCCCGTCGCCGCGGTGTCGACGTCATCGACTTCGGATTCGGCAACCCCGACCTGCCGTCGCCCAGCGTGGCGGTCGACAAGCTCGTTGAGGCGGCGCAGAACAGTCGGAATCATCGCTACTCGGCGAGCAAGGGAATCCCCAAGCTCCGCGAGGCCGCCGCCAACCTGTACGAGCGCCGATTCGGTGTGCACCTCGACCCATCCACCGAGGTCATCAACGTCATCGGGGCCAAAGAAGGATTCACCCACCTGATGTGGGTGCTACTGCAGCCTGGTGATTCGTGTCTCGTGCCCGCGCCGTCCTATCCGATCCATCTCTGGGGTCCGATCTTTGCCGGCGCTGCTATTCGCGAGGTCGCGCTCGCCCCCGGCGATGAGTTCATCGCCAATCTCGAACGGGCGTGGGAATACTCCTGGCCCAAGCCGCGGACGCTCGTCATCTCGTTCCCGCACAACCCAACAACGGTGTGCGTCGACTTGCCCTTCTTCGAGAAGATCGTGGCGTTTGCCAAGCGACGCGACCTCATCGTGGTGCACGACAACGCCTACGCCGACCTCGGTTTCGATGGCTACAAGCCGCCCTCCATCCTGCAGGTTGACGGGGCGAAGGACTGCTGTGTCGAGCTCTACTCGATGACAAAGTCATTCTCGATGGCGGGCTGGCGGGTGGCGTTCATGGTCGGCAACGCCGAAGTGATCGCGGCGCTCGGCAAGCTCAAGAGCTATCTCGACTACGGGACGTTCCAGCCCATCCAGATTGCGGCCACCGTCACCCTCAACGAGGCCGTCGATCACCCGGCCGAGATCGTGAGCATCTACGAATCACGGCGCAACACGCTGTGCGATGGCCTCGACCGCATTGGCTGGCACGTTGAACGCCCTCGAGGAACAATGTTTGTCTGGGCCCCAATTCCCGAGCCGTATGCGCACATGAGCTCGCTCGACTTCGCCGCCAAGTTGGTTAATGAGGCAGGTGTGGCGGCCTCGCCGGGCGAGGGTTTTGGGCCTGGCGGCGAAGGCCACGTCCGATTCGCCCTCATCGAGAACGAGCAACGGACTCATCAGGCGATGCGCAATCTCAAACGAGCGCTCCCTGAGCTTGTGGCCCCCACAGAGGTGCCGGTCGACGCAGCTAGGCCGACCCAGTAAGCCCATAAAGGCAGAGACGCACCGCCGTATCGAGGACCTCATCGGTCACGGGCTCACCGCCGATGGCGAGTTGACGGCCGAGTTCGTCGGTCACCCCGCGGATCGCCGTCGCCAGCATTCGCGGGTCACCGGTTGGGATCTGGCCCTGATCGATTGCTTCGCCTACATGGCGGGCCGTGTCGGCAATGCTGATCTCGCCCACGTTGAACGGCGGTGCTAAAGGGCTCCTCCGTCCAGCAGAACATGACGAGCTTCATGATGTCGGCGTGGTCGGCGGCCCAGCGGATTGAGGTACGAATCCCGACCTCGAGCCGCACGAGCGGATCACTCAACTGCCGAATGGCGGCCTGCTGAGTCCGTCGGAGGTCGAGGAGCGACTCGGCCATGATTTCGAGCAGGAGCTGATCTTTGGAGGTGAAGTACCAGTAGAAGACGCCCTTGCCGACGCCAATACCCTCGACGATGTCGGCGACCGAGGTCGGGTGATAGCCATTGTCGGCAAAACGATGCGTGGCGAACGTGAGGAGGCTCGCTCGCCGCTCCCTGCCGCAGGCCGTCAGACGTCGCTCCTCGCTCGGGGTGGGGTCTGGCGCCATCGATCCAGGCTACGGATTACTTGACCGATCGGTCAAGTTGGTCGAGCGGTGGCGTTGGCGACGTGCCGCTACTCGGCCCAGCCGCGGGATCGCTCGACGGCCTGTAGCCAACGCGCATAGTGGGCGTCGGCGCTGGCTCGGTCGGCGGTCGGCTGCTTTGTCACGTCGGCCGTCCAGACCTTGGTGATCTCTTCGGTCGAGGTCCAAACACCTTCGGCCAGCCCCGCAAGGTAGGCGGCGCCGAGTGCCGTCGTTTCCTGGCGACTAGGTCGGGTGACGGGAACGCCGAGTTGGTCGGCCTGGAGCTGCAACAGGAGATCCATCACGGAGGCGCCGCCATCGACCCGGAGCTCGGCCAGGGTGGTGCCTGCCGCGTCAGCCATGGCGTCGACAACGCCCCTCACCTGGTAGGCCATGGACTCGACTACCGCGCGGGCGAGTTCGGCGCGGCCAGTGCCGCGAGTGATGCCAACGATCGTGCCCCGGGCATAGGGGTCCCACCAGGGGCTGCCAAGACCGGCAAAGGCCGGGACGACATAGACGTCGCCCGTCGAATCAACGCTCTCGGCGAGGGGGCCGACATCGGATGCTTGGTCGATGATGCCGAGTCCGTCGCGGAGCCACTGGATAGCGGCACCGGTGATAAAGATCGACCCCTCGTAGGCGTAGACGGGGGCACTGCCTTCGCCGAGTGTCCAGCCGACGGTGGTGAGGAGTCCGTCGACCGGCTTGGGGCGGGTTTCGCCGACGTTCATGAGCAGGAAACTGCCTGTGCCGTAGGTGTTTTTGGTCATGCCAGGGACGAAGCACGCCTGGCCGAACAGCGCGGCCTGCTGGTCGCCGGCCACACCACTAATTGGGATGCCGGCGCCGAGCGCCGTGGTGTCGGCCGTCAGGCCGAAGCGCCCACTTGAGGGGAGAACGGTAGGTAGGGCGTCGAGGGGGGACGCCGAGCACAGCACAAAGGTCGGGCGACCACGTCATCTCATCGATGTCGAAGAGCAGGGTGCGTGAGGCGTTGGATGGCTCGGTTGCGTGCACCGCTCCGCCGGTGAGTTTGTAGATGAGCCATGAGTCGATGGTGCCGAGCGCAAGGTTGTCGTCGGCCACAACACCGCCCTCGGTCAGGAGCCAGTTGATCTTGGTGCCACTGAAATAAGGGTCGAGGCCGAGTCCGGTTTTGGACGCAAAGAGGGGAAGATGACCGGCTGCGACGAGCTCATCGCAATAGTGCGCCGTCCGTCGGTCTTGCCAAACAATGGCCCGGTGGCGGGGCTGGCCCGTCTGCCGGTCCCAGGCAACGATGGTCTCGCGTTGATCGGTGATGCCGATCGCCGTGACCGGCTCAGTCAGCGTTGGTACCAGCTCGGCAATGACCGTCGTGATGGCGTCCCAGATTTCGTCGGCATCGTGTTCGACCCAGCCGGGTTCGGGGAAGTACTTGGGAAACTCGCGATACGCCCACCCTTGATCTGGCTGTGTTCGTCGATTGCCAGCGCTCGAACACCGGTCGTGCCTGCATCGAGCGAAATCACTAGCGCCATGTCGACTCCTTCTGGTTCCTTGGTCGGCTAGAGACTAGCCGCCGAGCCCAACGGGGAGCGGGCCGAAGGACTGGCTGAACGCAGTGGGCCAGCGGCGCAATTCGCGTAGGCTGCAACCTCGCGGTTCGAGCTGCGGCAAGGCAGCCCCAATCAAGACAATGACGTCGATGCGAACACCCTTCCCCTTCAAACGAGTGGCCGACGGCCAGAGGTAGACGTGTTATGCGTGTAGGAGTCTTAACAGGCGGCGGCGATTGTCCCGGCCTCAACGCAGTGATTCGCGGCATTGTTCGCAAGGGCGAAGCGGTTTATGGCGACGAGCTGTTTGGGTTCCACGATGGCTGGCGGTCATGGATGGCGAGTACGAAGCTCTCGATCGAGCGCATGCGAGGCACGCTAAATCGCGGTGGCACGATCCTTGGTACGAGTCGAGTGTCGCCCCAACGGATTGAGGGCGGGGCCGAGCGGGCCATGGCCACGTTCAGGACCTGCAACTCGATTGCATCATCGCTATCGGTGGCGAGGGCACGCTTTCGTGTTCCAATGACTTCAACGAGCGGGGCATGCCAGTCGTCGGCGTACCGAAGACGATCGACAACGACATCGACCTCACCGAGCGAACGTTCGGGTTCGACACGGCCGTTTCGATCGCAACGTCGGCGATCGATCGACTGCACACCACGGGTGAGAGTCACAACCGAGTCATGGTGGTCGAGGTCATGGGGCGCCACGTGGGTCATATTGCGACGTGGGCTGGCATCGCCGGTGGCGCCACCATGACCCTGATTCCCGAAGAGCCGTTCGACATCGAGGCCGTGTGCGAGAGCCTTCGGCGGCGCCACCAACACGGTCGCTATGCCTCCATCGTCGTCGTCGCCGAAGGGGCTAAGCCGCTGGAGGGGACGATGGATATCGATCCAGACGAATACGACGCGTATGGGCACATACGCCTTGGCGGCATCGCCAACCAGGTCGCCATGGAGATCGAGAAGCGCACCAAGTTCGAGACGCGGGTCACGATCCTTGGCCACGTGCAGCGAGGCGGTGAGCCGACGTCGTACGACCGAGTGCTTTCGACCCGGTTTGGTGTTCGAGCGATCGAGGCCGTACATGAGGGGGCCTACGGCGACATGGTCGCATTGCAATCGGCCGAGATCGTGCTGGTGCCGCTCCGAGACGCAATCGCCAAGCTCAAACTCGTCAACCCGCAAATCTGGGGTGTGGCCAAGGAGTTCTTCGCCTGATGGTGGCGCCGATCGCCTTCGCCCCTGGGCGAGTCAATCTGATCGGCGAGCACACCGACTACACCGGCGGACTGGTCTTGCCGTTCGCGCTCGACGTCGGCGTGACCGTTCGGGGCGAGCGTGGTGGCGACACAATCCACCTGAGGTCAGACGATGAGCCGGAGCCAGTGGCGCTGACGCTCGATGGCGAACCGCTCGACGGTGCCGAGCTTGCGCCATGGGGAACCTACGTCGCCGAGGCGGTCAAACAGCTACGCCCCACCGTGGGCTTCGTAGGGACGGTCTCGTCGACCATGCCGCGCGGCGGCACCGGTCTGTCGACCTCGTCGGCGTTGACGTGCAGTGTCCTGCTGGCGTTAGGCGCCGAAGGCGACGCGTTGACGATTGCGTCTATGGCCCAGCGGGCCGAAATCGCGGCGACTGGCGTCAACATCGGTCTGATGGATCAGATCGCTTCCATGTGCGGCGTTGATGGTCACGCGGTGCGAATCGATTGCCGAAGCTTCGACGTCGAGACGGTCACCATTCCCGATCATGTTGACATCCTGGTGGTACACAGCGGGCAGCCCCGGCTGCTGGTTGACTCCGAATACAACAATCGTCGCATCGCCTGCCAAATGATCGAAGATCAAATCGGGCCGCTCCGCGATCGAACTCTCGATGACGTCCGCTCACTAACCGACCCCGTGCTGCGCAAACGGGCGACCCACGTCATCGCCGAGAACGAGCGGGTCGATCAGATGGTGCTGGCCTTGCGCTCTGGCGACGTGGCCCAAATGGCCGACCTCCTCCGTCAGGGGCATCGCAGTCTCGCCGAGCTGTTCGAGACCTCCACGCCGATCGTTGACGCCATGGTCGACACGCTGGAGGCGACACCGGGCGTTCACGCCGCTCGGATGACCGGCGGCGGCTTCGGTGGCTGCATCGTTGCGTTGGCCGAGCCAGGGGTCGCTCTGGAAACGCCGACCTGGTGGATGCGAGCGAAGGCAGGACCGGGCGCCTCTGTTCGCTCGTCCCCTGTCCGCTAGCCCTCGGACGTTGCGGTTGAGGTCACCGTTGGGTCGTCGAGTTTGGTCGCCTCACAATTATTGAAATCCGACGCCCTCGCCGCCCCGTCGATGGTCTTGGTGTCGAAGTTGGTGAGGCCGACCTCGACGCCATTGGTATTGACGATCCGGACGCCGTCGACCGAGCTGAAGAACTGGAAGGTGCAGACGAGTTGGGCCGTGATCAGTAGCTTGTCGGGGGCCTGCTCGAACGGATAGCCGGCGTCGACGACGATGGTCAGGATGCCGTCGGCGCCGGGGTTGTCGGGGAGTTGGCCCGCCAGGGTGGCCGGAACCTTCGTCTTCAGGCCTGGGTTGGCTGCGAGCTCGGCCTCGGTTGGTCCGGCCACCAGGGCGTCGTAGGCATCCTGCAGCGAGGGTTCCTTCTCCTCGGTGGCCCGAGTAACGGGGAACAGGGCAGTTGGATTGTCGGCCAACACCCATACAGGAACGATGTGGCCGCCTTCGTCAGAGGCGGGGAGTTCGGGCTCGGTTGTTGGCGCGTTGACCTCGAGCAGATCGTAGGGCACCGACGTGATGGGGGTGGCCGCCCCGTCCGTTGGCACGCTGCAGGCCGCCGCGACAAGTAGGACCGCACCGAGCGCGCCGACGAGCGATGAGCGCCATTCGCTGCGTAGGGATGTCTGGGCAAGGTTCGTCATGAGGCCATTTCCTCATCGTCGATTGGTTCGGCGAGCGGAAGGCAAACGAAGAACTGTGCTCCCGACTCGCCGTCATCTCGATCTCGAACGCCCATTGTTCCACCGTGGAGCCGAACATGTTCGTAGGCCAGGGAGAGGCCAAGACCGGCGCCTTTGGAGGAGCCTCGGCGACCTGCATCGACGGCGGCACGGGTGAAACGCTCGAAAATTCGACGTCGGTCGGCCTCCGCTACTCCCGGCCCGCGATCTGTTACCAGGATTTCCACCTCGTCGGCTGAGATTGCCGCGAACGAGACCGATTCGACGCCACCGGCGTAGTTGATCGCGTTGTCGATGAGGTTTGTAAACACTTGGGCGATCCGCAGCTTGTCGACTTCGGCGATGAGTTCGGCATCGTCGGGGTCGAAGTCGACAACCAAATCGGGTTGGCGAGACTGGCGCACGATCGCGTTCATCAGCCCGGCGATTCCGACGGCCGATTGGTCGAGTTGGGCGGCGCCAGCGTCGATACGCGAGATCTCCAGAAGGTCTTCGACGAGCGTGCTGAAACGCCGAAGGTCGTTGCTGAGCAACTCGACGGCCTGGCTCGCAGCATCCGGGCAGTTCGCTTTGACGCCGTTCGAGTACTTCAACCGGCGCGGTGAGTGTCATGAGTGGCGAGCGGAGCTCGTGGCTGACGTCAGAAGCAAATCGCTCATCGCGCTCGTCCAGCCGCAAGCGCATCCACCATGTCGTTGAACGAGGACGAGAGGCCGTGAAGGTCGGGGTCGATTGCGGCGTCGATAGCGTCGAGAAAATCACCTGCGGCGATGGCGCAGGCAGCGGTGACGCTCGCAAGCGGCTGTAGCGATCATGCGCCGTATACCAATACCCAAGCAGGGCTGCAAGGGCAGAGGCAATAACGGTCACGGCCACGAGCACTGTCCGGAGGCTGCTCAGCGTCTCTTGGACATCGCTCAGCGGCACAATCTCGTAGTACTCACTCTCGATGTCGGCAATCCAGAGGCCGATGCCAATTTGGGCTTCGCCATCTTGGACATAGCGAACCTCGCCCGCCAGTCCCTGCTGGACAAGCGCGAGGCCGGCGGGGATATGCGGCCGAGCAAGCCACTGGGGGAGCAGGGAGTGTCGCCCTCGACCTGAGAACGCCCCGCGCACCGTTGGTCCGCAACGTGCTTTCGAGCACCTGACGGATGGTCTCGTTTAGCTCGTTGGCAATGGCGTCAGACGATTCGCGCGGGGGGTGGCCGTCGTGAGTCCAGTCTCGATATCGCGGGCGTTGCGCCAGGCCTGAGCCTGCGCCGACTCGCTCGCCTCATTGAGCAGGTTGGCTTGAAGGAGGAGATACGTTGCGGTGGCGACAGCCGACGTAAACAGCGCCAAGCGCAAAGATCAGGGCAATGCGCGTGGTAAGCCCAAGCCGGCGTCGCCTGGTGGCCATCGACTAGGGCTGCAGCTTGTAGCCCAAGCCCCGCGACGTAACGACATAACGGGGACTTGCTGCGTCCGCTTCAACCTTCGTCCGAAACGGACATGAACGTCGACGAGGCGACCGTCGCCGAAGTAGTCGTAGCCCCAGACCCGTTCCAGGAGGACCTCGCGGCTGAAGACTTTGCCGGGCTGGGAGGCGAGTTCGACCAGAAGCTTGAACTCGGTCTTCGTTAGGTGGAATGTCACGCCGTCTTTCGGACGATGCCTTCGTCGGGGCTGATCTCGAGCGTCCCAACTTTCACCCGACTCATGGTGGAGTTTTCCGACGTCCGAACCCGGCGCAGCATGGCGCGGATGCGAGCGGACGGTTCCTTGGGGGCAAAGGGCTTGGTGAGATAGTCGTCGGCGCCTGCTTCGAGCCCGGCGACGACGTCGTGGGTGTCGACACGAGCCGTCACCATGATGATGGGAACGTCCACTCGATCGGCGGATGGACCGGCAGACCTCGAAACCGTCGACGCCAGGGAGCATGATGTCGATCAGGACAACGTCATGCTCGTCACCAGAAAACAACTCAAGCGCCCGCTCGCCCGTGTTTGCCTCGGTGACGGTCAACCCTCGTCCTCAAGCGCAAGACGAACGGCCTTACGGATCGATCGTCGTCTTCTACAGTCAGAATTCGAGTTCCCATCGCTGACTACTTTGTCAGATCGGCGCAGATTGCCGGTCATCGGAGCAATTTCGGGGACCACGACCCGCCTGAGCAGGTCGGATAGGGGCCGGCGATGGGAAGCAGCGGCGAGGAGAAGCGACTCATCGGGGTAGTCAGTATGCAAACCGGACACGATGGCCCCCGCCTCGCTGGCGATGATCCAGCCAGCGGCGAGGTCCACAAGTTGAGCCCGCGCTCGTAGTGCGCGTCGACCTGGCCGCAGGCGACCGAACAAAGATCGAGCGCGCTGATCCGCCTCGGCGGATGTCTGGACGAGCGGTAGCAGCTCGACGAGCACGTTGGCTTGCGCTTGTCGGCGTTGGGCCTGGTAGCCAAAGCCGGTGGCGATGAGGGAGACCGCAAGCGAGTCTGGCGTGCTGCACCTGATCGGGACGCCGTTGCGAGTGGCGCCCGCTCCCTTGGCCGCCTGCGCTTATCGTTCCGGTTTTGCGGGCTGGTACCACGGCACCCGCCACCATCTCGCCGTCGGCCTCGACACCAACGGACACGGCGTAGTCGGGGCGGTCATAGACATAGTTGGTGGTGCCGTCGATGGGGTCGAGAATCCAGCGGACGCCCGAGCGCCCATCGGTGCCGGACCCCTCTTCACCCAACACCCCGTCGTCGGGGCGGGCGGCCAGAATGCCGGCCACCAACTGGGCTTCGACGGCCTTGTCGGCCTTGGTCACGAGGTCGACGGCCGAGCTCTTCGTGTCGACATCACCGACGACGTCGGCCCGCATGTCGACCGCACGGGCACCAGCCGATCGTGCAGTGACTCGGCGAGATCTCGTAGTTCGGCTGGGTCGGTCATGTCGCCTCGTCTGGGTGTTGGACTGCGTTCCACTCGTTCATCGCTCGCAGCGTGAGCGAGACGATGATGCCAACCCCAACCGCGCAACCAGCGGCGCCGACGACGAACCCGACGGCCGCGATGAGGTTGTTGCCGCCGGACAACAGTTCACCAACGCCGTAGCCGATGAGACCGCCGAGCACGCCGCCCAGCAGGACCCCGGCAAAACCCAAGACGCGGGCTCGTAGGGGCGGTGCAGCCGGGATTGGCTGGGGCACACGAAGGCCCTCAAACAGTCTGACCGAGGGGTCGGCTGCGGCGGCGAGGGGCAGGCGATCATCGGGCGTGCCTTCGTCATCTGGCTCTGACGGGTCCGTGGTTGGCATGGTCGTAGGGTATTCGTCACCGCCGCTTTCTGCGCTGAGCGACGGTGTGGTGTGCAGGTCGGGCTGCGCTCTGGCAAGCTACGACGATGGCTGGCGACGTCAAGCTTCCCGAGATCAACCCGACGGCATGCGCCATTGGTGCGTGGCTGGCGCCGCGCTGCGGATCGACGAGCAAGTGCTCGTGGTGCAAAACAAGCGACGAAACGGGCTGACCGACTGGTCGACGCCCGGTGGCGTGATCGACGACGGCGAGAGGCGCCACTCGAAGCGCTCGGAAGCGAGGTGTGGGAAGAAACCGGACTCGTGGTTGAGGGGTGGGGCGAACCGCTCTACCTGGTCAGGTCGTCGCCCCGAGTTTGGATTCAAGCTTGATGTGGTGACGTTTGAGGCCGTGTCGTTCTCGGGCGACATCGTCCTCGACGACCCAGACGGCATCGTCATCGAGGCCGAGTTTGTGTCACCGACGGCGGTCGAACGGATGGCGGCCGCGCCCATCTGGGTCGCCGAGCCGTTTGGCGTATCTCACCGAGGGTGTGGCCGATGGCCGTCTCTTCGGGTACCACGTGGCGGGTCGATCACCGGCCACTCGGGTCGTTGAGCGTGTCGTCTAGTCACGAACGCAGCACCACGATCCTCCACGTTGACATGGACGCGTTTTGCGCGTCGATTGAGTCCGTGACAACCCCAGCCTCGGGCAAACGGTCGTGGTCAGGGTGCGGACCCCGAAGTCGTCGCTGCCGCGAGGTTACGCGCCAGGGTCTACGGGATTCGTTCCGCGATGCCCAGCTCACGAGCGCTGCACCTGTGTCCCGACGCAGTCTTCGTCTCCGGCGATCACGCCAAGTACAGCGCCGTGAGCGAGTCGATCATGTCCATCTTCGCCGACGTCACGACCCTGGTCGAGCCGCTCTCCCTCGATGAGGCATTTCTTGACGTGACGGGGGCGATCCGCTTGCTTGGCCCTCCCTACGAGATCGCTCGCCAGATTCGCCGGTCAATATGGGAGGCCGAGCGCTTGCACTGCTCGGTCGGTATTGCCGCCTCGAAACTCGTGGCCAAGTTGGCCAGCGGGGCAGCCAAGCCCCAGATACGGGGGCGTCAGGTGCTTCACGGGGCAGGGATTATGGTGATCGAACCGGGCGAAGAGGCGGCGTTTCTTCGCCCGTTGCCGATCAGGGCCATGTGGGGCGTCGGGCCGGGCAGCCGGGCCTCCCTCCGGCTTGGCATCACCAACGTTGGCCAGCTCGCTGACATTCCGCTCGACACCCTTGTCAGCGCCGTCGGCGACGCCAGTGGGCGACACCTTCACGATGTCGCCAATGGGCGAGACCAACGGCCCGTTGTTGTTGCGAGCAAAGGGTGAAGTCGATCAGCCATGAAGAGACGTTCGCCGACGACATCGACGACCGGGCGACGCTGCAGCGCGACTCGTTCGTATAGCCGATTCGGTGGCGAGGCGAGCGCACGGCTGACGTGAAGGGACGGACCGTGAGCATCAAGGTGCGATACGGATCGTTTGAGACCGTGACCCGATCCTGCACGCCTTGCCAGCCGCGACGGGCGCTGGCACCAAGATCGTGGCGACGGCCGCCGCCCTGCTCGACGTGTTGCCCTACGAGCAAGGTGTTCGCTTAGCCGGGGTCGGACTCTCCAACCTCGCAACCGAGGCGACGGCGGATTGAGTTTCGACGAGCTTCTGGCGGCCGAGTCGGGGCCAAGCGAGATCAGCGACGAGGTCTGGGAGCGCGCCGATTCGGCTATCGACGCCATCCGGGGCCGATTCGGGACCGCCGCGATTGGCCCGGCGAGGATCCTGTCGCCCGGTGGTATCCGGACAAAAGAGACCGGACAGGGTGCATGGGGCCCAGACATCGCAGAATAAGTTGCCTAGACGCGTTGTACCAGGGCGCAGTCTGCGCGACACTGTGACGGCGTACTGTGGTGCTGGAGCGAATTGGATGGGTTGCCGGGGCCACCTGGTACCCAACTGTGGGTGTAAGGAACTATGCCGCTTTCCGAAAACGAACAACGAATCCTCGACGAGATCGAGAATCACCTACAGTCGAGCGACCCGCGCCTAGCTCGCGAGGTCGGGCGAGTTCCCGTTGGGCCGTCATCGGCCGCGTCACTTCGGTGGTGGGCACTTGGTCTAATCGTTGGACTCGTCATCGTCGTGGCTGGTTTGACGGTCCACTTCTTTGTTTCCTTCATCGGGTTTGCCCTGATGCTCGTCTCGGCACTCGGACTTGAGCGTCAGCTTCGTGCTGTTGGGCGCTCGGGTCTCGAACAGGTCAGCGCGGCGATCCGCTCGGCCAACCCCTCAATCCGCCGTGAGCCACCCGGCGACGACTAAACGCCGCCAAAACAAACCGGTGCCCGCTACCTAAACCAGCGTCTCGGGTCGAGTTGACGCCGCCATCGTGTGGCCAGTGGCACCCGCTCGTGGACACGGCCGACGATGGCCTGCCGAGTAGCAACCGCGCTCTGCGCCACCTCGGGTGTGGCTCGGCCGGGGTCGTAACGAACCATCGTGGCGAGCTCCGACAGCCGGTCGAGATCGTTGGCCTCAAGGCGGCGATCTTGGGCGGCTCGGGTGGCAAACTCGCGTCGGGTTTCGGCTGGCTGGCGCTGGAGGTCGAGCGACCGATTCAGTTCATCAACCGTTTCGCGCCAGGCCAGATCTACAGCCTTTTCCGGCGAGTCGGCGCGGGAGCGGGCGATTTCGATCTGTAGTCGTCGAAGCAGCGGCATGCCGACAATGTAGAGGGCGCCGAGTCCCAAAAGGCCGAGGAGCCAGCGTGGCATTTTCCATGGCTGGGAGGTCGGAATGGCGGTTGGCGTTGCTTGAGTGGGCACGATGTCGGGGCCGTCGATCTGGCTCGGGTCGATGGGCGCGGCGGTCACCGGTGTTGTCGCGGGATCGGCTGGGTCGGCGGTGGTTGGCTGCGTGCCATCCTGGCCCGGTTCGACGCCCGTGTAGCTCGACGATCCCGGGGCGCCGCGATTCGGCGTGGGCTCAAAGGCGACCCATCCGTACTCGCCGAGCCACACCTCGGGCCAGGCATGGGCGTGCTTGCCCCGAACTTGATAGGTGTTCTCCTGGCCCGCCACCTTGTCGCCCCACGTGTAGCCGATGGCGACACGGGCGGGTAGCCCGATCGCCCGCGCCATCAACGCGTAGGTCCCAGCAAACTGTTGGCAGAAGCCGACTCGCTCGTCGAGGAACTGGCCGATTGGATCACTCGTGCGGGGCGTCAACTCGGTGCTGTAGTCGAACGCTCGGAAGTAGTTTTGCAGGGCGAGGGCCTGGTCGTAGGGTGTCGCCTGTCCTGCGACGACGGCGCTGGCCTCGGTGAGTATTCGATCGGTGAGGTCCGACGGGAGGGTCAGGTAGGTTGCGGCGATGTCGTCGGGTACGTCGGTAGTCGCTGATCGCAACTGGTCGGCCGTAAACGTCGGCACCACCGATTCGAGGGTGTAGAAGTCACCGCGACCAAACGACGTCGAATCGTCGCCGTCGATGGTGAGGGTTGCATTGTCACGATTCCAACTCAGGTCGACGCTCGAGTCGACGACCTTGGCGACGGAGTACACGGTTGGCGCCCAGATCTCGCCCACGTCGCCCGTCGTCAGGCCGTCGATCGTGACGGTGTAGGTGAGGACCTGATTCGACTCGTTTGACTCGACCAGCGGGTCGAGGTCGCCCTCGGCCTTCGTGAAGGAGGTCGAGGTGGTCCAGACGGAGCCGGCTCCGTCGTAGGTCTCCAGCCCGCTGACGCGCCAGTAGTGCGGCACCTCGGTTTCGACCGTAAAGAGCGCGACCGAACTCTGCTGGACAAGGCGCTGGCTGATCTCGACGTAGGGCGTAATGGGGCTTCGGGTTGGTGCGGTGGTGGCACGGAAGGAGTAGATCTCCTCCGCGTCGCTACCAGGGAGGCGGGGCGTCACAAGCACGGCGGCGCCTAACGCAACGGCCCCGATGACGGCCGCTGATCGCAGCGCCGTTTGCGGCCCCCGCTTCTCGTCGTTTACGAGCCAAACGAACGAATCTCGGAGGGTCGACCACCGTTGGGCTACCGCCCAGACGACCACGGCGCCGCCAAACACGATCGTCGAACTCAGCCGATCGTTTCCTGCCCCGAGGACGGCCGAAAAGCCGAAGATCAAGATGGCCGGGAGCACGGGCTCAAAAGCCAAGCGGAGGCGCATCGCGGCCCAGTCGGTGAGCATGGCCATCAACCAGGCCGCAATCATCACGCCGGCGACGAAACTATCGAGGCTCTCGATGGGCGCTCGAACCTTGCGGTACTCGTCGGCGCCGAGGGTGAGGAGCGTGCCAAGCTGGTCGAGCGTGTCGCCGGTCGGCACGAAGCCCCAGCGTTGGGTGTCTGGGGCAAATCGTTGCGACAGGACAAGGCCGAGGGCGGCGATCCCGACGATGAGGGAGAGCACGATCGGAACCCGGAGCCGCCGAAGCACCGCGGCCAGAAGGGTGGCGGCGATCGCGCTCCCAATCGCTGCGAGCATCGGGTCTGAGTCGGCGAAGAGGCGAACAAACCCATAGGAGGCCGCGGGGACGAGCAAGGCCGAGGCCACCTCGAGCGGGAGCGGGGGAGTGGCTCGCTCGTTCATCGCCGCACCAAGCTGCGAGCCAGCGATGCCTGCCATTCAGCGGAAGTCGGTTGTGCCGTTGAAGATGACACAACCAGGTGGAGGCGTGCTGCCGAGGCTCTGGCAAACGATCGGGATTACACGGTCATAGCTTCGATTCGCTCGCTCGATGGACTGGCTGAGTTGGTCGCTCGGAATACCGGTAATGACGATGAGCGTTCCGCCGGTGCCGATCCGCCGATGCTTGTCGACGGTGCGAGCCAGCGATGCCTTGTCCGTTGTGTCGAGAGTAGCGAGCCGTTCATCGATGCGGTCGAGATCGGCCTTGCTGCGTATGTCGATCGAATCGCCATCGGCTGACGTGTCGAAACGAACGACCTCGTCGCTGCGGCGGGCGGCGTGCAGAACGGAGGTGGCGGCCGCCATCGCCCGGTCGAGGCCAGCGTCGTCGTAGACCCCGGTGCGACGATCGAGTATCACCATGATCCGGCCGGTCTTGGGCTTCTCGTCCTGACGGACAATGAGTTCGTCCTGGCGAGCGGTGGCTCGCCAGTCGACTCGTCGAAGCTCGTCGCCGGGGATGTATGGCCGTAATGCGTAGAACTCGTCGCCCCCAAACGATAACGACTGGGAGCGTTGCTCGTCTGCGGTTGGATCGTGCCCGGCGCTCGCCCGGAGCGAACCCAGATCAAAGAGCTGAGGGCGCACGACCATGGTCGTTCGGCTGCCAGCGACCATGCGGGACCGAAACAAGCCAAGCGGGTCGGTCACGGTAATGCCAAGTGGACCGAGCGCCAGGAGTCCACGGCGCTGCGCAGGAAGCCGGAACGCAAAGGTTGAACGGCCACCGTGGCGAATCGGCGCAAGATGAATCGTCGGACCGGGACCGTCATCAATGCGGTCATCGACGCGAAGAATCGGCGTCGGCAGACGAGTCTGGTTCGTCAGAGTGAGGTCGACCCGCACGGGTTGGCCAGCCCGTGGCGTCGCGGGACTCGCAAGCCGAGACACACTGACCGACAGCCGCACGAGGGCGATGTAGAGCCAGGCAATGAGCAGGGCCACGAGGCAGGTCGCGCCGAGGTAATAGAACTCGATCGTGCCGAGGAGCCGACCGAGGGCGACGCCCACGGCGCCGACAATGGCGAGGGCGAAACCGGCGCGAGTCGGCCAGGATCAAAAGCGGCCGCCGGGGATGGGTACCGCAGCCAGAATGTCTCGAAGCACGGCCTCGGGCGTGACGCCTTGAAGCAGCGCTTCGGGATGCAGCACGAGGCGATGGAGATCACCTGGCGGTGACGGCCTTGATGTCGTCGTCGGTCACGTGCGCCCTTTCGAGGCTGCCCTCGCTCGGCTGACTCGCTGCAGCGAAAGGGTGGCTCGGGGCGACATGCCGAGAGCGACGGCGTGATGGCGGCGGGTGGCCTCGGCGAGGTCGACGAGATAGGAACGGAGCTCCGCTGCGATTCGCACCTGTGGGACGAGTGCGGCCATGGTGGCGATATCACGAATCGTCGCGGACAGGCCTGGACGTGGTCGAGGGCGGCGTCGTCCTGATGAGTTTGCAGAATCGCCAGCTCGTCGTCTCGGTCGGGGTAGCCAACCGAAATTCGCATCAGAAAGCGATCGAGCTGGCTTTCCGGCAGCGGATAGGTGCCTTCTTGCTCGATCGGTTCTTGGGTGGCGACGACCATGAACGGCTGGGGGAGCTGGTGTGTTTGGCCATCGACGGTGACCTGTCGCTCGGCCATGGCTTCGAGCAGGGCCGATTGGGTCTTGGGCGAGGCCCGGTTTATTTCATCGGCGAGAACCAGACCCGCAAACACGGGGCCGGACGGAATTCGAACGTGGAGTCGCTGCGATTCCAGATGCTGATACCGGTGACGTCGGCCGGCAGGAGATCGGGAGTGAATTGGATCCGGCCAAGCTTGGCGCCCAGTGAGCTGCTGAGGGCTTTCGCCACGGTGGTCTTGCCGACCCCGGCACATCCTCAATGAGAATGTGGCCTCCGGCAACCATGCAGAGCAGCATCGTTTTCGATGACTCTTCGGACGGCCACGAACAACCGTGGCGATATTGTCAGCGATAGTGGCAAAAGCTGCGGCGAATCGTTGGGCGGTTTGGTCGTCGATCTGCTGCACTTCGTCGGCTGGCACTTGCGGGCCCCTTCGGTCCGTGGATTCAGGCACCCTAGCCGTCCTGTTGCGTGGTGTGACGTCACTGCTGTGGGCCCATAGGATCGGGCCATGATCGCAGACACCGGACGAGTTCTCGCCATCGACATCGGGGGGACGAAACTCGCAGCGGGCGTGGTGACTCGGGAGGGTGAGCTCATTGAGCGCTCACATGTCCCGACCCCAACAAACACGGACGGCGCTGGCCTTTTTGCGGCGCTGCTCGCACTGGTCGAGCCCCATCTGAGCGCCGGACCCTTTGTGGCGTATGGTGTTGGCTGCGGTGGCCCGATGACCCGCGGTGGCCGCACCGTTTCGCCACTCAACATTGCCAGCTGGCGTGAGTTCCCGCTCCTTCAACAGCTCGAAGCGACGACTGCGGCGCCGGTATTCATCGAGAATGACGCCAAGGCATTGGCCCTGGCCGAAGGTTGGGTTGGCGCCGCCGTGGGCGAGTCCGACTATCTCGCCATGGTCGTATCGACGGGCGTGGGCGGTGGGATCGTGCTCAACGGCAAACTCCTTGAGGGCGCTGGTGGCAATGCGGGCCATATTGGCCATGTCGTGGTCGAGCCTGACGGTTTTGCGCATGTCGGGCACGTGCCAGGCGTACTCGAGGCTGAGGCATCTGGTCGAGCAATTGCGGCCAAGCTTGGTCGACCGGCCGCTGAGGCGACGGCGGAAGACGTGGTGCAGGTGGGGACCTATGTTGGCCGTGCCGTCGGGTCGGTCGCAAACCTTCTTGATCTGAAACTGGCGCTCGTGGCTGGCTCGGTGGCGTTGGGCTACGGCGAGTTGTTCTTTGCTGCGGCCCAGGCCGAGATCGATCGGATCTGCCAGCTCGACTTCAGCCGGGGCACGGTGATTCGGCCTGCTGGTTGCGGCGATGAAGGCCCGCTGATTGGTGCGGCCGCTGTTGCGCTTCGTGGTCTCGGCCTGCTGCCCATCGGCTAGACCTCCACCGCCCGCCCGTACTTGGGGTCCGACGCTTCCGTACTCCGTACTCGGAAGCGGTCGCCCGACTGCTATCTTCATCCGATGCTGGCGTCCACCTCTTCGCGTGACAACTTCGCAGACTTCGATGTTTCCTCAACGGCCTGGATACTGCTCGGGCTGACGCTGCTCGCGATGCTCACGTTCGACCTGATTCGCCATCGCGACGATCACGTGGGGACGACCCGCGAGGTACTCATTGAGTCGATGGGCTGGATCGCCTGTGGTCTCGCCTTTGGCGGCGTGATCTGGGGTGTGTACGGCGCAGATGCGTTTGGCGAATACATCGCCGGCTACCTCATCGAGAAGTCGCTCAGCATCGACAATGTGTTCGTCTGGTCGATCCTGTTCAGCTCGATGGCCATCCCCGTGCGCTATCAACACCGGGTCCTGTTTTGGGGCATCTTCGGTGCGCTCGCCCTCCGGCTCGCCTTCATCCTCATCGGTAGTGCGTTGATCGACCGGTTCTGGTGGTTGCTCCTGGTCTTCGGTCTCTTCCTGGTGGTTACCGGCATCAGGATCATCCAGCACGACGACGACGAAGGGGAGACCAGCACCACCATGGGCCTGGGCTACTTCGCTGGGTTATTCACGTGACCGACGAACTTGACGGCCATAACTTCTTCACCGTCGCCAACGGCAAGCGAGCGGCGACGCCGCTGCTAGCAGCTCTTGTCGTGGTTGCGCCACCGACGTGATCTTCGCCCTCGACTCGGTACCCGCCGTCTTGGCCGTGTCGAACCACCCGTTCATCGTGTTCTCGTCAAACGCGTTTGCGATTCTCGGCCTGCGAGCGATGTACTTCCTCCTCGCCAACGCGCGTGAACGATTCCACTACCTGTCGCACGGCCTGGGAGCGATCCTCATCTTCGTCGGCATCAAGATGACGGCCAGCCACTGGTATCACGTCAACACCTACGTGTCGCTCGCCATCATCATCTCGATGCTGATCGCGGCGGTAGTGTTCAGCGAGCGCAGGGCTCGCAGCGCTGGCTAATCGACCACGGTGGAGAGCGCCGCAGCTGTCGCGTGGTCGTGTCGTCGGCGGCTGACATCGACCCGGTCGCGGCGACACGAGGCCCGAGGCGCGGTGAGATGCGCATGCTGCGAGTACGAAGTACGGAAGCGTCGGACCCCAGGTGCGGTGGGGGTTAGCGGGGGAAGGTCTTCTTCCATTCGAGCCAGGTGATCAGATCGTCACCCCGCATGGGAGTCGACCCGTCGCCGCCATACGCCGTCTCGACCCGGAACTTCATCCACGTACGGTCGGGGAGCGGCAGGAACGGCGCATGGCGCCACCAGTGGCGCGGGGCGAGCGATGCTGCGGCCCGCGCCGCGGTTGGCCACAGATGTGGCTGTCTGGCGAGGCAGCGCACCGCCTCGCCAGACAGCCCGGGAACCAGGCGAGCTAGCACGCGAGCTACTTGGGGGTGTCGCGCCAAGAGCCGCTGTCGGCGCGGGGCTCCTTGGGCAGCCCGAGCACCATCTCGCCGATGATGTTTCGCTGCACCTGACTGGTGCCAGCGTAAATCGTGCCCGCTCGAGCATTGAGGAACGTGCCGATCCAGCTGCCCGAGTTGTTTGGCGCTCCTGGGGAATCGGTCGAGAAGGCAGACGAGGGGAACTTGCCGTCGATGACCATGCCGTCGGCACCAAGAATGTCGAGTGCGAGCTCGGTCGAGACCTTGTGGTACTCCGACCAGAACAGCTTGAACGTTGACGCATCGGGGCCCGGATGATGGCCGGCGAGGAAGCGAGTGAGCGTGCGCATACCGAGGTAGCGCATGATCTGTGTTGCCGTGTAGCACTTGGCCAGGCGTTGGCGGATCGATGGGTCGTCGGCGCGGCCATAGTTGCGAGCAAGCTCGGTTAGGCGATCGAACTCGACGCCGAACAGGACCGGAGTGGTCGCGGCGGCCTCGCCTCGTTCGAAACCGAGCAGGGTCATCGCAACACCCCAGCCG
>JAWKIN010000026.1:0-44584 GCA_041394345.1 Acidimicrobiales bacterium | reverse complement strand
CTTTCCAATTGGCCGCGCGTATTGATCTGAGGGGGCTAGCCTTTGGCGAATGGACAGGCGCACGAAAATCATTGCAACTATCGGCCCGGCTTCTGACGACGAGGCGACGATGAAGGCCATGATCGAGGCGGGGATGGATGTCGCTCGACTCAACCTGTCCCACGGCACGGTCGACGATTCGTTGGCCCGACTCCGGCAACTTCGCCGCATCGCCAAAGATCTCGGCGTCGAGGTTGGCATCTTGGCCGACCTGCCTGGCCCGAAAGTCCGCATCGGCCAGCTCCCGGCTCGGACCGAGCTCGTCGAAGACTCCGAAATCATGTTGGAGCCAGGCGACGGCCCGTCAAAGGCCGACCATTTCAGTGTGGGCTACGAGACCTTGCTGCGCGACGTCCACGTTGGCGACCGACTTGCCATTGGTGACGGCGGCATCGTCTTGCAGGTCGAAGATCATCTGGGGACCAAGCTCAAAGCCCGTGTCCTCTTCGGCGGTGCCACCCAGGGCCGGCCAGGACTCCATATCCCGTCCGATCGCCTCAGCATCAATACTCCGACGGACGAAGACCTTCGCTTGTGCGACGCCATGGTCGAAAACGACGTCGACATGATTGCGTTGTCGTTTGTCCGCTCGGCCCACGATGTGCGCCGTATCGGCACCGAGCCAGCACCTCGCGGCCCGTTGATCATTTCCAAGATCGAAACCAAGGCCGCCATCGAGAATCTTGAAGGCATCATCATGGCGTCGGGCGCAATCATGGTTGCTCGCGGTGACCTTGGCACTGAGTGCAGCCTCGAAGATCTGCCCCACCTGCAAAAAGACATCATCGAGCGCTGCATTGCGCTCGGGCGCCCTGCCATCACGGCGACCCAGATGCTGGAGTCGATGATCGAATCGCCCATGCCCACCCGGGCCGAAGCATCAGACGTGGCAAACGCCGTCTTTGACGGCACGTCCGGCGTGATGCTCTCGGGTGAGACGGCAGTCGGCCGCGACCCAGCACACGTCGTTGCCACCATGGCCAAGATCGCTCGCCGAGCCGACCAAGAGTTCGACTACAAGTCTTGGGCCCACCAAATCCGCCGTGATCGCCTCAACGAGCCACAGAGCGTAAACGCCCAGGTCACCGACGTCATGACCATGGCCACCTGGCGGGCGGCCTCCGAGATGGGGGTGAAGTCCATTCTGTGCATCTCCCGGTCGGGGTTTACGGTTCGCGCTATCGCCCGTTTCCGGCCCGAAGCGAAGATTCTCGGCTTCAGCCCCGAGCCCCGCACCCTTCGTCAGCTCACGCTGAGCTGGGGGGCCATCCCGATTGGCATCGAGCGAATCGGCGACAACCAAGCAACCGTCCAAAACGTGCTCGCGATTGCGAAGGACCTCGGCCACATCCGCTCCGGCGAAGTCGTCGCCGTCCTCGGCGGCAGTACCGCCACGATCGGTTCGACCGACACGTTGCAGATGGTGCGCTGCCCTTAAGCCGAGTCGGTTATGGCGTTAAGCACCTGGACCGATCGGTTTGCTGCTCGCACTCGGCGACGCGGCGGCAAGACCAAAATCGCGTTCGTACTTTCGGGCGGCGGCAACCTCGGCGCGGTCCAGGTCGGTATGCTCCGCGCGCTCGTCGAGGCCGGGATCACGCCCGACATAATCGTTGGCTGCTCGGTGGGCGCGATCAACGGCGCAGCGTTCGCGCCGAGCCAACCATCGTGGTGTCAATCGACCGAGCGCATCTGGTATCGCATGGCCGACAGCAGCCGACGTCATGGCCAGTGGAATCTTGCGCTCGCTGTCCAATTCGGCCAGAAGAGGCGAGAGCGTCTATCAGCACGGCGCGCTCGAAAGCCTGCTTCGAGACGAGCTACTGGCGACCACGTTCGACCAACTGAAGGTGCCGTTCCAGTGCGTCGCGACCGACATCGACAGTGCTCGTGAAACATGGTTCGACTCGGGCGAACTCGTCCCGGCGCTTCTCGCGTCGTCGGCACTACCGCCATCTATCCGCCCGTGGTGATCGACGGCCGCCGCTATTTCGACGGGGGCGTCGTGAGCGAGCTACCGGTTGCCAAAGCCGTCGAGCTCGGGGCGACATCTCTACATCTTGCGGGTCGGTCACCTGGCCGAGCGAACCCTCGAGATCAAGCGACCGATCGACGCGCTTGTCCATGCGTATTGGACGGCTCGGCTCGACCGATTCCGTGACGATTTGGCGGCGGTCGATACCCACGACTCGGTCTTTCGCCTGCCCGCCGGATCCGAGCCCCGCCTTCGTTTCGACGATTTCTCGAAAGGCGCCGAACTCGCCGACCGGGCGTATGCCGCCTCCCGGCACTTCCTCGAAACAGGCGAGGTGTTGGCGACCCTGCCCGGTCCGAGCTCGAGCGACACGGCTGACGAGCTGTCCGCCGACGAGGCCATCGGCCAGGGGCTTGTCGACTAGTCGGCTCAGTTCTCGCTGCGAACTACCGATAGAACACGATGCTTCAGCTGAGCCTGCAACTGTGCGGCATTGCCCTCATCCTCGGTGCGGTCGCCAGCGCCATCAACGGGAGCGCGAGTGGTATTGGACTCTCGGTGCGCCAGCTTGTCAGTCCCACACTCGAGCGTGTTCGTGAACGAACGGATTTGGACCGGGCCCAACTCGCCGACGAATCGATGAAGCTCGCAATTGCCTTTGGCGCCGCCGGCACAATCACCAACCGGTCGGTGACGGCCCTGATCACCACGTTGGTTCTGGTTAAGGCCCGTCCAACCATCCGTCGGCTAACCCAACAGGAAAACCCACTGCTCGCGTCCGTCTCGGACCTGTCGGGCAATTACGTCGCTGGGATCTACGCCCCCCTCGTTCTTGCCTTGCTCCTGCTCGGCAACTTCTTGATCGCAGCGAGCTTCGGAGCGGTTCTGTTGGCCTTGCTGTGGCCCGCCAAGGGTGGGTGGAAACGTCGCAGTCGGTCCAAGCGGTTCAGCGCCGCAACCTGATACTGCTCAGTCCCGAATCATGACACCATCGACCAAGGCGTCAGAGACGTAACGTCCTTGTGGGTCGAATCGGCGGTGCAGAAAATCGCGCTGAAACTCTAGGTCGACCCCTGCGGCGCCTCGGCGGTTCTTCTCGATGCTGAAGATCGTCTGTTTCTTGAACGTGCCGGCCCGAACCGAGTCAAACGTTGAATGGGCTCGCGAGACGGCCGACAGCTTGTCGTTCAGAATGATCACCACATCGGCCTCATGTGACACGGCGGCGGCATTGCGAAGGTGCTCCAGCCGAAGGCGCCTCGTTTGGAGGCCGGCGTCACCAATGGGCGCGGCGGCCAGAATAGCGATCTCGTTCTCGACCGCAAGACGCTTCAGCGCTGCCGCGATCTCACCCGCAGTGTCAACGCGATCGGCTGGGACCTTCTGGAGATGATCGACAACGAGCATCTCGATACCGTGGTCGGTTGTCACTGCCGCTTCTAGTGCTGCGAGGCCGCCCTTCAGCGATGTCGAACTGATGCTCTGAATTCGGCCCGCATAGCGTTGGAGTTGGCTGGCCGCCTCACTGAGCAGCGGATTGTGCCCAACGAGCTCGGACCACCGTGCGTGGGAGCCTGCGATCTCGGCCACGAACCGACGAGCAGTCGCCAGATCGGCCTGGTCCTGATCGCCTGGCAACTCGCCGAGCTCGAGGAGTAGCAGCTGACAGAGCAAGGCAAGCTCACGGTGCTCGTAGCTTGCGACGGCGCACGTAATACCTGCTTTCGCCATCGTGCGGGTCCACTGAACCAGCGAGATTGTTTTACCGATTCCTGGCAGACCGCCGACCACGATGAGCTCCTCGGTCTGGATGCCACCTTCGAGCACCGTGTCGAGCGGATCGAACCCGGTCGCCATTCGTCCGACGGGCCGCCAGAGCGTGTCGACGTTCTCGGGGGCCAACAGGTCGCCGAGGTTGTGGAGCTGAGCTGCGCCGAACAGGGGCTGAATCGGGATGGTCATATCTTGGAGAACCCGTCTATCGCGTCGATGATGGCTGGGCCAAGGAGCACCATGACAAGCGCAGGAAGGATGCAAAGGATGAGCGGGAAAATCATTTTGAGCGGGAGCTTCTGCGCTTCTTCCTCGGCCCGTTGACGTCGAATCAGCCTCATTTCTCCTGCCTGGAGCCGCATCACGTTGGCCAACGGTGCGCCTAGCTTGTCGGCTTGCACCATTGCGGCCACGAAACTGCGAAGCTCGGGGACATCGGTTCGATCCGTCATGGCCCGGAACGCTCGTTCACGCCCCATCCCGAGTCGGATGTCGCGCACGACGTAGCTGAATTCTTCAGCGATAGGGCCCTCGGCATGGTCGACGATTTGCATCAGCGCTGGTTCCAAACCGAGGCCGGCCTCCACCGAGATGGTCATCTGATCGAGGACGTCGGGCAGCTCCTGACTCAGTGCATCTTGGCGCCGACGACCTCGGACACTGAGCAGATAGTCGATGCCCCAGAATCCGGCAACGGACAGCACAGCCGCAGCGATGAGGCGGCCAGCCGTTGGCTGGGCCACGAATCGAAGAAGCCCGAGTGACGAACCGGCGATCCCAAGGAGGAGCTTCATTCCCAGCACCCGATCGATCGGCCACGTGGCGGTCATGCCCGCCAGTGCTACTTTTCGCTCCAGCGCCTCGACCACTCCGCTTGGGCTTCGCCGCCGCAACATGCTGGCGAGCCGGGCGATCATCGGGCTGACGACCCGCTCCTGACCCGATTGGGCCAGCACGACGTCGCGTAGGTCGGTCGAATAGCCCGATTTGATCCGGTTGCCAGCGGCCTCGTTGGTTCGAGGGGCCGACACCGACCACCACAGCAGGGGAACGGCGAAGCCGACGAAGCACGCACCGATATACACCTGGATGGGGAAGTCAAACATGGGATCGCGTTTCCATCAGAATTTCACCTTCAGCAACAGCTTCAGCCAGATTGCGCCGATCACGACGCAGCCCATTGCAGCCGCCACAACCAGCTGGCCACGAGCGTCAGCAAACAAGGCATCGATGTAGTCCGGGCTCATCACAAAGAGCGCGCCCGCAACGATGAACGGCAGCGACAGCAGCACGTAGGCCGAGTACCGCCCCTCGGCCGAGAGCGACTTGAACTGGCGCCGGATATAGGCCCGGTCGCGAATCGTCGATTGGATGTTGTCCAAAACCTCGGCCAGGTTTCCGCCGACCTGACGGTGGATGTCGATTGCCCGCACCACCCAGGCAAAGTCCTGTGACTGCACTCGGGATTGCATGTTCTCCAGCGAATCACCCAAGTCTCGGCCAAGCCGTAGCTCCACGCCCAGCCGCCGGAACTCATCTGAGGTCGGCGACTGCGACTCTCGTCCCACGACCTCAAGGGCCTGGGGAAGGGCATGGCCCGAGCGAAGCGAAGCCAGCGAGAAGCTGCAGTGTCTGGCCCAGTTGTTCGGTAAAGGCCTCGCTGCGGTTGCGGCCCCGGGCCGAGCCAGGCCCGCAAACCAAAGAACACCGAGACCGCACCCAACACCGCGGCGAGTGCCCCGCCGACCAACGCCAGCAGCGCTGCTGCGACTACGCCTGCGCTTGCGCTGAGCACGACAAACTCGGCTGGTCGCAAGGTCGAGCCGGCGCGTTCGAGGGCCACGCCGACCATGCGGCCACGGTCTCGCTTCGCCAACATTCGCTCGGCGATGCCCTCGGCACTGTCGCGTACCTTTTCGCCCGACGTGGATGACGCGAACGACTTCGTGCCCTGCCCGATTCGAGCGCCGGCCAATCGGATGCTTGGCCCACTGCTGAAGAGCAGAAGGCCAACCAGCAGAAGGGAGAGGCCGATTGTGGCAACACCAGCAATACGGGCGGCGTCGGACGACACCCACGGCGCGCTCACCACGACGACTGTCGGGGCCGGGGCGACGAATCCACCACTCGCGTCGGGGGCCTTGCTCTCACTTGAGGTCGCCGCGGCAACCGACGGCGGGTCGTCAAAATCGAAATCTGCGGCCGCCTCGACGCCAAGCTGGGACACATACACCGTGCCGGTGCTATCGATGCCGCTTGCTGGGGTGAACAAGAGCCGATATTGGTTGGCGAGTAACTGCCCGATCCGATCGTAAATGCCGATCAAGCCAGCGGGATCGTCGGCGGAAGCGACGAGGCCTCCGTCGGCGTTGCTGACGAGTTCGCCGAGCACCCCGGTCTGAGCGGCGCCCAAGGAGATGGCGTAGAGGTTGACTCCACCGGCGGCGATCCGCTGATTGGCTTCGTCCTTCGTCGTTGCGCTCACGGTGTCGTCGCCATCGCTCAGCACGACAACCGTCCGCCGTGACGAGCGAGCAACGGCAAACTGGTCGATCGCGAGGTCGATGCCGTCGTACAACGCTGTCTCGCCGTCGGGTTCGAGCGCAGTCACTGCGTCGGCGACGTCTTGGGGTGACGAGCCGAATGGCCGCACCAGCGTCGCTTCCGGCCCAAAGCTCACGAGTGCAATGTCGGCATCGGCCGGAAGCTGACGGAGGAAGGCAATGGCGGCTTCGCGGGCGTTGGCCATAGCAGCGCCAGCCATGCTGCCGGAGATATCGACAACCAGCACGACATCGAGTTCGTCGTTCGGTAGTCGTTGTGACGAGAGTGGCCGATCGACACCATCCTGCGTCACGCGAAACGCCGAGGCGGGAAGCTCGACGCCAGTCAGGTCAGGTGGAGCGGAGAGTTCGATCGCGATACGACCATCTGCCTGCGTACTGACGGCGAGCACTTCGAGGGGGAGTGGCTCGGCGTCCTCCTGGGCGGCCGCGACCTGAGGATTCGATACCAGGACTGCCGCCAGCCCGAGGCTGAGTAGCGCTCGACCGAGCAGCCGCTGGCTCACTTGGTGTCCACCGCAAACTGGCACCGGCCGTTGGGTCACCAAGGAGTCCTGGCGGAGCATGATGCCGGCGCTCTCCAACTTGTCAGAGAACTTCGGCCTGACGCCAGTGGCGACGCAGCTGCCTCGGAGCATGCCGTCGGCATCCACCCCAGCGGCGAAGTCGAACTCAAACAGCGAACTCAAGGTGATGACTTCACCCTCGAGCCTTCGACCTCAACGACCTGGGTGACCCGCCGGTGCCGTCGCGAAGGCGACCAACGTGCACAATCAGGTCGAGGGCGCCGACAATCTGTTCGCGAATCGCCTTGACCGGCAAGTCATAGCCAGACATGAGGACCATCGTTTCGAGCCGAGAGAGTGCATGGCGTGCGGTGTTGGCGTGCACCGTCGACATCGAGCCCTCATGGCCAGTGTTCATCGCCTGCAACATGTCGAGGGCCTCACCACTGCGAGCCTCACCAACCACGATCCGGTCGGGTCGCATGCGGAGGCTGGTGCGGACAGGGTCTCGAATCGACACCTCGCCCTTGCCCTCGATATTTGGCGGTCGTGCTTCGAGGCGAGCCACGTGGGGCTGATTGAGCCGCAGTTCAACGGCGTCCTCAATGGTCACCACTCGCTCTACGGCCGGTATGAAGCCGGGCAGACAATTGAGGCGTCGTCTTGCCCGAGCCGGTGCCGCCGCTGATAAGGATGTTCAAACGGCCCTCGACCGCCGCGGCCAGAACCTGGACAAGGTCGGCACTCAGCGTTCCCTTGTCGACGAGGTCTTGGGGCGTGAACGCTGTCTTGGCAAATTTTCGGATGGTAAGGAGTGGCCCGTCGACGGCGAGCGGCGGAATCACCGCATGCACACGGAGCCGTCGGGAAGTCGGGCGTCGACTGTTGGCGAAGACTCATCGATACGACGGCCGACGGCACCCACGATTCGCTCGATCACGTGGCGGAGGTGCGTTTCGGTCGTAGCGGTGCGGGGTCAGCGTGAGCTTGCCCAAACGCTCGACGTAGATCGCACGATCAGAGCACCATCACCTCGGTAACGGTCGGGTCGTCGAGGTAGGCCGTGATCGGCCCGTAGCCAACGACGTCCCTGGGTGATATCTCGAACCAGGCTCTGCCGCTCGGCGGGCGACAGCGACGTCTGTTCGGCGTCGATCGCAGCCGCCAGCTCGACCCCGAGGATTTGGAGAAGCTCCTGCTCATCAGATTTGGATCGGTCAATCGAGAACCGAGGCGCTTGAACAAGGTCTCCTGGGCCCGCTGCTTCAGGTCGCTGAAGGGTCCTTCAGATCGGGTCGCAGCACCCGCTCCGGCCGAGCGGGACAACATTGTTCGGCCGCTTCTCTGGTTCGTTGTCGCCGCCGAAGGCGGTCACCTAGCTTCACTTTGCACTCCTTCGACGCAGCAGGCCTGGCTTCTCGACCGCAATACCGGCCACCCGATTCGCAAGCTCAACAAAGGCTCTCGGCGCGGCCACTCTGGGTTCGGCCAGCACAATGGGCTGCCCCTGATTCACCGAAACGGGAACCGCACGGGTGCTCGGTATCCGACTGTCGATCTGGTGCCCAAGTGTCTGCTCGATGTCTCGATCGGCCAGGCCGACCTTGCTGTCCGCTCGATTCAGCACGACGTACCAGTTCAGATTGGCCATGCCCAACTGCCCGGCGCACGTCGAACTCCTTTGCTGCGGCGCGGACACTGGGAACGTCCATACTTGTGAGCAGAACGAGTCGGATCACCACGTCGAAGGCTTCAAGCGAGATCTCGTCAATTCCCGGTGATGTGTCGATGATGACGAACCGGAACTCATCGCGCAGGAGACGCAAGACGTGGCCAACTTGCACCGGCGTGAGCAACTCGGCGTCCATCGGTGTGTGTGGCGCCGCGAGGACGAAGAGCCGGTCGGTTGGGTTGGCGTGGCGCTTTCAGCGTCGTCGCGTCAAGGCTCGTTCCGTACTGCACGGTGTCGGTGATTGAGTACGTCGGCTCGATACCAAGGTTGGAGCACACGTCGCCGAACTGGATATCAATGTCGACGATCACGACCTCTCGAGGAAATTCGAGCGCCAGCGCGGTCGCCAGGTTGGTCGAGACGGTTGTCTTGCCACACCACCTTTGGCGGACACGATCGGGACCACTCGGTTGAGTGACCGGGGCACAACGTCGACACCCAAGTGTTCAGCACCGGCGCAGGGCCCGAGCCCGTGCCTCTTCGATGAGTTCTCGAATCTGCTCGTCGGTCGCGGTCCGGGTCGAGAATGCCCGGCGCGCCGGCCCGAAGGGCACGCTCAAGCATGTCGGCGGAACGAGACGCCACCAGGACCGAACTGATCCCGGGCTGCCGCTCGTCAGAACGTCTGGGCCACCAGCAGGCGTCAGCCAGTGCGAGCTCTGGCCCAACAACCACGACCTGGGCACCAAGAGCAGCAATATGGTCGACCTGGGACGCAACGTCGACGGCCTCGGTCGATGCGGGCCAGACTTGGATGTCTCGGCCAACCGATCCAAGCACTTCCCGCAGGGAGTCCGCTGAGCGAGTCGCTCGGCTCGAACGACCCACCGCGACCATCGGATCATCGATGCTCACTGGTCACTGCTCGTTTCTTCAGGTGGCAGCGTCTCGACGAGGTTCGGGGCAGCCCCGAAACCGCGCTGCCTCAGGTCTGGATGCTCGTCCCATCGGCGGTCACCGCCGAGCCCTCTGTGCCAAACCAGAGGTAGCCGAAGGTGGTGGCAAAGACGATGCGCTCGGCGTCTACCGGCGACACCGCAATCGTCACCAGTAGCTGGCTCGTTGGCGCCTTCACCAGTGGATCGTTCTCGTCGGTCTCGATAGCGACCGCATCTTGCTCAAACTGCACATTCGTAACCAGCACGTTGGCAAAGATGAGATGCGTGGCCGATGGCGTGGAGCCGCTATCGGCGATGAGGATGCCATCGACCTCAACGAGTGGCGTCGTTCCATCGGGGAGCGGTGGGATATTGACATCGAATGGGTCAAGATGCGAAGATCGAGACACTGCTTCCTGGCACAACGGTGCCGCCGACGGCCTGGGCCGGAGTCAGCTGGACCGTCAGTTCGACGAAGTCGTCGGGAATGTCGAGCTGGGGCCTTCGAACCCTGTGAGGCTTTGGGCGAGCACGAATCGTGACCGGGTGATCTGTTCGCCTGGTCGAAGGTCGATCGAGCTAACCAAGCCGTCGATCTCGTCAAGCGAGACGACGGCGTCATCGATTCGCAACTTCTTTGGCACTTGCTCGAGCCGAACCCGATCCCCGATTTCGCTGGCCGACGTGCCCTGACCGATGGCGTCGGCGACAACAAACACCTCAACCAATTCCTCGCCCTCAAGGGCCCGATCCTCAGCACTACTGACGTAGGCCAAGAGAAGTCCGATTCCGACAATCGCTAGCAATAGGGCTCCAACGAAGCCCAAAACTCGTCTGCTCATGTTTCCCTCCATGACAGTGGTCCGCAGGCGGTGCCTGGGTCCCGTTAGCAATAGTTTCGCGTGTTTGCGACCTCAGTGCGTGAGTCGATCTACACGCTCAGTGACCTTTCTGCCGCGTGCTCAGCATCGATTTTGCGCCGAGTTGTCGACATCGCAGATGCGGATTGTTTTCGGCCCGTAGTCGATGCCGCCGCCTTCGCCGCTTCCCTGAACAAGGCAGCTCGCCCAGGTGAACTCGAAGTACCGGGCATTCTGCTGACCAGTGAAGTGGACATCAGTGAGGATGACGCTGGCGAAGTCAACGATGGTGAACTCGGCGTTGCCGCCATTTCCCTCCGCCTTTGTGTAGATCGGCAACGTGATGCACTGCCCAATAAGCGGGGTGAGGTCGTTGGCAATATTGTTGTGGGCCCCGGTAAACGGGTCGAAGATGCCGGGCGCCACTGCGTCGGGATACCCATTGGCGGTCCAGTCGGAGATCTGGTTGTTGGGATTGCCTGCCGTGTTGTCGAAGTCGATGTAGCCCCAGTTGCCAGGGATATTGTTGCCGCTGCCCCCGTTGGAGCACGTGTCGGGGCCGTCGTTGTTCCAGGGGACGTGGACGGTCTGGCCAAGTACGGGCGGCGTTGCCCCCTGAGCGGTCAACATGTCGAGGCAGAGGCCCAGGGGCCGGAGCCCACTCACCGAATAGGGCTGTTGCCACAACGCCGTCGTCGACGCAGTGATTGCGCCGTCGGTTAGTCCGAGCGCTCGACCGAAGGTGAACGGCACATCAACGTTTCCCGCCACCGTGACGGTTTGACCCGCGGTCGAGCAGGTTGGCGCGTCGGCATCAGGCGGTGCGTTTCGGCCGTAGAAATCAGCGGCGACCGTGGCGCAGCCGGTGCCGCCAATGGCGTATTCTTGCGCTGCCGCCAACGCTCCAGCATCAGTGGCGGTGACGAGATTGCGCCTGGCCTGCCACATGGTGCCAACATCGATCACCAACGCAGCCATACCCAGCAGCGCAACCAGCAAGACGGCAAACATTGGCGCAACCACACCGCGTTCGCGTTGGCGGCTCGGCGCTGGTTTTCGCATCGGAACTCACCCACGCCGACGAGGTCCACGTTTCCCGAACCGGGCCAGAACGGGATGTTGAGATTGGTCTGGGCTTGCACCGTTACCGTGACCACATCCTGGTTTGCGGCGCACCCGCCGCTCCAGCTGCACGTTGGCGTAGCAACAAAGGCAATGTCGCCAAGCGCGGCGATGGCACGATTACACGCTTCGGTCTGCGTCCCTTGCACCGAGGCCACCCGTGCCCCCTCACGGGCGGCGCCGTGGACCGCCTGGCTGCGATTGAACGCGATCCCAAATTGGATGATCGCAAAGAGCAGCATCACAAAGACGGGAAGGATGACGGCGAATTCCGCAATGACCGCCCCCGACTCTGATCTCGACCTTTTGGGTTGCCGAAAAACAACCCGCTTCTGCTTGTCCCTCTCAAGTGGCCCTCCACCGTCGTTCCGGCGCCATTTCAGGCTCCAGAACCTTGACGTAGCATGACCGGCCCGCCGACGTTATGCAAGGGCGACACCACAATTAGTGATGTTTGCCCCCGAGGGCTGTGGGCCGAGCAACGAAGGAGCGTGGGTTGCCCGCTCCTTCACACCGCCACTTACGTGGGTGGTGACTAGTTGATCGCCGTCCGGGCGCCGTCGATAGCGCCGGTGATCGCTCCGCTCAGGAGGCCAACCGCCGTCACCATCGCAACCGCGATGAGTGCGAGCAGAATGGCATATTCCGAAGCGACAGCGCCCTTCTCGGCGTTCTGCACTCGGGTCATGGTCCGTACGTAAAGTGAAAGCATTTGGTTCCCTCTCATAAGTGGCCTTGCGGCCGCCCGCCGTTGGGCTTGTCACCACATTGACCGCCACTCGACGCTCGTGCATCGTCAGTGTTGACGAAACCGCGATGGGCGGCATTACCCCGACGGGACCCTTGCTCACCGTGATGACCCAGTGGTACGTTCGGGCCCAAGCGGAGGGAACTGCTGGTGGGAAAACAACGACGAGTTCGCTTTTTGGGGTCGAATCCCCGACAGCGTTTCAACGCCGGGGCGGACGAGCCGGGCGCCTTTGGGCCATCGCAGCGATCGATGATGGTGCTTGTCGGGCTGCTCGCAATCGCCTTCCTTGGCGTGCAGGCAGAGACACGAGGCTGGTGGCGGTTCACCTCGACGTCGTCAACCAAGTCGGCAACGCTCGTTGTCACCGCAGTCACGCTAACGGTTGCCATCCTCGGCATCGAGGCGGCTCGCCAGCGTTACCGGGTGTTGCGCGATGCCCAGACCGTCAATGCACTCCTGGTCACACTGATCCTGAGCACCCTCGTGGTAGCGCCCCAATTCGCCAATGCGCCGAGCTCCCTCGTTGTCGACGGCCTCTCGATTGCTGGCCACGCACTTGCACTGCTGACCGTTGCTGCTGTCTTTGTCGGTTCGCCCGAGTCCGTCATTGGAAACGGCCCCGTCAGCTAAGCGCCTGGACCCTCATTGCCCTCACCGTCACGATCGGTGGCGTTATCGTCGCGGTTCAGGGACACGCCACACCGACACCTCGGTAACGATAGTGACTGGCACGTTCGCCGTCGTGTCGCTTGGCTGGTTCTTTGCGTCCTACGTCTCGATCCGTCGAAGCTTCCAAAAACAGCAACCGGCGACAGAGATGGCTAGCGCTCCTTTTATCTCGCCATGGCGGTGTCTGCGGTGTCGCGGACCACGACCACGGCCGAGTCGGGCACCACAGTGACGACGTCGATTACCCTGCTCCTCGGTTTCGGCGCCGTGCTCTACGCCAGTGTCGTCGAGTTGGTGCAAACCGTTCTGATCGAACGGAGCGATCGGCCCTCGCTCAGGCCGAAACTGAATTGGCCGTAGGCAAATTGGTGGAACAAGCGCGAGCCCACAGTGAGGCCGTCCACAACACCCGAAACGCCATTGCCGCGATCAGTGGCGGCTTTCGCATGTTGGCCCGGCAGTCGACGGTCCAACAAGACGCGTGGTTACTCGACTCGCTCCGCTCTGAACTCCAGCGTCTGCATCAGATCATGGCGGAGCCAAGCAGTGCGGGGGTCGTCGAGCCGTTCGACGTACGCCACGTGATTACCCCGATGGTCACGTGCTATCGACTCGCCGAACACCCCATCTCGCTCGAGGCAACGGCGGGAGTCCGGGCGCTCGGTCGGGCCGGCGATACCGCCGAGGTGGTCCAGAACCTCATTCACAACGCCATTCGCCACGCCAACGCGACCAAGATCGTGGTCTCGATCACCGCCACGGAGAGTGACGTTGTCGTGTCCGTATCCGACAACGGACGCGGTATCAAAGCGGCCGAACGAGACGCGGTGTTCGCCCCGGGATACCGAGGAACACAAACGGGATCCATCGGATCGGGATTAGGCCTTCACAGCTGCCGCATGATGATGGCGGCCCAACGTGGAACCATTGCGATTGTCGATCGCGGTGGCCCTGGCACGACGTTCGAGCTGACCCTACCGCTCGCGCCCACCTCCACCCCCGAGGTCATCGACCTCACCGATTCGACGTTGGCGTCGTCCCGTGAGCGATGAGCATCCCACCCCCGATCGTGGTCATCTGATCTGTATCGTCGAAGACCACCGGTTCCTAGGACAACTGGTCGGTATGGAGCTCGATCGGTTCGGGTTCTCGACACAGCTCGTCGAACCGGATGCGTTGATCTCGGCCACGATTCGGACGCTCAACCCGACACTGGTCCTACTCGATGTCGAACTTGGACCATCGATCGATTCCCTCACCGTCTGCCAACACCTTGTGAGCACGGGAACCGGCGTCGTCCTTTTCACCGGCGTCCACGACCCCATACGTCTTGCGGAGTTTCTTGAAGCCGGGGCCAAGGGAATCATCTCCAAGACCGACGATCTGGAGCGCGTGGCTGAACTGGTGCGGCAGGCCGTAACCGGGGGGAGCGTCGATCCGCCGCTGGCCGAGCGAATCTCGATGATGCAGGCACTCGACCAGCATCGAACGGCACGGGCCGAAGCACTTGAGCCATTTCATCGCCTGAGCCAGAGCGAGGCCGAGGTCCTTGTCGAAATCGTCGACGGTGCCACTGTCGCCGAGATCGCTGCGAGGCGATTTGTCTCCGTGACCACCATCCGCGCCCAGGTGCGAGCCATTCACAGCAAGCTCGGTGTGAGCACCCAACTCGGCGCCGTCTCGCTTGCTACCCGCGTTGGCTGGCCGCCCGATCCAAGCCAGCGCCCGTGAGCGCTGGCACCGAGGCCGAATCCGACGAGGTCGCTTGGTGGCGTCTCTGGGCGGTGGCGGCCCTGGCCCATGTGCTCGCCAACAGCACCTTTGAGTTCGCCCAGCTGGGGGTCACCAACACCGTCCTCGGACTGTTTGCGCTGGCGCTCGTCGTGCAACCGCGACGACGATCCATTCGGGTCGCCGTTCTCGTTGGGATTCTGGTTTCGCTCTGGGTCGAGGCGCCATTCCTTGGGAATCATTGGCTGCTCGCCGCGCTGGCCAGCCTCGTTGCGCTCGCCGCGCGGCCGTGGCGCGACGGCTGGCTGGCTCGAGCGTCACCGGGCCTTCGGCTCACCCTGCTGACGTTCTATTCGTTTGCGGCGTTCGCCAAGCTAAATACTGGCTTCTTCGATTCGACCACGTCGTGTGCCCCCTACTTCGCCAACCAAAACCTTCGTTTCTGGCACCTTCCCCAGATCTCGACTGGCGGCTCGCTGGCACTTGCGACGGCCATTCTGTCTGCGACCATCGAGGTCAGTGTCCCGATTTTGCTCGCCGTTCCGGTGACCAGACGGGTAGGGGTCACCCTGGCCGTAATCTTCCACAGCATCATCGCACTCGACCTGGGACAGCACTTCTTCGACTTCACACTTGTGCTCGTGCCACTGTTCTTGTTGTTCACGCCACCTGGGGTGCTTACCGACATCGACCGCTGGTGGCGTCGGGTCACGGCCTTCCTGACGCGCCGGGCCGCCATGGTCGTTATCGGATGGGCTGTGGCCGTCATCGTCACCACCATGCTCCCGTCGGCGACGGCATCATCGCCTTCGCCCGAGTCAGCTCGTGGGTCGCGTGGCTCGGCCTCGGGACGTTTCTGGTCGTCGCTCTCGTCGCCAAACCGTGGCCACGCTCAACCCTGCGGTGGACACCGTCCGTGGTCACGGGCCTCGTCGTCCTCCTTACCCTTGTCAATGGCCTGTCGCCCTACCTCGGTTTGAAGACGTCGACGTCGTTCAACATGTATTCCAATCTCGTCGTACGCGATGGTGCCTCGAACCATTTCGTCATCTCCTCGACGGGGTCGATTCGTGCTGAGGTCTCCGATCTCATCACGATTACCGCGTCAAACGACCCGGGTCTGGCTGGCTACATCGACAGCGGGCTCCTTGTACCTATGGTCAACGTGGCTGATTATCTGGCCAAGCATCCAGAGCGCGTCGCTGACCTACGAACAGGCCGGCACCGTTACCGTCATCACACGTTGGCGACGAACCACACCTCGTCGGGCAGCAAGGCGTCTTCGCCAAGAAACTGGCGTTCATTCGTTCAGTCCCAGCCACCGATCCCGCCAGTTGTGTCGCTACCTGGGGCGTGGCCGGGTAACCGCACGATTAGTCTGGCCTGATGTCGAACATCAACCTGTCTGCTTCAGGCCCTCCAGAGACCATTCTTCCTCCGGATGCTGCCGCCCTTCTCGACGCCTTGCGGGGCGCGCAGGCGCCGACCGAGACGCCGTCGCCCACGTCGTGGCGAGCGATCCGACGTTCCTCGACGGCTGGGCGACGCTCGGCGACCTCGGCCGCGACCCACTTGAGTCACTACGCCTACTACCGCATTGGCTATCACCGTGGCCTCGACAAGCTCCGCCAAAACGGCTGGCGCGGCTCGGGATACGTCCGCTGGACCCACGAATCAATCGGGGTTCCTCCGTTCGCTCGCTGGCCTGGCGCAAAAGGCCGCCGAGATTGGCGAAGACCACGAGGCCTTGCGCTGTGAAACTTCCTCCGCCAACTCGATCCAACGTGGCCACCCCGCCGTGACACCCCGTCCCTGGCGACCTGACCTCAGCGGCGCGGTGCTGACCGGGGAGCGAGCAAGCGATTTGGCTCCGACAAGGCGCTCGCGCCAATGCCGGCCGCTACCTGGCGAGTCGGCCGGTGCAGGCCCTGCGAGACGCAGGAATCGACCCGGTGGTGGCCGTTGGCGGAACAGCGCGGCCACCCTCGGCCTGCCCGTCGTGCCCGATCGATCGCCCCACCTCGGCCCGCTTTCGGGCATCGCCAGCGTGTTGGTCTGGGCGAAGCGGGGCTCTGTCTTGGTCTTGCCCTGCGATCTGCCGCTCGCAACGGGAGATCTCCTGGCACCGCTCATGGCGTGGCACGAGACGGCGCGCCCTGGCGTCGCCGGGGTGGCAACCGTTGACGGCGAGGCCCAGCCAATCGTGACGCTCTGGCCCGCCGCGGTCGGTGCTCACCTCGCACGCTTGGTCAGCAGCGGCACCAGACGACTCTTCGGCGTTCTCGACGAGATCGAATGGGAACCAGTTCCCGTCGACGCTCGCCTGCTCGCCGATGCCGACACCCAAGATGATCTCGACCGGCTCCTCGGCGCCGCCGCAAAGAACCAATAGGCTGACAACTCGTGCTTACCCTCCTTACAGACCAAGACGAGTTCGCCTCCGTCGTTGCTCAACTGGTCAAGGCCGACCGGTACGCGATCGACACCGAGTTTCACCGTGAGCGGACCTACTTCCCTCAAGTCGCCCTCATCCAGCTCGCGTGGGACGACCAGGTCGTTCTGGTCGATCCGCTCGCCATCGATTTCGCCCCGTTCGCCGACGTCCTTCATGGCCCAGGCGTTTGTGTGATGCATGCTGGCGGCCAAGACCTCGAGGTGCTCGATATAGCGTGCGGGGCCCAGCCGAGTGTCATGTTCGACACCCAGATTGCCGCTGGCTTCTTGGGCTTGTCGAGCGCGTCCCTGGCGTCGTTACTCAAGAAGTTCCTCAACGTCGACGTGGCCAAGGGCGACCGATTGACTGATTGGCTCCAACGGCCACTCACCGACGCCCAGCTCGTGTACGCCGCGGGCGACGTCGACAACCTGCTCGCCTTGGCGTCGATCCTCGAAGAAAAACTCGTCGCTCGCAACCGGCTGGCGTGGGCCATTGAAGAGTGCGACGTCGCACTGCACAAGCCCCGCAACCGTCGCACCCCAGAAGAAGCGGTTGCCCGCATCAAAGAAGCGCGTTCGCTCAAGGGCGATGCGTACCGAGTGGCGACGGCGTTGGCCGCGTGGCGAGAACGTCGTGCGGCAACAACCGACACGCCCGTTCGTCAAGTCCTCCCCGATATCGCCATTGTCGCCATCGCCCAAACCCAGCCGACAAACGTCGAGGCGCTAAAAAAGCTTCGCGGTGTCGACGGTCGCCACCTGCGCAATAGCGCCGACCAAGAGATCATTAGCGCCGTCCAGGTTGGCCTGCGAATGCCGAAAGACTCGCCTCCGCCTGTCGTTCGCGGTGCTGATCTGCCCCGCGAGCTTCGGCCGGTGCTGCCGCTGCTGACGTCGTGGATCTCGCAGATCTGTCGCGACAACGACCTCGACCCGGCCCAAGTCGCGACCCGTAGTGACATCGAGGCGTTGTTGTCCAACAGCGAACACTGCCGACTCAACATGGGCTGGCGGGCCGAACTCGTCGGCGAGCCAATCCATCAACTCGTGAGTGGACGCGCCGCGGTGGCGTTCGACGATGGTCGGCTGGTTCTCGAGGCCCGATCCGGTGAATCTGTTGCCAATGAAGGTCAATAGACGAATACTGCCCGCAATGGTGTGAGCTGGCGGACACAGAACGAAATAGGGCTCGCGTTCGTTGTTTGAGTGCCGAAGCACCTATACTGGCGAGCCACGGCATTGGGGCTCATCGTTCCAGGCCACCCGTTCCCGCAGGCAACTGCCCGCATTTCAATCGTCGCCAGGAGTGTCCCATGAAGAAGGGGCGTCACCGCCGTTACGAAGAGGCCCGTGCATTCAAGCGTTCGAACGATGACGACATCGAGTCGTTGTTCGATCGCCTCGATGACGATCCATTCGACCTGCCTACTACCCGCGAAGCCGCCATGCTCGGCGACGACGACGCCGACGATTACGAGGACTAGGCAGCCACGTCGTGGCTGCGAATTCGTGGCCACGACCTCTCCGCAGACCAGACTCGGCAATGAGTCAGGTGGCCAATCGGAGTCAGGCGGCCAATCGGAGTCAGGCGGCCATGCGAGGGCGGCGAACTAGAAGGGCGAGGGTGCGCCGCCGGTATCGTCGAGGATCTGTTCCAGCTTGACGATTTCCGAGGCTTGGACCAGCCCGATGAATCCGCCGTTGGCATCGATCACGGGCAAGAGTTCCCAGCCCGATTGATCCATGGCGGCCACCGCGCCACGAATGGTCCACGACGGTTGGGCTACCGGTGTGTCGCGATCAACCACCTCGCCCACGAGCACATCGTCCCAGGTGTCGCGATCGACTTTGGCGCACGCGTCGACCGTGCAGAGCCCAATGTAGGTTGAGCCATCGACGACCGGCACAATGGCCTCGCGTCGCCCGACGGCATGGATCCAAACGAACTCCGCAATCGACGCGCCGGAGGGGACCGTCAAGACTTCGGTGTTGAGCGCTGAGGCCAGGGGCAGGGTCATGCGATGCTCGAGGTGTCCGACCCGCTCTACCTTCTGGCCAGCGGAGACGCTGCCATTGCCGGCGACGAGTTGGGACACCGCCGCGGCGATGAGAGCCGGAACAACCGCAGCGCTGCCACCACCGGTCGCTTCGGCCACAAACATCACTGCCGCGATTGGCGTGCGATAACCGGCGGCGAGGAAGGCGGCGAGGCCGAGGATGGGCCAGATCCGTTCGCTGTAGATCGTGATGCCGGCTTCTTCGAGCGACTTTTGCACCAGGTGACCGAGCAAGATGCCCTGCACTGCGAGCGGGATGAAGAGTCCACCGGTGCCGCCAGCGGCGATGGTGGTGAAGGTAGCGAGCGCCCGAATGAAGAAGAGGAAGAGGATGAGGAGAACGGTCTGATTGCCAATGAAACCAAGCTCCGACGAGCCCTCGGTCCACGCGACGGCGCGGACGCCAGGCCCCAGGGACAGGGGGGCGTCGAAGAGCTGATCGGACAACAAGGCCAACAGGCCGAGGGTTACACCGCCGGCGACGACTCGCAGGAGCGGTGACCGGGTCTTCGAGAACCGCTTCGCCTTACCCACACACCAGGCATAGACACGACCGCCAAAGCCGGCACCGATGCCAAGGAGCACGGCCCCGATGAGCTCGCCTGCGCCGACCTTCAACGACGTTGCGCCGGGGAGCAGGGGTTCGGCATGGATGAACGGCATCGAGATAAAGGTGACGTAGCTCGTGGCCGACGCAATCAATGAGGGGAGCAGGGCGGTGAGCGAGATCGTCCCGGTAGGGCGACTCGAGGGCGAAGATCACACCGGTTGCGGGCGCCTGGAAGATCGCCGACACGCCAGCGGCGGCACCGGCGGTCAAGAGCATTCGTGAGGCTTCTGGCCAAGCCAGCGATCGAGTCGCTTCTTGATTTGAAGGCCAATTGCTGAGCCGGTGTAGATCGCGGGCCCTCAAGACCAAGCGCACCACCAAAGCCGATGGTGGCGATGCCCGATGCGAGTCGGACCGGTACGAGGCCGAGCGGCAACGTGGGGCGTCGCGAGTGAAAGGCAGTGATGTACTCGTCGGACGTCGACGGCTACATCCGCCGCCCAGCACCTGGAGAATGACCGCTCCAAGACCCAGACCGACAAGTGGCATCAGCATCTGGATGGCAATCGGGAGATCGAGCACGGTGTGCAGAACAACGTCAACGAGGATCCACTCGAAGCCGGCAAGGGCGAGGCCAACGATCAGACCCAGCGCAATGGACGCGCCGATTATCCGAGAAAACTGTCCTTCGGGAAGGAGACCTCGCGAGAATCCGGCGATCGAGTTTCGAGAAGTGGTTCGAACAGCGGGCACGATAGTTGAAGCTAGCCGATAGAGACCGCGGTGGCGGGACCCTGTCGACGCGTTTCTTCTATCACCGCAACGAATCGCTCGTAGACAAGGTCGCCCACCAGCGTCCGAAGCTCGTCTTCACTCGACTTGTAGAGCGGGACATCGTGCTCGTACGCCTCATCCGATTCGATGCACCACCAGTCGAACGCCGCACCACCCTCGCCCCAATCACGTCGGTCCCACGCCTTCACCATCATCGTGTCGTGGCCATTGTCGTCGGTGTGGATCTCGAGCCGGATCGGCACCTGCCAGCAGACATCGGGCTTCCAGTCCATTGGCTTTTGACCGAAGGCAACCGCAGCAGAGTGGAGGGCACACCCGGCGCCGCCCGCAAATCCCTCGCGATTGAGGAAAATGCAGGCGCCGTCGTGCTTTCGCGTCTTCCAACCGCCGCCCTTCTTCTTAAAGGGCCCGCCCTTTGCCGCCGCAACGCCAAGATGTTGCCACGTATCGGCTGTGAGCAACGCGGCGTAGGCCGCGGTCTCGTCCCTATCGTCGTCGTCGGTGAAGTGGGCCCCGTGAACGCAGCACCCAAGGGCGGAGTTTTCCTCGGCCTTCGGACTGATCGACTTGCAGCCATCGCCGTAGATGCAGGCGAAACCGGACGTGAGGAACGTGACGTCGAACATCCACGACTCTCCCGCCGCGTCGGTCACAGAGATCCATTGGTGACCGTCGGTCGTTGGGAACATACGGCTCAGGCTAACCGCAGGGTTGGCGGGATTCGGATGCAGCGGCCAGAATGGCCCGCGTGACCGTTGCCGCCGACCCAATCGTCTCGAAGCTCATCGCTGCGATCGGGCCCGAGAAGGTGCGAACCGATGAGGTTGAGCTCGGTCTCTTTCACGGTGATGCCTCAACCTTCGAGATGGGTGCCGCCGGTGTCGTATGTGTCCCAACCTCGCGTGACGACGTTGCTGCGATTGTCCGGGTCTGTGCCGACCAGGGTCGAGCGTTTGTGGCGAGGGGTGGTGGCACCGGCCTGGCCGGTGGTGCTGTTCCGTGTGGCGATCGACCAGTCGTCATCGCGCTCAGCCGACTTGACCGCGTCATCGAGGTCGATACACAAGGTCGGTTCGCGTGGGTTGAGCCTGGCGTGATCAATCTCGACCTCACGCGCCATCTCGAACCCTTCGGGTTCCACTTCGCCCCTGATCCCTCCAGCCAGCAAGCGAGCACGATAGGTGGCAACGTCGCCAACAATGCCGGGGACCCCATTGCCTCGCCTACGGCGTCACCAACGCTCACGTCTTGGCGATCGAACTCGTGCTTCCGTCGGGCGAGACCGTCGTGATAGGCCAGCTCGGACACGATCCCGTTGGCTATGACCTTCGAGGAGTTGTGGTGGGCGGTGAAGGAATGCTCGGTGTCGCGACGCGCATCCGGTTCGCATCACGCCAAATCCCAAGGCCGTGGCCACCATGCTGGCCGCCTTCGACGACGTGTCCAACGCCGCCCGGGCAGTCAGTGGCCTCATCGCTGGGGGCTTGGTGCCCGCCGCCATCGAGATGATGGACAAGAACGCAATCAAGCTGGTGGAAGATTTCGTTCAGGCGGGATATCCCCGCGACGCCGAGGCCGTCCTGCTCGTGGAAGTCGACGGCGAACCGGCGTCGGTCGACGCCGCCGAAGGGTTCGTGGCGGAGCTTTGTCGCAACCACGGCGCCTCATCGGTGCGAACCGCCGCCACCGACGCCGAACGGGCCCTGCTTTGGAAGGGTCGCAAGGCGGCTTGGCGGCGGTCGCTCGGCTCGAACCCAACTACTACCTCCACGACACCGTCGTCCCCCGGGGACGCCTCGTCGAGGTGCTCGAACGAATCTACGAGATCTCACGCGAGCAAGATCTGGTCGTCCTCAACGTGTTTCATGCCGGCGACGGCAACCTCCACCCGATCTTCGCCTACGACCGCCGAGTTGACGGGATCATGGACCGCGTTCACGCGGCTGGTGCTGGGGTGATCAAGGCGTCGCTCGACGCTGGCGGCGTGTTGACCGGCGAGCACGGCATCGGGCTCGAGAAGCAGCCCTACATGAGCCTCCTCTTCAGCGACGAGCAGTTGGCCCAGCAAGACCTCGTACGCTCGGTCTTCGACCCGCGCCGTTTGGCCAACCCGATGAAGGTCATCCCGACCGGCGCAACATGCGGCGATATCCAGTATCTCCACTCGGTACCCGACGGGGTGTGGGCATGAGCACGGGTGGCGCTACGGCGAACCAGCGTTTTGCCCGCGACGTCGGCCCATCCGATCTCGTGCACGTGGTGGGCGGCGGGACAAACGCCACCTTTGGTGGAACACCCGATGCGATGTCTCGGCCGGTCGTAGCGCCCTCGGGCATCGTTGAGTTCACCGCCGATGAGATGATCGTCCGCGTCGGGGCCGGAACCCCAGTGGTCGAGCTCGCTCATGCCTTGGCCGAGCACGGTCAGATGGTTGCGCTTCCGGGAAGCGGCCCGGCCACCGTAGGTGGGGCACTCGCCGTCGGGCGAAGCGGCCTCTTCCAGGTTGGGTACGGACTCGTCCGTGACACGTTGCTCGAGGCCCAGTACGTCACACCGACGGGCCAGCTGCTGCAGGCCGGCGCCCCCGTTGTCAAGAACGTCTCTGGCTTCGACCTGTGTCGCCTTCTCGTCGGCTCGCTCGGCACGATTGGCCTGATGGCGGAAGTCGTGCTCCGAACGCGACCATTGCCGCCGGCCAGCCAATGGCTCAGCGGCCCGCTGACACCGGCCGATATTCTCACGATCGTCACCCGACCTTCCTCGCTCGTTGCTACCTCGACCAGCGCCTACGTCTGTGTCGAAGGCAACGGCACCGACGTCGAGCGCCTCAGCGCCGCGTTGCAGCAACGGGGGATGGTCGAGTCGAGCGGCCCGCCCGACGTTGCCACTCGGCGTCGACGAACCACGGTGATGGGACACGAGACCGCCGGGCTAGCGAGCAACGAGATAGCGCTGCCGCTCACCGGTGTGGTATTCCTCGACCCCGACACGAACGACCTCGATGATCGACCACTCCTTGCCCCAGGCGTCGAAGCACTGAACCGAAGCGTTCGGGCATCCTTCGACCCGACCCTGCGGTTTAACCGCGGCCGCCAACCCTGGCGAAGCGCCAGCCCCAGACGAGGACACACCAGCCATGCTCCCCATTGATGCTGACGACCTCGCCTCGTGTGTCGGGTGTGGTCTCTGCCTGCCGCACTGTCCGACCTATCGCGTCAGCCGTGACGAGCTCCTCTCGCCCCGGGGTCGTATCTCGGCGATGCGCCAGGTGAACGACCATGGCCAACCGCTGACCGATCGATCGTCGAATCGATCGACACGTGTATCCAATGCCGCGGCTGTGAAACCGCCTGCCCATCGGCCGTCCCCTACGGGCGACTGATATCGGGCGCTCGAGCCGGGCTTGTCGAACACAAGAAGTTGCCAGCGCCCCGCTGGCGGACCTATTCCCTTCGGGCCCTTCGTTGGCACCGACTCGTGCTTGTCGGTTCATCGATCAGGGCCGCCGCCCAACGAGTCGGCGTGCCACTAAACCGCCTTGGCTTACCGACGCTTCCCTACGACGTACTCGACTCGCCGCCACCGGCACCGACGTCTTTCTTCATACCGGCTGTGTGATGGACGCCTGGTATCGGCCGCCGACGGCGTCGATCTCCGTACTCGACCGGATGGGCATCGGCGTCCGACTGCCCGAGTCCGGCGGTGCGTGTTGCGGTGCCCTCTCCGAGCATGCGGGCGATCACCCAACCGCTCGTTCGATGGCCGAACGAACGATGGCCGCCTTTCCCGGCGACGCACCGATTCTGGTCAACTCGGCGGGTTGTGGCGCAGCAATGAAGGACTACGGCGACCTGCTCGGCACCGAGTCGGCCCCGACGATTCAGCGGCCGAGTGCTTGATCTGTTCGAATTCATCGACCAAGAGTCCGACCGCCTGCCCGAGGCAACAGCGTCCGCCCCCTGGAGCGACCGCGTCGCCGTTCAAGACCCCTGCCACCTTCGCCATGTGCAGCGGGTTCCGCGTCGGTCCACACCGTCCTGGCCCGCTATGGCCAGTTGCGTCCGCTCGACGATGAAGGGCTTTGTTGTGGCGCGGCGGCTCGTTCTCGATTACCCACGTCGACCTTGCCGCCGACGTTCGCCAACGGAAAATCGACAGCATCAACCGGGCGAAGGCAACGATCGTGGCCTCGGCCAACCCAGGCTGCGCCCGACCATCTCGCCGCCGGGGAGTCAAACTCGTCACCCCATCGAACTCCTCGACGAAGCTCTTCGCTCGCTGAGGTAGCCAGAACGGACTCGAATCAGTAGCACTGGCCGCTTCGTACACGAGAGGCGACACGAGCAGAGCACAGTCCCCCAAGACCGACGATCCGAAACGGCGCGGCGCCGCCGTTGGCGGGGCCCAGCAATCGCCGACGACGGCGATGTGGCCTTCGGCGCCATGGCCGGTATTGGCGTCTTGGCTGCCATTATCGTCTCCATGATGGCGCTCACCGGCATGTTCGGTCCGTCAGTCACCACAACGGTCCAACCGTCAGACGCAGTCACAGCCGTCGACGATGAGGCGGGTCAAGCCGCGAACGCTACCATCAACGCCACCGACGACCAGATCGAGCTGGTCGGCACCGTTCCGAGCCAAGAGGTTGCCGACCAGCTTCATGCCTGCGGCGCAGCCGCCTCGACGCCGAGCACATTATCGATCGCCTCGAAGTCGTCGATGGAACGGACCGTTCCGTCTTACGGTAAATGGCACTCTCCGTGATGGCGACCTGGTCGATTCGCTTGGTCAGACCTTGACCGGCCTTGGTCTTGGCGATTCCTGACCAACAACCTCGCCGTTGCCGACGCCGAATCAGCAGCCGAGGGTGAAGAACCAGCCGAGCAACCATCAGCCCAGGCGGCAGCAGCCACAATCGAGGCAAGTGACGACGCCACCGCGTTGCGCGGCACGGTCCCCAGCGACGAAATCGCCGAGCAGCTGCGAGGCCTCGCAGCGGCAAACTACCGCGCCGACCAGATCACCGATGAACTCGAAATCCTCGATGGAGCCGACTCGTTCACACTCGATGCCTCGGGCACACTCGACAACGCCGACCTCCGCACGGCCTTGGGCGAAGGGCTCAGCGCACTGGGCTCATCGGTAGAGCTGGCCGACAACCTCGCCGTCTCTGAGGGCGGCGCCATCGTCGCTGCACTCAACGACCTTGTCGGCCTCGAACCGATCCTGTTTGAAACCGGCTCGGCGGTAATCGTCCCCGAGTCACAGGGCACGCTCGATGAGGCTGCGAAGATCCTGCAGCAGTTCCCGGATGCCGCAATCGAAGTCGGTGGCCACACCGATAGCCGAGGTGGGGCCGAGGCCAACAAGCTACTGAGCCAGTCGCGGGCCGACGCGGTCGTTGCGGCGCTCATTGAGCGCGGCGTCACCAACGAGCTCACGTCGGTTGGCTACGGTGAAGAACAGCTCAAAGAAGACCCAGACGACACGCTCGAGCAGCAGCAACTCAACCGACGGATTGAGTTTCGGATTCTTTAGGCCCATCACCCATGGATGAACGACTACACGAGCTCATCGTCGATGCCGAGAACCTCGCCGAGCGGATCCAAGACATCGCCTTCGACGAGCTGCGCGAGGCGATGAGTAAGGGCGCAACGAAGCGTCCCGAATCCGACCGTCATTTCCAGGCTGCCATCCGCGCCGTTCGCAAGGCGGCCGGCTCCCTGGAGAAAGCGGCCAGCGTCGATCAGTAGTCGTAGGCCTCGGGCTCCGGTTCGAGATCGTGAACGAGCCATTGGGCCGCATTGGCCTGAGGCTCGCCATGGAGCTCGTTAATTCGGTGGATCAGCATCGTGAGGCGAGCAAACGACCGATTGTCGAACGCAAAGGCAAGACGCGCCCGGTCGAGATGGTCGTCGTCTTTCACCTCGGCGGCGGTGGCGTCGATCGGCTCGATCTCGCCACTCGTGACGATGTCGGCAAACTCCGTGTTGAGGGTGTCGAGCGCATCGGCCGACAGCGGACTGTTGAGTCGGAGCACGAGCCGATGGCCAACGTAGCGCATCGAGTGGAATGCCGAGTAGAAGCCACAAACGTAATCGGCCGCAGCCGCTGCATCGTGGGTTTGCAAGAAGAGGTTGGTGTCTTCCATGCGAATCATCGACCGATCAAGCAGCTCGGTGTCGATGAAGTGCCGCAGCGACTGCCAATAGGTTGAGCCAGCGTGATCGAGTAGCACGATCGGGGCTGGGTAGCTTACTGTCTGAATGAGGGTGAGCAGCTCGAACGTTTCGTCGAGCGTTCCGAACCCACCAGGGAACACGACAAATGCATCGCCTTTCATGAAAAAGAGCTTGCGGGTAAAGAAGTAGCGGAATGTCGCCAGCTTTGCGTCGCCCTCGATAACGGGCGACGCCTTCTGCTCGAAGGGCAACACGATGTTGACCCCGAATGAGTCTGAGCCCCGCACCTTCAATGGCTGCGGTCATGATGCCAGGCCCGGCACCGCTAATGGTCATCCAGCCCCGCTCGGCCATGGTACGGCTGAAGTCGTGCGCGAGCTGATAGTTGGGGTCGTCCGAACTCGTCGGGCTGAGCCGAAAACCGTCACCTTTGGACGCTGCTGATAGGCGAAAACACGCGCCAGGCATTGAGCATCTCGGCCATTGTCTGCGAGGCAATCTTTAGCTCGAGACGGTCGACATTTTCATCGTCCATCTCCAACGCCGTGACGATGACTTTCCGAACGAGGTCGCCGTTTTGTTCATCGCCGATCGACGTGAGAAGTTGACTTATGGCACGGTCGACGGTTTCTTCGCCGTAGCTGTTCTTTGGTCGGGGAGCGCTCACCCCCAAGACGCTACCCCAACCCGATGGCGCTAACGGCGCAGTCGAGCGCGCCAGCACGTCGACGAACGCATCAGCAAACGACGCAACGCCAGCTGCTTCGAGGTCGGCCGCAACATCCTCAAGATCGATGCCGAGCTCCAGAAGACTGGCGACAACAGCATGCGCAGCAGCCACGTCGGCGTCGACGGTGCGGGCTACGGTGCCATGGTCGTCAAACGCCAGGAGCGTTCCGTCAGGCAGCGTGTTGACCGTATTGGGACCGATGAGCGTGTCGACATAGAGCGTGTCGGGGTAGGACGGATCTTTCGTCGATGTCGAGGCCCAGAGCGGCCGCTTGACGTGCCCCACGGGCCGCGAGGGCATCCCAGCGCTCGCCGCTGAAGGTTGCCTGGAATCGCTCGTACGCGATTTGGCCCTGCGCTATCGCCGCCTTGCCCTTCAGCGCAAGCGCCTCATCGGTGCCGAGAGCGACGAGCTTCGCATCGACTGCGGCATCGACCCGACTGATGAAGAACGAGGCCACCGACGAGACCGTGGACAGGTCGTCGAGGGGACACGCTTCGAGGCCAGAGATGTAGGCCTCCATAACCTCGGCGTAGCGCTCAAGCGAGAAGATCAAGGTGACGTTGATTGACCGACCCTCGCTGACAAGGGTGCGAATTGCCCCGATGCCTTCGACCGTGCCTGGCACCTTGATGTAGAGATTCGGTGCGTCGATGCGATCGTCGAGATACCGAGCGGCCTCGACGGTGCCCGCCTCGTCGTGGGCCAGGGTGGGGACACCTCGATCGAGACGTACCCGTCTTCGCCCCCAGAAGCATCGAACGTGGGCCGTAGGTAGCCAAGGGCTCGGTTTATGTCGCCAATCGCCAGGGTCCAGTAGGCATCTTCGGTGGTGGCGCCGGCGCGCCGAACAACTCCGCGAGCTCCTCGTCGTAGTCGCTCGTCTCGATCATGGCCTTCGCGAAGATCGACGGGTTGGACGTCATGCCCCGAACGCCACGGTCGATCCACTCCTGCATCTCGCCCGAGACCATCCAGCCTCGCCGGAGGTTGTCGAGCCAGGGGCTCAGGCCTTGCTGTTCGTGCAGCTCGTGTAGTCGTCCCATGATTTGTCTCCTCGTGACTTGGCTCTAGTATTCGGCGATGGCGTCGAGCAGGTCGGTGACGGCCGACGCCACATTGACTGCCGTAAGCCCCAACGCTTCGAAGATGTCGCCCGCCGGAGCGGAGGCTCCAAATCGATCAATACCTACCGCGATCGGCGTGGCGTTCCCATCCGAGCGTGACGCCAGCCTCAACCGAAACGGTTGGTAGTTCAGGCGGCAGGACCTCGTCTTGTTCTTCCTCGGTGCGCTCTTCGAACGCATCCCAGCAGGGCATCGACACGACGCACGGGCAGATCGGCATCCCAAAGAAGGCCAGCCGCTTCGAGCGCCAACGACACTTCTGCGCCGGTAGCGACGATGACTGCTTGGGCATCCTCGGGGTCGTGCACCACATAGGCACCCTCGCCAACACGATTGGCATCGGTCTCTTCGAGCACCGGCAGATTCTGGCGGCTCAGAACAAGCGCCGTCGGCCCGTCGTGACGAAGGGCCTCAAGCCATGCGCCACTCGTTTCGGTGGCATCGGCTGGCCGGATGACGCGAAGGTTGGGGATGGCCCGCAGCGCCATCAGATGCTCGATTGGCTGGTGGGTTGGGCCGTCTTCGCCCACGCCAACAGAGTCGTGGGTGAACACGAAGATCGCCTTCGCTCCCGAGAGGGCAGCCAGCCGGATGGCCGGGCGCATGTAGTCGCTGAACACGAAGAACGTTCCGCCAAAGGGCAGCACGCCACCGTGACGGGCGGCGCCAACGAGCGCCGAACCCATCGCGGTTCTCGCACACCGAAGAAGACTTGGCGTCCGCCGGGATTCTGCCGCGACTGCACACCGTACTCACCAAGCTTGGTGCCGGTGTTGCCGGTGAGGTCGGCGCCGCCACCGATCAGCCCAGGCACCACGGGAGCGAGCGCATCGATGACTTTCTGCGACGCCACTCGGGTGGCGATCGAGTCGCCCGGCGTGAACGTGGGAAGCACGTCTTCCCAGCCGGGTAGGCCGGTTGCGCCCCATGCGGCCTGAAGCTCAGCAATACCGTCGTAGGCATCGACCCGGCTCGCCCAGGCTGCGTGTTCAGCGGCACCACGAGTGCCGGCGGCTTGGTACATCGCGAGCACGTCTTCGGGAATAAAGAACGGCTCATCGGGCAGGCCCATTGCCGCCTTTGCCTCGGTGATCTCCGCCGAGCCGAACAAGCCGTGAGCCGCGTGGTCGTCGGTCAGGCTGGGCGACGGGAAGCCGATGTGGGTACGAACGATGATGATCGATGGCTTGTCCTCGACGGCCTTAGCGGCGTTGAGTGCCGCTTCAAGGGCATCGAGGTCTTCGCCTTTCTCACCCAGGTTTTGGACGTGCCAGCCATAGGCGCCAAACCGCTCGGCGGCGTTGTCGTTGAGTGCGAGCTCGGTCGGACCATCGATGGTGATGTGGTTGTCGTCGTAGATCGCGATCAGTCGACCCAGACCAAGATGACCAGCCAGCGACGCAGCCTCATGGCTCACGCCCTCGCTCAAGCAGCCATCGCCCACCACCGTGTCGATGGTGTGATTGATGATGTCGTCACCAAAGCGGGCTCGTTGGTAGCGCTCGGCGATGGCCATGCCGACGGCGTTGGCAAAACCGGCGCCGAGTGGACCCGTGGTGACCTCGATGCCGGGCGTGTGGCCCGCTTCGGGGTGCCCAGGTGTCCGCGAACCGAGTTGGCGGAACGACTTGAGATCGTCGAGCGAAAGATCGTAGCCAGTGAGGTGCAGCATGGCGTATTGCAGGATCGACGCATGACCGGCCGAAAGGATGAAACGATCGCGATCGACCCACTCGGGGTCGCTCGCGTCGTACTTCATGACTCGAGTCCACAACACGTGGGCTAGGGGAGCAAGCGCCATGGCCGTGCCTTGGTGCCCGGAGTTCGCCGCATGTGGGCCATCCATAGCGAGGGCTCGGATGACATTGATGCCGAGGGCTTCTGGCTCTGTGCTCACAAACTTGTCCTTCGTTTCTTGGCCGGAATGCTGACTAACCTATCGGAACAGTGCAGCCCCGAATGCGTCTTGATAGATCGAGCGACGATGCCCGAAGGTGCCGATCTGGGCGGATGTTGTCGCCGCTGCGGTGGCCACGGCGAGGTCGGTCGGGCCGTTCCCGTGTCGTGGTGGGCCAAAGCCAAGGATCGCTCCCGCCTCCGACCAGTCAATCGAGTTGGTGAGATCATCAGCAAACACCGCCGGATCAAACACCCAAAGCGCAAAGAGATCGCCCAGCTGGGGATCGGGTTTCACCTCGTCATCGTGCGCCAACGAGGGTGGTTCAAACTGGGGCTCGCCCGACTCGTCGATGGTGACCGGTCCCAGAACACACTGGCTGGCTCGAAGACCCAACGCTTCGGCTTGTGCGGCCACCGACGTGCCAGCTAGGCCGATGATGGCGAGTCCTTCGACGCTGGTTACCGCCCAATAGTCACCGATTTGGCGGACCCCTCGATCGACGACGCAACTCGCAACATCGGCGGTCATGGCCAATCCCGACCGCGCCATCGTCGAACTCGTCTTCAACCGTGAACAGCCAGGGCAAGCCGCCGGTCGAAACCGGCGTCAAGAAACCGCACAGAGGTTGAGGTCAGGTCGCCAGTCGACGAGTGCGTCGGGGTCGACCGTTTCGGGATCGCACCACAACAGCAGGGCCTCGTCGGCGTGCGGCCGCAGGTGGCGCGGCGCCAAGGCCGTTGGGTCATCGGGATCGGCTTCCAATCGCACGGCGCGCACGCCGCTCGCATCGGTCGCCCATAACGCGAGCGCCCGAGAACTGAGCGCACCACCCTGGGCCCGAACGGCACTCGCCGTTAGCCCGACGAGCACGTCGGGGGACAGCAGCGCATCGACGGCCTCGATGACATCGGCGAGCCGCCAGCTCACGTCGCCACTCGCCATGACGACGACGGTCGTCGGCTCGGGTATGGCCTCTAGGAGCGCGCCGATTGCCTCGCCGGTGGCAATACAGGGTCTGGGTGCTGGAAACTCTCCTGTGAAACGGGGCATCGCCTACTCGGCGAGGTGGCAGGAGCGTGTAGGGAACGACGTGTGTTCGACCGCCCCCGACCGTGCGTGCGCCACAATCGTGCCGTAGTCCTCGAACGCTATTTCGGCCCACACGAGTCGATAGTTGAACTTCCCTGGCTCCAACTGCAACGCCTGGACGTTGCGGGCCAACGGGTCGGCCTCGGGATCGCCATCAGTGGCCGGAACACCACCTCAGGCGAGCGAATCCGTTTTCGGCCGGATGGGCCCAAACGATGACGACAAGATGGGGGCCGACGCTTACCGGAACGGGGGCGGGCGCAGGAGCCGAAAAATCTTGGATCCCGCTCAGATCGATTCGAGTAGAGGGCCCGGGAACCGAACGAAGTTGGATGTCGTCCATAAAGAGGGCAGCGATGATCTCCATCTGACCCAAGCTAACAGCGCCCGGTAGAGTGGCGACGTGCCAGACAGCTCCACCAGGGACATCATCCTCCGAGAGGCCCTCGTCTGTTTTGCCGACCAAGGGTTTGAGGGCACGTCACTCAATGACATCGCGGCCAGGCGTCGGCATCAAGCGACCGAGCTTGCTGCACTACTTCCCCACGAAGAAGCCCATCTACCGGTCGCTAATCGAGGAGGCGCTGCTCGCGTAGAGTGCCCGGCTCGACGAAACTGCGGGCGATGACCTCGATGGCTGGGAACGCGTCGACGCCGTCCTGCTGACCAGTTTCGAGTTCGCGAGAGCCAGAACCCGCGCATCATTCGCATCGTGCGGCGCGAGGCCATGACCGAACACAGCGAACTCGGCATCGACTGCGGTGCGGCCCTCCGCCCGTTCTACGAACGAGCGGTCGCGTTTCGCCGCGAGATGGATCGCGGCATTTTCCGCGAACACGACGAAGAAGAACCTTGTCATCACTGGCTACGGGGCCCTGCTCACCTGACTGCTCTGACCATCGGATGCTGACTGGTCTGCTGGGCACTGATCCGTATACCGACGACGCGCTGGACGCCCGGCTCGAACACATGAAGTCGTTCATCCGTTCGGCGTTGGAGCCACCGCAAGACTAGGGTCAACGCCCATGTCTAGCCCCTCCTCTTCAACGCTTTCCGAGCAACAGTCGAAAGCGTTGCTCGCCCCATTCGGCCTTCCGTTTCCCGCCGAACACTCCGTATCGACCGCCGACGACGCCGTCGGGCCGCCGACACCATCGGCTACCCCGTCGTCGCCAAGCTCAATGGCGACAAGATCGCGCACAAAACCGAGCGCGGCCTGGTCAGACTCGGGCTCACGTCACCTGACGCCGTTCGACAAGCGGCCAGCGAGTTGCTTGGCGCCGCAACGCCCGAGGATGGCCCAGTAACCGTGCTCGTGGCACCAATGATCCGCTCACATCGCGAGTTCATTTGTGGCATGTCAACAGACCCCAGTTCGGACCAACCGTCCTGCTCGGTGTCGGCGGTATCTTGGCCGAAGCGATCGCCGACGTCGTCCTGAGAATGGTGCCAATCGCGATCGATGCTGCCGAGATGATCGACGAGCTCAAGACGCAGGCGCTGCTCGACGACTTCCGGGGCGAACCTGCCGTTGATCGAGAGCAGTTGGCCTCGGTCCTCCTGGCCCTTTCCGAGGCTGCCGTCGCCCGCCCCGATATCGCCTCGATCGACTGCAACCCGGTCTTGATTCACCACGGCAGCCCGGTTGCCGTTGATGCACTCGTCGAACTCAAAGGATCAATCTGATGCCGACCCAACAACAATTCGACGCCCTTTTTCTCCTCGCGGCGTCGTTGTCGCCGGGGCCTCGACCCACCCAGGCAAGTTTGGTTTCGTGAGCCTCCACAATCTGCTGGCCTCGAGGTTACCAGGCCGGTTTACGCCACCAACCGTGACGGATCCGATGTGCTCGGCATTCGTTGCGTTCCGAGCATCGACGACCTTCCAGCCGGCGAAATCGACCTCGTGTTCGTCTGTACGCCGGCGTCCACCAACCTCGACCTGCTTCGGTCGTGCGCCGCCAAGGGCATCACGGCGGCCTTTGTCACCTCGGCCGGTTACGCCGAGGCCGGCGAGGCCGGCATCGCGGCCCAGGCCCAACTCGTTGCGCTCGCCGACGAGCTTGGCATCTTGCTGGCCGGACCAAACGGCCAAGGGGTCGTCTCGACGCCGGCCAGCCTTTGTGCCCAGATCGTCGCCCCCTACCCACCTGCCGGCGGGATCGGCGTGGCGAGCCAGTCGGGCAACTTCGTCTCGTCGTTCCTCAATTGGTCGGTCCAGACCGGGGTGGGCATCAGCCGGGCCGTCAGTGCGGGCAACGCAGCGGCCGCCACCGTGCCCGACTATCTCGACTACTACGCCAACGACCCGGCCACCAAGGTCGGCCTCGCCTACGTCGAGGGCATCCAGGACGGGCGGGCGTTTTATGACCGCATGCGAGCTATCGCCACCAAGAAACCAATGGTGCTGGTCAAGGGAGGCGCAACCGCTGGCGGAGCCCGGGCCGCAGCAAGTCATACCGGCTCGCTCGCCTCAGACGACCGAGTGTTCGACGGCGCGATGCGCCAAGCCGGCGTACTCCGAGCCAACACCGTCGAAGAAGCCTTCGAGGCGGCGGCCACGTTCGCCACACAGCCATTGCCCAAAGGCAATCGGGTTGTGGTGATGACCACCGCCGGTGGTTGGGGCGTCGTTACCTCGGACGCCATCCACAACAGCACACTCGAGCTCATGACGTTGCCCGACGATCTGCTAGCCCAGATCGACACCTTGCTGCCACCGCGTTGGAGCAAGAACAACCCCGTCGACCTCGCAGGAGGCGAAACCCGAGACACGATCCCGCAGGTCATGGAGCTCATCGCCTCCCACCCCGAGGTCGACGCCATCATCTACCTCGGCCTCGGCATCCAGTCGAACCAGGCGGCGATGATGCGCCGGGGAGCCTTTACCCCGACCACGGGCTCGAACGCATCGTCGCCTACCACGAACGCCAGGACGCACGATTCGCCGAGGCCGCCGCCGAGATCTCGACCCGGACGGGGAAACCCATCCTCACGGCCACCGAACTCGCCACCACCGACCCAGACAACGCGGGCCCGGCGGCCGTACGCGCCTCCGGCCGCCTGTGTTATGGCTCGGCCAATCGAGCGGTTCGAGCGCTCGAACTCCTGTGGCAGTATCGACGGTTCCTCGACGCTCGAGGGCTATCGCCCGATTCAGCCATCGTCTGATTAGGCCGCACCGCCCGAGCGTCGCCACGATCGCCAAGACCGAGGCGGCTTCGGTCTCGGGGTTGACGAGGCAGAGGCGGTGCACCATCTGACCGTTGTGTCTTGTCGGTAGACACAACATCGTGCCTGCCACTCGATGGGATTCTGACCACGCCACCATCTCGGCTTCGGTCATCGTTGCGCAGCGAAAGAGAATGACCGAGAGATCCGGCACCATCAACAGGTCGAGATGCTCCATGGCGTCGATGCCCGCAGCGATTTCTTGCGTCGTCGCCAAGACCCGATCGATGGCTTCGGCGTAGCGATCGGTGCCGTAGGTGGCGAGCGAGAACCAAAGGGGCAAGCCGCGGACTCGGCGGCTCAGATGGATGGCGTAGTCGGACGGATTCCAGGCCTCTCGGTCGATCTGGTCGAGATAGGGCGCCACTTGGGCATGGGCGGCGGCACCAAGGACGGGATTTCGGACACCAATGCGCAACAGTCGTACGGCGCGAACAGCCACTTGTGCGGGTCAACAATAAAACTGTCGGCTCGCTCGATGCCGACAAACAGCGGTCGGGCCGTGGGGGAGGCGAGCGCCGCAAGCCCGTAGGCGCCATCGACATGCATCCAGATACCGGTTGCCTCGCACACGTCGGCAATCGGCGCGAGGTCATCGATGATTCCCGCGTTGGTGGTGCCGGCCGTCGCCACCACCGCGAACACGCCGTCGGGCCGTCAATTGCCGCCGCTAGCGCCGGGCCGGTGATCCGGCCGCGTTCATCGGTCGGTACATCGACGATCTCGACGTCGAGCACGGCGGCAGCGCCTTTGATGCTCGAATGGGCTTGCTCGCTGCAGCGACCCGCCCACGTCGGCCGCCCATCTCGGGTGTTGGCCCGAGTGCGAGCGGCGTGGAGCGCGCTCAGGTTGCCCAACGTCCCGCCCGACACGAAGGTGCCGCCTGCGGTCGTCGGCCAGCCCGCCAACGACGCGATCCAGGCCAGCGCCTGATTTTCAGCGTGAACGGCCCCGGCACCCGTTTCCCATGTTCCGCCAAAGATCTCGGCCGCCGATACGGCGAGGTCGAATGTCAACGCGGCTGGTGTTGGCGCGGCGGCCACGTACGCCAGGTTCATCGGATCATCTTGGGCTCGCGTTGCCGGCACGATGACATCAACGAATCGGCGCAGTGCCTCGGCGGCCCCGATGCCCCCAGCCGAAATCGAGCCGGCCAAATCGACCTCGAGTTCAGAGGCGGGACGGGCGCCGTGCGCCGGATCGGGGCCGCGCCGGATTCGCTCACTGGCCCACGTCGTGATCGCCGCGAGCGTCTCTTCCTTCAGATCAAAAACATGCGAATCCGGTGCGTCCCTTGTCATCGCCCCTTTCTAGTGCGCAATACTGAGCCGCATGAGCCGAACGCCCAAAACCCCTCCGGTGCCGCCGGAACACAAGCGATGGACCGGCGCCGAGTTGGCTGCCCGACCAGGGGAATGGACCCGCACACTCACGTCCGCCGAGATCGACGAATTCAGCCAGCTCGCCGACGCGACCGCCGACCTCATCGCCGAGCCGATCCCGGTCAGGCCAGCGCTGCTGGCCCTCGCCAACGACGTCAGCCATTCGCTCCTCAACGGATTCGGATTCGTGGTGCTTCGGGGAATCAACCCAGCCGACTACGACCCGGCCGCCCTCGCCGCGGCCTACTACCGATTTGGCCGGCTGATCGGCGGCCCCCGATCGCAGAATGCGGCTGGACACCTGCTCGGCCATGTACGCGACATCGGGGCAGACCTCACCGATCCGACCATTCGGATCTATCAGACAAATCAGCGCCAGACTTTTCACACCGACTCAACCGATGTTGTCGGGCTGCTCTGTCTCAAGACGGCGGCGTCCGGCGGCGAATCGCTACTTGCGAGTGCGACCACCATCTACGCGTCGTGCGTCGCGCACGATCCAAACTGGCGGCCGCCCTGTTCGGCGCCGTAGCCACCGATCGGCGGGGCGAACAACCCCAGGCGAGAAGCCCTGGTTCGAGATTCCGGTGCTCTCGTGGTTCGACGACCACCCTCACCGTGTTGTACCAACGACAATACATCGAGGCCGCTCGACGGTTTGCCGAGGCACCTGTCCCCGACACGACGCTCACCGCAGCCCTCGATCTCTTTGACTCCATCGCCAACGACCCGGCGGTACACCTGTCGATGCAGCTCGAGCCAGGCGACATCCAGTTCGTGCACAATCACTCGATGCTGCACGACCGGACCAGCTTCCTGACCATGCCGAGCCCGCCGAGCGACGCCATCTGCTTCGCCTGTGGTTGACACTGCCAGGCGACCGACAGCTACCACCCGTGTTTCGTCAGCGGTATGGGTCGATCGAGGTGGGCAACCGAGGCGGCATCATGGTCGACGGCACCGTGCTCCATGTCCCGTTGACACCGGAGTAACGGCCGCTATCGCAAGGCACCACCGCTGGGCAGGGGGAGCGACTAACGTCAACACCCTATGCAACCCGTAAAGCTGCTGAGCCGCTGGCTTCCCCTGGTCGCGCTGGCCACTGCGTCTGCCTTGAGCTGGCGTGTGGCCCAGGCAAACGACACCGAGGACGAGGCACTCGACCCCATCGAGTACAGCCAGCAACTGTCTACGCCGGTCTTGTCGGCCCGTCGACTACCTCGAACGCTGCAAGCTCCAATTGCGGAGCAAGCTGTCGAGCCCGTCGTCGACGAGATCGCCACTCGCGCCACCGAAACCAGTTGTTTCGTCGTCGCTGAACGGCCAACGAGTCAACGACGACCGGGGCAACCTGACCTCGTTCCGCGTCCAACCAGAAGCTGCTCACCACCTGGGCCGCTCAGCCTGCTCGACCCCGCAACCACATTCACGACCGAGGTCCGGTTCTCCAACACGCTTGACACTGGCGTTCTCAACGGCGATCTCTACCTGGTTGGCGGTGGTGACCCGTTCCTGGTCACCGCCAACTGGCTCGACCCAGTTCGTCGATGAACAAGGGCGGGCCTTCACCCTGCTGGAAACCCTCGCCGACCGTGTGGTGGCCACCGGCCTCACCCAAGTGACCGGCAGAATCATCGGCGACGAGTCGCTCTTCGATTCGGTTCGGTTTGGCCCGTGGGATCAACGCCTCATCGACCAGAAGCAGTCGGGCCCACTCTCGGCCCTGAGTGTCAACCAGGGTTATGTGCGATGGCCCGAGATCTACCCCGGTGTTCCTGGTAGTCGCGATGCCGCAGACGATCCGCCACTGAATGCCGCCACCGTCTTTGCTGGTCTGCTCGCCGAACGCGGTGTCGCCGTCGGCGAGGTCGGTACCGGAGTGGCGCCCGAGACGGCGCTCAACGTCGCCGGTATCGAGTCGGCGTCGCTGCTCGAAATTGCGACCCACATCAATAGTTTCAGTGACAACTACGGCGCCGAGATACTGCTGAAACACCCTCCGGCCTCCTCGACAGCGGCGTTGGCTCGACCGAGGCCGGTGCGGCGGCCGTGCGAGCAGCGCTCGCCACTGATCCAACGATGCCCCTTACCGGGGTTGTTATCAACGACGGTTCGGGCCTGGCCGAAACCGACCGCATCAGCTGTGATCTCGTCGTCTCGGTGCTGGAAACTGCTACGCCCGGATCACCCTTGCCTCGACGTTGAGCATCGCGGGCGAGCGGGGGAGCCTGGCCAAGCGATTTGCCGAGCTCGGTCTCGATGGTCAGGTGCTGGCGAAGACCGGCACCCTGGCGACGGCGACGGCACTCAGCGGCTATGTCATCTCCGACGTCGACCCCGCAAGCTATGCCACGTTCTCGATCATCATCAATGGCGAGCTGGCGAGCACCTGCGAGAATCTCGAGCAAGAGGTTGTCTTGTTGCTGGCCGACTTCCCCGACGCCCCCGACGTCAGCCAACTCGATCCGCTCGAACCAATCGATTCATGAGGTCATAGAAGCTGATACGGTAGGCGCTTGTGCGTGGTCGGGCAGGCTGCGTACGTTCACGACACGCTTTGCAACCGGGCGAAAGAGAGATCTGTGGCAACCCAAAACCCACTCGACGGAGCGAGAGACCTGCAGAAGATGCTGGTCGACTACGCGAAGCAAGAGACCGTCGAGCCACTGAAGACGCTCGGCGGCTATCTCGTTTGGGGCATCGCCGGAGCAATCATGATGTTCCTCGGCTTGTTCTTCTTCGGCATTGGCACCCTGCGCCTGCTGCAAACCGAAGCCTCCCTCGATGGCAACAGCTGGATGTCCCTGCTGGCCTACCTGGGGGCTATCGCCGTGCTGATCGGCGCTATGGTCAGCCTCTTCCTTGCATTCCTTCGGGCCAAGAATCGAGCACTTTCATGACCGAGACCACCAAGATCACTCCTGCCGACATCGAGTCGAAGTTCCGCGAGATCCAGGGCCAGGTCGACACCGTGGCTGAAGACTCAAAGAAGAAGGTCGCCATCGGCGGCACGATCCTCGCCATCATCTTGTTGACGATCATCTACGCAATGGGACAGAGCTCGGGCAAGAAGAAGAGCACGGTTCTCGAAATCCGCCGCCTCTAATGTTCCAGAAGCTCCTTCTTTTTGGTGTCCGCAAAACCGTGCGTGGCCCTGCGCAGTCGTGGGTCTTCACGAGCGGCATGATGCTGTTGCTGCGGTGGGCCAAGCGCAAGACCGAGCGGCGCGAAATCGTCGAGCTCACCAATCTGAAGCCAGGCGACAAATACATCATCGAAAGCCTGCACGTCACCCACGGCGAACAGATCAAGGCCGAAAAACAAGCGGCCCGATCGGCGAAGTCCAACGCCAAGGCCCACAAAGCAGCCGTCAAGGCAGCCCGCAAGGCGGCTCGTAAGGCGTGACCGGCGCGAAGCAGCGGCCTTTTCCGGCATCCTGTAGCCGTGAAGGTATTGCTCCGTAATCCCGCCCGTGAAAAAGAGTTCACCGGTCCAATCTCGGTCGTGGCGCTGTTGCAGCGTCTCGAGCTCAATCGCGAGTCAGTACTCGTCATCCAAGACGGCACGCTCGTGCCCGGTGACGCCCTGCTCAGCGACGAGGCCGTGGTCGAAATCCGCCCCGTGATCAGCGGAGGCCAAGGCGGATGAAGTGCCGGGTGTGTCGTGAACCGGCCGTCATCGACATGCGTCGACACAATGCCAATTTCTGCAGCGAGCACTTCCTCAAACTCTGTCTCGACCAAACCGCCAAGACGATAAAAGAGTTCGACATGCTGGCGCCCGGCGATCGCGCCCTCGTCGCCGTCTCCGGCGGCAAAGACAGTTTGGCGGTCTGGGACATCTTGCTCGACCTCGGCTACGAAGCGGACGGCCTCTATGTTGGCCTTGGCATCGGCGACTATTCCGATACCTCGGGCCAGTTCGCTCGTGATTATGCCGCGAAGCGTGGCGTCAAGCTCATCGAGGTCAGCCTGCGCGCCGACTACGGGTTCGATGTACCAACCGCAGCAGCTGCGACCAAGCGTGTTCCCTGCTCAGCGTGCGGCATGTCAAAGCGCCACATCTTTGACAAGGCAGCCCTTGACGGTGGCTATGACGCCATCGTGACGGGCCACAATCTCGACGACGAAGCGGCGGTCCTGTACGGCAACACGCTGACGTGGCAGGTCGACTACCTCGCTCGGCAACGACCCGTGCTGCCCGCCAGCGACGGCTTCCCTCGCAAAGTCAAGCCGCTCATCCGCCTCGGAGAGCGGGAGATGGCCGCCTACTGCGTCCTCAAGGGAATCGACTACATCGTCGACGAGTGCCCGATGGCCATCGGCAACAAACACATTCGCTACAAAGAGGCCCTCAACGAACTGGAGTCGGCCTCACCAGGCACCAAGCGCGACTTCTATCTCGGCTTTCTCCGAAATGCCGTCGACGCCTTTGCGGCCAGCGACGCGACCGCCAAGGCGTCGCTCGGTAGCTGTGAGCGTTGCGGCGGGCCGGCCAACAGCGACGTGTGTGCCTTCTGCGGCTCGCCGAGAAGGCCGCAGCCCATGAACCCGTCCCCGTCGCCCTGACGCGACGAAAAAGCAACCAGCGAATCGCTATGACCGATGCCAACACCAACAACGGCCAGCTCGTCGAGGGCGATCTCGTGCTGCTCATCGACAAGAAGGGGCGGCGACACCTCATCACGCTCGACGTAGCCGGTGCGTTTCACTCGCACGCAGGGGTCTTGCCCCATACCGAGATCATTGGCCACCATGACGGGTCGTTGGTTTCAACCACCCTCGGCCAAAAGCTCCGGGTCCTGAAGCCAACCCTGAGCGACTACATCCTCTCGATGAAACGGGGCGCCCAGGTCATCTACCCCAAGGACATCGGCCCCATCCTCATGCTGGGCGACATCGGTCCCGGGATGAAGGTGTTCGAGTCAGGGGTCGGATCGGGCGCGCTCGATGGGCATGCTGCGAGCAGGGGCCAACATCACCGGTTATGAACTCCGCGGTGATTTCGCCAATCGGGCCACAAGAAATGTCACGGCGTTCATGGGCAACGAGATCCTGGAGCGCTACGACGTCCAGCTTCGGTCGAGCTATGACGGCATTGATGGGACCGACTTCGACCGCGTCATCCTCGACCTGCCCGAGCCGTGGCAGGTCATACCCCACGCGTCGATCGCCCTACGGCCCGGGGGAGTGTTTCTCGCCTACACCCCGTCCATTACCCAGGTCATGAAGGTCAACGACGCCCTTCATTTCCATGGCTTTACCGAAATCGAGACCACCGAAGTACTCAACCGAACCTGGCACGTCGAGGGGCAAGCGGTCCGACCCGATCATCGCATGGTCGCCCACACGGGCTTCCTCACTCGGGCCCGTCGCCAAGCGTCGGTCCCCGCCGTCACCGAGGCAGGCTCCACGGGCAACGAATCAGCAGCCGAGGCGCCACCACAAACACTGGCCTAGGCCTTACATTTGCCTTGCGCCCGCCGATTGAGAGCTATCTCGTTGGGGCAGAACGAGCAATCTGGTCCTGGAGCGTGAAAACGCCCAGGGCCAGATGTCGTTTTCGCCCATGGGCCGAGGCCCAGCTCGGGCAGCCTAAAGCACCATGGCGACGTGGGCGGCACGGGCGGCGAACGACGATGACGTTCTGAGGAACCACCCGCTTATGGGTGGCCTTGTAGTGGAGCAGTTCGTCCGCACTGATCTGCTCGATCCGCCCGCCAGACTGTTGATCAGATAGATGGCGCCGTGCGCCGCAAGTATGTCGACGGCCCGGGCCGGGTCGCCACCAGCGGCGATGAGGAGATCGTTGTCAAACTCACAGAAGATGATCGGCTGATGCGTGTGCAATGTACCTGATGCGCCTTCCAGCACGAACGACTCGTAGCCTTCGACGTCGATCTTCAGCAGGTCTACCGACGACAACCCGCTCGATTGAACGATCTCATCGACACTGCGGATCGGCACGTCGATCCATGACTCGCCGACCCGCCCCGCAGAATGGGTACCGCTATTGTCGCGATCGAGATAGATGCGCACGTTGCCTTCGCCAACGCCGGCCGCACAGTGGACGACCGATACGACGGCGTCGATCCCGTTCAGGGCGATCGTGCGTTCAAGCAGCTCGACGTTGGACGCAATCGCCTCAATCGACACGACCGAACCGGTCGGGCCAACATGCTTGGCGGCAATGGCCGACAACGTCCCATTGTTGGCACCGACGTCCACCACGGTCATGCCAGGCGACAGCAACGCCTCGTAGGCATCCAGCTCGACCCGCTCGAACTCGCCCGTGATCAGCGATGGCGTGATGGTGCTGTCGGTCTGAGCGAGGGCAACCTCGACACCGCGGAACACCACCGTGTCGGGCACGGCCATCACGCTCGCCACCCGGTCATAGATTGCGCCGGTCATCGGCAAGCGGTGCACCCAGGTGTCGCGAAAGAAGCGACGCCCGAGGCGGAGGGTCTGTTGGGCTGCGGCCTCGATAGCTGCCATATCGTCTCGTTCCTCGTCGAAGGCTGCTCCAATCGGCGGATCTGGCCCGACCATGAGAGTAGTTTCGACATTCAGCGCCACCGATAGTTACCGCCGATCGGCCTACACTGACCAGCGGTCAACGGCGACCGGATCCGCTTAGCTACTCCTGGAGAGACCTCGTTGCCGTCGACACCATCTGAAGATGCCGCCCATCAGCAAGACGAAGAACTCCGAGCGGCTATTCGTCGCCTCGGCGCCCAGCTTGGTCACTCGATCAGCCGGCTCGAAGGAGACAACTTCCTCGACGTTGTCGAAGAGGTCAGGGTGCTTGCCCGTAGTCTTCGCCGCGACCATGACGATGCGGCCGGCGATCGCCTCGCCGAGGTCATTAAGGGACTCGACGAGCTCGACACGGTCCGCCTCGCCCGATCGTTCACGACCTACTTCCACCTCGCCAACGTGGCTGAACAGGTTCATCGCATCGACAACCTCAATCAACGCCGGGCCGACGAAGGCCGAATCAGCGACACAATCGATCGATTGATTGAGGCGGGCCACGACGCAACCGAGATCGGCGCAGTTTTTAGCACGTTGATGCTGAACCCTGTCTTCACCGCTCACCCGACCGAAGCATCGCGCCGGTCGATCCTCGACAAGCTGAGCACCATTTCCGATCTCACCGAACGCCGAGAGCTGCATCGCTCAACCCCGGCCGATCGGCGCCAAATCGATCACCGAATCGATTCCCTGCTCGACGGCATGTGGCTAACCGACGAGCTACGCCGCGAGAAACCGCTGCCAGTGGACGAAGCCCGGACGGCGCTCTACTACCTTGAGCAGCTTTTGGCCGAAGGGCTGCCAGAAGTCTGGACTGATGCCGATATTGCCTTTGCCAGCCATGGCGTCGACTTGGACCCCACCGTGGCGCCCATCGAGTTTGGTTCGTGGGTTGGCGGCGATCGTGATGGCAATCCAAACGTGACGCCACAGACCACAATCGAGGTGCTTGCCCTTCAACGCCGACGGGCACTCCGCTTGTTGACGACCGAAGTCGAGCAACTGCGACGTGAACTCAGCGGTTCGGACGCAATCAGGCCGCCGAGCCCTGAGCTGCGAGCCTCAGTCGAGGCCGACCGCATCGGCTTTCCCGCTGTCTTCGCTTCGATGGGTCGTATCTACGACGGCGAGTGGTATCGACTCAAGCTGGCGGTCGTGCTGCATCGACTGGCGGCGGCGGGCACGACTCCCCGGGGCCGGCGAGCCTACGCGAGTCATCACGAACTCGCCGCCGATCTGGCGTTACTCGAACGATCGCTCAAGGCAACGGGAACCAACCTCGCCAGTGCTGGCCGCCTGCGGCGAGTTCAACGTCTCGTCGCAACCATTGGTTTCCGGTTGGCGACACTCGACATTCGCGAGCATGCCGACCGGCACCACGAATCGCTCGCTCGTCTGTTCAGCGAATCGGGAACGACGTATCCCACCGATCGTGACGCGAGGACTGCCCTCCTGCTCGCTGAGCTCAACAGTCGACGACCATTGGCCCCTCCTGGGATTCAACGCCCCGAATCCGACGCACTCGAGTTGTTTCGGATGTTGCGCGACCAACTCGACCTTTACGGCGACGACGTCGTTCGGAGCTACATCGTTTCGATGACCCAGGGGATCGACGACATCCTGGCGCCGGTGCTTTTGGCCCGGGAAGTTGGCCTTGTCGATCTCTCCACCGGCGTCGCCCGCATTGGGTTCGTTCCGTTGTTCGAGACAATTGACGACCTGCGCAGCTGCGGCGAAACGCTCGAGCGACTGCTGACGACGCCGAACTACCGGCGGATCGTCGAGATTCGCGGCGGGGTCCAGGAGGTCATGGTCGGCTACTCCGACTCCAACAAGGACGGTGGGATTGCGACGAGCCAGTGGGAGATCCACAAGGCGCTCCGAACGATTCGTGACGTTTCGGCCAAACACGGGGTCAAGATCACGGTGTTTCACGGCCGTGGCGGCACCGTTGGTCGTGGCGGCGGACC